>CAMFHE010000027.1 GCA_945952045.1 uncultured Rhizobium sp.
CGCCACGGAAATCCATGCCCATCTTGTCGATCTCGTCGAGCAGGAAGAGCGGGTTCGACCGCTTCGCCTTCTTCATCGACTGCACGACCTTGCCCGGCATGGAGCCGATATAGGTGCGGCGATGGCCGCGGATTTCCGCTTCGTCGCGCACGCCGCCGAGCGCCATGCGCACATACTCACGGCCGGTCGCCTTGGCGATCGACTTGGCGAGCGAGGTCTTGCCGACGCCCGGAGGGCCGACGAGGCACAGGATCGGGCCTTTGATCTTCGTGGCGCGCGCCTGGACCGCCAGATACTCGACGATACGTTCCTTGACCTTGTCGAGACCGAAATGATCCTCGTCGAGAATCTTCTCGGCGTTGTTCAGGTTGGTCTTGATCTTCGACTTCTTGCCCCAGGGAATACCGAGCAGCCAGTCGAGGTAGTTGCGAACAACGGTCGCCTCGGCCGACATCGGGCTCATCGAGCGCAGCTTCTTCAGCTCCGCATCAGCCTTTTCACGGGCTTCCTTGGAAAGCTTGGTCTTGGAGATGCGCTCTTCGAGCTCGGCCATTTCGTCACGGCCGTCTTCTCCGTCGCCCAGCTCCTTCTGGATCGCCTTCATCTGCTCGTTGAGATAATATTCGCGCTGGGTCTTTTCCATCTGGCGCTTGACACGCGAGCGGATGCGCTTCTCGACCTGCAGAACGGAAATCTCACCCTCCATGAAGCCGAGCGCCTTTTCGAGGCGCGTCTTCACGCTGGTGGTTTCCAGCATTTCCTGCTTTTCGGTGATCTTGATCGAAAGATGCGACGCGACCGTATCGGCCAGCTTCGAGTAGTCCTCGATCTGGCTTGCGGCGCCGACGACTTCCGGCGAGATCTTCTTGTTCAGCTTGACGTAATTCTCGAATTCCGAGACCACCGACCGGGCCAGCGCTTCGACCTCGACGGCGTCGTCTTGCGGCTCCTCAAGAATGTGGGCATTGGCTTCGTAGAATTCTTCACGGTCGCTGTAGCCGTCGATATGGGCGCGTGCGCGTCCCTCGACCAGCACCTTGACTGTGCCGTCGGGCAGCTTCAGCAACTGAAGGACGTTGGCAACCGTGCCGATCTCGTAGATCTGCGACGGCGACGGATCGTCGTCGCTGGCATTGAGCTGCGTCACGAGCATGATCTGCTTGTCAGACCCCATGACCTCTTCCAACGCGCGAATGGATTTTTCGCGTCCGACGAAGAGCGGAACGA
Organism: uncultured Rhizobium sp.; assembly: GCA_945952045.1. GTDB lineage: Bacteria > Pseudomonadota > Alphaproteobacteria > Rhizobiales > Rhizobiaceae > Metarhizobium. The sequence goes on from CAMFHE010000027.1 coordinate 1,228, forward strand.
TCATGTGCGGGAAGACCACGATGTCGCGCAGCGGCAATACCGGATAGGCAACGCTCTCAGTCGGGGCAGACGTTTTTTTCGTCATTCTCATTTCCTTTCCATAGCCCCGTCGCCGGGGTCTTTGCCGATCCTGCATCTGCGGTTCGGCAAAATTCTGTCCGCCTACAAGTGGAGGCCGGCGCCCTGTTTTTCAAGGCTCGCCCCTCGTCACCGCGGCGATCGTGACAGCCATACGCATCCTACACTAACCGGTACAAGCTGATGCGTGGCTTGCGTCCCCATCGGGCGGAATCAGGCATTCGGCGATGGTACGCCAATCGTCCGGGAACCAGAAGCCTTTTGCGCCGATACGTCGAAATTGGCTATAAAAACAAAAAGGGCCCCTCAAGGGCCCTCATCGTTGCTTGGACGTCACCATGGGCGACGGTCAGGCCGAAGCGTTGGCCTTTTCCTCGCGCTCGGCATAGATGTAGAGCGGGCGGGCATTGCCGCGCACGACATCGTCCGAGATGACCACTTCGCGCACGCCTTCCAGTTCCGGCAATTCGAACATGGTGTCGAGCAGGATCTTTTCCATGATCGAACGCAGGCCGCGCGCGCCGGTCTTGCGCACGATGGCGCGGCGGGCGATCTCGCGCAGCGCATCCTCGTGGAAGGTCAGCTCGACGTCTTCCATCTCGAACAGGCGTTGATACTGCTTGACCAGAGCGTTCTTCGGCTCAGACAGAATCTGGATCAGCGCATCCTCGTCGAGATCCTCGAGCGTCGCCAGGACCGGCAGACGACCGATGAATTCGGGGATAAGGCCGAACTTCACCAGATCCTCCGGCTCCAGCTCGCGCAGGACTTCGCCGACGCGGCGGTCGTCCGGCGCCTTGACGGTCGCCGCAAAGCCGATGGAGGTCTTCTCGCCACGCGCCGAGATGATCTTGTCGAGACCGGCGAAAGCGCCACCGCAGATGAACAGGATGTTCGTCGTATCCACTTGCAGGAATTCCTGCTGCGGATGCTTGCGGCCGCCCTGCGGCGGAACGGAAGCGACGGTGCCTTCCATGATCTTCAGCAGAGCCTGCTGGACGCCCTCGCCCGACACGTCGCGGGTGATGGACGGATTGTCCGACTTGCGGGAAATCTTGTCCACTTCGTCGATATAGACGATGCCGCGCTGGGCGCGCTCGACATTGTAGTCGGCAGCCTGGAGTAGCTTGAGGATGATGTTTTCCACGTCCTCACCGACATAGCCGGCTTCGGTCAGCGTCGTCGCGTCGGCCATCGTGAAGGGAACGTCGATGATGCGGGCGAGCGTCTGGGCAAGATAGGTCTTGCCGCAGCCGGTCGGACCGACCAGCATGATGTTCGACTTCGCAAGCTCGACTTCGCCGCCCTTGGAGGCATGCGCCAGACGCTTGTAATGGTTGTGGACGGCCACCGACAGGATACGCTTGGCCTGCTGCTGGCCGATGACGTATTCGTCGAGAACCTTGATGATGTCCTGGGGCGTCGGCACGCCGTCGCGGGACTTGACCATCGAGGACTTGTTTTCCTCGCGGATGATGTCCATGCACAATTCGACGCATTCATCGCAGATGAAAACGGTCGGCCCGGCGATCAACTTCCGGACTTCGTGCTGGCTCTTGCCGCAGAAAGAACAATAGAGGGTGTTCTTGGAATCCCCCCCGTTGTTGCCGCTGACTTTGCTCATATCACTTTCCTTCCAGCACGCCGCAAATCCACCAGCTCGCGGATAAGCGGTCCACTCTATATCGCTTGGGCCCAATAGGACATGCCCACCGGGCGAAGCCAACAGGGAAGACGTTTTACCGGAGTTTGCCCGCGTTTTCCACGGATCCAGGGCCCGACACTACGAATCCCACCGAGACTGATGCTATGTCATAAAAATTCAACATAGCATTAATGGCCATTTTGACAGCCCTCTCCGCCCTTGGAAACCCACCCATCGTTCACAAATGGGATAGAACTGTGGCGGAGAGACGACATGCCTTGCAATTATCAGGCCGTTTCGCCCTCAACCTCGGCGCGCGAGGTCAGAACGCGGTCGATGACGCCCCAGGACTGCGCTTCCTGCGCATCCATGAAGTGGTCGCGGTCCAGCGTCTTCTCGACTTCCTCAAGGGTGCGGCCAGTGTGCTTGACATAGACTTCATTCAGGCGCCGCTTCATCTTGAGGATGTCGCGGGCGTGGCGCTCGATGTCCGATGCCTGGCCCTGGAAACCGCCCGACGGCTGGTGAACCATGATGCGGGCGTTCGGCGTCGCGAAACGCATATCCTTGTGGCCGGCGGCGAGCAGCAGCGAGCCCATCGAAGCGGCCTGGCCGATGCACAGCGTCGAAACGGCCGGCTTGATGAACTGCATCGTGTCGTAGATCGCCATGCCGGCGGTGACGATGCCGCCCGGCGAATTGATGTAGAGCGCGATTTCCTTCTTCGGGTTTTCCGCTTCCAGGAAGAGAAGCTGGGCGCAGACCAGCGTCGACATATGATCTTCGACCGGGCCGGTCAGGAAGATGATGCGCTCCTTCAGCAGGCGCGAATAAATGTCATAGGACCGCTCGCCACGATTGGTCTGCTCAACGACCATCGGAACCAACGCCATGGCGGTATCAACTGGATTAGTCATCTTTGTCCTTCATCATGCTCATTCCGACCGCCTGGAGGCTTGAGGGAATCATTTGAAATTCGTGTCAACCCTTACATAGAGTGTCACAGGCCCGGACTTCAAGACGCGATGGACGTTATCATCGCCGCTGCAAAAGCCCTAGCTGCCGTTGGCCTCCTTGTGACAGGGCGCGCCTTAATTCGAAGTTATGGCCGCAGGCATCCGCAGGTTTTCGCGCGCTTAAGGTGAAGGATCCGTGAAGGGAGATGCGAGGGGCGTCTTTGCATCGTGCAGCCTGTTTTTCTTGTCCCCAATTTCCGCCTTTCATGGAAACCGGAATTTAAGGTGTGCTTGTTTAGCTGACAGTCAGAATTCAACCAGAAGGAGCAAGCCTTGATCGATGTGAAGACCGGCCTGCTTCTCTGGTCGGCGGAAGCGTTGACACTCTCCGCGATCCTGATGGTCGCGTGGGCGAACAAACACGCTGTCCTTTCCTATCTGTTCTGGGGCCTGGGGCTCGCCGCGCATGGGTGCGGCGTCGCCCTGGTCTCGTTGCGTGGCCATATTCCGAACTTCCTGTCGATCGAAATCGCCAATGCGGTCGCGCTGTCGGCCTATGCCTTTGCCATCGCCGGCCTGTGCCATCGAGATGGCAAACCGTTGCGCGCCATCGGCCTTCTGCCCGTATTCGTCTGGATCGCCTGCATGTTCGTGCCAGGCCTTCGCGAAAATCTGGGCCATCGCGCAATGGTTTTCAATCTCGGGGCCGCCATCGGGTCGCTGATCGTGGCGCATTGCCTGTGGTCGCCGGGCTTTGCCAGTCTGGCGACGCGCCGCAAGCTCTCGGCGATCTTCCTGCTGCAGGGGGCAGCGTCCGTCATTGGCGCAATGGTCATGGCCGTCTATCCCGCCGACACCCTTCAGCAGATGGTCAGCACACCGCTGACTGCGGCAGCCTCGGCCACATTCCTGGTTCTGGAAGTGCTGTTCGTCAGCAAGATGGTCATGGAAGAATCGGAAAAGCGGCTGAGAGATCTGGCGCTGATCGATTCTCTGACCGGCGTCCTGAACCGGCGCGGCTTCTTCGAGCGATTCGAGGACATCAGGCAGCAGGCGCATCGCGACGGCCTGTCGATCGCAATCGTCCTTTTCGACCTCGATCACTTCAAGCAGATCAACGACCGCTATGGTCATGCCGCAGGCGACCAGACGCTGATGGCCTTTTCGCGCATCGTTTCGCGGCGCATGGCCTCGCAAGGGGCTTTTGCCCGTCTGGGCGGCGAGGAATTCGCATCCATCATGCCGGTTGAAAACACCGAGGTCGCTCGGTCCTTTGCCGAAGGCGTCCGCCGCGAGCTCTCCGTGAAACGGATTTCGGCCATACCATACACCATCGCCGCAACCGTCAGCGCCGGCGTCAAGGTCATGGAACCGAAAACGGCCAATGCGGACGTCATGCTGTCGATGGCCGACAAGGCGCTTTATGCCGCCAAGCATGCCGGCCGCAATCGTCTCGTCGTTGACGGCGAGGATACCGAGCCCCTCGCCGATGCGGCGGAGGTCGATATCGACGCCTGCATTCAGCAGTTGCGAAGTGTGCAAAGGGCGGCCGACGGCCCCGCCGACAGGTCTTTCAAGCGCTGCTGAAAAAGGCTAAGCCGAGGGGATGACAGCTTCTTCGCTTCTTACCGTCGATCACGGCGCTCGTCAGGTTTCTCTCGATGTGCGCGATCCCGCTTTCTACCGCGATCCGAACCAGGTCTACGCCGCGCTTCATGCGGTGACGCCGACCTTTTACTGGAAAGAGCAGAAACAGTGGTACTTCACCGGCTATGACCATGTGAATGCCCTCCTGCGCGACCGGCGCTTCGGCCGGCAGATCCTGCATATCGCCAGCCGTGAGCAACTGGGCATGCCCGCGCCCTTGCCACACACCAGGCATTTCGACGCCGCCGAAGCCTGGTCGCTGCTCGAACTGGAGCCGCCGGAGCACACCCGGCTGCGCACACTGGTCAATCGCGCCTTCGTCTCGCGCCATATCGAGAAGATGAAGCCGGAGATCACCGAACTTACCCATCAGCTGATCGACCGCTTCGAGAAGGACGGAAAGACGGAGCTGCTTTCCAGTTTCGCCGATATCATCCCCGTCACCATGATCGCGCGGATGATCGGCATCCCCGAGGAAATGGGGCCGCAACTGCTGAAATGGTCGCATGCTTACGTGCGCATGTACATGTTCGCGCGCACCGAGGACGACGAATATGCCGCCGATCGCGCGGCGGAGGAATTTTCCGACTATATTCGCAGCATCATCGCCGAACGCCGGGCAAACCCGCGCGACGACCTGCTGAGCCACATGGTTCATACGGAGCACAAGGGCCAGTACCTTACCGAGGAAGAACTGATCTCCACGGCCATCGTGTTGCTCAACGCCGGTCATGAGGCAACGGTGCACCAGATCGGCAATTCGGTGCGGACCATCCTCGGCAGCGACCATTCTCCGCAAGCGCTGTTTCGCGATGCGGCCGCGACGGAAAGAACGGTGGAGGAATGTCTGCGCATCGGCGCGCCCGTTCATATCTTCGAACGCTACGCGCTTGAAAACGTCGAGGTCGACGGCATTCCGTTCCAGCGCGGCGACAAGGTGGGGCTCATTCTCGCCGCCGCCAATCTCGATCCGAAGAAATTCACCGATCCGCTGGTGTTCAAGCCGGAGCGCAACGAAGCGCCGAACCTGTCCTTCGGCGCCGGCATCCATTTCTGCATCGGCGCGCCGCTTGCACGGCTGGAGCTGAATATCGCCCTGCCGATCCTGTTCGAACGCCTGCCAGGGCTCAAGCTTGCGAGCGAGCCTGTCGTCAAGGACGTCTACCACTTCCACGGCCTCGAACGGCTCGATCTGGAATGGTAGTTTCTTGTGAGCGCTCCGGTTCGATCCCGAAGCGCCCTTGCCGTCAAGGCTTCAGAGCCGGATGACGTAATCCTTGCGAGTCGTTTCAACGACTTCCCAGGTTCCCTTGAAGCCGGGCTTTACGATCAGTCGGCCGCCTGCCTTAAGGTGAATCGGCTCGCCGCCCTCTTCCGTGAGAATGGAGTGGCCCTCGAGAATATGGAAATACTCCCATTCCTCATAGGAGACGTGCCACTTGCCGGGCGTTGCTTCCCAGATGCCGCAATAGATGCCGCCTTCTGCCTCGTCGAGGTTCCAGGTGCGGAATTTCGGGGAACCGGCAATGATCCGGTCGGCTTCCGGCTCGCCGTTTTCTACCTCGACACCGGCAATGTCGAAGGTCGTGAATGTGGACATGATCTGCTCCAGGGAGATGAACGGGCGGCCGGGATGGCCGCCCGTCAATGAAAATCAGGCTTTCGCCAGCGCCTGTTCCAGGTCGGCGATGATGTCGGCGACATCTTCGATACCGACCGACAGGCGCACGACATCCGGGCCGGCGCCGGCGGCGACCTGCTGGTCCTCGGTCAACTGGCGGTGCGTGGTCGAGGCCGGGTGGATGACGAGCGAGCGCGTATCGCCGATATTGGCGAGGTGCGAGAAGAGTTCGAGGCCTTCGACGAAGGCCTTGCCCGAGTCGTAACCGCCCTTGAGACCGAAGGTGAAGACCGCACCGGCGCCCTTCGGCGAATACCGCTTCTGAAGCGCGTTGTTCGGATCGGTTTCAAGGCCGGCATAATTGACCCAGGACACCTTGTCGTGGCTCTTCAGCCACTTGGCGACGGCAAGCGCATTGTCGCAATGCCTTTGCATGCGCAAGGGAAGCGTCTCGATGCCGGTCAGCAGCATGAAGGCGTTGAACGGCGAGATGGCCGGGCCGAAATCACGCAAGCCCAGCACGCGGCAGGCGATGGCGAAGGCGAAATTGCCGAAGGTGGAATGCAGCACCATGCCTGCATATTCCGGCCGCGGCTGCGACAGCATCGGGTAATTGCCGGACTTCGACCAGTCGAACGTGCCGCCATCGACGATGACGCCGCCCATCGAGTTGCCGTGACCGCCCATGAACTTGGTCAGCGAATGCACGACGATGTCGGCGCCATGCTCCAGCGGGCGCACAAGATAGGGCGTCGCCATGGTGTTGTCGACGATCAGCGGCAGGCCATGCTTGTGGGCGACGGCGGCAATCGCGGCGATATCGACGAAGGTGCCGCCGGGATTGGCAAGGCTCTCGATAAAGATGGCGCGGGTGCGCTCGTCGATCTGACTCTCAAAACTCTGCGAGTCGGCCGGATCGGCCCAGCGCACCTGCCAGCCGAAGCTCTTGAAGGCATGGCCGAACTGGTTGATCGAACCGCCGTAGAGGCGACGCGCGGCGACGAAATTGTCGCCCGGCTGCATGATGGTGTGGAACACGAGAAGCTGCGCGGCATGGCCGGACGAAACCGCCAGCGCCGCCGTGCCGCCTTCCAGCGCGGCCACGCGCTCTTCGAGCACGGCCTGTGTCGGGTTCATGATGCGCGTATAGATATTGCCGAACTGCTGGAGGCCGAAAAGCGCGGCGGCATGATCGGCATCGTTGAAGACGAAAGATGTCGTCTGGTAGATCGGCGTGGCGCGCGCGCCGGTTGTCGGGTCCGGCTGAGCGCCGGCATGAATGGCGAGTGTGTCGAAACCCGGATTGTCCTTGGACATGAATATCCCTCCCGTTGAATTGTCGGGCGGATCATACTCATTTCGCGGGCGATGTTAACCCGTGAACTTTCGCAACGGCATGCAAGATTTCGCTTTTTCCGGTCGGATGAAAGCGTCCTATCCCCTTGTTTTATTGCGACTACCCTTAGGTCATGACGCGGGGATATTCGATGGCCGGGCAGCGATCCATCACCATATCGATACCGGCGGCCTGCGCGCGCTCAGCCGCCCTGTCGTCACGCACCCCGAGTTGCCCCCAGATGACCTTGGGCAACGGATTTAGCGCCAGCGCCGCATCCACCACCTCGCCCAGATATTCCGGTGCGCGAAAAACATCGATCATGTCGATCGGCTCGGGAATATCGGCAAGCGTCGCGTAAACGGTCTGCCCGTGGATCTGCTTTCCGGCAAGGCCAGGATTGACGGGAATCACATGATATCCCTTGCGAAGCAGGAAGCCCATGACGCCATGGCTCGGCCGCTCCGGCTTCGGGGACGCGCCGACGAGCGCGATGGTTTTCACGCTCCCCAGGATATTGCGGATGAAGCTCGCATCATAGTGATCGTGACTCATGAAACTTTTCCTCGCACAATGCGTCAACCCAGCGCCCCGGCCCCCACGTCTTAACAGGACCAGGCAAGGGCGCATAGAAGGAATGCAACCATGCAGAGATTCGTTCAGAGCGCCGTCATCGGCGTGCTCCTCCTTGCCGGCGCCGGCCAGGCGCAGGCCATTTCCCGCTACAATTCGCTGTCGATGAGTTGCGCGGCGGCCAACGAGGCGGCGCGCGCGGAGGGCGCGGTCATCCTGCGCTATCCGTCGAAGAAAGTGCGCGGCATGACGCTGTTCGAGCGCGCCGTCAGCAGCAGCGCCCAATGCGGCAATCACGAATATGCCGAAACACGCTTCGTCGCCACGTCCGACACGCCGCGCTGCGCTATCCTCGCCTGCGCGCCCGCAACCGATGACGACTGGTGGCTGCGCCCGTGACTTTCGAACGGCCGATGATAGACAAATAGGCGGCAACGCGAGGGTTCGCCGGCGATTTTGGTGTTGAAGGCGATCCGGCTCTTGTTTTCGCGCCCATGCTGGCTCAGAAGACGGGTTGTCCTCCCCGTTTTCACCGGCTTTCATTCCCGTGTCGCTTGAAATCATCCTTCTCGTTTTGCTCGGCGCTCTCCTGCACGCCACCTGGAATGCCATCGTCAAAGCCGGCGACGACAAGCTGATCGGCGCGGCGATGATTTCGGCGGGCGGCGGGCTTTGCTGCATTCCCTTCCTGCCCTTCGTGCCGTTTCCGAATATCGAGGCTCTGCCCTACCTGCTGACATCGGCAGTGCTGCAATTTGCCTATTTCCAGCTGGTCGCCATTGCCTATCGCATCGGCGATATCGGGTTGGTCTATCCGCTGATGCGCGGCGTCGCACCGTTGATCGTCGCCATGACCAGCGGCTTCATTCTGAAAGAACATCTGAGCGCGACGGCAATCCTCGGCATCACCACCATCTCCGCCGGCATCATGACGCTGGCCTTCGAGGCGCGTCACGGCAATCGCAACGCCATCCTCGCGGCGCTCGCCAATGCCGCCGTCATCGCCGCCTACACCTTTGTCGATGGTATCGGCGCACGCCTTTCCGGCAATGCGATCTCTTATACGCTGTGGATGTCGTTGCCGCCGCCGGTGCTATTGTTCGCTTTCGCCTTCTACAAGCGCGGCAAGGCCCGGGTCTTTTCCTATGTCGGCCGCACATGGCACCGAGGCCTCCTCGGCGGCGCGGGCTCCACCACCTCCTACGGGTTAGCGCTCTGGGCAATGACCAAGGCACCCGTCGCCACCGTCGCAGCGCTGCGCGAGACCTCGATCCTGTTCGCCATCGTCATTTCAGTGGTGATTCTCAAGGAGAAGGCGAGCATCTGGCGCTACGCCGCCGGCGCGATCATCGCGCTCGGCGTTCTGGTGCTGAGGCTGGCCTGAGCAGAGGTCAGTCCTCTTTCCAATGCGGGTGACGTTTGCCGAGAAAGGCGCCGATGCCTTCTTCCGCATCGCAGGCGAGCATGTTTTCCACCATGGTCGCGGCAGCGAAGTCGTAGGCCTCCTCGACCGGCATTTCGAGCTGGCGATAAAAGGCTTCCTTGCCGATCTTCAGCGCCTGCGGCGATTTCGAGGCGATGACGGAGGCGTATTTGGTTACCACCTGCGCCAGATATTGCTTGGGCACGATGCGGTTCACCAGGCCGAAATCCTTGGCGGTGGAGGCATCGATGGTTTCGCCGGTCAGCAGCATTTCCATCGCCTGCTTGCGATGGGCGGCGCGCGAGACGGCCACCATCGGCGTTGAGCAGAACAGTCCGATATTGACGCCGGGCGTACAGAAGGTCGCGGTATCGGTGCAGATCGCCAGATCGCAGGAAGCGACGAGCTGGCACCCGGCGGCCGTCGCCAGACCATCGACTTCGGCGATCACCGGCTGTGGCAGTTTCGTGATCTGCAGCATCAGGTCGGCGCATTGGCGCATGGTCTTTTCGAAGAAGGCGCGGCCGCGATCCTCATCCTGTCGATGCGCCGTCAGCTCCTTGAGATCGTGTCCGGCGCAAAACACATTGCCGGCGGCAGCGATGATGACGACCTTGATCGTGCGGTCGGCGGCGACGTTGGAAAGCTCTGCCGCCAGCGCATCCATCATCGCGATGGAAAGCGCATTGGCCGGCGGGTTGGTCAGCGTCAATCGCAGGACGCCCTCGGTCCGGTCGGCCGTGACCAGCACCGGCGCGTCTTCCGATCCATCTTTCCTGAACGAGACAACTTCCGCCATGATATGACTCCTTAAATATCCCTCCGGAATTTACCCCCGTGGAGACCACCGGCAAGCCGGGGCGCAGCCGAAAACGGCTTTTCCGGAGGTTTTTCGGCATACAGGCATCCTTGAACAGCACCTGAAAATTGTGGTGCAATAATACCTCATATATAAGCCATTGATTTTTATGATCTCTTTTTCCGATCGCAAAAAACCGTCACCTTGACCCTGCCCGGTCGCTCCCGTATAAGCCACGCCAGCATGAAACATCGGCCTTTATGGCCCACGGCATGCGCTTTGGACCGGTTCTTCCATCCAAAAAACCAAGCAACAAGAAACGCTCCGCGCTTCCAGCGCCGGGGTCCAACAAGAGAGTAACCGAAAATGGCAACTTTCGTTCAGAAGCCCGCAGAGGTGGAGAAGAAGTGGGTCATCATCGACGCCGAAGGGCTCGTCGTTGGCCGTCTCGCCTCCCTCATCGCCATGCGCCTGCGCGGCAAGCATAAGGCAACCTACACCCCCCACGTCGACGACGGCGACAACGTCATCGTCATCAACGCGGAGAAGGTCGCCCTCACCGGCAAGAAGTACAGCGACAAGACCTACTACTGGCACACCGGTTATCCGGGTGGCATCAAGGAGCGTACGGCTCGCCAGATCATCGAAGGCCGCTTCCCGGAGCGCGTTCTCGAGAAGGCTATCGAGCGCATGATTCCGCGTGGCCCGCTCGGCCGTCGCCAGATGAAGAACCTGCGCGTCTACGCCGGCTCGAACCATCCCCATGAAGCGCAGCAGCCGACCGTCCTCGACGTCGCCAAGCTGAACAGCAAGAATGTAAGGAGCGCCTGATAATGGCCGATCTTTCTTCCCTGAAGGACCTCGCTCCGGCTCAGGACGCTGCCCCGACGCACGTCCGCAAGGTCGACGCACAGGGCCGCTCCTACGCAACCGGCAAGCGCAAGAACGCCGTTGCCCGCGTCTGGGTCAAGCCGGGCACCGGCAAGATCACGATCAACGGCAAGGAATTCGGTCATTACTTCGCCCGTCCGGTTCTGCAGATGATCCTGCGCCAGCCGGTCGTCGCTGCTGCCCGTGATGGCCAGTTCGACATCGTCGCCACCGTTGCCGGTGGTGGTCTTTCCGGTCAGGCCGGTGCCGTTCGTCACGGCATCTCCAAGGCCCTCACCTACTTCGAACCGGGCCTGCGCTCGGTCCTGAAGAAGGGCGGCTTCCTGACCCGCGACAGCCGCGTCGTCGAACGTAAGAAGTACGGCAAGGCCAAGGCCCGTCGTTCGTTCCAGTTCTCGAAGCGCTAATCGCGTCTTCCGATTTGGTTCATGGAAAAGGCGGGGCTTTGGCTCCGCCTTTTTCTTTTGGCGCCGTAACTTGCAAGCGGCCGGACGCTCGCATAACACAGTGCCACCCCTGCGACGCTTGAACTGGAAGCATTATGGCCAAGACCATCGACCATGCATTCACCGCAAAAACCCTGACATCGGCGGCAACCGACCCGACCTATGCCGGCACGCTGTCGTTCATGCGCCGCAAATATACCAAGCAGGTGAAGGGTACGGATGCGGTCGTCTGGGGCATTCCCTTCGATGCCGCCACCTCCAATCGTCCCGGTGCGCGTTTCGGGCCGCAGGCGATCCGCCGCGCCTCTGCGATCTTCGACAACGATCCCCAATATCCCTTCGGCCGCGATCTCTTCGCCGAGATGGCTGTCGTCGATTATGGCGACTGCCTGCTCGATTACGGCAATCACTGGAAGACGCCGTCGGCCATCGAGAAGGAAGCGGCAAAGCTGCTCTCGGCCACCGATTTCCTGCTGACGCTCGGCGGCGATCATTTCATCACCTGGCCGCTGTTGAAGGCGCATGCCGCCAAGCACGGGCCGCTCGCCATGGTGCAGTTCGACGCCCATCAGGACACATGGTTCGATGACGGCAAGCGCATCGACCATGGCTCCTTCGTCGGCCGCGCCGTGCGCGACGGCATTATCGATCCGTCGAAATCGATCCAGATCGGCATCCGCACCCATGCGCCCGAGGATTGCGGCGTGCGCATCGTTTATGGCCATGAGGTCGAGGACATGTCGGCGGCGGCGATTGCCGAAACAATCCTTGAGCATACCCATGGCGCGCCCGCCTACCTGACCTTCGATATCGATTGCCTCGACCCGGCCTTTGCGCCCGGCACCGGCACGCCGGTTGCCGGCGGGCCGTCGAGCTCAAAAATTCTCTCGGTGCTGCAGCGCCTGCAGGCGCTCGATATTCGCGGCGCCGATGTCGTCGAGGTTGCGCCCGCCTATGACCATGCCGATATTACCGCGATCGCCGGTGCGACGGTTGCGATGTACATGCTCGGCCTGCGCGCCGAAGCACTGGCGAAACGCCGTTGAGAAACTGAATCAACCGCGTGATAAACTGAGTCGGACACCCATCCCAAGGCATTGAAAAGGCAAGAACGACATGGCTCCCAAGATCTTCATCGACGGCGAACACGGTACCACCGGCCTGCAAATCCGCACCCGCATGGCCGGCCGCCGCGACGTCGAACTTCTGTCCATTCCGGAAGCCGAGCGGCGCAATGCGGCGCTGCGCGAGGACCTGCTCAACAGCGCCGATATCGCCATCCTCTGCCTGCCGGACGATGCGTCGAAGCAGGCAGTTGAAATGCTTGCCGGCAACACCTCGGTGCGCGTGATCGACACCTCGACCGCCTATCGCGTGGCGCCGGACTGGACCTATGGCTTTGCCGAAATGGACAAGGCGCAGGCGAACAAGATCCGCTCTGCCCGCCACGTCGCCAATCCCGGCTGCTACCCGACCGGCGCCATTGGCCTCATCCGGCCGCTATGCGCTGCCGGCCTTCTGCCGGACACCTATCCGGTCAGCGTCAACGCGGTCTCCGGTTATACCGGCGGCGGCAAACAGATGATTGCCCAGATGGAAGACCCCAACCATCCCGAAGCGATCACCGCCCCGCACTTCCTTTACGGTCTGACGCTCAAGCACAAGCATGTGCCGGAGATGACGACCCACGGCCTTCTCAGCCGCGCCCCGATCTTCTCGCCTTCGGTCGGGAATTTCGCGCAAGGCATGATCGTGCAGGTGCCGCTGTTCCTTGAAGACCTCTCGGGCGATGCGTCGCTCGAATCCATCCATGCGGCGCTGACGGCACATTATGCCGGCCAGGACATCGTCACCGTCGTGCCGCTGGCCGAAAGCGCAGCCCTGCCCCGCATCGACGCGACCGAACTGGCAGGCAAGGACACGATGAAGCTGTTCGTCTTCGGCACGCCGGGCGCAAAACACATCAACCTCGTCGCCCTGCTCGACAATCTCGGCAAGGGCGCTTCGGGGGCTGCGGTGCAGAACATGGATCTGATGCTGTCGGCGTAGTCCGGCTGCCAGTCATGAGCCGATCCGTCGTCCTTTCAGGCTGCTCTGGCGGGGGAAAATCCACGCTTCTGGCGGAGCTTGCCACGCGCGGCTTCGCCACAGTCGAAGAACCCGGCCGCCGGATCGTTGCAGACGAATTGCTAAGGGACGGCGCTGCTCTGCCGTGGGTCGATCTCGCCGCCTTTGCCCGGCGCGCAGTCGACATGGCGATCGCCGATCACCTGACCGTCCGGGATCAACCGGGCTGGACGTTTTTCGATCGCGGTCTGGTCGATGCGGCAGCGGCGCTGGAATATGCAACGGGGGAAGATTCCGTCAGCCAATTGGGCCACGGTATTCGTTATAACGAGCAGGTTTTCCTCACCCCGCCCTGGCCGGAAATCTATGTCGGCGACCGAGAGCGCCGCCATGGATATGACGAGGCGGTCGCCGAATATGAGCGACTGGTTTCTGCCTATACGGCGCTCGGCTATCGACTCGCGATCCTGCCGAAAATCGAAGTCGGCCAGCGGGCCGACTTCATTCTTGCTTCACTATCCGAAGCCGGGAATTCCTGAAATCCCCGGCTTTTATCCGCGCGGATATTCCCCGATGAAACCGCGCCAATGCGCGACCGCAAAGCCGAGGACGACGAGCGCACCGCCCTGATGCAGCAGCGCCCAGTGCAGCGGCACCTGCAACACCAGCGTGGTGATGCCGATCATCGCCTGAAGGGTCACCAGCGCGAACAGCACGACCGAGCGGCGAGCATGGGTCGTGCCAGGGGCTGCGCGCAGCGATGCGATCATATGCATCAGCACCAGTGCAAACAGCGCATAGGCGCCGAGGCGGTGGATATATTGCACAGTCTTCGGGTTTTCGAAGAAGTTGATGATCATGGGCTTCTGGATCAGCAGGTCGCCGGGAACCAGCGAGCCGTCCATCAGCGGCCAGGTGTTGTAGGCAAAGCCCGCATCGAGGCCGGCGACAAGCGCGCCCAGATAGATCTGGAACAGCGCGAAACAGGCGATGATGATCGCCATTTTCTTCGAGCGGTCGGTCGGCGCCCGGTCATTGGAATGCGGCGAAAGGCCACGCAGGATCCACATGCAGCCGGCAAAGATCAGACAGGCGATGATCAGATGCGTCGCCAGGCGATACTGGCTGACATCGGTGCGCACCGCGAGGCCGGACGAAACCATCCACCAGCCGATGAACCCCTGAAAACCGCCAAGCGCCAGCAGGCCGACCAGCGGCCAGCGCAGGCGGCGCTCGATGCGGCCGGTCACCCAGAAGAATAGCAGCGGCAGCGCGAAGATTACGCCGACGCTGCGCGCCAGCAGCCGGTGCGACCATTCCCACCAGAAAATGGTCTTGAACTCCTCGACGGTCATGCCCTTGTTGAGCTGCTCATATTGCGGAATGCGCTGGTAGAGCTGGAATTCCTCTTCCCACTCCGTGGCCGAAAGCGGCGGCACGACCCCATGGATCGGCTTCCACTCCGTGATCGACAGACCTGAGTCGGTCAGCCGCGTCGCGCCGCCGACGATGACAAGACAGAAAAGAACGACGAGCACGACGCCCAGCCAGATGCGGACGGCGAGCCGGTCGCGATCCTGCCGGTTTCGGGCGTCGAGAACGGGGCTTTCCCGCAAGGTATGATACGCTGCCATGATCTTCCTCGTTTCTGGCGGTTGATTTGCCTCACCCGCCCATGCAAAACAAGGCCCAAACGTTTGCGGCATCCGGTCGCGGCTGGAAAAGCCCGCCTGTTGCGCCCTGAGACCCAAGGATCGATCATGCCCGTTCGCCTGCGCAAATTCATCGGCACCGTCCTGCTGATCGTCATCGTCCTGGTCTATGCATTCCTCGCCACGACCATCGCCACGCTGACGCTTGGCGCAGCGCCCTGGTGGGTGCATCTGCTTTATTTCACCATTACCGGCCTGCTCTGGATCCTGCCGGCCATGGCGCTGATCAAGTGGATGGCCGGTCCGGCAAAGAAGCCTTAACCGGTCGCTAACCCAAGCATCGGGAATTTTTCCCTGCCTTGCCCGTGCGTAACCCAATCTGCGCGCGGGCATTCTACACTGCCGGCAAAACCCCCGTTCGTCATGTCAGGGAATTTCACCGTGCAGGCCGACACCATTCCTTCGCTTTCCTCCGCACCGGCCGCATGGGCGCAAGAGGTTCGTGCGAACCTGACCATCGAGCTCTTCGACAGCATGGAGGCGGTGCGCTCCGACTGGGCGGCGCTGGAGCGGGACGAGAACAATTCGCTGCATCACGGCTATGACTGGTGCCGCGCATGGGTGAAGACCCATGATGAACCGCTCGCCATCCTGCGCGGGCAGCAGGACGGGCAAACCGTCTTCATCCTGCCACTGGAAATCGTCCGCCATAATATGGTGCGCGTGGCGCAGTTTATTGCCGGCCGCTTCAGCAACATCAATACCGGCCTGTTTGCGCGGAGCTTTCACGACAATATGACGCCGGCCGATGCGCAGGCGTTGGCCGGGCGCATCGTCGAGGCGCTCAAGGACCGCGCCGATCTGGTCGCCCTGCGTAATATTCCAGCGCAATGGCGCGGCGCGTCAATGGCGCTGGCTGCCCTGCCCACGGTCGAAAACCAGAATCACGCCTTCCAGCTTCCCCTATCGGCAAGCTTCGAGGCAACCCTTCAGCAGCTCAACGCCAAGCGCCGGCGCAAGAAATTCCGCCAGCAGACGCGGCGGCTGGAAGCCGTCGGCGGCTATGCCCATGTGATCTTTCGCGATACCGCTGAAAAGCATGCCCTGCTCGAAACATTCTTCGAGCAAAAGGCAATCCGCTTCAAGGCACTCGGACTTCCGAACGTTTTTCACGCGCCTGAGACACAAGGCTTTTTCCATATGCTGCTCGATTCCGGCCGCGACGGTCAGAATGTGCCGTTGGAATTGCACGCTCTTCGGCTGAAGGGCGAGCATGAGGGTCATATCGCGGCGATTGCCGGCCTGTCGCGCAAGGGCCGGCATGTCATCTGCCAGTTCGGCTCGATCGACGAATCGGTGATGCCGGACGCCAGCCCCGGCGAATTGCTGTTCTGGCACATGATCGAGCGCGCCTGCGCCGAGGGCGCAGAACTGTTCGATTTCGGCATTGGCGACCAGGCCTATAAGCGTTGCTGGTGCACGCAGGAAACCGCGCATTACGATGTCCTGCTGCCGGTCACTGCGCTCGGCCGCCTCGCCGCCTTCGCCCAGCGCGGCGTAACGCGCACCAAGGCGGCGATCAAGGGCAATGCCCAGATCTACGGCCTCGTGCAGCGCCTGCGCGCCCGCGTCTCGAACGCAGGCGAATAAAGATCAGGCGGCGCGCGAGGCCTTGACCGAGGGATGATCGGGATCGGAGAGCAGGATCGGAGCCTCGTATCCGGCATTGGAAAGCTCGGTCAGCGCCTTGGCGAGCTTGCGCTCTTCCGGCTTCGGCATCGACAGGACGACATGGACCTCGCGATTGCGCGATACCCGCTCGATGGCATGGGCAGGCGCCGGACCGCATTCGACGACGACGCGGTCGTAAACTTCCGCCAGCGCATCGACGATCATCGACAGGCGTTCGGAGGCCCGCATCGCACCGAGGAAATCGGCGTTTCCTTGCGGAATGAAATGCGCCGTCGAGGCACGGTCGGAATGGATCGTCTGCGCAAAAGCTGCCTTGCCCTGCAAGAGATCGGTGATGCCCGGCAGCTTCGGGCCTGAGGCCATCAACCGGCTGGGGCAACCGGAACCGGTGAGATCGAGCAACACGGTATGCAGCCCCTCCTCGCCAAGGCGGCGCGCGAGCGCAACGGTGGTCGCCGAGCCGGTATCGCCATCCGGCGACAGGCTGACGACGATCTTGCCGGGACGCGAAGCCAAAAGGGTGGCGACCGAGGCGATGGAAAATTCGTCTTCCTCTTCCGGCGCTTCAACCGGCGCGGCGGCAGCAGCCGGCAGTTCCTCCGGCTGGTCGGCGAGAAGGCTGACAGGCGCATCCTGCACCTCGTCTTCGCGGCGCTTCGCGATCACGGGTGCGGCGGGCGCCGCCGGCATTGCCGGGCCGACCGGCTTCAAGGCGCGACCGCTGAACAGCTCCATCAGCATGATGACAACCGACGACAGGACGAAACCGGCGAGAGCCGCGACGATGACGATCGGCAGCACCTTGGGGAAATAGGGCTCCTGCGGATCGACGGCGTTGGAAACGATGCGGGCATCGGCCGGCGTCGAATTCTTGTCGATGCGCGAGGAAGCCTCGCGATAGCGGGCAAGATAGGTTTCCAGCAGCTGCCGCTGGGCGGCGGCCTCGCGCTCCAGAGCGTTCAGCTCCACCTCGTCGGTGCCGGCACGGGCCGAATCGGCTTTCAGGGCATTGAGCTGGCCGAGAAGCTGACGCTCGCGCATCTGCGCGACCTTGGCATCGTTCGTGAAGCCGGAAATGACCTTCTGGCCCTCTCGCTCGATCTGGGAGCGCACATCGGCAAGCTGGGCGCGCAGGCCCTTGATGCGCGGATGGCCGTCCATCAGCGAGGTCGAAAGATCGGAAATCTGCGCCTGAAGCTGCGACTGCGTTTCCTTGAGGCGCTGGATGATCTGCGCACCGGCGACATCGGTCAGCGTGTCGAGCGAACGGCCGTCCTGCAGGGCGGCGCGGACATTTTCGGCGCGCGCTTCCGCAGCCGCCTTCTCGCCGCGCAGGCGGGTCAATTCGGTTGAGATATCGGCAAGCTGACGATTGACGAACGAGCCGCCTGTCGTCGGATCGCCGGTCGGCAGCAGATCGCGCGAGGCGCGGTAATCGGCGACCTTCTTTTCCGCTTCACGCACTTTTTCGCGCAAATTGGCGATCTCAGGCTCCAGCCAGCGCGCGGCCTCGGAATTGGTGTCGAGCTTGGCGCCGCTTTGCAGCGCCAGATAGACGCGCACCATCTCGTTCGGGACAGCCGCGGCGAGTTTCGGATCCTTCGAGGAGAACTGGATACCGATGACGCGCGACTTTTCCGCCTGGTAGACGGTCAGCCGGTCGGTGAATTCCTTGATGACCCGTTCCTCGGGCGCGAGATCGAGCGGATTGCTCTTGAGGCCGAGCAGCACCATGACATCGGAGATGGCCGACGGCTTGACGGTCGGGTCGAACTCCTCGCGCTCGTAGAGCTTGAGGTCGCGGGCCACCTGCTTGATCAGGTCCACGGATTGCAGGACCTGCACCTGGCTGGCGATGTTGAGATCGTCAAGCAACGGCTGGCCTTCGGCGGGCGCGCCCTGGTCGCCCTTCCCGCTATTGTAGGTCGGCGTGCGCTGCTCGATGAGAATGCGGCTTTCGCTGCGATAGGTCGGCGAAATCAGCCGCGCCCCGCCATAGGCCAGGATTGCGGCGGCGACGGTGATGGCGAGAACCTTGCCCTTTCTTTTCCAGATCGCCCGGAAAAGCTGGCCGAGATCGATATCGACATCCTGCTGATGATTTGCGCCCGACATGGCGTACTCCAAACTATGAGATGCCGGGATCGTAAACGGACATGGTAACTCAACCGTTAAGACCGGCAACGTCACCGGCACCTCTCATCAGGGGCATCGAAAAGGGAAAAATTCACAGTCATTTACCCGGCATTAACCTTAATGGATCGATAACGGGCAGAACGAACACACGGTTTGGAGCACCAAGCGAATGTCCTTCGCGACATCAAAACATGTCCTGGCATTGGCCTTTGCCGCGGCAACGGCAATCCTGCCCGGCTGCTCGACCTATAAGCCGGCGCCCAAGGCCTTCCACGAGGCGACGATCCAGCCCTATACGCTCGATGCCGGCGACCGCCTGCGCATCACCGTTTTCGAGCAGGAAGGGCTGACCAATTCCTATACGGTCGATCAGGCCGGCTATATCGCTTTCCCGCTGATCGGCCAGATCCCGGCGCGCGGCCGTACGCTGCAGCAGCTCGAAGGCCTGATCGCGCAGAAGCTGCGCGGCGGATACCTGCGCGACCCCGACGTCAGCGTCGAGGTCGATCGCTACCGCTCGGTCTTCGTGATGGGTGAAGTCGGCCAGGCCGGCCAGTATTCCTACGTCCCCGGCATGACCGTGCAGAACGCCATCGCGGTCGCCGGCGGCTACAGCCCACGCGCCTACCAGGGCAATGCAGACATAACCCGAAGAATAAACGGAGAAATTCTGACCGGCCGGGTATCGATTTCCGATCCCGTCATGGCCGGCGATACCATCTATGTCAGAGAACGGTTCTTCTGACCGTCCATGCCTTCTCCACAACGCCCCCTGCGCATCATCCACTGTTTTCGATCGCCAGTCGGCGGCATCTTCAGGCATGTGCGCGATCTCGCCGAACAGCATGCGGGCGCCGGCCATCAGGTCGGCATCCTCTGCGACAGTTCGACGGGTGGGGAGCATGAGGAGCGGCTGTTCGAGCAGATAAGACCGCATCTCGCCCTCGGCCTCATCCGTCTTCCGATCCGGCGATCCATCTCGCCATCGGATATCGGAGCGCTGTGGACGAGCTACAAACAGATCAAGGCATTGCGGCCTGATGTTCTGCATGGTCATGGCGCCAAGGGTGGCGTTCTGGCCCGCATCATCGGCTCAGTCCTGCGGGTGAACAGGTATTGCGTAGCCCGCTTTTATTCGCCGCATGGGGGCACCATGCATTTCGAGCCGCGCTCGCTGTCCGGTCAAACCGTACTGCGGCTCGAACGGCTGCAGGAACGTTTCGGAGACGCCCTCGTCTTCGTCTGCGACTACGAGCAGCAAACCTATGAGCGCAAGGTCGGAAAACCCATCCGGCTTTCGCGGCGCATCTATAACGGCATTGGCGAAGACGAATTCGAGCCTGTGGCGCTCAGCGCCGATGCGGTCGATTTTCTCTATATCGGCATGTTGCGCGATCTGAAGGGGCCGGACGTCTTTATCGATGCCTTCGTCCGCACCGAAGCGCTTGCCGGACGTCTCTTGCGCGCCAAAATCATCGGCGACGGGCCTGATCGCGACCGCTACGCAAAGATGATCGTCGATCGCGGCTTGTCGGACCGCGTCTCCCTGATGCCGGCCATGCCGACGCGGCAGGCCTTTGCCCTGTCGCCGCGCGTCGTCGTTCCCTCGCGGGCGGAAGCCATGCCCTACATCGTTCTGGAAGCGCTGGCGGCCGGACGTGCGGTGATCGCCTCGCGCGTCGGCGGCATTCCCGAAGTGCTGGGCGCCGAGAGCCCGGCTTTGGCCATTCCGGGAGATGCCGCCGATCTGGCGCGCATCATGGCGCAGTCCCTTGACGATCCCGGCTGGCAACAGCGCGTCATGCCGCCGGCGGATGCATTCAAAAGCCGGTTCTCGGCAAAGGTCATGGCGCGTGACATGCTCGATTTCTATCGCCGGGTGCTCGCATAATCGCGCGCGTGCCAAAGCGGGACAACCTGCCGTAAGCGTTTCTTAGGGGCTTTTTGCTATCGATCGGATCATGCCGCTCGAATGCGCGATGCCGCGCCTTCGGGTTTCATGCAGGCCGGCGATACCGCCTGCAAACGGACCGGGTGGACGCGATGAACCAAATCCAGAAGTCTGACGAATTCGATCTCGAAGCCATCCGCCAGCGGATCAAGGAAGAATCGGCCGCCGTGCGCGCCAGCGAGGCGCCGCCGGCCAGCGAAAGCGTGGCGCTCAATCCCTTCGCCCGCCAGATCGCCGAGCAGTTTCGCCAGACCAGCTATACGCCCAATCTGATCATCGGCCAGTTGCGGCTCATGGAATTCCTGTCGTTGCTGGCGATCGGCATGGGCATCCATGCCTGGTACAATCCCTGGCAATCGCCATTTTCGCCGCTGACGCTGCTGCTGATGTTCATCGGCGCCGGCGCGACAGTCGTCTTCCTGCATGCCATGGATACCTATCAGGTTCAGGCCCTGCGCGCTTCCTTCAAGACGCTGCCGAAGGTCATGACCGCCTGGGCCATTGCCTTTGGTTTGCTGGCGCTTGCGCTTTTCCTGTTGAAATCGGGCGGCGATCATTCGCGCCTGTGGTTCGTCGCCTGGTTCGTCACCGGAGCAATCTTCCTCACCGTCGAACGCAGCCTCGTTTCCTATGGCGTGCGCCACTGGGCACGCGACGGAACCATGGAACGCCGCGCCGTCATCGTCGGCGGCGGTCAGTCTGCCAAGGACCTCATCCGCGCGCTGGAGCAACAGCCGGAAAACGATATCCGCATCTGCGGTATCTTCGACGATCGCAACGATACCCGCTCGCCGAACATGGTTGCCGGCTATCCCAAGCTTGGCACCGTCGCCGAACTCGTCGAATTCGCCCGCCTCGCCCGCATCGACATGCTGATCATTTCGTTGCCGCTGAGCGCCGAGGCGCGCATCCTGCAACTGCTGCGCAAGCTGTGGGTCCTGCCGCTCGACATTCGCCTCGCAGCCCATGCCAACAAGCTGCGCTTCCGTCCGCGCTCCTATTCCAAGGTCGGCGCGGTGCCGATGCTCGATATCTTCGACCGGCCGATCCGCGATTGGGATTCGGTGGCGAAGCGCATCTTCGACATCACCTTCTCGGTGATCGCCCTGGCGCTGCTATGGCCGATCATGCTGGGCGCCGCCATTGCCGTGAAAGTCACCTCGAAGGGGCCGATCATCTTCATGCAGAAGCGTCACGGCTTCAACAACGAGATCATCAACGTCTTCAAGTTTCGCTCGATGTATACCGAGATGAGTGACCCGACGGCGCGAAACGCCGTGACCAAGAACGATCCGCGCGTCACGGCCGTCGGCCGTTTCATCCGCAAGACCTCGATCGACGAACTGCCGCAGATCTTCAACGTGCTGCGCGGCGATCTCTCGCTGGTCGGCCCGCGCCCGCATGCGGTGCTCGCCCAGACGCATGAGCGTCTCTATGTCGATGTCGTCGAAGGCTATTTCGCCCGCCATCGCGTCAAGCCCGGCGTCACCGGCTGGGCGCAGATCAATGGCTGGCGCGGCGAAGTCGACAATGACGACAAGATCAAATACCGCACGGCCTACGATCTCTATTACATCGAGAACTGGTCGCTGCTCTTCGATCTCAAGATCCTGTTCCTCACGCCTTTCCGTCTTCTGAACACGGAAAACGCCTATTGAGCGCGCTAGCCGACCATACCGCCCTGAGCTTCCAGCCGCAGCGCGCCGCGTTGCGGCTGATCGGCTCGTTCATGGTCGGCTGCGGCGTCTTCTTGTCCGGCTTCGTCGTCTCGGAACCTGCGCCCTATGAACTGATCCATGTGGTGCTGGTCGGCGTCGGCTTTCTCGCCGGCTTGCGCATCTCGCGCAATGTCGCGCCGCTGCTGGCCCTGCTGCTCGTCTTCAATGTCGGCGGCATCCTCTCGCTGACCGTGATGGCCGATCTCGATGTCGGACCGCTTTATCTCGCGGTCTCTACCTTCCTGGCACTGACCTCGGTCTTTTACGCCGCCGTCATCGACGGCGACCCCTCAAAGTTGAAGGTTATCTTCAATGCCTGGGTGGTGGCGGCCGTCATCACCTCGTTGCTTGGTATTCTCGGCTATTTCCACGCCTTTCCCGGCTCGGAAATGTTCACCCGCTACGATCGCGCCATGGGCGCCTTCCAGGACCCCAACGTCTTCGGCCCCTTCCTGATCGCGCCGTCGCTCTATCTGATCTACGGGCTTCTCAACGGCCGGCCGCTCGAATCGCTGTGGCGGATCGGCGGACTGCTCGTGATCGTGCTCGGCATCTTCCTGTCGTTTTCCCGCGCCGCCTGGGCGCTGTTCCTGTTCTGCGCCTGCCTGATGGTGTTCATCATGCTGCTCAAGGAACGCACCGGCGCGTTCCGGCTGAAGATCCTCGTGCTTTCCCTGCTGGCCGTCATCGTGCTGTTCGGCGCAATCGTCGGCGCGATGCAATCGCAGAAGGTCTCGGATCTGTTTTCGAGCCGTGCCCAGCTAGAGCAGGATTACGATGCCGGCCACCTTGGCCGCTTCGAGCGCCATCGCATCGGCTTCCTGATGTCGATGGAACATCCTCTCGGCATCGGCCCGATGACCTTCAGCAAGATCTTCCCCGAGGACGAACACAATATCTGGCTGAAATCGCTGACCACCTACGGATGGATGGGCTTCGCCGCCTATATCACGATGATGATCTGGACCCTGGGCATGGGGTTCAAATATCTGCTGCGCCATCGCGAATGGCAGCCCTACCTGATGATCTCCTGGATTGTCATTCTCGGCCATGTGCTGATCGGCAATGTCATCGATACCGATCACTGGCGCCATTTCTATCTGCTGCTCGGCATCCTCTGGGGCTGCGGGGCGCTTGAAAAACGCTATCAAAAGAACCTCTCCCGGAGCGCTGCAATCCCATGACCATTCACAAGGCGAGACAAGCCCTGTCGATCCTGCAGGTTCTGGAGCCGAGCGGTGGCGGTTCGGGCCGGCATTTCATCGATCTCTGCCGTGGTCTGAAGGACCGCGGTCACCGCGTTATCGCCGCCTATTCGCCTCTGAGGGCCGAAGAGCGGTTCGTTTCCGAATTGCTGGCGCTCGGCCTTGCCGGCGTGCGCGCCGTGCCGATGACCCGTGCGCCCGGTCCGGCCGATTTCAAGGCCTGGCGCATGCTGAACGCCATCATCCGCGATGACGGGCCTTTCGATGCGATCCATGCCCACAGTTCGAAGGCCGGCGCGCTAACCCGGCTGCGGTTTCCGGGCTCCGATATCCCACGCATCTACACGCCACATGCATTCCGCACCATGGATCCGACGCTTGGTCGCGCCGGGCGGCTCATCTTCGGTATGATCGAAAGCGTTCTCGGGCGGTTTTTCTCCGATCGGATCGTCTGCGTCTCGCAGGACGAACAGGCGCATGCCCGCACACTCGGCATTCCCTCGAAACGGTTGACCACCGTCGTCAACGGCGTGACCGCGCCGCCCGCTGGCCATGGACCGGCCCTGCGCGACCGCCTCGGCATCGCCCGCGATGCGCTTCTCTACGGTTTCGTCGGCCGGCTCTCGCATCAGAAAGCACCGCATCGCCTGCTCGACGCCTTCGACCGCGTCGCCGGCGAGCAGCCCGATGCGCACCTGCTGATGATCGGCGCCGGTGAACTGGAAGACGACGTGCGCCGCCGCATCGCAGCCTCCCCTTTCGCCGACCGCATCCACCTCGAACCCGGAATCGCCGGCGCGCAAGCGATGGACGCCATCGATGCGCTGGTCATGCCCAGCCGCTACGAGGCGATGTCTTATGTCATGCTGGAAGCCGCAGCCGCCGGCAAGCCGATGATCCTCACCGATGTCGGCGGCGCCGGCTGTGTCCTCGAACACGGCGTCAACGGCCTGCTCTTACCGAACACCGACTCACCCGATGCACTTGCCTCGGCGCTTGGCAAGTTTGCAAATCCCGAAACGCTTTTCGCCTTCACCGTCGAAGCGGAACGCCGCAAGCATCGCTATGCGCTGTCGGCGATGGTCGATGGGACGGAGGCTATCTATCGTGCGCTCGTGGCGCGGCCAAGCGGCGCGCGGGCATTGACCCATGCCGATCACGCCCTAGCTAAAAACTATGATCACCGCTGCTCACCTTCGCGCCGCCCGCGCCCTTCTTGGATTAACGATTGAAGAGATCACGACACTCGCCGGCCTGTCCGCTGATGTCGTCGAACACGTGGAATCAGGACAGGAACGCGATATCGACATTCTGCGGCTGCTGCGAAACACGTTGGAGGAAAAGGGCGTTTCCTTCCTCGCCGATAATGACAGTATCGAAGGCGGCATCGGCGTGCGCCTTCGCCACCCTTCCCGCGCCGCCAATGACGGCATCCGTCCTGAAAACCTGAACGCCGCCAACGACGATTAAATCAAGGCGCAATGTCCCACCAAAGTCCTGCCGGACTTCGGTAGCTATCTTTTCTTTGGAAAAGTGATGGGGAAATCAAGGATTTAAATGGTCGGGGTGGCCGGATTTGAACCGACGACCCCTTGACCCCCAGTCAAGTGCGCTACCGGGCTGCGCTACACCCCGACCCGCCTTAAAGGCTTGGGTTGTTTATGGCTTTCGGCCTTAAAGCGCAAGTCCCAAATTGCCGGCCTGGAGAAAAATACACAGGCGTTATTTTCGCAGGGAACAAATTCCTGTTTGGCCAGTTGGGGCGTACAGGGAGGAAGTGACCATGTCGTTCAATATCGATCCCAGTGCCTTCGAGCAGGAAACCTTGCGTCAGATTTGGCCGATACGCGACTTCTGCATGCAATATAATCTTGACCTCGACAATGAGCGCCGCCTGCGCTCGCTGTTTGGGGAATATGCGACGGCCGTCGAGTTGTTGATGAACCTGGAGCGTCGACCGCGATTCCGGTAACATACTGTTTGTGAATGCATTTCACGAGGACGCGGGCGTCAGTTTGGACCTGACGGCCGCTTTCGTTTCCCGAAAACGTCCCGGCTTTGCCGCATTGACTCACCAAACGGGGAACTTTTTGGCCACATTCGGTGTTTAGGTTCTGCATATCGCTGGCATTGGGGTCTCCATGAAAGAGACCTGCGCTCATTCTGGAGGGATAAATCCATGAAGCAAATCGCCGCCGTATTGGGCATGTTTGCCCTTGCCTCACCGGCTTTCGCCGCAGATGCCGTTGTCGAGCAGCCGCCGGAGCCGGTCGCAGAAACCCCTGTTCTGGCTCCCTTTACCTGGAGCGGCCCCTATATCGGTCTTCAAGGCGGCGCTGGCTGGCTGAAGGGTGATTTCGATACGATCGGCTTCTCCGATTCGCAGAGTTTCAATGGTGGCATCCTCGGCGGCTTTGTCGGCTATAATTACCAGATGGACAACAATATCGTCCTCGGCGTCGAAGGCGACCTCAATTACAACTGGAACAAGGAAGATATTGGCAACGGCGTCACAGCCGGCACCGATCTGAGCGGTTCGGTTCGCGGTCGTGTCGGCTACGCCATGGACAATCTGCTGTTCTACGGCACCGCCGGCTGGACGGTTGCGCGCGGCTATGTCGATGTGCCTGGCGTCGGCAAGGACAAATCGACCTTCAACGGCTACACCGTGGGCGCAGGTCTGGAATATGCCTTCCAGAACAACGTCTTCGGCCGCGCCGAATATCGCTTCAACAATTTCGGCAGCGAGAACATTTCCGGGATTGATGTCGATGCCCGCCAGCATCAGTTGATGTTCGGTATCGGCGTGAAATTCTGATAACTGTTCAGATAGCTTGGAAACAAAAAAAGGGCTGGCAGCAATTGCCGGCCCTTTATCATGATTTCACTCTGGGAACATAAGGCTGACTGCGCGGTTGGAATCACATGATGTGAGACGATGGCGCTTTCCGAAAGTCGAAAGAGCGCCTTCCCTCACTTGCTCAACACGAGGAGCTCTCCATGCCCGATCCCATCATCCCCATTCCCGGCTCCGGTCCCGGCACGACTGGCCCTGTGACCCCGCAATTGCCGCTTGGCCAGCCAGAACCGATAGACAAGCCGCCAAAGGCCGGAAAGCCCGATGACGGGCACAAGCCGCTATCACCATTGCTGCAGAAAAAAGCACTGGAATATGTACCGACGTATCGCCGCGTTATAGCAGTGTGACGCGCCAGAGCATTTCCAGCGAAGGGCGAAGCGGTTTCCCGTCTGGAAATGCGTGAAAACAAAGAGATAGCGCGTTTTCGCGATTCGGAAAAAAGCGGAAACGCTTTGGCTCGGAAAGGCTAGCGGACCTGATCGAGCAGACGCTTGCATTCGAGAAGGTCGTAAAGCGCTTCCTGCAAAAGGGCGCGGTCCTCCTTGCCGATCGCTCCCTTCCCGACAGAAATCTCCGGCGTATCGTCGTCGCCACCGACAAAGCTGAAGAACCGGCGGCTGATCGGAGGCTTGGCACGGCCGACGATCTGATCGTCCTCGGGCGAAGCAACGCGCGGTTCAGCATGGGGCTGCTGCGTGTCGTCGCCGGCTGCGGCAAGCGCTTCGACCGTCGCCAGATCGCCCTGGGCGATGGCGGCAACGAACTTGTTGCCGTTGGTCTTCAGAAGCTTCTGGACGCCCTTGATGGTATAACCGTGATCATAGAGCAGATGGCGGATGCCCTTGAGCAGATCGACATCTTCCGGACGATAGTAGCGACGTCCGCCGCCACGCTTCATCGGCTTGATCTGGGGAAAACGGGTTTCCCAGAAACGCAGGACATGCTGTGGCAAATCAAGATCGTCAGCGACCTCGCTGATCGTGCGAAAAGCGTCCGGGCTCTTGTCCAACGTTCACAAACCCCCAGGCATTTCCGGCATGGGAATGCCTCATCATCCGTTCTTGCGGCAATCCAGCCAGACTGCCGTCACGTCACCGTCCATGGATATATACCATGCCGGTTCAATGGTCCATATTTCAACGATTTACGCGCAGTAATTCAAGCGGTTTGCACCGCTTGTCCTCAGATAAATCGAGGAGGTCAGGAGGCCGGGTTCTGCGGTTGCGGCTTCTGCTTCGCCTTGCGCGCATTGTGGGCCTTGAGAACGCGCTGCTTGAGCACGTTCGAAGCCTTGAAGGTCATCACCCTGCGGGGCGAGATCGGTACTTCCTCGCCGGTCTTCGGGTTGCGGCCGATGCGTTCGTTCTTGTCACGAACCTGGAAGGTGGCGAAGGACGACAGCTTGACGGTCTCGCCCCGCACGATGGCGTTGCAGACCTCGTCGATCACGGTTTCGACCAGTTCCGCGGACTCCGTCCGAGAGAGGCCAACCTTCCGGAAAACCGATTCCGCCAAATCCGCGCGCGTCACTGTTTTCCCGGCCATTGTTCTCCGCCCAATCTTGTGATGATCGTGAAATCCGGCTGAGAGTATTTCCCTTGTCGGAAACGGTCAAGCTCTTGTTTCGCGCCACATATTGGCGATCCGCCCTACCAGCGCAAGAGAACGGAGCCCCAAGTGAAGCCGCCGCCCATCGCTTCCAGCATCACGAGGTCGCCCTTCTTGATACGGCCGTCGCCGGCAGCCACGGCAAGCGCCAGAGGAATGGAGGCCGCCGAGGTGTTGCCATGCTGGTCGACGGTGATCACGACCTTCTCCAGCGGGATCGACAGCTTCTTGGCGGAACCCTCGATGATGCGGCGGTTGGCCTGGTGCGGCACCAGCCAGTCGAGCTGATCGGCCGTGGTGCCGGTCGCTTCGAAGGCGGCGTCGATCACGTCGGTAATCATGCCGACAGCATGCTTGAAAACCTCGCGGCCTTCCATGCGCAGCTGGCCGACCGTGCCCGTGGTCGAGGGGCCGCCATCGACATAAAGCTTGTCCTTGTGCGCGCCGTCCGAGCGGAGGCTCGCGGTCAGCACGCCGCGATCGTCGGTCGTGCCCTGCCCTTCGCCCGATTCCAGAATCAGAGCGCCCGCGCCATCGCCAAACAGCACGCAGGTGGTGCGGTCGTTCCAGTCGAGGATGCGGGAGAATGTCTCGGCGCCGATCACCAGAGCACGCTTGGCCAGGCCGCCGCGGATATACACGTCCGCGGTGGCCACCGCATAGACGAAGCCGGTACAGACCGCCTGCATGTCGAAGGCGAAACCATGCGTCATGCCCAGGCGATTCTGGATGTTGACGGCGGTCGCCGGGAAGGTGTTATCAGGCGTCGAGGTGGCGACGATGATGAGATCGATATCGGCCGGCGTCAGGCCGGCATTGTCGAGCGCGGCGCGCGCCGCCGCTTCGCCGAGCGAGGCGGTGGTCTCGCCTTCGCCGGCAATATAGCGTTGCTTGATGCCGGTGCGCTGGACGATCCATTCGTCCGACGTCTCGACCGTCTCTTCCAGCTCGCGATTGGTCACTACCCGTTTCGGCAGCGCTGCCCCGAAACCACGAACCACTGAACGGATCATGTCTGTGCTACTCCGTGCTCAAGCCGCTTCCGGCCCGGCGGGCGGAAAACGCTTTGCATGATATTTTTTGAGATCTTCCTGAATCTTGTCGTTCAGCCCGTTACGCACCATGTCGTAGCCGACGGCGACGGCGGCGGCAAAGCCTTCCGCATCCGTGCCGCCATGGCTCTTGATGACGATGCCGTTCAGGCCGAGAAACACGCCGCCATTGACCTTGCGGGGGTCGAGCTTCTCGCGCAGGACGTTAAAGGCGCTGCGGGCCAGCAGATAACCGAGGCGCGACAGCCAGGTGCGGCGCAGCGCCGAGCGCAAGAGTTCCGTGATCTGGCGCGCCGTGCCCTCCGCGGCCTTCAGCGCGATATTGCCGGTAAAGCCTTCGGTAACGACGACATCGACCGTTCCCTTGCCGATATCGTCGCCCTCGACGAAGCCGGCATATTCCACGGTGCTGAGGTTGGATTCGCGCAGCATCCGCGCGGCTTCCTTCACCTCTTCAAGGCCCTTGACCTCCTCGACGCCGACATTCAGCAGGCCGACGGTCGGACGTTCGATTTCGAAGAGCGCGCGCGCCATGGCGCCGCCCATCAGGGCATAATCGAGAAGCTGTTGCGAATCGGCGCCGATATTCGCGCCGATATCGAGCACTACGCTCTCGCCCTTCAGTGTCGGCCAGATGCCGGCAATCGCCGGGCGCTCGATATTGGCCATGGTGCGCAGGCAGAATTTGGCCATGGCCATCAACGCGCCGGTGTTGCCGGCGGAGACCGCGACATCGGCGTCGCCGTTCTTCACGGCTTCGATCGCCTGCCACATGGATGAGACATAGCGGCCACGGCGCAGCGCCTGGCTCGGTTTTTCATCCATACCGACGGCAACTTCGCTGGCATGAAACTTCGAACGATCGCGCAGCTTGGGATATCGGGCCAGAAGAGGCAGACATTCCGCCTCGATTCCGTATAGCAGAAAGGTGATATCGGGATGCCGTTCCAACGCCTTGGCGGCGCCGGGGATGACGACTTCCGGACCGAAATCGCCACCCATGACATCGACGGAAATTCTGACCACGCGTTCCTGCTTCCTTTTCTTTCCACCCGGACGGGCGAATTTTCGGCCAAAATAGCGGTTTTGACGCTGCTTACAACTCTATTGTGACGAAAGACCAGTGGCTAAAGCGCGCTGCGCTTTCACTGGCCCGTCTTATTCGTCTTTTTTCCAATCCTTCAAGACAGCGAAAGGATTGGGTTTCTTATCGTTCTTGCCGTCATCCTCGATGTGATCGCCGAAAACGATGCCTTCCTTGCGCGGATAGGGATCGATGGCAAGCGCCACCGCTTCCGCCACGACGACGCCGGCATCGATCGTGTCGCCGGTGAAGGGTTCGGGCATGTCGTCGCCATCGGGATCCAGCAGCAATTCGCTGCTTTCCTCGCTGACGCGGCGGGCAAGACGCGAATTTTCGGGCACGAAAATCTGGTCGATGGTCTCATTGATCGCGGCCGGCACCTGCTCAAGCGTCACGACGCAGGCTTGCGTGATTCGCGCCTGGACGCTGCCTTTGATGCGCACGCCGTCCTTCTTCCATTTGGCGATCTGCAGCTCGGCCTTCAGGCTGTCGACCGACAGGATGTTCCACAGGCGGGAGAGCCCTGCCCGCTCCTTGGCATTCGCCTCCAGCCGCACGGAAACCGGATTGGCGGAGATGTGGCCAACCTTCACCAGATAGGAAAAGGGTGCGTCATCGTCCTTGCTCATCTCAGCTCTCCTTGTCAGCAGGCAGCAGTTGCACAGAGCCGGTGGCGATCTCGGCTTCGTCGGCTGCCGAAAGCGCAGCTTCGGCGGCAAAGGCCCAATCGGCAAGACCAACCATCGGTTCCGCCGTTTCGCCCGCCTGCGGGTGAATGTTGCGCGCCAGCGCCGTGGCCAGCACTTCGCGGTCGCCGGCATCCAGCGCCTTGGCGTAAGACTCGAGGCGACCGTAGAACATGCTGGCCAGCTTTTTCATGCGCTTGGGCACGCTGGTGTCGCCGACGCCGAGTTCGCGGATCGAATAGTCAATATCCAGGAAAAACGCATCGACGATCTCCTGGGCGATCTCCTGGCCGCTGGTTGCGGAGGCGCGGGTGCGCCGGAAGTACAGGATAAAGACCAGCGACAGCATCTCGAACCGGCCCATCACCGTGTCGGGCACGCCCAAATCGGTATAGAAGGCCGGCGCACGCCCAGCTGCCGTCAGGATCGCATATTGCCGATCGACGATCGAACGATTGTTGTTTCTTTTTCGAAAAAGCCCGAAAATCATCAAAATTCCCAGAATTGATCGGCTCGACCGCCGGGATCAATGCTGCCGCTTGTTGCATGATTGCAAAAGCTGGTTTACCGAAGCAGTCGCGAATTGCAATGCCGTTGTTGCGGGCATTGCATAGCCTTGCCTCGGCTGCTCCGTCCATGGAATGGCCATAATGGTTGTGCAGCAGGTCCGAGGCAGATCGGCCATAGCGAGGGATACGGTTAGAACATGGCGTCGTACAAGCGGTCTTCGAATTCGAACGCGAAATTTGTGAAAAGCGCTGCCATCGCCGTTGCGCTCTTGAGCGCCGGCCTCACCGGCTGCGCCTCGACCACCGAAGTCATGAACAATGGCTATGTCATCGACGAGCAGTCGCTGGCGCTTGCCCCGGTCGGCGCCAGCCGCGAACAGGTCATGCTGTCGCTGGGCTCGCCCTCCACGATCGGCACGTTCGATGGCGAAGTCTTCTATTACATTTCCCAGAAGCGCGTGCGCCAGGCTGCCTTCATGAAGCCGCAGCTGGTCGACCAGAGCATTCTCGCGATCTATTTCGACAAGGATGGCGTCGTCTCGCAGCGCGCGAACTACACGCTCAAGGACGGCCGCGTGTTCGACAACATCTCGCGCACCACGCCGACGGGCGGCAAGGATCTCACCTTCCTGCAGCAGCTGCTTTCCGGCGGCAGCAATGCGGCGAGCATGGCCAAGAGCATTCTCGGTGGACCCACAGCCCAGGGCCAGTAACCCATTCTGTTTCCAAAGAAAAACCCGCCGGATCGCTCCGGCGGGTTTTTTGTTTCGGAACTTCGTTTATGCCAGAACCGCAAGCAGCAGCAGGGCGACGATGTTGGTGATCTTGATTGCCGGATTGACGGCGGGGCCTGCGGTATCCTTGTAGGGATCGCCGACGGTATCGCCGGTGACGGAAGCCTTGTGGGCATCCGAACCCTTGAAGTGACGCACGCCGTCCTTGTCGACGAAACCGTCTTCAAAGCTCTTCTTGGCATTGTCCCATGCACCGCCGCCCGATGTCATGGAGATCGCCACGAACAACCCGTTGATGATGACGCCGAGCAGGGATGCGCCGAGCGCGGCGAAGGCGGAAGCCTTGGAGCCGGAAAGCAGCAACACACCGAAATAGACGACGAGCGGCGCCAAAACCGGCAGCAACGAGGGGATGACCATTTCGCGAATCGCGGCCTTGGTCAGAAGATCGACGGCGCGACCGTAATCCGGCCGTTCCGTGCCCTGCATGATACCCGGCTTTTCGCGGAACTGACGACGCACTTCCTCGACGATAGAGCTTGCCGCACGGCCCACGGCCGTCATGGCGATGCCGCCGAAGAGATAGGGGACCAGACCGCCAAACAGCAGGCCAGCAACGACATAAGGATTCGACAGATCGAAGGAGATCGTGCCGACATCGGCGAAGTAGGGATATTTATCGCCGTTGGAGGCGAAATATTGCAGGTCGTTTGCATAGGCTGCGAACAGGACGAGCGCGCCGAGACCGGCAGAACCGATGGCATAACCCTTGGTGACAGCCTTGGTGGTGTTGCCGACGGCATCGAGCGCGTCGGTGGAGCGGCGTACTTCCGGCGGCAGGTGCGACATTTCGGCGATGCCGCCGGCATTGTCGGTGACCGGGCCGAAGGCATCGAGCGCCACGATCATGCCGGCAAGGCCGAGCATGGCGGTGACGGCGATGCCGGTGCCGAACAGGCCGCCGAGCTGATAGGTGGCGATGATGCCGCCGACGATGACGATGGCCGGCAGCGCCGTCGATTCCAGCGAGACCGCCAGACCCTGGATAACGTTGGTGCCATGGCCGGTGACCGAAGCCTGGGCGATGGAGTTGACCGGGCGTTTGTTGGTGCCGGTATAGTATTCCGTGATGACGACGATCAACGCCGTAACGACGAGGCCGACGAGGCCGCAGACGAACAGATTGGTGCCGGTGATGTCACGGCCGGCGACGGTGCCGAGCGTACCCCAGCCGATGGTCAGCGACGTGGCGGCGCCGAGGCCGACGACCGAAAGAATGCCGGTGACGATGAGGCCCTTGTAGAGGGCGCCCATGATCGAGCCGTTGATGCCGAGCTTGACGAAGAAGGTGCCGACGATGGAGGTGATGATGCAGGCGCCGCAGATCGCCAGCGGATAGATCATCGCCGAATGCAGAACGGGCGCGCCGGCGAAGAAGATCGCGGCGAGAACCATGGTCGCGACCACGGAGACGGCATAGGTTTCGAAAAGGTCGGCCGCCATGCCGGCGCAATCGCCGACATTGTCGCCGACGTTGTCGGCAATGGTCGCGGGGTTGCGGGGATCGTCCTCGGGGATACCGGCCTCGACCTTGCCGACGAGATCGCCGCCGACGTCTGCACCCTTGGTGAAGATGCCGCCGCCGAGACGGGCGAAGATCGAGATCAGCGACGCGCCGAAGCCGAGCGCCACCAGCGCGTCGATCACTTCGCGCGAGCCGCTTTCATGACCGAGCGGGCCGGTCAGGATGGTGAAATAGATGGAGACGCCGAGAAGCGCCAGGCCCGCAACCAGCATGCCGGTGATCGCGCCCGACTTGAAGGCGATATCGAGGCCGGCGGAAAGGCTGTGGGACGCGGCTTGCGCCGTGCGGACGTTGGCGCGCACCGAAACGTGCATGCCGATGAAACCGGCAGCGCCCGAGAGGACGGCGCCGATCAGAAAACCGATGGCCGCCTCGCCTGACAGCAGGAACCAGGTGGCGATGAAAACCAAAATACCGACAATGGCAATCGTTTTATACTGGCGCGTGAGATAGGCCTGGGCCCCTTCCCTGATGTAGCCGGCGATCTCCTGCATGCGTGCATTGCCCTGGTCGGCAGCAAGAACAGACTGAGTCGCCCAGATAGCGTAGATCACCGAGAGCAATCCGCACGCGATAACGCCAAACAAAATGGTCATTCCGCTTAGTCCTCTCCTAAAGGCCGGGCCATCTCCTCCTCCCGGCATCACCCACAGGCAGACATGGCCAGCTCCTCTCCGGCGGGACTCCCGTGTGGGGCGAGATTGCGTGCTGGATTTTGCGGCGTCAAGCCCCGGCGCTTCGCAAGCCATGCAAGCTGCGAATGCCGATAGTCCTTATTTAAAAAGTACATAGTCAGCGCTGCCTTACGGCTTGACCCAAATGCGCAGCGCGCTACGCGCGGGAATGCTTACGCGCGAACCTTGCGCGACGACGTGCGCAAGAGCAGCAGAACCAGCACCAGGCAGACGCCGGTGATCGGCCAGATGATCAGGTTCATCGCGTCCCAGCCAAAGGCGTTGAAGACCTTGCCCGAGGAAAAGGAGGCGACCGCCACCGAACCGAAAAGCACGATGTCATGGAAACCCTGCACCCGGTCGGCTTCGTCCGGCGCGTAACTGGAGGCGACGATGGATGTCGCGCCGATGAAGGCAAAATTCCAGCCGACGCCAAGCAGGATGAGTGCACCCCAGAAATTCCACAGCGCAATGCCGGCATGGGCGACGACGGCGCAGGCCATCAGGATGACGAGGCCGATGGCGACGATGCGTTCGGTGCCGATGCGGGCGATGAGCATGCCGGTGAAGAAGCTCGGCGCATACATGGCCAGCACATGCCACTGGATGCCGAGCGTCGCCATATCGGACGAAAAGCCACAGCCGATGACCATGGCGAGCGGCGCGCCGGTCATCATGAAGGTCATCAACGCATAGGTGGAGATACCGCAGAACATGCCTGTCAGAAAGCGCTGCGTCAGGATGATGTCACGCAGTGGGCGGCGGGTCGTGGAAGCATGCTTGCGGCTGTCGACCGGCGGCAGATCGAGCCGTGAAAAGATGGCGAGCGCGACGAGGCAGATCGGAACCAGCGCGACAAAACATCCGGCAAACGTCACCGGCGACAGCAGATCCTTGGCCCAGATGGCAATCTGCGAACCGAGCACGGCCGAGACGATGCCGCCGGCCAGAATCCAGGAAATGGCGCGCGCCTTGAAGAACGAGGGCGAGGCATCCGCCGCCGCGAAGCGGATTTTCTGGGAAAAACCGGAGGACACGCCGATGACCAGCAGAGCGGCCGCGAACATCCAGAAATCCTGGCGAAACAGGGCAATTGCCGCAAGCGCGCTGCCGACCGCGGCCAAGGCAGCGCCCAGCATGAAGCTTGCCCGCCGGCCGACCCGCTGCGCCATAAAGGCGATCAGCATGGCGCCGAAAGCGACGCCGATATTGAAGCCCGTGAGCGGCGCCGTCGCCAGCGATTTGTCGCTGCCGAGCATCTGGTAGCCGACGAGCCCGCCGACGGCGAAGCTGATCGGCGGTGCGGCTCCCAGGATGGCTTGCGCCATGGTCAGGATGAGAACGTTGCGCTTGGCGATGCGCAACTGGGCTTCGAGAGCGGTGCCGCCGGCGGGATCGGCATTGTTCAGCATGGCGGTCTCGCTCCCTCGCCCACAATCTGTCATGTCCCGTGCCGACTCTGCATGCCGGCACCGGACAAGGCGCGCTTACTTGCGGGTGTCGCTGCGCACCTGCTTGGCGATGCGGTCGAGGACGGCGTTCACCAGCTTCGGCTCGTCTTCGGAGAAGAAGGCGTGGGCGATCTCGACATATTCGGTGACGATGACTGCGACCGGCACGTCCTTGCGTTCGCGCAGTTCGAAGACGCCGGCGCGCAGGATGGCGCGCACGGTGCTATCGACACGCGACAGCGCCCAGTCGTCCTGAAGAGCGGCGGCGATCAGCGGATCGAGGTTCTTCTGGTCGCGCACCACGCCGGAGACGATGGACCGGAACCAGCCGGCATCCGCCTTCAGATAGGTGTCGCCATCGACTTCCTGGCCGAGGCGATGGGCTTCGTATTCGGCAACGACCTCGAGAACGCCGGCGCCGCCGACATCCATCTGGTATAGCGCCTGCACGGCGGCGAGACGGGCAGCGCCGCGCTGGTTGGCCTGCTTGACGACCGGCTTGCCGTTTTCCTGATTGCTCATGATATCAACCACCCAGCCGCTGCTTGATCTCGATCATCCGCAAGGCGGCGCGGGCGGCGAAACCGCCCTTGTCCTTGTCGGAGCGACGGGCGCGCGCCCAGCCCTGCGCCTCATTTTCAACGGTCATGATGCCGTTGCCGATGGCGAGCGACTCGCTGACGGCAAGATCCATCAGCGCCCGGCTCGACTCGTTCGAGACGATATCGAAGTGATAGGTTTCGCCGCGAATGACCATGCCGAGCACGACATAGCCGTCATATTCGACGCCGCCATTGTCGGCGCCATCGAGCGCCATGGCGATGGTCGGCGGTATCTCGAGCGCGCCCGGAACGGTGACGATGTCATAGGTGGCGCCGGCTTCTTCGAGGGCCGTCTTGGCGCCATCGAGCAGAGCGTCGGCCATGTCGTCGTAAAAGCGTGCTTCGACGATCAAGAGGTGAGGCTTGGAGCTCATGTGAGAATATCCAATGATGTAGTGGCGCAAATGCGCAAGGACCCAAGCGCCGGAGAAAACACGGCGCTTGGCGCTTTGCAAGCTTTTTCAGGTCAAACGGCCTATTTCGCCGCTTCGCCTGCCGAACTATTCAAAGCTGGCTTGCCGGGAATTGCGCAAGCCGCGCGGCATAGCGCGCCATGGTATCGACTTCGAAATTGACGAAATCGCCAGCCTTGCGCTGGCCCCAGGTCGTGACTTCGAGCGTATGACGGATCAGCAGCACGTCGAATTCGACACCCTCGACCGCGTTGACGGTGAGCGAGGTGCCATCGAGCGCGATCGACCCCTTGGGTGCCACAAATTTCGCCAGATGTTCGGGGGCGCTGAGGCGGAAGCGCGTTGCATCGCCTTCCGAGGTCACAGACAGGATCTCGGCCTTGCCGTCGACATGGCCGGAAACGATATGACCGCCGAGTTCGTCACCGATCTTCAGCGAACGCTCCAGATTGATGCGCGTTCCGGGCAGCCAGTTGGCGATTGTCGTCAGCCGCAGAGCCTCTTCCCAGGCCTCGACCTCGAACCAGCGGGCATTGTCACCCTCTGCCGGCAGGCCGGTGACCGTGAGGCAGACGCCGGAATGGGCAATCGACGCGCCCATGTCGATGCCGGCCGGATCGTATTCCGTTGCGACCTTGAGCTTGACGCCCTGTTTCAGCGGCGTGACGGCCTGGACCGTGCCGATATCGGTGACAATGCCGGTGAACATCTTAGAAGGCCCTTTCATAATCGTCGCAGCGGTCGCTGCCAAAGGCGTAGGAGCGGATCAGGTTGAACCCGGCTGGCATATCGGTGGCAAGAACGGGTGATTCAACCCCGTCAGCGCCGATTTCGACCGCGCCGCGAAACAGCAGGATGCGATCGACCAGACCGGCCTTCAGGAAAGCGCGCGCCACCCGCGCACCGCCTTCGACCATCAGCGAGGAAATTCCGCGCGTCGCCAGACCGAACAGCATGCTTTCGACATCGGGCGTTTCCAGTATCTCGACGCCCTGCTCTTCCAATAGCTTGCGACGCCCCGTGCCCTCGTCGCCATCAGGCGGAGCGGCAACGACGATGACCGGCACGCGCGCGGCCGAACGCGCCAGCTTGCTTGTCGCCGGCAATTCCAAACGGGCGTCGACGACGACGCGCAGCGGCGAATGGGCTTCGAGCCCCGGCAGCCGGCAGGTGAGTTCGGGATCGTCGGCCCGCGCCGTGCCGATACCGACGAGAATGGCATCCGTTTCGGCACGCAGGGCATGAACCTGCGCACGTGATATCGGGCCGGTGATCGCCACCTGCCCCGCGCCGATGCGACCGATCATCCCATCGGTCGAAACCGCAAGCTTCAGAGTCACATAGGGCCGCCGCTTCGTCTGGCGCATCAGATAGGCGGCGAGCGCGTGACGGCATTCGGCTTCGAGAATACCGGTCTCAACCACGATGCCGGCAGCCTCCAGCATCGCAACGCCGCGACCGCAAACGCGGCCATCGGGATCGGTGACGCCGATGGCAACCCGGGCGACGCCGGCTGCGATCAACGCGTCGGCGCAGGGCGGCGTCTTGCCGTGATGGGAGCAAGGTTCGAGGGTGACATAAACTGTTGCGCCGCGCGCTTCCTCGCCGGCCATGGCCAGCGCCTGCGGCTCCGCATGCGGGCGCCCGCCGGGCGCGGTTACGCCCGAACCGACGATGGCGCCGTCCTTGACGACGAGGCAGCCGACGGAGGGATTGGTGGCCGTATGGCCGGTATTCCAGCGCGACAGGCGCACTGCAGCCGCCATGAAACGACGGTCTTGATCCGCACCATCCATGATGGTCAGGCGTCCGAGCCGGTGTCCCGGCCAATCTTGGCGTTGATTTCCTTGATCACCTGTTCGAAGTCCTCGGCATGGGAGAAGTCGCGATAGACCGAGGCATAACGCACGAAGGCGACGTCATCCAGTGTCTTCAGCGCTTCCAGAACCTGCAAGCCGATTTCTTCCGCAGGAATATCCGTCTCGCCGGAACTCTCGAGGCGGCGAACGATGCCGGAGACCGCGCGCTCGATACGATCGCGGTCCACGGGGCGCTTGCGCAGTGCGATCTCGAAAGATCGCACCAGCTTGTTGCGATCGAAGGGCTGCTTGCGCCCGGTCTTCTTTGCCACCGTCAGCTCGCGCAACTGCACGCGCTCGAAGGTGGTGAACCGCCCGCCGCAATCCGGACAGATCCTGCGGCGGCGG
This sequence comes from uncultured Rhizobium sp., assembly GCA_945952045.1. Lineage (GTDB taxonomy): Bacteria > Pseudomonadota > Alphaproteobacteria > Rhizobiales > Rhizobiaceae > Metarhizobium. The sequence goes on from CAMFHE010000027.1 coordinate 40,529, forward strand.
ATGGACGTGCCATCCTCCGCCGGCCGGGAATCCTTGACTTGCGTATCTTCCGAACCGCAGAACGGGCAGCGCATCGATCAGGCCATGTAGCCGTACATCGGGAAGCGGTTGGTGAGGTTCAGCACCTTGGCGCGCACGCCGGCTTCGACCGAAGCATTGCCCTCATCCGAATTCGCTGCCTTCAGGCCGTCGAGAACTTCGACGATCAGCTCGCCGATTTCCTTGAATTCGGCCTCCTTGAAACCGCGGGTCGTGCCGGCCGGCGCGCCGAGGCGAACGCCAGAGGTGACGAAGGGCTTTTCCGGATCGAAGGGAATGCCGTTCTTGTTGCAGGTGATGTAGGCGCGGCCGAGGGCTGCTTCCGCACGCTTGCCGGTGGCGTTCTTCTTGCGAAGGTCGACCAGCATCAGGTGGTTGTCGGTGCCGCCGGAAACGATGTCGAGACCGTTTGCCTTCAGAGTTTCAGCCAGCGTGTTGGCGTTCTTGACGATCTGCGCGGCGTAGTCCTTGAAATCGGGCTGCAGCGCTTCGCCGAAGGCGACGGCCTTGGCGGCGATGATGTGCATCAGCGGGCCGCCCTGCAGGCCGGGGAATACGGCCGAGTTGATCTTCTTGGCGATATCTTCCTCGTTGGTGAGGATGATGCCGCCACGCGGGCCGCGAAGAGACTTGTGGGTCGTGGTCGTGGCGACATGGCAATGCGGGAACGGCGACGGATGCTGGCCACCGGCGACGAGGCCGGCGATGTGGGCCATGTCGACCATCAGATAGGCGCCGACTTCATCGGCGATCTCGCGGAAGCGCTTCCAGTCCCAGATGCGGGAGTAAGCTGTGCCGCCGGCGATGATCAGCTTCGGCTTGTGGGTGCGGGCCTTCTCGGCGACGTCGTCCATATCCAGCAGGTGATCGCTTTCGCGCACGCCGTAGGATACGACGTTGAACCACTTGCCCGACATGTTGACCGGCGAACCATGGGTCAGGTGCCCCCCAGAGTTCAGGTCGAGACCCATGAAGGTGTCGCCCGGCTGCAGGAGCGCCAGGAAAACGGCCTGGTTCATCTGCGAACCGGAATTCGGCTGAACGTTGGCGAAGTTGACGCCGAACAGACGCTTGGCGCGTTCGATCGCCAGCTCTTCGGCGATATCGACGAACTGGCAGCCACCGTAGTAGCGCTTGCCCGGATAGCCTTCGGCATACTTGTTGGTCATGATCGACCCTTGCGCCTCCAGAACGGCGCGGGAGACGATGTTTTCGGAGGCGATCAGCTCGATTTCGTGACGCTGACGGCCGAGTTCCTTCTCGATGGCACCGAAAATTTCCGGATCGGTTTCGGCCAACGGGCGGGTGAAGAAAGCATCGGTGTTCGACATTGCGGAAGGCTCCCTGAACTGGAATGGCGCGCTTGGCGTCTTAGCGGGATGGCGCTGCGAGAGCAATACGACCAGCGACATTTGTAGCGCAAACTACGATCTCGGTCATCGCCTGATATGAAAAGGCCGGGCGGAAAAACCGGCCCGGCCTTTGAACCCATGCTTATGAAAAGCGCATGCCTTATTGCGGCAGCGCATCCTCTTCCGTGGAGAAGGAACCGGAGGGCTGTTCCTGGCCGGCCGTGGTCTGCAAGGCAAGCTCGGCGGCGCCGTCCATATTGTAGATGTCGTCACGGAACTGCACGATGCGGTCATTGGCCGACCATGCGGTGATGTAGACGAAATAGACCGGCAGTTCGACGGCAAGCTTGATCGGCGTGTTGACGCGGGCGTTGATGACCTTTTCGATCTGGGCGCGCTGCCAGCCGGGCGTGTCCTTGAGAATCCAGGTCGACAGGTCGCGCACGTTCTGCACGCGCACACAGCCGGAGGATTCGAAACGCATCAGCTTGTTGAACAGGCCCTGCTGCGGCGTGTCGTGCATGTATTCGTTGTTGGGATTGTGGAAGTTGATCTTGGTCGATGCCATGGCGTTGATCTTGCCCGGGTCCTGACGGAACATCAGGTTCGGAGCCTTCGGCGCGTGCCAGTCGACCGTCTCTGGCGCAACTTCCCCACCCTGCGCGTTGAACAGGCGGATATTGTTGCGCGACAGATAGGTCGGATCCTTCTGCATCAGCGGCACGATATCTTTTTCGACGATCGAGCGCGGCGCGGTCCAGTAGGGATTGAGAATGACCTCATAGATCTTCGAATTGAGGATATGAGTCGGGCGGCTGGCGCGGCCGACGACTGCAGTGTGACGCAGGGCGACGCGGCCATCCTCGACAGCCTCGATATAGGCAGCCGGAATGTTGACCATCACGTAACGGCGTCCGAGATCGCCAGACATGGTCTGCAGGCGAACGAGATTGGTGTTGAGCTGGCCGAGACGGGTGGTTGCCGGCACGTTCAGCGCCTTCAGCGAATATTCGCCGAGAACGCCATCCGCCGGCAGGCCGTGACGCGCCTGGAAGCGCTTCACCGCACCATCGACGTAGGAATCGAAGGAATTCGACATGCCGGCCGAGCGCGGCAGGTCGCCCGAGATCATCAGGCGCTGGCGCAGCGTCTGGACGCCGGGGTCGGAGATGCCGATCTGCAGCTTCTGCGACGACTGGACTTCCGGCCAGCCGCCGGCGGAGACGATCTGCTGGTATTCGCCGATCGCCTGCTGGATATTCGGGACGGCGCCATTGCCGAGGATGGGATTGTTCGAAACGACGGCGTTTGCCGTGCGCGATGCTTCGGCATCGAACTGGTCGTCCCAGTTGCCGCGGCGCGGCGCATTGATCAAATCATCGAGGGCCGATTGCGCGAAGGCAGGAGCCGCGACCGCGGCGGCGCCGACTGTTGCCGCCGAACGCAGGAAGGCGCGGCGTGAATAGGCTGCAATTTCGGTTTTCTTCGACATTATCCCTACCATCGTTTACGTACAGGCACCGGAAGAACAGGCCATACCATCCCATGGTTAATAAAGCGCCTTACGCGCCCTGGCCCCGCTACCCCGGCGCTGACATAGCAATATGGCTCATTTGTGTCGATCAGGGCGCGTTACGGCAAAACGGCATGAACGCGAAAACTGTGTAAAACTCTCATTGTATTGGCGTTTTTCGCGTCGAACGTCTCTCGACGAGACGCAAGGGCGCGCGGTCACATCCCGCTGACAAAGCCGTGAAACGCGCTGCGGCCGGGAACGCGCGAACCGCCCCGGCCGCAGATCGGGAACTGTGATCCCCGCTTACAGGCGATACATGATCGTGTCGTTCCAGAAGCGATCGAGGCGCTGGAGCAGCTTGTTCATCTGGGCGAATTCGTCATTGCCGATGCCGCCGACCTTTTCGATGGAGCCGATGTGGCGATCGTAGAGCTTGGCGACGGTTTCGGCGATCTCCTGACCCGAGTCGGTCAGGCTGATGCGGACCGAGCGGCGGTCGATGCGCGAACGCTGGTGATTGATGAAGCCGAGATCAACCAGTTTTTTCACATTGTAGGATACGTTGGAGCCGAGGTAGTAACCGCGCGACCGCAGCTCGCCGGCGGTCAGTTCGGAATTGCCGATGTTGAAGAGCAGGAGCGCCTGTACGGCGTTGACATCGTCGCGGCCCTGGCGGTCGAATTCGTCCTTGATGACGTCGAGCAGACGGCGGTGCAGACGTTCGACGAGGTGGAGGGATTCGAGGTAGAGCGAGCGGATCGGGTCTTCATTCGCTTCGACGGCAACGGGCTGCTGTTTCACTTTGGTGTTCATGACTGCCTCACTGTTTTGATTGGCGGTGTTTGTTTGATGTCTTCCCGCCTTGTGAGTTCACCCTATCGAATACCCATAAAATTCTACTTAAACCGCAGCCTTAACAGCGCCTTACCATTTGACGCCCTTGTCTCAGGGTAAATCAACTCCTACCAGTTCCTCACGCTTGCGCCGTTTTTCGCGCCACAGGACGATGCGAAAAACCGTGTAGAGCAAGGCGACCAGCGCATGGAGAATGACGACGACGAGGTTCTGCCCGAAGATGTCCGGCCAGACCGCATACATCAGAATCTGGCCGCAGGCAGCCGCCGCCCAGATCACCGGCCCCCAGGACACTGTCAGCCAAAGACCGAGTGCGGCGACCGGAAACGCGACCGCAAGCCCGGTCGCCGCCGCCCGCCAGGGCAACGTCAACAGATCGAAGCGACCATGGCCGCCGAGCGAATAGCCCGTGAGCATCGCCCAATATTGCAACCCGAACCAGAAGCACGAAATCGCGATCAGCCGCAGGAAGATCACGAACAGCAACTGCGCCAGGGTTCTGTGCGGAACGGAGGAGGAATCACGATTCATGGGCGGGAGAATACGGCTCCGGGACGATTTGTCACCTCTCCCGTGTTAGGCAAGAGCGGGTTAGCCGGTATAGAGAAGCCAAAGCAGCCGTCAGCGACGGCATGGCGGATGGATGGAGCAAGAGGCGATCATGCAGGACAAGACTCATCTGGTGGACGAAATCACGGGACATCGGCGGATGCGGCGCAACCGCAAGGCCGACTGGACGCGGCGCATGGTGCAGGAAAACCGCGTGACATCAGACGACCTCATCTGGCCGATCTTCCTCGTTCCGGGCAGCGGCATCGTCGACCCGATCCCGGCCATGCCCGGCGTCAACCGCATGAGCATCGACAAGGCCGTGGAAGCGGTGAAGGAAGCGGCCGATCTCGGCATTCCGGCGATCGCCACCTTCCCGAACATCGAAATGGAATTGCGCGACGAGACCGGCTCGAACAGCCTCGTCGCCAACAATCTCATCAACCAGGCGACAGCCGCCATCAAGAAGGCCGTCCCGAACATCGGCATCATCACCGATGTCGCGCTCGATCCCTTCACCAGCCATGGCCATGACGGCATCCTGAGCGGCGGCGAAATCGTCAACGACCAAACGGTCGAGCAGATCGTTCGCGCTGCCGTCATGCAGGCCGATGCCGGCGCCGACATCATCGCGCCATCGGAAATGATGGACGGGCGCATCGGCGCCATCCGTCGCGGCCTCGACGCCGCGGGCCACCAGTCGGTCGGCATCATGTCCTATGCGACGAAGTTTTCCTCCGGCTTCTATGGCCCCTATCGCGAGGCGATCTCCACCGGCGGCCTGCTGAAGGGCGACAAGAACAGCTATTACATCAATCCCGCCAACGGCACGGAAGCCTTGCGCGACGCCGCCCTCGATGTCGAGGAAGGCGCAGACATGATGATGGTCAAGCCAGGCCTGCCCTATCTCGATATCTGCTGGCGCATCAAGGAAGCCTTCGGCCTGCCGACCTTCGCCTATCAGGTCTCGGGGGAATATACGCAGATCAAGGCCGCCGCCATGAACGGCTGGATCGATGGCGACCGGGTGATGATGGAAACGCTGCTCTGCTTCAAGCGTGCCGGCTGCGACGGCGTGCTGACCTATTTCGCCGTCGAGGTTGCGAAAAAGCTGGCGCGGCAGGCTTGAGCGAACGCCGGCCGGATTTGCATTTTCGCGCCGCGATACCATATCAGACGAAGAAAGAAACAATCGACGGAGCAGCCTCTTGCGGCTTCGTCTCAGGAGACCAGGAATGAGCGTCAACCCCAACCCGCCCCTGACCGCACCGGAAGACTGGCGCGCCTATAGCGGCGTGCTGAGCCGGCGCGTCTTCGCCTTCGTTCTCGATTATATCGCGGTCGCGCTTCTGTGCATTCCCGCTGCCATCGTCGTCTTTTTCCTCGGCCTCGTGACGCTGGGATTGGGCTTCTATCTTTATCCGATCCTGTTTTTCGTCGTCGCGGCCCTTTATTTCGGCCTGACGGTCGGCGGCGCGTCGCAGGCATCTCCCGGAATGCGGTTCATGGGCCTGGCGATGATCCGGCTCGATGGCCGTCGCATCGACTTTCTGACGGCGCTGGTGCATCTGGTGCTGTTCTGGATTCTCAACTCGATCCTGACGCCGCTTATCCTTCTCGCCGGCCTGTTTATCGAGCGCTCGCGCCTGGTCCACGACCTGCTGATCGGCACAGCCGTCGTCCGCCGCCCCTATTGACGGCGCAACCGCGACCGGCACGCATTTCACCGTGCCGGTAAAGCCATGTCTCGCCTTTTGCGACGGACAGTCATAATTTCAGCGCGAATATGTTGCTTTCTGAGACAAAGACGGGGTGCAAGGTGCGCCCCGGTGCAATCTTTCAGAGCGAATGGTTGACGTTTTTTAATCTTACGCCATGCTATTAGAACATCTTCGGGAAAAGCCGGTGCCAGTTCTTCGCCCGGAAATGTGACAACAGATGCCGGAAAGATTTCGCCAGTTCTTGGAAAGCGGAAATCTCCGGTAAATAGCCAGATCAGGAGCCGTTTCTGCTGCAATGAATACCCAGGCCGCCCCTTCTCCGCAGTTCTACCTGACGGCGCCGGCTGCCTGTCCCTATTTGCCGCATGAAATGGAGCGCAAGGTCTTTACCCATCTGGTCGGCCCGCGCGCGGCGGAGATGAACGACCTCCTGACCCAGGGCGGTTTCCGCCGCTCGCAGAACATCGCCTATCGTCCGGCCTGCGAGGCTTGCCGCGCCTGCATTTCGGTGCGCATCCTCGCCGACGAATTTACGCCGACGCGCTCCATGCGTCGCGTGTTGGCGGAAAACGTCGATCTCGTCGCCACCGATTATCCAGCCCAGCCTTCGACCGAACAATATGCATTGTTCCGCCGCTATCTCGACAGCCGCCATCAGCGCGGCGGCATGTCGGATATGTCGGCGCTCGATTATGCGATCATGGTCGAGGACACGCATGTGAACACCCGTATCATCGAGTATCGCGTGCGCGCCGAAGGCGCCGGCGTCAACCCGATGGCGCGCGGCGAACTGGTCGCGGCGGCGCTGACCGACATGATGAGCGACGGCTTGTCGATGGTCTACTCCTATTTCAATCCCGAGTTCGGCCATCGCTCACTCGGAACATTGATGATTCTCGACCATATCCGTCGCACCCGCCAGCTCGGCCTGCCGCATGTCTATCTCGGCTACTGGGTCAAGGGATCGCACAAGATGGATTACAAGACGCGCTTCCTGCCGCAGGAGCATCTCCAGTCACGCGGCTGGGAACGCTACCTTCCCGAAGACAGCCGGCCCGAAAGCAGCCGAACAGGCGACTGATCATGGCAAATATATCCTCTTCCAGCCACGCCAAAGGCGTGGCCTTGACGGCCCTTGGCGGTATCGTTCTCTCCGTCGATGCGCCGCTGATGCGGCTCGGAAACGGCGATGCCTGGTCGGTGCTGGCGCTGCGCGGGACGTTGACCGTGCTGACGGCCCTCCTGATCTGGCTTCTCGTGCGTCTCGTCGCTCGCAAATCGATTCCGCTGGTGCCCGGCTGGCGCGCAGCGGCGGCCGGCCTGTTCTACGGCGTATCGTCAAGCCTGTTCGTCGCGGCCGTTTTCCATACGGCAACGGCCAATGTGGTGTTCATCATCGCCTTCACGCCGATGTTCGCCGCCCTGCTTTCCTGGATTTTCCTGAAAGAACGCCCGAGCGTCGCCACCCTCATCACCATGTCGATCATGATTTTCGGCGTCGGCCTCATCGTTCAGGGCGGCCTGTCGAGCGGGCATCTCGCCGGCGACCTCATGGCGACGGCCGCCGCGTTCTGCATTGGCGCGGCGATCACTATCGGCCGGGCGGCGCGGCGCGATATCGGCTTCGTGCCGTTGATCGGCGCAATCATCCCGGCAGCCTGCGCCTTCATCGCGCTTTATCCGCAAGGCATCGTCATCGAAAACCCGGTCTGGATCTTCGTGGATGGCGCCATCGTCCTGCCGCTCGCCTTCTGGTGCCTGGCAACCGGCCCGCGCTATCTTCAGGCTTCCGAAGTCGGCATGTTCTACCTGCTGGAAACGATCCTCGCACCGATCTGGGTCTGGTTCGTCTTTTCGGAAGCGCCGACCACGCAAACGCTTCTCGGCGGCGCAATCCTGATCGGGGCGCTGATCGGCTTTTCCGTGTGGCAGATGCGATCGAAATCACGCGAAGCGCTGGCGCACTGACCGCCTGCACTCGATTAAAAAAGGGGCCGAGTGGCCCCTTCTAAATTATCCGCTGAACTTGCCGCTGCGCGGAAAACCCTTCGGCAAGGTGTGGCCGGTATCGGCGCGATTGCCCAGCCATTCGATCAACTCGTCCTTCGACTTCATGAAACTGCGGCCGGCAGTGTCAACCCAGGTCAGGCCATCGGCGATGGCGAAGCAACGAATGTCGGAAATGCCGCCATCCTTGAATTTTTGCAGGCGCACGCCCTTGCCGCGACTCATCTCCGGCACCTGCGCCAATGGGAAGACGATCATCTTGCGGTTCTCGCCGACGACGGCGACATGATCGCCTGAGACCGGCACCACGAGTTTAGCCTCATCGGGCATAGTGACGTTCATGATCTGCTTGCCCTTGCGGGTATTGGCGATCATTTCGGTTTCAGGCACGACGAAGCCGTTGCCGGCGGTCGAGGCGATCAGCAGCTTGCGCTGGGGATCGTGAACGAAAGCGGTCAGCACGTCCTGATCGTTTTCCATGTCGACCATGATGCGCAGCGGTTCGCCATGGCCGCGCCCGCCCGGCAGCTTGTCGGCGCCGAGCGTGTAGACCTTGCCGCCGGTGGTGACCAGAAGCAGGCGATCCGTGGTCTGCGCCGGGAAGGCCAGCTTCAGCGCGTCGCCTTCCTTGAAGTTCAGCGACGAGGTGTCGCTCATATGGCCCTTGAGCGCGCGAATCCAGCCCTTCTCGGAAATGACGATGGTGACCGGTTCCTTCTCGATCATCGCCTGCTGAATGGCAGCGTCGTCGGCCTCGGGCGCTTCCGAGAACTGGGTGCGTCGGCGGCCGAGTTCGGTCGCCTTGGCGTATTTCTTCTTCACCTCGCCGATTTCGCGGGCCACCGTCTGCCACTGGCGCTCGTCAGAGGCGAGCAGCGCCTCGATATCGGCCTTCTCCTTGGTGAGGTCCTCATGCTCCTTGCGGATCTCGAACTCTTCCAGCTTGCGCAAGTTGCGCAGCCGCATGTTGAGGATGGCTTCGGCCTGCACGTCGGTGAGCGTGAAGCGGGCGATCATCACCTGCTTCGGCTCGTCCTCCTCGCGGATGATGCGGATCACCTCGTCGAGGTTGAGATAGGCGATCAGCAAGCCGCCGAGGATCTCCAGCCGCCGGTCGATGGCCGCAAGGCGATGGCGCGAGCGGCGGACGAGCACGTCCTTGCGATGCGCCAGCCATTCCAGCAGCACCTCGTTCAGCGCCATGACCTTGGGCACCTTGCCCAGGGACAGCACGTTCATGTTCAGCGCCAGACGGCTTTCCAGCTCGGTGAGCTTGAACAGCGATTCCATCAGCAGCGTCGCATCGACGGTGCGGTTCTTCGGCACCAGCACGACGCGGATATCCTCGGCCGATTCGTCGCGGATGTCTTCGAGCAGCGGCAGCCGGCGCGCGATCAGCAGTTCGGCGATCTTTTCGATCAGCCGCGACTTCTGCACCTGGAAGGGAATTTCGGTGATGACGATCTGGTAGCCGCCGCGGCCGAGATCCTCGATCTCCCACTTGGCGCGCACGCGAAAACCGCCGCGGCCGGTCTTGTAGGCTTCGACGATGGTGGCATGATCGTCGATGATGATGCCGCCGGTCGGCAGATCGGGGCCGGGAATGAACTCGACCAGTTTTTCAACCGTCGCCTGCGGATGCTTGATGAGATAGAGCGCCGCATCGCACAGTTCATGGGCATTGTGCGGCGGGATCGACGTCGCCATGCCGACGGCGATGCCGGAAGCGCCGTTGGCGAGCAGGTTCGGGAAGGCGCCGGGCAGGACGACCGGCTCGGAATTCGATTCGTCGTATGTCTCGCGGAAATCGACCGCATCCTCGCCGATGCCTTCGAGCAGAAGCTCGGCCACCGCCGTCATCTTCGATTCGGTGTAGCGCATGGCGGCGGGGCTATCGCCGTCGATATTGCCGAAATTGCCCTGGCCGTTGACCAGCGGATAACGCAGCGAGAAATCCTGCGCCAGGCGCGCCAGCGCGTCATAGATCGCCTGGTCGCCATGGGGGTGATAATTACCCATGACTTCGCCGACGATCTTGGCGCATTTGCGGAAAGCGGCGTTGGGGCGAAGGCCCATCTCGCTCATGGCGTAGACGATGCGGCGATGCACCGGCTTCAGCCCGTCGCGCACATCCGGCAGCGCGCGATGCATGATGGTCGACAGCGCGTAAGCAAGGTAACGCTCTTCCAGCGCCGCCTTGAGGTCGACCGGTACGATGTTGTCGTCTCCGCCAGACGGCGGCGAAATATCCTGTCCCATAGGGCTTGACTAGACCACACGGCGATTCCCGGCAAGGAATCCGGGCAAAGCGCCTGTGGATAGCCGCTGGTATCGGCGGCTTTGCGCAAATTTCTCTAGAATAAGTTGCGTTTTTCCGTCACGACAGCTTGCCGTGATCGTCGCGTATCCTGCGGACATGGTTTGGCCGCAAGCCGGTGCGACCACCGGCGAGGCATCGGTGATTCGTTCGCCATTTTGTCGCCGGTATTGAAATATTTCTGGTGCCGATGAATAAAACAGTAATGCAGCGCGTATATTTTCCCGTCGCTCCGTCCCCCGCCGAAGCGAGCCATTCACACAAAGGAATCGTCATGAAGAATTTCCGCTCCCTCCGCTATGCTCTGGCCGCTGCCACCGTGCTCGGCTTCGGCGGCAACGCGTTCGCGCTCGATGGCAACGATCTCGTCGCCAAGATCAATGCGGGCCTGCAGAGCGCCAAGCTGACTCCCGCCTCCATCGACGTCAGCGGCTCGACTGTGACGCTGAAGGGCGTGAAGGTTCAGCCTTCGGAAGGTGCCTCGGAAGGCGGCGCCATCGGCGACGTCGTGCTGAGCAATGTGACGGAAGACGGCAGCGGCGGCTACGCCATCGAAAAGGCCGCCTTCAACAATGTCGACATGACCAATGACGGCGTCACCCTCACCGCCTCGGACATCGCGCTCAGCAACATCACCATTCCCGGCGATGTCAGCAAGCCGACGCTCGATTCGATGATCTTCTACGAGACCGGCCATGTCGGCCCGGTCAAGATCGTCAAGGGCGGCACCGAAGTCATGTCGCTGGACGCGACCGACTTCTCGATGAGCAAGATGGACGACAATGCCGGCCTCGAATTCGAATTCGGCGCGACCGGCCTCAAGGCCGATCTCACCAAGGTCGACGATCCCAAGGCCAAGGAAACGCTCGAAAAGATCAAGCTGACCTCGCTCGACGGCGAAATCCACATGGCCGGCAGCTGGGAAACCGCCAGCGGCACGATCGACCTCGACTCCATCAATGTCGATTTCAAGGATGTCGGCGCCCTGTCGCTGGCCCTGAACATTTCCGGCTATACGCTGGATCTGGTCAAGTCGCTGCAGGAGCAGATGAAGTCGATGGAAACCAACCCGAACAAGGAAGCCGCCCAGCAGGCCGCCGGCCTTGCGATGATGGGTCTTGCCCAGCAGCTGACGTTCAACAGCGCCTCGATCAGCTTCGACGACGCCTCGATCACCTCGCGCGTTCTCGACTACGTCGGCTCGCAGCAGGGCATGTCGGGCCGCGAATTCGCCCAGTCGCTGAAGGCGATGGTTCCGATCATGGTCGCGCAGCTCAACGTTCCGGACCTGCAGAACGCCGTCACCGAGGCGGTCAACACCTATCTCGACGATCCGAAGAACCTGACGGTTTCGGCCGCTCCGGAAAAGGGCGTCCCCTTCCCGCAGATCGTCGGCGCCGCCATGGGCGCTCCGCAGACGCTGCCGAAGGTTCTCGGCGTCACCGTCTCGGCCAACGAAGCCGACTGATCGCCATTCGACCTTTCGAACCAAGAGCCCGGCGGTCATTCCGCCGGGTTTTTTTATCGGCTATGGAATTGCGGTCCTGAAATGGAAAACGGCGGCCGAAGCCGCCGTTCCAAATTTCTGCGATCGACCTTGCGATCAATCCTTCTTCTGCTGCGGAACCACCCGCAGCGCCAGTTCGCGAAGCTGCGTCGGGCTTGCCTCCGACGGTGCGTTCATCAGCAGATCCTGGGCCTGCTGGTTCATCGGGAACAGCGAGATCTCGCGCAGGTTCTTTGCGCCGACCAGCAGCATGACCACGCGGTCGATGCCGAAGGCGCAACCGCCATGCGGAGGCGCGCCGTACTGGAAGGCACGGTACATGCCGCCGAAACGCTCTTCGACATCGGCCTGGCTCAAGCCCACCAGTTCGAAAGCCTTGACCATCAGCTCGGGCGACTGGTTACGGATCGAGCCGGAGGCGATTTCGAAACCGTTGCAGACAGCATCGTACTGGTAGGCCTTGATCGACAGCGGATCGGAGCCGTTCAGCGCGTCGAGACCGCCCTGCGGCATCGAGAAGGGGTTGTGCGCGAAATCGACCTTCTTTTCGTCTTCGTTCCACTCGTAGAAGGGGAAGTCGACGATCCAGCACATTTCGAAGCGGTCGCGGTCGATGAGGTTCAGCTCGTCGGCGGCGCGGGTGCGGGCTTCGCCGGCAAACTTGTAGAACTTGGCCGGATCGCCGGCGACGAAGAAGCAGGCGTCGCCGTCTTCGAGGCCGAGCTGGGTGCGGATCGCATCGGTGCGCTCCTCGCCGATGTTCTTGGCGAGGGGACCTGCGCCCTCGAGCTTCTCACCTTCCTTGCGCCAGAAGATGTAGCCGAGACCCGGCTGGCCCTGGCTTTGCGCCCAGGCGTTCATGCGGTCGCAGAAGGCGCGGCTGCCGCCGGTCTTGGCCGGGATCGCCCAGACTTCGACCTTCGGGTTCGAAGCGATCATGTTCGCGAACACCTTGAAGCCGGAGCCGGCGAAATGCTCGGTCACGGCTTCCATGACGATCGGGTTGCGCAGGTCCGGCTTGTCGGAGCCATACTTGCGGATTGCAACGTCGTAGGGAATGCGCGGCCAGACCTTGGTGACCGGCTTGCCTTCGGCGAACTGCTCGAAGACCGAGGTCATCATCGGTTCCATCGTCTGCCAGACGTCTTCCTGGGTGACGAAGCTCATTTCGACGTCGAGCTGATAGAATTCACCCGGCAGGCGGTCAGCGCGCGGGTCTTCGTCGCGGAAGCAGGGCGCGATCTGGAAGTAGCGGTCGAAGCCGGCAACCATGAGCAGCTGCTTGTACTGCTGCGGCGCCTGCGGCAGGGCGAAGAACTTGCCGGGATGGATACGCGACGGGACGAGGAAGTCGCGCGCGCCTTCCGGCGAGGACGCCGTCAGGATCGGGGTCGTGTATTCGGCGAAGCCGGCCGCGCCCATGCCCTGGCGCATCGCCGAGATGATCTGGGTGCGCTTGACGATGTTCTTGTGGAGCGTTTCGCGACGCAGGTCGATGAAACGGTACTTCAGGCGCACGTCTTCGGGATATTCCGGCTCGCCGAAGACCGGCAGCGGCAATTCCTTGGCGGCCGAGAGAACCTCGATCTCCTGCGCATACAGCTCGATCTCGCCAGTCGGCATCGTCTTGTTGACGGTGTCCTCGGTGCGGGCCTTGACGGTGCCGTCGATACGGATCACCCATTCGCCGCGTACGGTCTCGGCGGTCTTGAAGGCCGGGCTGTCGGGATCGCAGACCACCTGGGTCATGCCATAATGGTCGCGCAGGTCGACGAAGAGAACGCCGCCATGGTCGCGGACGCGGTGGACCCAGCCGGACAGGCGGACAGTCGAGCCGACATCCGACTTGGTCAGAGCGGCACAGGTGTGGCTGCGGTAACGATGCATGGTTTGTATCCTGGGCTTCGTGAGGCGGCGGCGAAGACACGGCAAAACGCGGCTTCAAGCTGCCGATGAAAATCGGGCGGAAAAGCGCATGCCCTGCCGGTTTTGTCAAGACTCGACGGTCTTTGGGCGCGTTTAAGGCTGTCAATGTCGGGTGGGCTTGGCTAAAACATGTGCTTCGCGTGACTTATCTTTCGAGTCGCGTGCCCACCAGACAGGCATCCCCCATGAGCCAGATCCGACCGCTGATTCCGCTCCTCGTCACCGCAGGCATCCTGATCGGCGGCAACGGGCTGCAGGGCACGTTCATTTCGCTGCGCGCGCTTTCGGAAGGTTTTTCGCCTTCGGTCATTGGCATCGTCGGAACCGGATACAATCTCGGCTTCGCCATCGGCTGCGTGTATATCACCCGCATCATCCGTTCGATCGGTCATATCCGCGCCTTTTCGGCGCTGGCGGCCATCGCCTCGGCGGCGTCGCTCGCCATGGTGCTGCTCATCCATCCGACGTTCTGGTTTGCGATGCGCCTGATCCAGGGCATCTGTTTCGCCGGACTGTTCGCGGTGGTGGAAAGCTGGCTGAATGCCCGCGTCACCAATGCCACCCGCGCCCGCACCCTCTCGGTCTATCGGTTCGTCGATCTGGGTTCGGTGACGCTGACGCAATATCTCATTCCGACCGTCGGCATCGAGGGCTTCCATCTCTTCGCCATTATCTCCATGGCGCTGACCCTGTCGCTGGTGCCGATCTCCTTTGCCGACCGCTCCAGCCCGAGCGCGCCGGAAGCGGTGCGTTTCAATGTGCGCACGCTCTGGCAAATCTCGCCGCTGGCGACCATCGGCTGCGTCGTGGTCGGGCTGACCAATTCGGTGTTCCGCTCGCTCGGGCCGATCTATGCCGAGGGCATCGGCATGTCGATCACCGCCATCGCCACCTTCATGAGCGTCGGCATCTTTGCCGGCGTGGTGCTGCAATATCCGCTCGGCCATTATTCCGATAAGCTGGACCGACGCTTCATCATCCTGATCGCCACCGGCGGGGCGCTGATCGCCGGCCTGTTCATCGTGCTGGTCGCCGGCACAAACGAATGGCTGAATTTCATCGGCATCTTCATGTTCGGCGCCTTCGCCATGCCGCTCTATTCGCTCTGTTCTGCGCATGCCAACGACCATGCGGCCGAAGGGCAGCACGCGCTGGTTTCGGCCGGCACGCTGTTTTTCTGGTCATGCGGGGCGGTCATCGGGCCGCTATTCGCCTCCTTCATGCTGGATATCTTCGGGCCGCATGCGCTGTTCATCTATATGGCCTGCGTGCTGTCGATCTTCGTGCTCTACACACTGCAGCGCATGACCGTGCGTGAGGGCGTGCCGACCGAGCGCCGCCGCATGGGTTTCCGCAACCTTTTGCGCACCTCCACCTTCTTCAACAAGCTGGCCGCGCCGCCGGACGAAAACGACCGCCACAAGTAACTCTGCGGCAAGATGGCAGTCCGCACCCGATTGATGATTTCCAGTTTCAACTTTAAACCGGAGATCTTGAGAACATCGGAGCCGTCGCCATGCCATCCATCAACCGTCGAACGCTTTTGAAGGCGTCAGCCCTGTTTGCCGGGGCCTATGGTGTTGGTCTGGGTGCGGCCTCGCGCTTCCCGGCCTTCGCCAACCCTGAGCCGGTCCTGCTCGAAAGCCTGCGCAGCGAGGCGGCGCTGAGCGATGCCGGGCCGACCACCGGCATCATGACCTATGGCCGCGACGGCATGCCGCCGATCCTGCGCGCTAGGAAAGGCCAGCCCTTTTATGCGCAACTCAAGAACAGCCTGGACGAGCCGACAACCGTTCATTGGCATGGCGTGCGCGTGCCGAATGCCATGGACGGCGTTCCCTTTCTGACCCAACCTTACATCTATACCGGCGACACCTTCGATTACCGTTTCACCCCGCCGGATGCCGGCACCTTCTGGTATCACCCGCATTGCAACACCCTCGACCAGATGGGGCGCGGCATGACCGGCCTGCTGATCGTCGAAAACCCGGACGATCCCGCCTTCGACGCCGAGATCGCCGTCAACCTGCGCGACTGGCGCCTTGGCGGCAACGGCCAGTTCATCGAGCAGTTCAAGCCGCGCGATGCCGCCAAGAGCGGCACCTACGGCACGCTACGCACCGCCAACTGGAAACGCGAGCCGCAATACGACGCACCCGCCGGCGGCCTTACCCGCCTGCGGCTTGCCGTCACCGACGTGACCCGCATCTTCACCTTCAAGCTGGAGGGCGCCGAAGCCCAGGTGATTGCCATCGACGGCAATCCGGTGCCGCAGCGTTTTGCGCTCGACACGCTGATGATCGGCCCCGGCCAGCGGCTGGATCTGGCGTTGCGGATGCCGGATACGGAAGGCGCGATCGCAACGCTCACCGACGTCAGAGGCTCGTCGCCAAAGACCGTGCTGACGCTGCGCGCCGCCGGCCAGTCCCTCAAGCGTGCGCTTGGCGATCTCGGCCCGCTTGCCGCCAATCCGGTCGCCACCGCCGATCTTTCGACGGCGGAACAGATTCCACTGGCGCTGAGCGCAACGGCGGAGAATCGCAAGACCAGCGGCTTCTGCGGCGATATCGGTTATACCTTCTGGGCGATCAACAAGACGCCGTGGTCGGGCGACTCACCCGATCCGACAGCGCCGCTGGCGGAAATGAAGCTCGGCAAGAGCTACATTCTCAACCTCGCCAATCCGACGCCGCACCTGCATCCGATCCATCTGCACGGCATGAGCTTCACCGTCCTCTCCTCGTCATCGAGGACGATACAGCCCTTCGTTTCCGACACCTATCTGATCCAGCCGGACGAAAAAGTGCAACTCGCCGTCGTTGCCGACAATCCCGGCGACTGGGTGTTCCATTGCCACATCATCGAACACCAGAAGACGGGCATGGCGGGTTATTTCCGGGTTGTATAGCGGAGAAAGGCATTCAGATTTTGCGTTGACATCCGCACGCGAAAGGAGAAGGAAGGGTTATTAACCTTTTTTCCTGCCCAACGAACGAATAGAGATGATCGTCAACACAACAGACCTTCGTGCCGCCTGCACCGAACTCGCCAAATCCGAATTCATCACCATCGATACCGAATTCCTGCGCGAGACGACGTTCTGGCCGGAGCTGTGCCTCATCCAGATGGCAAGCCCCACCGTCGAGGTTCTGGTCGATCCGCTGGCCAAGGGGCTCGATCTCACCCCCTTCTTCGAGCTGATGGCCAATACCGCCGTCTTGAAGGTCTTCCATGCCGCGCGGCAGGATATCGAAATCATCCATCATCTGGGCGGGCTGATTCCCCACCCGATCTTCGATACGCAAGTCGCCGCCATGGTCTGCGGCTTCGGCGATTCGGTCTCCTACGACCAGCTGGTGCAGCGCGTGAAGGGCGAGCAGATCGACAAGTCGTCTCGTTTCACCGACTGGAGCCGCCGACCGCTCTCCGACAAGCAGCTGGAATATGCGCTGGCCGACGTCACCCATCTGCGCGACGTCTATCTGGCGTTGAAGGCACAGCTGGAGCGAGAAGGCCGCGCCTCGTGGCTGCGCGAGGAGATGAATATTCTCGAGGCCCCCGAGACCTATGACCTGCATCCTGACGATGCCTGGCAGCGGTTGAAGATGCGGCTGAAGAAGCCGCAGGAACTGGCCGTGCTCAAATTCGTCGCCGCATGGCGTGAGCGCGAGGCCCGTGCCCGCAACGTGCCGCGCGCGCGCATCATCAAGGACGATACGATCTACGAAATCGCCCAGCAGCAGCCGAAGGACACCGAGGCGTTGTCGCGCCTGCGCACCGTGCCGAAGGGCTGGGAGCGTTCGGCCAACGGCGCGGCCCTGCTGGAAGCCGTAAATGCAGCGCTCGCTCTACCGAAATCGGAGATGCCGGCCGTGCCGCGCCACACACCGGTGCCCGAAGGGGCGGCGGCGGCCACCGAACTCCTGAAGGTGCTGCTCAAGCTCACCGCCGAAAAGCACGGCGTCGCCGCCAAGGTTCTGGCCAATACCGACGACCTGGAGAAGATCGCCATGGCTGGCGAAGAGGCCGATGTCGCCGCCCTTTCCGGCTGGCGGCGCGACCTTTTCGGCGAAACGGCGCTGGAACTGATCCGCGGCAATGTCGCCCTGCGCTTCGTGGGCAAGCGTGTCGAGGCGGTCACGCTCTGAAGACTCCGCTGTCGCGGCAGCGTTTGCACATTTGCAATGCCGCAACTCCGCCGGGATTGGGTGAAACATGCTTCGCCATGTGCCCGATGCCGGGCGCGGCCACGATTGACCGGGACGGGATTGCAGGATGTTGAAACGCGGGGCGATCATTCAGTGGCTCGTCATGCTCGGTGTCGTGGCGCTGAGCGGGGTGCTCTACAGTCTTGTCGTCTATGGGGAAAAGCCGGTGGTCGGCGCCATCTTCGCGCTGTTCATCTGCATGCCGCTGATCGCGCTCGAACGACGGATGATCCTGCCGGGCTTTCACGGCTGGCTGCACGGATTGTCGACGCCATCCTATCTGGCGATGTCGCTCATCCTCTACTACGTGACGATCTTCATCGGTTTCGCCATCGCCGGCGCCTTGCTGAAATGTGTCGGCGTCATCCACGAACCTTGGGTCAAGACGCTGATCCTGCCGTGGGAAGTGGTGCTCTACAGCTTCACGGTCGCCGGCGGCATCAATTTCGTGATGCGGGTGCGCGAGCTTCTCGGGCGCGATATCTTCGCCAGCCTGCTGACCGGCCGTTATCGCAAGCCGGTGCGCGAGGAACGCGTCTTCCTGTTCATCGATCTCGTCGGCTCGACCTCGTTTGCGGAAAAGCATGGCGACCTGCGCACCCAGCAATATCTCGGCACGCTGTTCAACGTCCTGGCAGAGCCGGTTCGTCGCCATGACGGCGCGATCGACGATTATATCGGCGATGCTGTCATCATCACCTGGCCGCTGAAGCGGGGCCTGCGCAACGCCCGCTGCGTGCGTTGCGTCTTCGACATCATGGCCGAGATCGAGAAGCGCGCGCCGCTGTGGCATGGCACCTTCGGCCAGATGCCGCGCCTGCGCGCCGCCTTGCATGGCGGCGAGATCATCACCGCCGAGATCGGTGTCGATCATCACAAGATCGCTTACTTCGGCGACACCGTGAACACGGTGGCGCGGCTGGAAAGCCTGTGCCGTACGCTTGGCCGCCCGGTGCTGATCTCGCAGGAACTGGCGACGCGGCTGACCCTGCCCGAAGATATCAGGGCCGAATATCTGGGCGATCATGCCCTGCGCGGTCGCGGCCAGCCGCTCGGCGTCATGGCGCTCAGCAGCATCCGGCAGATGCAGCAGTCCAACATCGTCCCCCTCGCCCAGCCGGCCGAATGACGCGCGCCACCGCGCGTCACGAAAGCTTCACGCCCACGTAATTCCAGGGACATCTTGGCCGCTTAACCGCTTTCGTCGTTATCTCCCATAGCACAGGTGAAACGATGAAGACCCTTCTCTTGACCTCCGTCGCCCTCGGCCTGCTCGCCGGCCAGGCATTTGCGGACGAGACCGAATTCAAGGCAAAGCTCGTCGGCCAGGTTATCATTCCGGCCAATAGCGTGATCCCGGCCCCGGCCGATGCGCCGGAATTTCTCAAGCATGCCGGCAAGTTCACCACGCCCGACCGCAAGCGCACGGAAGCGCT
Source organism: uncultured Rhizobium sp. (assembly GCA_945952045.1). Classification (GTDB taxonomy): domain Bacteria; phylum Pseudomonadota; class Alphaproteobacteria; order Rhizobiales; family Rhizobiaceae; genus Metarhizobium. The sequence continues at coordinate 59,962 of CAMFHE010000027.1, forward strand.
CGGCACGGTCGACGGCAAGGACGGCATGCGCGTCACCGACGTCAAGCTGCCCTTCGACGGCCAGGCGATGCAGGGCTTTTCAGGTATCAAGACCATGGAAGACGGCAGCTTCTGGACGCTTTCCGACAACGGTTTCGGCTCCAAGCTGAACTCGCCGGACGCTGCCCTGATGCTGCACCACATCAAATTCGACTGGGAAAACGGCAAGGCCGACGTGCTCAAGCACATCTTCCTCTCGGATCCCGACAAGAAGGCTCCCTTCCCCATCACTCTCGAAGGTGCTGAAAAGCGCTACCTGACCGGGGCCGATTTCGACATCGAATCGATTCAGCCGGTTGCCGATGGCTTCTGGATCGGTGAGGAATTCGGCCCTTATCTCCTGAAGTTCGACACCGAAGGCCGGTTGACGGACGTCGTCGCCACGCTGGTCGATGGCAAGCCGGTCACTTCGCCCGACAATCCGACGCTTGCCGTTCCGGCCAATCCGACCCAGAAGCTGCCTGTCTTCAACCTGAAGCGTTCCGGCGGCTTCGAAGGTCTGGCGATGAGCAAGGATGGCGCCAAGCTCTACGGCCTGCTCGAAGGCCCGCTCTATCTCGAGGACGGTTCGACCGAAAAGGCCGGCGACCGCACGGCCACCCGCATCATCGAATTCGATGTCGCCTCCAAGGCCTGGACGGGCCGCAGCTGGCTCTATCCGCTCGATCCGCAGGGTGCGGCCATCGGCGACTTCAACATGCTGGACGAGACCACCGCGCTGGTCATCGAGCGCGACAATGGCGCCGGGTCCGCCGACAAGGCCTGCGCCGACGTCAAGCAGCCGAAGCCGGATTGCTTCGCGCCGCCGGCCGTTCTCAAGCGCATCTACAAGATCGAGTTCAACGACGCCAATGTCGGTCAGGCCGCCCGCAAGATCGGCTATATCGACCTGCTGAAGATCGCCGACCCCGACAACAAGAAGAAGGCGGGCTCGATCCCCGGCATCTACGACATGCCCTTCGTCACCATCGAGAATGTCGACCGCGTCGATGCCACGCATATCATCGTCGGCAACGACAACAACCTGCCGTTCTCGGCCGGGCGCGCGCTCGACAAGGCTGACGACAACGAGTTCAGCCTGCTCGAAGTCGGCGATTTCCTGAACGCGAAGTAAGCTGCAAAATCGAAAGCGCCCTCTCCTTGTCGGAGAGGGCGTTTTTTATTCGAAGGCGAAGGCGAGGCGTTTGCCGGTCAGTTTGGCAAGCTGCTGCAGGCGGCCCTCCAGCCGCTCGCCGGCAAACTCGTGATAGGGGCGCGGCACCACGAATTCGAGATCGAGTTCCGGATTGTCGGTGCGGCGGAAGGTCAGGTTGCCGACGACGCCCGGCATCGAGGCCGAAAACAGGTAGACGACCCGCAGCAGCCCGCCGAGCAGCTTGGCCCGGTCGAGGAAATGCTGGGTGGCGATTGTCGCCAAAGGACCGGTCGCCCCGTCGTCGCGCAGGCCCTCGAAGCGGTAGTAGTTCGTCAGCGCGATATAGGCGCGGCCGGGATGGGTGATGCCGGTAAACGAGGAATGGGCGATGATGTTCAGCGCCTGCAGCCCGCGATAATCGGGATGAGCCCGCCAGCTGATATCGGCGAGCAGACAGGCGGCCTGACGATAGCGGCTTTCCTCTTCAGTTTCCTCGATATCGAAGAACGGCATCATGCGGCCAGTCCATTCGGCAAGCTCGCGCGCATGTTCGGGCGACCGAGCACGGAGGATCGCAAGCTCGTCCGCCGCCGTCAGCAGGGGATCGCTTGCCTGCTCCTCTGCGGGCAGCAGCGAATAGAGGTAGCCTTCACGCACGCCCTGCGCCGAAAAGCGCACGCGCGCCGGCTGCATCGTTTCCAGCACTTCCTTCATGGCGATGGCGCCGAAGGGCAAGAGCGAACGACGGCTCTTGGACACGGCGGCGAAGGCCGGGTTCTTCGATTCGCGCGACTGCACCACCTCTTCGAGGAAACGCAGCGCCTCGTCGAGCGGCACGTCGTAGCCCTGCATCATATGCAGCTGGTACTGACGCATTTCCATGTGCAGCTTGGCAATGTTGCGCCAGGTGCCGCCGACGGCATAGAAGGTGCGCCCCTCGCCGGCCTTGAGCAGGCCGGCAGCGGTTCTCACCTGCTTGCGGGCGAAAAGGCGGGCCTTTTCGATGGAGTTTCCGGCATATTCTGAGAGCCGCAGGCCGCCCAGCGGCAGGGTCACGCCCTTGCCGAAGGCCTTGCCCTCGATATCGATCAACTCAAGCGAGCCGCCGCCAAGATCGCCGGCAATGCCATCGGCATGAAAGAAGCCGCTGATGATGCCGAGCGCGGAAAACTTCGCCTCTTCCTCGCCGGTGAGCACACGCACGGTCTGGCCGAGAATATCCTCGGCCTGGCGGATAAAATCCGGGCCGTTCTGCGACTCGCGCGCAGCTGCCGTCGCCAGCACATACATGTTGCGCGCGCGCGCCTGATCCGACAGAGCACGGAAACGGTGGAGCGCGGCCAAAGCCCGCTCCACGGCCTGCTCGTCCATCCGTCCGGTGAGAGCGATGCCCCTTCCGAGACCGCAGAGAACCTTCTCATTGAAAAGAATTGCGGGTGACCGCGACAAGCCTTCATAGACGACCAGACGAATGGAGTTCGATCCGATATCCACGACGGAGACGGGCGCTATGCCAGGCAAACGCCCCTGAGCTTCCGATTCAACCATGCAATTCCAGTTTATCTCTTCTTGCCGGAGACCCAGCCCGCAATCAGCTTGGGCGCGCTGGAGTTCAATGCTTCACCGCGGCCGGAAAGGCTCGGGTTGGTCATGAAATAGTGCTGCGCATTGAAGGGTTCTTCCCCTTCGCGGACGTCCATGCGCCTGGAGGTTCCGTCGGGGAGTATCTCGTAGCTCTGCTGGTTGTCAATGAGGTTGCCAAGCATGATCTGCGAAAGAACCTGGGCGTGCACCGTCGGGTTGATCAATGGCACCAGCGTCTCGACGCGACGGTCGAGGTTACGCGGCATCATGTCGGCGGAGCCGATATAGACGAGCGCCTTTTCCGACGGCAGGCCGAAACCGTTTCCGAAGCAGAAGATGCGGCTGTGCTCGAGGAAGCGGCCGACGATCGACTTGACGCGGATATTTTCCGAGAGGCCCGGAACCTGCGGACGCAGGCAGCAAATGCCGCGAATGACCAGATCGACCTCGACGCCGGCATTGCTGGCGGCATAGAGCGCATCGATGATCTCGGGATCGACAAGCGAATTCATCTTCATCCACACAGCAGCCGGCCGGCCGTTGCGGGCATGCTCGGTTTCTTCCTCGATGTGGGTGAGAATGCGCGTGCGCAGCGTATAGGGCGACACGGCCAGTTTCATACTGGCTTCCGGCTCGCCATAGCCGGTGATGAAATTGAAGATGTTCGCCATGTCGTGGGCGATCTTCGGATTGCAGGTGAAGAAGGACAGGTCGGTGTAAATCTTCGCCGTGATCGGGTGATAGTTGCCGGTGCCGAGGTGGCAATAGGTGCGCAGCTTGCCGTCCTCGCGGCGGACAACCATCGACATCTTGGCGTGGGTCTTCAGCTCGATGAAGCCGAAAACCACCTGCACGCCGGCGCGTTCCAGATCGCGCGCCCAGCGGATGTTGGCTTCTTCGTCGAAGCGGGCCTTGAGCTCCACCAGCGCGGTGACCGACTTGCCGGCCTCGGCGGCGTCGATCAGGGCGCGGACGATCGGGCTATCGTTGGAGGTGCGGTACAGCGTCTGCTTTATCGCCAGAACGTCAGGATCGCGCGCAGCCTGGAGAAGAAACTGGACCACCACGTCGAAGGATTCGTAGGGGTGGTGGACGACCATGTCCTTTTCGCGGATGGCGGCGAGGCAGTCACCGGCATGGTCGCGGACACGTTCGGGAAACCGGGCGTTGTAGGGTTGAAATCGCAAGTCTTCACGCGGCGCCTTGGTGATTTCCGACAGCGTGTTGAGCGCGAGAAGGCCGGGCAGAACGGCGACGCGGTTTTCCGGAACGCCGAGTTCCTGCACCACGAACTGGCGCAGCGATACCGGCATTTCCGAATCGGTCTCGATACGGATGACCGAGCCGCGACGGCGGCGCTTCAGCGCGGTCTCGAAGTAACGCACCAGATCTTCGGCTTCTTCCTCGACTTCGATATCGCTGTCGCGGATGAGGCGGAACGTACCGTAGCCCTTCACCTCATAGCCCGGATAGAGGCGATGGATGAACATGCCGACCACGTCTTCCAGCGTGATGTAGCGGATGGTGGCGCCAAGATCGGGCAGGCGCACGAAACGGTCGAGCGCAGTCGGCAGACGCAGAAGCGCCGTCATCGGCTCGCGGTCGTTGCGGCTGACGAGCTGCAGGCCCATCGAGAAGCCGAGATTGGGAATGAAGGGGAACGGATGCGCCGGATCGATCGACAGCGGCGTCAAGACCGGGAAAATCGCCTGTTCGAACTCGTTTGCCAGCCAGGACTTGTCGTCATCGGACAGGGCGGCAGGGCGAACGATGAGAATGTCTTCCTTGGCAAGATATTGCTGCAGAACGGCGAGCGACGCCTGCTGCTCCATCTGCAGATTGTCGATTTCCTTGAGGATCTCTTCCATCTGTTCGGCTGGCGTCTTGCCGTCGGGCGAACGCACGACGATGCCCTGGCGCACCTGGCCTTCGAGGCCGGCGACGCGCACCATGAAGAATTCGTCGAGATTGGCCGCCGAGATCGACAGAAAGCGGACGCGCTCCAGCAACGGGTGCGCGGTGTTCAACGTTTCCTCGAGAACGCGACGGTTGAACTGCAGCCAGGAAAATTCGCGGTTGATGAAGCGCGCCGGGCTGGTCAGGATATCGTTTTCAGGGACGGAAGGCGCGGGAACCGCGCCTGCATTGCCGACCTTTGCGGTGTTAAGCCCGGAATCCATGTTCTTCGCCTTTCGTTCAGCCAGGTGGCACTCGCCGTATAACAGTTTGACGACGGTTCTATGACAGTCAATCGTCCGACGGGGCATTTCCAAGGGTCTGCAGAACTTCCGCCGCCAGCGGCCGCGTGATGCGGGTGCCGCGCGACAGAGCCAGCCGATCCAGACGCTCGACGATCGTCTGCGCCGCTTCCATGGAACGCTCCATTCGCTGAACGATATAGGCGACGAGTTTGTCATCTATGTAAAGCTGCCGGTCGGCGAATAGCTTGACGATCACCTGGCTCAACAATTCCTCGTCCGGCTCGCCGATCTCGACCGTCGTCGCCGCCTTCAGGCGCGATTTCAGGTCCGGCAGCGTCACCGGCCAGGACATCGGCCACAGCCGCGAGGTCATCAACAGATGATGGCCGTGCTGGCGCACGCTGTTGATGACATGGAACAACTCGGTCTCGTCGAAGGCGATCCGGTCGGCATCCTCGAAAATCACAGGACCTTGCGCCGCAAGGCGCGGCGCGTCCTCGCCGGAGCGCGGCAGGATATCGGCGGCGCTGCTCAGCTCCCGCCAGATGCTGGCCAGATGCGACTTTCCCGAGCCGGTCGGGCCGGCAAGGATGACCACCGGCGATGGCCAGTGCGGCCAGTCGTCGATCAGCGAGACGGCGGCGGCCAGCGGATCGGCGACGAGCAGATCCTCGCGGCTGTTCGACGCGTCATGGGCAAATCGCAAGGGCAGTTGCTCGGCATTCCGTTTCACGGCGTCTGTCTTCCGATCGGTCATTCTCGATGGCCCGGCTCGATGGCCCGCGGCGTGGACGCATTATGCTCATCGAGCAGCGGCGCCTCCACGGCGCGGCCGAAGTATAGATCGCTTTCCAGATAGCGATTCAGCGCAAAGCGGACGAGCACGCCGATGGCGGCAGCAGCGGGTACGGCAACCAGCAGCCCGACAAAGCCGAACAGTGCGCCGAAGGCAAAGAGCGCAAACATCAGCCACACCGGATGCAGGCCGACGCTCTGGCCAACCAGCTTCGGCTGAAGGATATTGCCTTCCATGAACTGGCCGCTGAAGAAGACGGCCAGGACCAGCCCGACCCAGACCGGATCGGCGCCGAACTGCACCAGCGCCACGCCGACCGACAGCACAAGGCCGAGCATCGAACCGACATAGGGGATAAAGCTGATCATGCCGGAGAACAGACCGATCAACAGACCGAAATTCAGGCCGACCAGCGACAGGCCCGCCGCATAGTAGACGCCGAGGATCAGGCAGAGCGAGCCCTGGCCGCGAATGAACCCGGCCACGGCCTGGTCGATCTCGCGGGCGATCTGGCGAACGCTGCCGACGTAATCGCGTGGAATCCAGCGGTCGACCTTGGCAACCATGTGGTCCCAGTCGAGCAGGATGTAGAAGGCGACGACCGGCGTGACGATCAGCAGCGAGATGACGTCGACGATCGCCTTGCCGGAATTCCAGATCTGGCTGAACAGGCCGGTGAGGAACGTGACACCTTCCGACATGATGCCGGAGAAATTGTTCTTGATATTGCCGATCTGGCTCTTCACCCAGCCGGGCAGCATCGAATTCTGCGCATCGACGACGAAGCTACGCAGCTTGTCGACATATTCCGGCAGACGCTGCCCGAAATCGGTGAACTGGCCGACGAGAACCGGAATGACCACCATCAGCGACAGTGCGATGAGCACAATGAAGCCGATGAGGATCACCAGCGTCGCCATGGTGCGGCTAAGGCCCAGGCGCTCCAGCCTGTCGGCCACCGGATCGAGGAAATAGGCAATCGCCATGCCGGCGAGGAACGGCAGCAGGATCGAGCTGAACACATAGAGAAAGGCAATGAAGCCGACGAGGAATGCCAGCCAGAAAAATATCTGACGCTTGAGGAGGCTGCCGCTGATATGGTGTCGCATGGGTTCCTCGCTGCCGGGATCGATGTTCGCAAGACATCAGATGGGCCCCGCGCGTTGCGATGTCCATAATGGCGATGCGGAAAGGCGGTCAAGCCTGCCGGTAAAAGGAGCGCAGGCTTCCGTGAATTTCGGGCATTCAGCCACGCAATCCCTTGCATAATGGGGATTGTCATGCAATTGCGACCAGCGAATGACGACGTGCGACGACTGGGCGCAACGACGGGACCAAAGGCGAGCGGAGACATCCATGAGCGAAACGGGCAAGAACGGTCTGACCTACAGCGACGCCGGCGTCGATATCGATGCGGGCAATCTCTTGGTCGAGAAGATCAAGCCGGCGGTGCGCTCCACGCGCCGTCCGGGTGCGGACGGCGAAATCGGCGGCTTTGGCGGCCTGTTCGACCTGAAGGCCGCAGGTTTTAGCGATCCGATCCTCGTCGCCGCCAATGACGGCGTCGGCACCAAGCTGAAGATCGCCATCGACGCCGGCAAGCACGACACTGTGGGTATCGATCTCGTGGCCATGTGCGTCAACGATCTCGTCGTGCAGGGCGCAGAGCCGCTGCTGTTCCTCGACTATTTCGCCACCGGCAAGCTCGATCCCGACCAGGGCGCAGCCATCGTCGGCGGCATCGCCGATGGCTGCCGCCAGGCCGGCTGCGCGCTGATCGGCGGCGAAAC
>CAMFHE010000028.1 GCA_945952045.1 uncultured Rhizobium sp.
CAGGCCGACTATGCACTAACATTCCAACCGGATCACCCCATGGGGGCAGACCAATCGCCGCTGACCTCGGCGAGATCAACGATGTTCAGGCAATCATTCCTGCTGTCGACAAACGGTTCGGCCGAGTTGATATTCTCGTCAATGCAGCGGGGCTTACGGATCGTGGGAACATGCTCAACACGACGCCGGAGCTTTTCGACCGGATGTTCGCCGTCAACACCCGGGCACCGTTCTTTCTGATCCAGGATGCTGCCAAGGTAATGATCCGCGAAGGCGTCGAAGGCAGAGTGGTCAACATCGGTTCGATGTCAGGTCTCGCCGGTCAGCCGTTTCTAGCACCTTACTCCGCTTCCAAGGGTGCGCTTGCAACGGTGACTCGTCATGCTGGTTTTGCCCTCATGCGCCACCGCATTCACGTCAATCAGCTCGATATCGGTTGGATGAACTCGGATCACGAACGCAAACTTGTTCTCTCTGAGACCGGAGACCCTGATTTCATCGACCGAGCTGCTGCCGCCAAGCCGTTTGGTCGTATTCTCGATCCGAAGGAAGTTGCGCGAACGGTTTTATGGATGGCGTCAGATGAAAGCGGAATGATGACCGGGGCCGTTATCCCCTTCGACCAATCCGTCTATGGGGGGTACGATGACGCCCCCGTTCCAGCAACCAAGCTAGAGGCATAAAATGCGCACGATCAAAGGACCTGGCGTATTCCTGGCACAGTTCGCAGCCGATGATGCACCCTATAATTCTCTTCCCTCACTGGCTCGGTGGGCAAAGGGCAAGGGATTCAAGGGAGTCCAGATACCGACTTGGGATACGCGTCTTATCGATATGAAACAGGCTGCCGAAAGCCAGGTCTATTGCGATGATTTGAAAGGGATGCTGGCCGAATATGGGCTTGAGATCACTGAACTGGCATCGCATATCACGGGGCAGTTGGTAGCAGTCCATCCCGCCCACGACCGGATTATGGATAGCTTCGCGCCGGAGCATGTTCGCGGTAATCCTTCAGCGCGCCGTGCTTGGGCCGAAGAGCAGCTTCGGTTCGCCGCAAGGGCGTCGAAACGATTTGGCATCGACCGTCATGTGACGTTTCCGGGCGCTTTGCTTTGGCCTTATCTCTATCCGTACCCGCAGTGGCCCGAAGGTCTGGTCGAGGAAGGTTTTGACGAACTGGCGCGCCGTTGGACGCCGATTCTCGACGACTTCAATGAGCACGGTGTAGACGTTTGCTACGAAATTCATCCAAGCGAAGACCTTCACGATGGTCACAGCTGGGAAATGTTCCTGGATAAGGTCAAGGAGCATCCGCGCGCAAACCTGATGTACGATCCCTCGCACTTGGTTCTCCAGGGGATGGACTACCTGGCCTTCATCGATCACTACCACGAGCGGATCAAAACCTTCCATGTGAAGGATGCCGAGTTCCGTCCCGACGGGAAGTCGGGTGCTTATGGCGGTTACCAGCCGTGGTCAAAGCGTGCAGGTCGCTTCCGGAGCCCGGGAGATGGCCAGGTCGATTTCGGTGCAATCTTCACCAAACTGACGACCTACGGCTTCGACGGCTGGGCGGTACTCGAATGGGAATGCTTCGTGAAGAATCCCGAGGACGGGGCGGCAGAAGGCGCACGCTTCATCGAAGACCACATCATCCGCGTATCGGATCGCGCTTTTGACGACTTTGTGAAATCTGGCGCAAATCGCAGCGCCAACCGGGCAATGCTCGGGCTGGAGGACTAATGAGCAAGAAACCACTTCGCCTTGGCATGGTCGGTGGCGGTCAGGGCGCTTACATCGGCAACATTCATCGGCTGGCTTCGCGCCTGGATGGTAACTGGCTATTGGTCGCCGGTGCATTCGACGTCGATCCCGACAAAGGCCGCGAGTTTGCCATCAATGAAGGGCTCGATCCCGCTCGTAGCTATGGCACTTATCAAGACCTGATTGCTGGTGAAAGCGCGCGGGAAGATCGCGTTGATGCGGTTGCTATCTGCACGCCGAACTTCACACACTATCCTATTGCCAAGGCGCTGATCGAAGCTGGCTTCGATGTGATCTGCGAAAAGCCACTGACGGCAACTCTTGAAGATGCACTCGCTTTAGAGAAGCTATCCAAGGAATCTGGTCGGTTTGTTGGTGTGACCTACACCTACTCAGGCTACCCAATGATTCACGAAGCACGCGTGCGCGTTGCCGCTGGCGAGATCGGTGACATCCGAACGGTTCAGGTTGAATATCCTCTCGAATGGATGGCAACAGCCATCGAGCAGAAGGGCAACGCACAAGCAGCGTGGCGAACCGATCCCAAAAAGAATGGACGCGGCGGTTCAATCGGCGACATTGGTACGCACGCATATCACCTTGCAGGGTTCGTGACCGGCCTTAAGCTCGAAAAGCTAACGGCCGACTTGGCGACCTTCGTGGCTGGCCGGGCCCTCGACGATAACGCTCACGTATTGATGCGATATGAGGGTGGTGCGCGCGGGCTTCTTTGGTCTTCGCAGGTTGCACTTGGAAACTCGAATGGTGTCCGCCTGCGGGTATTCGGGTCCACCGGTTCGTTCCAGTGGTTCCAGGAACAGCCCAATGAATTGATCTACACACCCCTGGATGGTCGAGTGCAGACGATCAAGCGTGGGGCTGATGATCTTTCCGAAGATGCGAAGGTTCGTATTCGTACACCTCCAGGCCACCCTGAAGGATACCTGGAAGCCTTCGCAAATCTCTATTGTGGCTTCGCGGAGGCGATCCGGGCACGTCGTGAAGGGCGTGATCCCTCCGCCATCGGCCGCAACATTCCATTGACGTACGATGGCCTAAAAGGCGTCGCTTTCGTGGAAGCGGTCGTTGACAGTTCTGAGAGTGTCGAGCCCCGGTGGATTACCCCGGTCGCCGTCTAGTCGGCCAACCACGGCTGCTGGTGCTGTGTATCGGCCCAATAGCCGTGATCCGATTTAGATCGCGCCTCCAACGCCTCACACAGCGGCTACAATCCGGCCCGTGAGAAGCGTCTTGTATACTAGGCTCAGGACCTATTAAATTGGTTGCGAACGGTCCGATCGGTTGATTCCCTGGTGGCGCGAGGAGGCGCTGCCATGAGTGATTTGATTTGGTTATCGGAGGCGCAGATGCGCCGGATCGAGCGCCATTTCCCGCTGTCGCACGGGGTGCCCCGGGTCGATGACCGCCGGATTATCAGTGGCATCATCTTCGTGATCCGCAATGGTCTGCGATGGCGCGATGCGCCTGCTGAGTACGGGCCGCCGAAGACGATCTGCAACCGGTTCATCCGCTGGAGCCGTATGGGCGTGTTCAACAGGATTTTCGCGGCACTGTCGGCCAAGGGGGCAAACCGGATCAGTTGACGATCGATGCCACCCATCTCAAGGCGCACCGGACGGCAGCCAGTCTGCTCAAAAAGAGGCTGTTCCCCGACGTATCGGGCGCACCAAAGGCGGCCTGAACTCCAAGCTTCACGCCGTCTGCGAAGGCAAGGGCCGTCGCTCAAGCTGCCGTGACCCGAGCAGTGTCGGCCGGCGTAGCCATCGAAGTCGACTTTTAGTGCAAGGCGATGGTTTCGGACGAATTGGCCGTGCGATCTTGCGGCAGGCTATCGACAGAGATGATGTGCTTGCCTCTGAACTTCGGAATATTTTGGCGCTCGGGCTACTGACTGAACACGCAGGTCGAGATGCTGTACGTACTCGCGGTACCAGCCCCTCAGCGCATTCTTGGTGGGATAAACCAACTGTCGGATGGTCGAATTGAGTCGCTTGCCAAGCCGCATACAAAGTCCAACGGCTCGAAGTCTGTCGGCGTAGGAATACATGAACTACCTCTTTGGTGGTCCAAGTTTTCATCCGCATCCCCTTAAGCGCTTAACCGGCTCAGTTCCGCGTGGAAACCAACACTCAGGAAGCTTTCGCACGATAGAAGACGCTACAAGCGTCAAAAAATACCCCGACCCGAACTAAGAGTTTCCCACGCTCGTGAGATCAACACAAGGCGAGTTCCATAAGTATGCTTATGTAATCGATCCTTGTGCCCGGGGTGTGTTCAAGTTTGAAGTGCGACTTGCGGTCAGCTGCGGGGCGATCGACACGGTCGCCGATTTCCAGGCAATCAAGCTATGACGATGCCAACCGGAGGATGGTGCGCGGCGGCGGTCGAGTTCGGGATCGGGCGATGGCGGGCAATCCCGATTTCAAGTGATCGGATACCGCGGAACTTATTTTTGTCTCAAGCAGTTAAAGGACGCAACTTGCTTATGGAGGACATCAAGAATGGGTCGCGGAATCTTACTTTGGCTGCTCGGCGTACCGATCCCGATCATCATTTTGATCGCGCTGTTTTCGCACTAGGGAGCGGCACCTCATGGCAAACATTCATGACGCAACCGTGCGTATTCCCTCCGGAGCCGGCGACTCTCCGAATTCCGCCGTCCGTTGGGCGCCAATCCTTGCAGGCGCTTTCGGCGCCTGCGCGGTCACTTTGCTGCTGACCATTCTCGGCACCGGTCTTGGTCTCACCATGGTCTCGCCGTTTTCCGGCGAAAGCTATTCGGCCGGAACCCTCGCCATATCGGCCGCGATCTGGCTGATCGTCATCCAGTGGCTTTCCTCGGCGTTCGGCGGTTATCTCGCGGGTCGCCTGCGGACGCGCTGGGCCTCCGTCCATGAGGACGAAACCTTCTTCCGCGACACGGCGCATGGTTTTCTGTCCTGGGCGGTCGGCACTGTCTTCGTTGCTTCCGTCCTGGGATCGACCATGACATCGCTGATCGGCGGCGGGGTTTCGGCGGCCACGACCGTCACCTCGGGCCTCGTGCAAGGGGCCGCGCAAGGTGCTGCTTCGAACGAGCAGTTGACCTCCCGCGCATCCGGCGCCGACCCCAGCGCATATTTCATCGACATGATGTTCCGCCCTGCGGCCGAAGCATCCGCCGGCGCGCCGCCTGCCGATCCCGCGCAAGCACGCCAGGAAGCATCGCGCATTCTGTTGGCCGGCGCGGCTGCCGGAGAAATTCCCGCCGCCGACAAGACCTATCTTGCGCAGATCGTGTCGCGCAATACGGGCCTGCCGCAGGCCGAAGCGGAAAAGCGCGTGAACGATGTGATCGCCCAGGCTGATGCGGCTGCGCAGAAGGCCAAGGAGGCGGCAGACGCGGCCCGCAAGGCCAGCGCAACCACGGCGATCATGAGCTTCATCGCCTTGCTGATCGGCGCATTCATCGCCTCGGTCGCCGCAGCCCTCGGCGGTCGCCAGCGTGACGAGTTCGAGAGCGCAAATCCCCTGTAACGTCGAGAAAGCCCGGTCGAAAGGCCGGGCTTTTCATGCCCTCCCCGGCTTTTGCCGGACATGATCTGGAATGACTACAGGAGACATCCTTGTTGCGTTTTTTCTTCAATGTGCGTTCGGTTCACGGGGTCGCGGAAGACTATGAAGGCGAGGACTTCCCGAGTCTCGCAGCCGCACAGGCGAATGCCACAAGGTATATCAGCGACTTGATGATCGAGCAGATCATGAAACGGCAACCGATCGACATCCAAGCGGTCGAGATCTGTGACGATGACGGCAAACTCATCAGGAGCGTGACAGTCATCGATGTCTTGACCAGCGCCAGCCTTCCGGTCGAAAGACAGGCAACAAGCCTGCAGCTCGTACAACCGGCTGCCTGAGGACGAACTGCAAACCCTTGCATAATCGTCATTCCCGCCGGTGCGGCGGGCAGATTGTCCGTCGCCCTCGCCGATGGCGATCTCTATCGCTTGTCGCACGCCCCCGTCTCTCCCGCATCACCAGCCCCATTCAAGCTTGCTCCGTTAGCTCGAAGGAATGCACGCGGAGAGAGTGTTTATGGCGGACCATTCGGCAAGCAAGCTCGACATCATCCAAGTATTGCGTGGGTTGGCTGCAACCGCCGTTATGCTATGGCATGCTAGCATTTTCCTCGGGCCGTACGATACGGGGCCTGGCGCTGTGCTTTTTTATCCCCTCGCCACGATGGGTGTCGATCTGTTTTTCCTGATCTGCGGCTTTGTCATGTACATAACCACGATCAGAACAGTGAATGGAACGACATTTACGCAGCAACCTGCGGTATTTTTGATAAAGCGGCTGACACGCATCTATCCGCTTTATCTGCTCTGTACACTTGGAATATTTGCAATCGAGTGGAGCGGAGAAAGGCAGACGCAAGATCTGTTGATGCGAAGCCTGCTGTTTTTGCCGGTTTACAACGACCAGTTTCCAAACGTGTTCGCGCCGACCATGACCATTGGCTGGTCCATTACTTATGAAGTGTTTTTCTACCTGCTCTTCGCGGCGGCGCTGTGTTTCCGTCGAAATTTTCTGCAAATCCTGCTCTTCTGGGCCGTCGTCGCCATCATGGCTCCCATGGCCATGGGGCATCCGCCGGCCAGCCAGACATATGGGATTCTTGCCATCCTCGGCAGCGATCTGAACCTTTTGTTCCTTGCCGGAATACTGATCGGCGCTCTTTACCGATCAAGCTTTCGTCTGTCGCGAAACGGCGCCGTCACGGCGGCGATCCTCGCGCCGCTACCGGGCATGTACCAATATTTGACACAAACCGGGCTCTCTCACGGGTTCGAAGGGGTCGGCCTGTCGATGGCATTGCTCTTTTTGCTGTTGATCATGGCTGACAAGACGCTCGATATAAGATGCAGCCGCCCGCTGACCTATCTCGGGGACATTTCCTACTCGATCTACCTCACGCATCCTCTTGCCATGTGGGCGATGATGTATTCGAACGAGAAATTCGCATTTGGTAACCCATATGGGGGATGCGCCAATATTGCAGCCATACTTATGCTGACGCTGGGAATTTCTATCGTGACGCATCAACTGATCGAGCGCCGGCTGAGCGCCCGATTGAGAGACTTGTTGCTTTCCGCTTATTTCGGATTTCAGCACAAGGCGGTTACCGGACGTTCTCGGAATTAGGTCGAACATTCCGGAGCCACCGCCGCAGGTATTGCTCCGCGATTTGGAGTATATCATGGCGTCTTCGTATTTTTATAGTGAAGGAAATCCACCGGACTATGATTTCCTCACCAATGTCCTGGATCCGGTCAGCCTGAAGTCGGCTCAGTCTCTCAATTTCGACAAGCGCGGCACATATTATGTCCGCGTTGAAAAGCCGAAAATAGGAGACACCTACACCGTCCTCAGCGATGCGCGTATCGAAAAGGATGGCGGTTCTTCCGTTATCTTGAACGAAACCCAGATATCCAGCGTTCGCCTTGTTCAGCTTTATTTCAACACCAACAGCGACTACGCCGAATATAACAATTCCACGTCCCAGAAAATTGTCGATAACTCCCTGACCGGCTACAATCCGGGGGGAGACAATTATTCCTACATGGATCGACTGGTCGTGGAGCCCGGTCAGGCGGGCGGCACGTTCACGCCGTTCTTTTTTCTGGTGGTCAAGGGCGGCGCGAATGAAGGCGGCTCCGGTCGGGCGCTTGTCGTCGAAGGCGACATTACCGGTGTTCGTGAAAAGAACTGGGGCGACTGGCTGGACGGTTCCCCCGGCGGGGACGGGACAGGCGGAGGCGTCCCTGGCACGGGCGATGGCGGCGATCCGACCGACAATCGCCTGACGCCCGAGGAACTTCGCGCCACCAGGGAGGAATTGGCGAAGGTCCAGTCAGAGATTGCCGCACGCGAAAAAGCGAGCGGCGACATGTATCTGAAATTGATCGCGGCGCGTGAATTGCTCGCACTAAACGAGCAACGGCTCGACGGCTTGAGCGATGAGCAGCTGCTGATATACGCCGAAAACGTCCTCGAAGTGCTTCAGACGACCGGCGCCTGGGCAGGCATATATCTTAAGTATCAGACTGCCGCCATCGTCGGCGTCACGAAAATTCTCAAGGCTGGAAAAGAAGCTGTAGAGGATACGAATTCGAAGAACGAATATCTCAGGGAAACTGAAAAGGGCTACAGCCAGATCGATGATGCCTCCGACGCATTGCTGTTCAACGCCAATACCTATTTCAAGATATTGAAGAATGCGATTCCGGAAATCGATGCCGTATACACGACGACACAATCGACACGACAGATCGTTGAAAATCAAGGCGATTTGAATACCGTACATGCCAACGCGACCGTTGCAAAAAATGCGGTCAACAATCTGACGGTCCTGAAAGCGCAGCTGGAAGCCGCGTTGATGGAAAATCGCAATAGCATCGTGGAGCTTCAGCAGACTGAAAACACGCTGATCCAAAAGACGCTTGGCGCTTCGAACACAACGCTTCTGGATGTCGGTCAGCAATACAATGCAGGCGGCGTCAAATTGCAATACAGCGCCAACGATGCTTCCGTCGGCGGTGATTTTGTCGACATGGTCACTTTGTCGGCCGATTATCAGTCCGTCGTCGCAACGGCGGGCAATGTCATGGTGTTTGGCGAGACATCGCAGCACGACAGGGTTGTTATCGGCGGGTCATTCAAAGACTTCACGATATCGACCACCGATGGCGGCGTCGGCCTTGTCGAGGGTGCGCGCCTGTCGCTGATCGCCCAAGATGTCGAGCGTCTCAATTTCAGTGATCTGACGATTGCCTTCGACGATGACGGCATGGCGGGGATCGGCTACCGCATCTATCAGGCGGCGTTCGATCGAACTCCCGACTATGCCGGGCTTGGGCACTGGGTCCGGCAACTGGATTCCGGCGCAAGCCTTCTTGATGTCGCCAACGCATTCGTCGGCTCTGCCGAGTTCAAAGCCAATTACGGCGCAAATCCCTCGGGAAGCGCTTTGGTTTCCAAGCTTTATGCGAACGTATTGGGACGCGAGGGAGAAGCGACCGGCCGGGCCTTCTGGGAAGGACAGATTGCCGCTGGCATGTCGTATGCCCAGGTGCTGGCCCATTTTTCGGAAAGCCCGGAGAACATTGCCGGCGTCGCTCCCGAAATCGCCGGCGGCATCTGGTATATTTGACATCGAAGCTCCGGCCGGCCTCAAGCAGACCGGCCGGAGAAACGTCCTATTCGGCGTGGAAAGGGTCGCGGCGCAATTGATCTCACAGACGCGATCAATCGGCTGCCCATGTTCCGGGCAGAATTCACTGCAAAAGCAACAGCGCCGCGATCAGAGCCGGCGACATCACCACCATGCCCAGCTTCATGAACGACCATGCGGTGACATCGAGCCCCTCGCGCCGGAGCGCGTTGAGCCACAGGATCGTCGCCAGTGAACCGGTGATCGAAAGGTTTGGCCCAAGATCGATGCCGATCAGGACCGCGCCCGCCATGCTGTCGCTCGCCTGAGCGGCGTGGACGACACCGCCCGCGACGAGGCCGGCAGGCAAATTGTTGACGAGGTTCGACGCAAGCGCAACGACGATCCCGACCAGGGTGACGCTCGAGTCCGGATAAGCGGACGTCAAGCCCGACAAGAGCGATGCCAGCCATTCGATCAGGCCGGATTTCTCGAGCGCCTCGACGACGACGAACAGTCCGGCGACAAGCGGCAGAACGCCCCAGGAGACGTGCCTCAGCAGCTTTTGCGGCCCCTTGCGCTCGATCAGGAGAATGACGGTCGTCGACACGACGCCCGCGATGAATGTCGGCAATCCGAGATCCAGGCCGAAGGCGGAGCAGCCGACCATGAGCACTGCCGTCACGGCCAATGCTGTTCCGGTCAATCTCGCGCTGGTTCCGAGCGTCTTCGGTTCGGCTGCGCCAAGCGTGTCGGCGGCAAGCGCCGAGCGCTGCGTCCAATAAAGCGCGCCGAAGGTTACAACGATTGCCGCAATCGAAGGGAGCGTGAATGTGGACAGCCATTTCGTCAGGGACGGCATCGAGCCGTCGCTGAAGATCACGAGATTGGCCGGATTGGAGATGGGCAGAACAAAACTCGCGGCATTGGCGATGAAGGCGCAGATCAGGAGATAGGGCAGCGGGTCCTTCACCTTCGCCGAGCGGCAGGCGGCGTAAACGGCAGGCGTCAGCACCACCGCCGTCGCATCGTTGGAGAGAAACACCGTGGTGACGATGCCGACAATGTAGATCAGCACGAAAAGCCGCTTCGATGAACCGCGCGCATGCGACGTTGCAATCGACGCCAGCCAATCGAACAGTCCCTCCTGCCGGGCAAGTTCCGACAGCATCATCATGCCGATCAGAAAGAGATAGACGTCAAAACCCTTGGCGATGCCGGTCCACGCATCGGCATATCCGATGGCGCCGACGGCGAAAAGCAGCACGGCGCCGCCGACGGCCCATATCGCCTCTGGCCAGCCGAACGGACGCAAAACCACGCCAAACACGGTCAGCGCGGAAATCCCCCAGGTCAAGATCATCGTCGTCCGCTCCGCGTCGCTTGAAGAATTCTACCGTCAGACCGCGGGACTAACCGATGGCGTGGAGACATCGTCGCGACCGGCGGACTGTGGCGCAATGCTTTTACGTCCAACGACAAAAGCTGCAAGTGCCAAGATGGCAACGCCGCCATGCACCCAGTAGGCGAGGCCGTATCCGCCGATATTGGTAAGCCAGCCGGCAACGACATTGCTGAGCGATGCGCCAACACCCTGAACCGTCATGACGGCGGCGAGGCCGACGTTGAAGCGGCCGGTTCCCGAAAGAATGCGTTCGGCCGCGATCGGCGTGGCGATACCGATCAGCCCCGCGCCGACGCCGTCAAGGATCTGCACGGGGTAGATGGCCGCAAAGCTGCTGAACGATCCGGCGATCGCCCCGCGGATCGGCAGGGCGACCAAAGCGATCACGAACACCGCGGCAAGGCCAAAGCGCCGGATCAGGAACGGTGCGGCCAGCGCCATGGCGATCATCGAAACCTGCGATATGCCGGTGATGATGGCCGTCGTCCTGAAAGGCGTCCCAAGCTGGATCGAAAAATCCTGCGCGATCAGCCGGCTCATCGGCGCGTTGCCGAAATGGAAGATCATCAGGGTGACGGCCAGCAGGATAAGGCCCTTGCTGCCGGAAAGGACGGAAAAGCCGGACGGTCCCGGCGCACCGTCGTCATGGCCCAGCCCACGCGCCACCCGGTGATCGATCTGATCGGGATCGATGGCCGCCACGGCGGCAATCGCCGCGACGGCGGTCACGATCATCAGGCCGATCACCCCGTTGATGCCGAGCATGGTGGTGACGAGATAGATGCCGGCCAGGGAAAACACATTGCCGACGTGGTTCCAGAACTCGTTTCTGGAAACCTGCCGGGAAAATGCTTTTTCGCCGACGAGCCCAAGCGTCAGGCCCATGAGGGCCGGGCCTATGATCGCGCCGACGACGGCGGTTGCGGACTGGCCGCCGAAGACCGACCAGTTGTTTGGCGTGAACAGCGTCCACAGCGCGGCCGCGGTGACCAACACGACCGGGACGACGATCAAGGCGCGCTTGTATCGCGAGGCGTCGACCCAGGCGCCGAACAGCGGCGTGGCCACCATTCCGAGCACGCCGCCGATCGTCGCCAGCATGCCCAAGGTCATCGGCTGCCACCCGTGCGTGGCGAGAAACCCGTCGAGGAACGGCCCGAGGCCATCGCGCGCGTCGGCGAGAAAGAAGTTCAGAACGGCAAGCGCCGCAAGCGAGCGGCCGGCAATATGAGGGGAATGAGAGCGCCGCATGCCTGTCTCCGACAGAGTGTAAGGATGGGAACGTGTAGCGATGGCCGCCGTAAACGGCGGGTGGGCGCGGCGAGTTCCACGCCCATGCGCCCACCCCGGAAATATCGTCTGCCGGCAGCCCCACCGGCGCTTTACGGTTTCAGCTGCTTGAGCATCTCCAGCGGGCCATGATGAGGCGGCCTGCCTGCCGGGCCGAGCGTTTCCGTGCGTCCGTCCTCATGGACGATATAGCTGCCACGCACAAAGCCGTCGTCGAAGCGACCCTGTACCGTCACGGTTTCGTTGGCGGCGACGAGCTTGCCGCCCTCGCCTTCCGGACCGGTTTCGACGAGCGCGCGTCCGCTGGCGTCCTGGACGACGAACTTGTTGCCGAAGATCTCTGCAACCTTGCCCTTGACGGTGACCAGACTGTCATCCGCCATCGCGGTGATCGCCACGGGGTTCATGGGCGCCATCTCGACGCTCGGTCGCGCGAGCTTCATCGCGCCTGCGCCACCGGCAAGGCCGAGGACGAGAATGCCGAGCGCCGCCATGCCGAAAGTGACGGTATGCCGGCGTCCGGCCGGGCGCTGGTGAGATATGTTCGAAGCGCTGCCATGCTGCGTGTCGGGGGTGTCGGAATTTGACATCGAAGTCTCCTGTTGTTTCTGACTGGTCCTTTTTATCGAACCCACCCCGCCAACAGGCTGAACAATCCGGTTCAGTTTGAGTTAAGCCGAAAACCCGTAAAAGCAGGCACTCAAATCTGGATCGGACCCTCCAAATGCGCGTACTTCTCGTCGAGGACGACGGCGATCTCTCCAGCCGTATCGCCGCAACGCTGCGACTGGAAAGCTTCGTCGTCGATATCGCGCGCAATGGCGAGGATGCCCAGCATGCTGGGCTGACGGAAATCTTCGATGTCGCCGTCCTCGATCTCGGCCTCCCGAAGATCGACGGCGTCTCCGTGCTGAAATCGTGGCGGGAAGCCGGCCGCTCCTTGCCGGTCCTGATCCTCACGGCCCGCGACGGCTGGCCCGAAAAAGTGGCGAGCTTCAAAGCGGGCGCCGACGATTTCCTGACCAAGCCCTTCAAGATCGAAGAGCTCGTTCTTCGGCTGCGCGCGCTGATGAGGCGCGCCAACGGTCATGCCAGCGCAAAAATCGTATGCGGTCCCCTCACCTTCGATGCCCAGTTGGGCACGTTCGAGCGCGACGGCATGCCGTTGAAGCTCACGGCCCTGGAATGGCGGGTGCTGTCCTGCCTCATTCTCCGAAACGAGACGGTCATCGAGCGGCGCGAATTGATGGAAAGGGTTTATGACGGCGATGCGGAGGTGGACTCGAATTCGATCGAAGTCATCATCGCCCGCCTGCGCCGCAAAATCGGCGCCGACCATATCGAGACCGTGCGCGGGCGCGGCTATATGCTGACGGCGTCCTCATGAGGATCGGACCATTCCTGCAACGCTCGACGATATCAGGACGATTGACGGCGTTTTCCGCGGTCTTCATCGCGGCAGCCGTGGTGGTCGCTTCCGCGACGCTCTGGCTTATCGTGGCGAATGTCGTGCGGGAGCAGATCGATCAGCGCCTCGACGTGCAGATCCAGGCGCTGCGGGGAGCCTTGACGCCGGGGCCTGACGGAACGGTGGCCTTGTCCACCCAGCTCGACGGACCTCCCTTCGACAGACCGGCATCCGGATGGTTCTGGCAGATAACCGGAGACGGCATCAGGCTCGGTTCCCGCTCGCTCGCCGGCGGTACGATCGAGACCCCGGGCAAGGCGTTCGAGTGGCGTCAATTGCTTGACGGAATGCCCCGGCATGGCGATTCCGCAGAATTTGGCGGGCAGGAACTGCACACGCGGACGATGCAGGCGTCGGTCGACGGGAAGATCGTGACGATTACCGCGACCGCGCCGCGAACGGCCTTGACCGGCCCGGCCTTTCGGTCGCTCATATGGCTTCTCGGGGCGATGTTTCTGCTGGGCGGCAGTCTCCTGCTCGGCACCGTCCTGCAAGTTCGATTTGGCCTTCGCCCGCTTCGCATGCTGAGCGCCGACATCGAAGCCGTCTTGCAGGGCCGGCGATCGGCGGTGCGGCAACCCGATGTTCACGAGCTTCAGCCGATCGCGTCGGAGATCAACCGGCTGATCGATCAAAACACGCAGCGTCTCGTCGAAACCCGGCTGCACTTCGCCAACATGGCGCATGGCCTGAAGACACCGGTCGCGAGCCTGATGCTTGCGCTCAACGACGGAAACGATGCCGATGGCAGCATCAGGCAGCTCACGGAGCGCATCGACAAGCGCATTCGCCATCACCTTGCCGACGGCAGGCGGGCGAGCGCCGGCGACGGCCTGTCCTCGGTTTCGCTCATCAGGCCGCGCCTTGACGACCTGATCCTGGCGCTCGGGCGGATATATGCCGACAAGAGGGTTTCGGTCGCCTGCGATGTGGAGCCGAGGCTTGCGGTGCGTTGCACGCCGGACGATTTTGACGAGATCTTTGGAAACATCCTCGACAACGCCTTCAAATGGGCGGCCGGGAACATTTCGGTCTCCGCGCAGGTCAACGGTCTGCTCGCCACGATACGCATCGGCGACGATGGCGCGGGAATGCCGGAATCACGAATCGAGGACGCGTTCCGGCCCGGGCTTCGCCTCGACGAGGCGATCGCCGGCGACGGCTTCGGATTGAGCATCTCGAAAGAGCTTGCCGAGCTTTACGGCGGCCGGATCGCCATCGCGCCGGCAAAGCCAGGTTTGACGGTCGAAGTGACTTTACCGGCCGCTCCGCACGCCGCCTGACGACCCCGCCCTTCCCGTCGGTTCCCGCCGCCGGCAAGCCGGAGCGATCTCACCTTCGTCGACGACGAGCGCGGCGCGGGGATAAGGGCGTTGCCGGAGGCATGCCGATCACCCCCCGACCAGCCGGGGTAGCAGGAATATCTCGGCATCCCCCGGCAGCGTCTTCGACCAGGTGTCGCGATAGATGGTTCCGTTTATCGCCACGGCGATGCCCTTGTCCAGGAGCGGCTGGATACCGGGGAACTGCTCGCCCAGTTTTTTGAACAGTTCCCGGATGTCCTTCGCTTCGATTTCGATTTTGCTGTGACCCTCTGCTGCCGTGGCGAGAGCCCCCCAGAGCGTCACCTCGACCATTATGTCCTCTCGGCGTCCAGGGCCGCGAGGATGCGCGGCGGCGACATGGGAATGTGCTGCATTCTCACGCCGACCGCGTTGGAGACGGCGTTCGCCACCGCGGCAAGCGGCGGTACGATGGAGGTCTCGCCGACCCCGCGCACGCCATAGGGATGATTCGGGTTCGGGATCTCCAGAATCTGCGTATCGATCATCGGCAGATCGGAGCACACGGGAATACGGTAGTCGAGGAAGCCGGCATTCTGCAGCCGGCCATCCTTGCCGTAGATGTATTCCTCGTTGAGCGCCCAACCGATCCCTTGCGCGGCGCCGCCCTGATATTGTCCTTCGACATAGGTCGGATGGACGGCCTTGCCAGCGTCCTGGACGACGGTGTAGCGCAAAACCTTGGTCGCGCCGGTTTCGGGATCGACCTCGATATCGCAGATATGCGTGGCGAAGGACACACCGGCGCCATCGGCCACGATCTCGCTATGGCCGGCGATCGGCCCGCCCGTGGTGCCGGATGCGGCGGCGATCTCCTTCAGGGAAAGCCTGGGGAGGTTTCCATGGGTGTCGCCCTTTGCAACGGCGTGGCCCTTTTCCCAGGCCACGTCCTCGACCTGGATATCCCACATCTGCGCGGCGCGTTCGCGGAGAATCCTGATCGCGTTGCGTGCCGCGGAAATGGTCGCCATCGAGGACGAGAAAGTGCCACGGCTACCGTCGGTCATGTCGTTATAGCCGAGGCTCGATGTGTCCGCCACGATTGCCCGGACGCAGGAATAGTCGATGCCAAGCTCTTCTGCGGCGACCAGCGAAAGCGAAGCCCGCGAACCGCCCACATCGACCGTTCCGACAGCCAGCGAAACAGTGCCGTCCATGCCGATATTCAGGTCGGTGCATGTCTGCCCGCCGAAGTTGAACCAGAAGCCGCAGGCCATGCCGCGCCCCTGGTTCTTGCCAAGCGGCGCTTTCATATGCGGGTGGTTCTTCACCGCCTCCAGGGTCGGCCCGATGCCGATGGGACCGTAGACCGGTCCGTAGGAAGCGCGCGTCCCTTCCTGGGCGGCATTCTGGATGCGAAAATCGACCGGATCGATACCGATCTTGCCGGCAAGTTCATCGATGGCGCTTTCCACCGCAAACGCCGCCATCGGCGCCGAAGGCGCGCGGTATGCCGCCGTCTTTGGCCGGTTGACCAGCACCTCGTAACCGACGGTCCTGACATTCTCCAGCTTGTAGCAGGCAAAAGCGGTCATCGCGCCCGTTTCGGCCCAGGCTCCCGCATAGGGGCCGCAGGAATAGCGCAGCGTCGCATCGGCCGCCACGATCGTTCCGTCCTTCGTCGCGCCGATCTTCACGTCGATCGAGGTGGCGCTCGTCGGGCCGGAGGCGCGAAACACCTCGTCGCGGGTCATCACCAGCTTGACCGGCCTGCCGGCCTTGCGCGAAAGCGCCAATGCCACCGGTTCGGCCCAGACATGCGTCTTGCCGCCGAAGCCGCCGCCGATTTCGGAGGACGTCACCCGCAGCCTCGACGCTTCCAGCCCAAGCAACTGGGCGCAGTGCTGGCGATAGACGAAGTGGCCCTGCGTGCAGACCCAGAGATCCGCCGTACCGTCTGAATTGACGTTGGCGACGCAGGCATGCGGCTCGATATAGCCCTGATGCGTCTGCTCGGTCCTGAATGTCCGCTCGACGACGAACTCCGCTTTCGCCATGCCGGCATCGACATCGCCATGGCCAAACTGGCTGCGCATGCACACGTTCGATGGCCGGTCGGACTTCGGATCGAGGCCCGATGTCGTCATCGCCTCGTTGACGAGCGGCGCGCCGGGGGCGAACGCCGCGTCGACATCGGTGACATGGGGCAGAATTTCGTACTCGACCTCGATGAGCTTGAGCGCCTGCCTTGCAACGCGCGCGTCGATCGCCGCCACGGCGGCCACGGCGTGGCCGTCATACAGCGCCTTCGCGCGCGCCATGCAGTTGTCGAGAATGTCGTACATGGCGGCGTCGCCATTGGTCAGGTCGGGCAGGTCCGCCGCCGTGACGATGGCCTTCACGCCGGGAAGCGCCGCCGCCTTGCTCGTGTCGATCTTGCGAATGACCGCGTGCGCATGCGGGCTGCGCAGGATCTTGCCGACCAGTTGACCCGGCATGTTGAAGTCGGCGCCGTAGCGTGCGCGCCCGGTCACCTTGTCGACCCCGTCGGGCCGGACGGGACGCGTGCCGACGGACGTGAAGCTGCGCTTCGAATGGCTGGGATTGAAGTTCACGATCAGGCTCCTCTCATAACGCCTGCGGCGTCCAGGACGGCGCGCACGATCTTGTCATAGCCTGTGCATCGACAGAGATTTCCGGCAAGGCCGAAGCGGACTTCCTCTTCTGTCGGATCCGGGTTGCGGGCAAGCAGGTCCTTGGCCGCGATGAGAAATCCGGGGGTACAGATCCCGCATTGCAAGGCGGCATGCTCAAGGAACTTCTGCTGCAGCGGATGCAGCCTGTCGCCCAAGGCCATTCCCTCGACGGTCTCGACCCGCCGGCCTTGCGCCTCGGCCCCCAGCACCAGACAGGAGCAAACCAGGCGATCGTCGAACATGACGCTGCAGGCGCCGCAATCACCCGTGCCGCAGCCTTCCTTGGCGCCCATCAGGCCCAGCCGGTCGCGCAGCACGTCGAGCAGCGTCTCGTCCGCGTGGCAAAGAAACTCGGAGCCGTCGCCGTTGATGGTTGTTGAAACTGCAATCCCTGCCATTATTCTCGTCCTGCTCGTTCATAGGCGGTGAGTGCGACGCGCTTGGCCAGCACGCCGGCGACTTTTTTCCGGAATTCGACCGTGCCGCGCTTGTCGTCGATGGGACGGCAGGCGTCTGTGCATATTTCGGCAAGGCGTTCGAGCGTTGCGTCGTCCAGGCGCGAACCGACGAGACATTCGGCCGCTTCGGCGACAAGAAGCACGGTCGGCGCGGCAGCGCCAAGGGCAACGCGCGCCGTCTTGACGGTTCCGTTTTCATCGACGGTGAGATTGACGGCGGCGCTGACGACGGCGATGTCCATTTCGGTGCGCGGCGTAAAGCGCTGATAGGCGTCGCCGGAACGGGGCGGTCGCTTGTCGAGCAGAATAGCCTCGACGATTTCACCCGGCGCCAGCGATGTTCTGCCGGGACCGACCGGCACATCCTCGACCGCAATGGTACGCGAACCGGCCGCTCCTCTGACGAGCGCCTTTGCGCCGGCCGCAACCAGCGCCGGCACGCTGTCGGCCGCCGGAGAGGCATTGCAGAGGTTTCCGGCGATGGTGCAGCGTCCCTGCACCTGCTTGGAGCCGATGAGGTTCGCCCCCTCGACCACGCCCGGCCAGGCGCGCCGCAGCGCGGCGTTTTCGCCGAGAACCGCGCAAGGCACAGCGGCGCCGATGACGAAGCCTTCGTCATTTTCAACGATGCGTCCCAAGGCCTCGATGGCCTTGATGTCGACGATCAGGTCGGGCTCGACAAAGCCGCCCTTCATTCTGACCAGCAGGTCGCTGCCGCCGGCCAGGATTGCCGCCCTGCCCGACGCTTCGGCCAGCAGGCCAACGGCGTCCTCCAGTGAATCTGGACGAATATAGCGCAAGAGAATTCTCCTCGTAACGAACGTGGGCAACCGGTATGCACGCAGAACCACGCAATGCCGCATATTCCGTCTTCATGCGGCGCTGAGACCCGGTCGTTTCCGGATAAACTCTAAGGAATTCAAGGCTGATTGCAACCCGCATTCCAATCGCCGCGGGAGCGACGCCTCCAGCCGCGCCGACTGTTCGCCGCCTCGACGGAGAGTGCTGCGCCTTTCAAATCAATCCGGAACGACGTCGAAGCAAATCAGTCGATATATCCGAACACATGCGGATGGAGAGAGGCGTGCTTGACCATGACATCCGCGAGCGACTATCGGAGGCAGCATGAATAAGCGAATCCGGCTTCATCAGGTGCGGATCGGTATGATCGTCGAGGAATTGGAGACAACCAGCATCGAGCCTGTCGGACCCATGCCGTTCCTGATCGCGAGCGAGGCGGATCTCGACCGTGTCTTGCGGTGCGACGCGATCAGCGCGGTGGTGCGGTGCATCGAGCGCGGAAGTCATCTCGACGACTTGCCCACCTCGAACGGATCGCGGCTCGCCTCCTTGTGGCGCGATCTTGCCCGCAAATTTCCCGCAGCGGAACTGGTCGAAGCACAAGGCGCGATCGAGGAGATCACGCCCGGCATAAAGCGTATGATGCAGGAGGTGCGGCAGACCGGGACATGCCGGTTGGCGGATATTGTCCAGACCGTCGAAGCGGTCATGGCATTTTCGAGCGCGCAAAATCTCGCGGCGTGGTATCTGCTCCGGCTCAAACATTGGGACGAGGCGACATTCTTGCACTCGCTGTCTGTCGGCGCTCTCATGATCCGCTTCACGCAGCATCTGGAAATGGAGCCTGCCGCCGTGCGCGAATATG
This sequence comes from uncultured Rhizobium sp., assembly GCA_945952045.1. GTDB lineage: Bacteria > Pseudomonadota > Alphaproteobacteria > Rhizobiales > Rhizobiaceae > Metarhizobium. Next base: position 19,244 of record CAMFHE010000028.1, read on the forward strand.
CCGTTGGCGGCCTTGTTCACGATATCGGCAAGGTGACGATCCCGACCGCGATCCTCAACAAGCCGGGCCAATTGACACCTGCCGAATTCGATCTGGTCAAAACCCATGCCGTCGCCGGACACCGGCTTCTGCTGGGCGTTGAAGGCGTCTCGCAAACCGTGCTGGATATCTGCCTGCACCATCATGAACGTTTCGACGGCTCAGGCTATCCAGCCCGATTGCGCGGGCACGCCATTCCCTTCTCGGCCCGCATTGCCGCTATCTGCGATGCCTATGACGCGCTGACGACAGTTCGGCCATACAAGAGGGCGTGGAGCCATCAGGAGGCGATCGACGTCATGGGCCGCAACCGCCAATTCGACCCCAACCTGTTCGACATCTTCACCGCGTTTACGACGCAAGAAACCAATACGCTTCGACACGAAACATGATATTGCCATCCCCGACCAGCCGACACTACGTTCCCATCACCACGATAGGCATGACGCTCGCGACCACATGCATCGCGCTTCTTGCCGACCTCTATGACCTGACAAGACTCGATACCGCAGCCGAGCGCTGCTGGTCCATCTTCATAAACGTCATGGCAGGGGTATTCATCGGCGGCCCTTGCTCCTACCTGTTCGCGCGCCGGTCGCAGCGGCTCACGCGCGAGCGACTTGAGCTGGAAAGGATCGCCACGACGGATGGGCTGACCGCGGTCCTCAACAGAGGTGCTTTCACCATGCTCGTCGAGGCCTACCTCAATGAAGCGGGAAAGAACAAGCTGCCGGTGGAGGGAGCGCTTCTGCTGGTCGATGCCGATCATTTCAAGACGATCAACGACAGTCACGGTCATCAGGCCGGCGATCGGGTGCTGAAAATGATTGCGGCTTCGATCAACGGCAATCTGAGAACATCGGACCTTGTCGGGCGGCTCGGCGGCGAGGAGTTCGGCGTTTTCCTGCCGGCGACCGAAGCGCCCGACGCTTTCAGGATCGCCGAGCGCATTCGCTGTTCCGTGCGCGCCGGCGACGCTGCCGGCATCCGCATGGACAACGTCACCGTCAGCGTCGGCGGCGCGACATTCCGCGGCGCCGTTTCGTATGAGCGCCTGTTTGCCCTTGCGGACATGTTGCTCTACGAGGCGAAGGCGGCGGGGCGAAACTGCGTGAGAATGCGCGAGCACGACCGGAATCGGATGACGCAGCCCGCCGGTTGATATACGCCGCCTTGGATACTGCGGCGCTCGCACGACGGGCTCGCCATCAGGTATAGCCGGGCGGCGCGTCGCCTGAAGCGGCGTTGCGCGCAGGAGTTTATCGTCACGACAGGGCATGCGGCATCGAGGCGATCTTGACGGTGTTTCTCCCCGCGCGCTTGGCGAGATAGAGAAGCTCGTCGGCCGCCTGATAAAGCACATGCCGATCGGCCTTGCCCGCAGGTTCCACGATGACCGCGCCGATGCTGCACGTCACTTCGACGTCGATGCCGGCAAGGATGGCATTCAACCGGGTATGGATTTCCTGGACCAGAACGTCGGATTCCCGGGGATCGCAAAGCCCGAGAATAGCGCAGAACTCGTCTCCCCCTGTCCGGCCCAGCAGGTCGTCGCGTCTCAGAACATGCGTTGCTTCCTGCGCGAACCGGACAAGCAGCGCGTCGCCGGCAGCGTGCCCCTTGAGGTCGTTGACGTTCTTGAAGCCGTCGAGATCGAGCGCCAGCAGCAGAAGCCATTGTTTGCTGCCGGAGGCCGCGCCGATCATCGCATCCGCCTTGTCGTCGAAAGCCGCTTTGTTGAGCAGGCCGGTCAGCGGGTCCTTGATGGCCATCACCTGAACGTAATCGAAGAAGTCTCGCAGGCTCATGACCAGCGTTGCGATCCCGGCCAGCACGAGTATTTCCACCCCGTTCGACAGGATCGCCTCGCGGATATCCGCGTCGGGACCGAAAAGCGATTGCTTGAGGCAAAACAGCAGAATTATTCCGAAAACGCATGTGATTGCGCGTTGCGGCCTGAACGTCCACGACGCCAGTAGTGCCGGAATGATATAGACCGGGCTTGTCGTCCCCTTGACGAACAGGTCGATGCCGAACGCCATGGCGGTGACGCATAGAAAGATACCCATCTTTCTGGCCGGAGACTGCCTGCTGAGGCAATGAGCGATCTGCGCTCCGGAGGGCAGGTAGCCGCCCTTGTCGATGGGTATCAGCAATTTGCGCATCTTCAAGTCCGATCGATGACGTCAGACCGCAATTCAGGATCGGTTGCCGCTGACCAGCCGCATGGGCTGTCTTCCTTGATGCCGTTCGATCTTGAATTGCCTGATCAACTGCAATAGGCGCGCAGCGTCCGTCGCCAGCGAATGGCATGCGGCTGTCGATTCCTCGATCATCGCCGCATTCTGTTGCGTCTGGTGATCGATCGTGGTCATGGCGTTGTTGATTTCCGAAATGCCGGCCGACTGTTCGTTGCTCGAGGTGACGATCGCCGAAACGTGGACGTCGATTTCGCCGACTTCGCGCGAGATCTGCGTGAGGGCGGCGCCGGTTTCACTCACGAGCTTGACGCCCTCGCTGACCTGCGCGTTCGCGGTCAGAATAAGCTGCTTGATTTCATGGGCGGCCTTGGACGAGCGCTGCGCAAGTTCGCGCACCTCCTGGGCGACGACGGCAAATCCTTTTCCCGCCTCTCCCGCGCGCGCGGCTTCGACGCCGGCATTGAGGGCGAGGAGATTGGTTTGAAACGCGATGCTGTCGATCACGCCGATGATGCTCGAGATTCCGTTGGAAGACTCCGAAATCGAGTCCATCGCGCTCTTCGCCCGGTCGACAAGGTCGCCCGATTTGACCGCATTGGACCGCGCGACCCGGACCAGTTGCCCGACCTCATTGGCGCGCCGGCTGGACAGGTCTGCCTGAGCCGTAATCTGCTCCAGGGCGGCGGCGGTCTCTTCCAGCGACGATGCCTGATTTTCGGTGCGCTTCGCTATTCCGTCCGTTGCAATCCTGATCTCGTCTGAACTTGCTGCGATTTGCTGTGCGCTCGCGCCGATCTCGGACATGGTCAGCCGCAGTTTGCTGCCCGCGGCGTTGAAGTCGGTGCGCAATGCTTCGAGCGACGGGATGAAGGGCTCGTCGATTTCCGCGCAGAGGTCACCCTTCGCCAGCCGGTCAATGACCACGCCGAGAATCTTGACATCCCTGACGCGGCTCGTCACATCCGTCGCGAATTTGACCACTTTGACGACACAGCCGTTGTGATCCCGCACGGGATTGTAGGTCGCCTGGATGAAGACGTCGCGCCCACCCTTGGCTTTCCGCAGGAATTCGTCGCTCTGGAATGTACCTGCCCTGAGTTCGCTCCAGAATCTGCCATATGCGTCGCTTTGGACGTAATCGGGCTCACAGAACATCGAGTGATGCCGACCTGTGATTTCGTCGAGCTGGTAACCGATGACCTCAAGGAAATTCGCGTTGGCTCCGAGAATCTTGCCGTTCGTGTCGAATTCGATGACGGCTTGCGATCTATGAAGCGCGTCCACCTTTCCGGCATTGTCATCGCTTCTGGACTTCGAAGCCGTCACATCCGTGACGAATTGCAATATCCTGCGGGGACGGCCTTCGTCGCCAAGCGGCACGAAGAGCGCTTCGAGCCAAACGCCCTCGCCATTTTTACGACATTGCCACAGCGGCTCCGACCTGCTTTTGCCGCGCAGGATGTCCGCCCAAATCTCAGCCGTCACCAGGGCCTTGTCCTGCTGTGGGTGATTCAGGGCGCTGTAGTGCTTTCCTTGCAATTCGGTCAAGCTGTAGCCAAGAATCTCGCAGAACCGTTCGCTGGCCGATAAAATCCGGCCCTCGATATCGAGCTCCACGAATGGCGAAAATTTCTTCAGACCCGCAAGTGTTCGACGGGCGTTTGAGGGGAGCCAGGTCATCATTTTGCTATCTCATCGGCTTCGGGTTGGGGCGTCGAGATAGTAATGTTACGCGGTCAGTATATGAGAAGTTACTACCAAAGGTAATCGGAAATTAACTTGCATCTGCCAGCGAGTGTTGCACCCAATCGATACTCCAGACTTCTAGCGAAGCCGCTTGATGGATGATGGCGCGGCGCCATACACTTTTTTGAAGCTTTGACCGAAGGCGCCAAGCGAGCCGAAACCCCACTTTTCCGCCACGACCTTTATCGGGAGATCGGGGTTCTGGATCATGTCCTGCCGGGCAAGTCGTAGCCGCAACAGATGCTGGTACTCAGTTATCGTGTGGCCGGTGACGTTCTTGAACGAATATTGCAAGGACCGCACACTAACGCCGCTCAAGGCAGCAAGCGTTTCCGGGCCGGTATGCGCTTCCGGATGGCTATGAATATAGTCCAGAGCGCGCTTTACCTGTCGCGGCGCAATAGAGGGCACGGGCTGGTATAAAATCTCCGAGCAATTGTTCGGATAACTCATCAGAAAGGCGTCGATGATGACGTCGGCGACACTTTCTGTCCTGTGGCGCATCAGTGCCGCCATGGCCAGCATGGGCGATGTTTTAAGGTCGCATACAAAATCCGAGAATTTCTGGATGGAGGATCGAGGGATAGGCTGATTGAAGAAGTCCAGCTCCCGCGTCGATGCGCCATCCAAAAGAATAGTCAGGCGCTTTTGCAGGGCGTTCTTGGATATGGCAACCGTCGTATGCTCGCTTTCGTTCAAAACATCGACCTTGTCCGGATGCTTGTAGGCGACGGCACTGCCTTCTTCGAGCTCTATCCTTTTCCCATTTATATTATAAATCATCGACCGCTTGGTCATGAGATTGAATATGACGGATTCGAATGGTTTCGTCGGTGTGACATAGTAGTTTCCGATCGTCCTCGACCATTCGATCATAACATCGTCAAAATGGGTTACGACGCCGTCTATTCCGAATAGTTCGCTTTTATCGAGAGGCTTCACAATAACTGGCGCATAAGCTTCATAAATATACTCCTCTACTTCATCTATTTCTTTCGATTCGATATTTATTATTCTCTTCATTGCTGCGAGGCCTCCTCGCAGGGAAACTAATTTGACATATTCTAACTTCAAGGGGGCTTTGATTTTGCGCAACGAGGATATGAGCCTCGAGAAAATCGAAAATTCTACCTATGGGTGCGCAATGCGTTAGTATAGGCTAACCAAATGCATCGCGTTGCGCTCTGCGCCTTGGTGCAATTCTTTGCAGCGTGCAAGTCTTTTCCGGTCATGCGCCTCTCCCGTCACGGGAGAGGCGCTGTGGCTTGTATTCTGTCGCTATTGGCAGCTCCAGGGCGTCAGCGCGCCCGATGGTCCAGCCTTTGCACCAGCCGGTCGCCCAGCCATTGCACGCCGCAGACCAGCACGATCAGCACCGCGACGACGGCAATCATGATGCCGGTTTCGAAGCGCTGGTAGCCGTAGCGGATGGCGAGGTCGCCAAGGCCGCCGGCGCCGATGGCGCCCGCCATCGCCGATGCGCCGATCAGCGTCACCAGCGTCACGGTGAAGCCGGCGACGATGCCGGGCAGCGCTTCGGGGATCAAGACTTCGCGGATAATCGTCCAGCGGCTGCCGCCCATGGCGCGCACCGCCTCGATCAGCCCCTTGTCGACCTCACGCAGGCTGACTTCGGCGATTCGGGCGAAATAGGGCGTGGCGGCAATCGACAGCGGCACGATGGAGGCGGCGGTGCCGAGCGAGGTGCCGACGATCAGTCGCGTGACCGGGATCAGCGCCACCAGCAGGATGATGAACGGCACGGCGCGAAAACCGTTGATGAGCATGCCGAGCAGGCGGTTGAGCCAGAGGTTTTCGGCGATGCCGCCGCGATCGGTGGCGATCATCACGAGCCCGAGCGGCAGGCCGGCGACCAGCGAGATAATGCCGGAGGCGCCGGTCATGATCAGCGTCTGGAAGAAGGAGCGGATGAAAAGATCGATCATTACGGGTGTCATTGCGCCAGCACCTCCGCGCGCAGGCCGCTGCCCCTGAGGGTGGCGAGCAGGGGTTCGACGGCGCTGTCCACCGCCAGGAAGAAGCGCCCGACCGGCCGCTCCTGCACGTAATCCAGCCCGCCATGGACGATGCGGAAGGCATGGGCGCCGCCGGAACGGTCGAGCAGCAGCTTGCCGTCATCGAGATTTCCGGCGAAATCCACCTGCACCAGACGGGAGCCGGCGGGCAGGCTGGCGGCCACATGCGCCGGCAATTCCGGCAGAATGCCGGCCAGCAGGCGCTGCGTGATCTCGGCCTGCGGATCGGAGAAGACAGACCAGACCGGCCCTTCCTCGACGATGCGGCCGCGATCGATGACCGCGACGCGGTCGCCGATGGCGCGCACCACTTCCATCTCATGGGTGATCAGCACCACCGTCAGCCCCAGTTCGCGGTTGATGCGCTTGAGGAGATCGAGGATCGCCCGCGTCGTTTCCGGGTCGAGCGCCGAGGTCGCCTCGTCGGAAAGCAGCAGCGACGGACTCGCCGCCAGCGCGCGCGCAATGCCGACGCGCTGCTTCTGGCCACCGGAGAGCTGGGCCGGATAGGCGTCGCGCTTGTCGGCGAGACCGACGAGATCGAGCAGTTCGCCGGCGCGCTTCAACCGCTCGGCTCTTCCCTTGCCCTCGATCTTGAGCGGCAGCGCCACGTTCTCGATCACAGCCTTGGCCGAGAGCAGGTTGAAATGCTGGAAGATCATGCCGATGCGGCGGCGCAAAGGGTGCAGCGCGCTTTCGGCCAAGGTGGCGATATCCTGCCCCTCGATGATGACGGCGCCGGAATCAGGACGCTCCAGGCCGTTCAGGCAGCGGATCAGCGTCGACTTGCCGGCGCCGCTGCGGCCGATAATGCCGAGGATCTCGCCCTTTTCGACGCGCAGCGAAATGCCGTCGAGCGCCGGGGTGTCGCCGAAGCGGCGGCGCACATCGACCAGTTCGACGAGCGGTTTTGCGGTTTGGGTCATATGAGAAGTCTCCCGCCGGCACGTTCAAACACGAAAGCGACCCCTCCTGAGCGGGAGGGGTCGCGGCCGGCATCTCTGGAATGCGTCGTTGAATCAGTAGGCGCTGATGCCGGTGCCCTTGTAGACCTTGTCGAACTCGCCCTTGACGGCGTCGTTCTGGTAGGATTCGACCAGCGTCTTCACCCAGGCGGCATCCTTGTCGGCTTCGCGGGTGGCGATGAAGTTGCGGTAGGGATTGTCGGCGACCGGCTCCTGCGCGATGCGGTTTTCCGGGGTCAGGCCGCTCTTCAGCGCCCAGTCGGTGTTGACGACGGCGCCGTCGAGATCGTCGATGGCGCGGCCGACGACGCCGGCATCCAGCTCGGTGATCTCGACCTTCTTCGGATTGGATTCGATATCGGCGATGGTGGCGAGAATGCCGGTGCCGTCCTTCAGCTTGATGATGCCTTCGTGCTGCAACACGCGCAGCGCCCGGCCTTCATTGGACGGATCGTTCGGCACGCCGATCTTGGCGCCTTCCGGCAGCTCGGCAACGCTCTTGTGACCCTTGGAATAGAGGCCGATCGGCCAGACCGCGGTGAAGCCGACGGGCACGATCTTGTAGCCGTTGGTCTTGATCTGGTTTTCCAGGTACGGCAGGTGCTGGAAGGCGTTGGCGTCGATTTCGCCGCGCTCCAGCGCCTCGTTCGGTTGGGTGTAATCGTTGAAGACGACGGTTTCGACCGTCAGGCCGCGCTTGGCCGCTTCCGCCGTGACGACGCGCCAGACATCCTCGTCCTCGCCGCTGATGATGCCGACCTTGATCGCCTTGTCTTCGGCAGACGCCTGATGCGGGGCCGAAAGGCCGACGAGAGCGGCGATGGTGGCTGCGAAAACGCCGAGCGCGGCGCGGCGGCCGAGGGTGGCGGTTGCAAAGAGAGCGGATTTCGTCATGTCTTTTTTCCTGTCATCCGGGCAGATGGGCACTGGCCACCTTTCCCGGTTAAAATCGCCGATGCCCGCGCTTTGGGCGAAGCATGATGATTTTATATGCAGATGCTCAAGGAAAAATTGTTGCGCTGCAAACAAGGCCGGAGGAATTTTCTACACATCGAGTAGATTATTGCTCTCGCGCTCACCCGCGCGAGCGGAGACTGCGGCAGCGCAGCTGCGTGTGCAGGTCGTCGAGCGCATCGTGCAACTCCCCCTCCCCGCCATCGAGCGAGAAGTCGTCGCAGAGCAGGTTGCGATATTCGAGACGCAGCAGACGGTCTTCCAGTTCATGGCGTCGTCGGGTCAGACGGAAAAAGCGGGCGATGCGTCCGGTCATCGGGCGGGAACCTCCGGCGGAAATTGCGGGGAAACGGGACGCTGGACGTCCGGCACAAGTAGTCTATATATTAACTAGATTATCGCCCCGCCTCTCGCTTCCGAGGTACGGTGACCCAAATTCATCCCCTGGGTGGAAAAGTCTTTGCGCCGGGGGACACATGCCCCGGGAATGATACAAGGAGATGACATTTGATCTATGACGTCGTTGTCGTCGGCGCCGGCTTCTCGGCCATCGCCATGGCCTGCAATCTGATCGACGCCCTGCCGGCCGGCGCGAGCATCGCCATTGTCGGCGACAATCCCGGTTTTGGACGCGGAACTGCCTATCGCACCGAGCTGCATCTGCATCGCCTCAATGTGCCCGCCGCGCGCATGAGCCTGTTTCCCGACCGTCCCGACGATTTCGTCGAGTGGCTGGAGCGCAAGGGCAAACGGGTGTCCGGCGCCGATTTCGCCTCGCGCGGCGATTACGGCCTTTATCTGCGCGATACTTTGGCCGCGCATCTGCGTCGCCGCCAGTGCCGCGTCGATTTCGTCAAGGCCAAGGCGACGGGCTGCGTCGAACGTTATTCCGGCAGTTTCGGCTTTCAGCTGGAGAATGGCGACGAGATCGCCGGCCGCCATGTCGTCCTCTGTCTCGGCCTCGGCAATGCGCCCATCCCCGCGCCGCTGGAGGGCCTTTCGGTTTCGGCGCGGGCGCGGGTCACGCGCAATCCCTGGCGGCTTTCCTGGCTGAGGCGCGTCAAGCCGCAGGAGCGGATCTGCATTCTCGGCTCCGGGCTGACGATGATCGATCAGGTCTTGTCGCTGCGCGCGCATGGCCATCGCGGGCCGATCCATGTGCTCTCGAGGCGCGGGCTTGCGCCGCTGCCGCATCTGCGCCACCACGCCACGCCTGTGGCCATCGATATCGACGCCCTGCCGCAGCGGCTGAGCGCGCTGACCCATACCTTACGCAAAGCGGCGAAATCGGGCGACGACTGGCGGCAGGTCATGGATGCGCTGCGCCCGCAGACGCAAAAATTGTGGCAGGCGCTGCCACCCGAAGAGCGCGCCCGTTTCCTGCGCCATGCGCTGCCGTGGTGGAACATTCACCGCCACCGCATCGCACCCGATGTTTTCGACCGCTTCCAGGCGCTGCGCGACGCCGGCACGGTGAGCTTTCATGCCGGCTTCCTCAAGGCCGTCGGCGAGGCCGATGGCGGGCTGACCATCGATTATCGCCCGCGTGGCCGTCATGAGATGATGCGGCTGAACGTCGATCGTCTGGTGAATTGCACGGGCATGGAACGCGCCGGCATCGAGCATTCGCCGCTGCTGCAGGAAATGGCCGGTCGCGGCCTAATCCAGCCCGATCCGCTCGGTCTTGGCCTGACGGTCGACGCCGCGTCGCGGGTGATCGATGCCGCGGGCAAGGTGCAGCCGGCGATTTACGGCGTCGGCGCGCTGACGGCGGGGCGGTTCTGGGAAATCACGGCGGTGCCGGATATTCGCGGACAGGCACAGTCTGTCGCCCGCGCCATTGCCGGAACGGCCCCGCATTGATGCTGACGCGGGGCCGGAGGAGCTTCGATAGACCTTATTCGGCGGCGACCTGCACGCGGTTCAGGGCCGGAAAAAAGGTGCCGATTTCGGAAACGACATCGTCGATGCGCGCCGAAAGCGCCGGCGAGGACACGACGTAATCGGTGAAATCGCGGTCCGAGCCATAGACGGCGGTCGGCAGTGCATGGGCGGCGAAGAAGCCGAAGAGCGGGCGCAGCTGATGCTCGACGATCAGCGCATGGCGGTCGCCGCCGCCGGTGGCGGTCAGGATAACAGGCTTGCCGCGCAGTTCGGCGGGGTCGATCAGATCGATCAGATGCTTGAACAGGCCGGGATAGGATCCCTTGTAGGTCGGCGAGCCGACAACGAGGATATCGGCGGCGACGATATCGGCGAGCACGCGCTCGGCCTGCGCATCGAGCTGCTTGCGCCATTGCGCCGTGCCGAGCGAAGGGCCGACATCGTGCAGATCGTAGAAGGTGCTTTCGAGGCCGTACTGGCTTTCGGCGCGCTCGCCGACGGTGCGCACCAGCGTAAGCGTCTTGGACGGGCGGCTGAAGCTTCCGGCAATGCCGACGAGGCGAGTCTTCGAAGTCTGGGGCATGGTGCATCCTTTCGTTTGCCCGATAGTTGTACATAATTTCTATAGATTAAAGCAAAAATAGACCGGATCCAGCCCGCCCTTTGGAAAATCCTTGCCCCGGCGCTGCCCATTTTCCCGCGAAAAATATAGGCTCCGGAAAAATGAAATGCTCCCGGAACGGGAAAATGCGGAATGACTTCGTTTGAGAACAGTACACTACAATAGTAGACTACTGTTCAGAGACCAAGGGAGGCCACGCCATGAGCATCGCCAACGCAAACATCGTCTTTCTGTCCATCGACAGCATTTCCTTTCCCGAAATCAATGCCGTCTGGTCGGCGCTGCGCGAGGAGGCGGACGCGGTGCTACGCGCCGATGCGGCGCTTGTCAGGGTCATGAACTCCGCCGTGCTGTTTCATGAAAACTTCGCCCATGCGCTGTCGCGGCGCATCGCGCTGAAACTTGCCAATCACGATCTCGACCAGGACGAGTTGCTGGCGCTGACGCATCGCGCCTATCTCGACGATCCCGGGCTGCTGCTGGCCGCCGTCGCCGATCTCACAGCGGTGCGCGACCGCGATCCCAGCAACAGCGAGATCCTGACGCCCTTCCTGCATTTCAAGGGCTTTATCGCGCTGCAATCGCATCGCATCGCCCATTGGCTGTGGCTGAAGCGGCGGCTGCATCTCGCCCGCCACATCCAGAGCCGTATCTCCGAAGTCTTCGCCATCGATATCCACCCCGCCGCCACCATGGGCCATGGCATCATGCTCGATCACGGCAATGGGCTGGTCATCGGCGAAACGGCGGTGGTCGAGGATGACGTTTCCATCCTGCAGGACGTGACGCTTGGCGGCACCGGCAAGGAGACCGGCGACCGGCATCCGAAGATCCGGCGCGGCGTGCTGATCGGCGCGGGCGCAAAGGTCCTCGGCAATATCGAAATCGGCGTCGGCGCAAAGATCGGCGCCGGCAGCGTCGTCGTCTCGGCGGTGGAGGAATACACCTCCGTCGTCGGCGTTCCCGCCCGGCCGGTCGGGCGCAAGCACGCCAATCTACCCGGCGTCACCATGGATCAAGGCTTCGACGAGCCCGAATACATGATCTGAGCCTTCCCCCGACATTCCATTCCTTGCGCATTTTTCAGGAGCTTTCGATGACCATCCATACCCGTCCCGTCGAACTGCCGACGCTCGACCTGTCGCGCTTCAACGGCACGGCCGAGGAGCGGCAGCGCTTCGTGGCCGATCTCACCGACGTGCTGCACCGGCACGGCTTTTTCTACCTGACGGGTCATGGCGTGCCGCAGGTGCTGGTCGATGAGGTGCTGTCGGTCTCCAGGCGCTTTTTCGCACTGCCCGAGGCGGACAAGCTGTTGATCGAGATGGTCAACTCGCCGCATTTTCGCGGCTATAACCGCGCCGGCGCCGAACGCACGCGCGGCGAGCAGGACTGGCGCGAACAGCTTGATGTCAACACCGAGGGTCATCCCGTCGAAGCGCCCGCCGATGCGCCATGGAACCGCCTGCACGGGCCGAACCAGTGGCCGCAGGCCCTGCCCGAACTCAAGGATATCCTGCTGCGCTATCAGGCCGAGGTGACCCGCGTCGGCATCGATGTGCTGAAGGCGGTGGCGCTGGCGCTCGGCCAGCCGGAAACGGCGTTTGCCGATATCTACGAGCCGTCGCCATCGCAATTGCTGAAGATCATCCGCTATCCCGGCCGTGACGCCACCGCGTCCGATCAGGGCGTCGGCGCGCATAAGGATGGCGGCTTCGTCACTGTACTGCTTCAGGATCGCGTGCCGGGCCTGCGGGTGCGCACCGAAGAGGGAGAATGGATCGAAGCGCCGCCGGTGCCCGGCACCTTCGTCATCAACAGCGGTGAATTGCTGGAGCTCGCGACCAACGGTTTCGTGCGCGCCGATGTCCATGATGTGGTGACGCCGCCGCAAGGGGTGGAGCGCTATTCGGTCGCCTTCTTCCTCGGCGCGCGCTACGACGCCACCATCCCGGTCGTGCCGCTGCCTGCGCATCTGAAAAGCGCCGAGCGTGGCGTCACCGTCGATCCGCTGAACCCGATTTTCCGCTCCGTCGGCCTCAACAACCTCAAGAGCCGGTTGCGCTCGCACCCGGATGTCGCCGAACGCCACCATGCCGACCTGCTGCATCTGCTGGAAAAGCCGGCCAAGGGCTGAGACCCATCGATATCAAAGGGCCGCATCCCTCACCTTCGTCATCCTCGGGACAAGCCCGAGGATGACGCAGCGGTAGAGGCAAGGGCTTTCAAAGCGCTGAAGGCCGCGCCTTGCCGGGCGCGGCCTTTCCGTTCGCGGGAGAAAAGATCGGGGGCCGACGCACCGCAACGCGCCGGCCCCTCCCCGCTTCAGGCCGCCTCGATGGCCTGGGAGAGATCGAGGATGATGTCGTCGGCATGCTCGATGCCGATGGACAGGCGGACATAGCCGGGCGTGACGCCGGCGGCGAGCTGGTCTTCGGCCGAAAGCTGGGAATGGGTGGTGGTCGAGGGATGGATCGCCAGCGAGCGCGCGTCGCCGATATTGGCGACATGGTAGAAGAGCTGCAGCGCATCGATGAAGCGCCGGCCCGCCTCGCGGCCGCCCTTCAGTTCGAAGCCGACCAGCGCGCCGTAATGGCCGGGTTTGAGATATGTGTCGGCCCGTTCCTTCAGTGCGCCTTCCTGGAATTTCGGGAAGATCACCCGGCTGACCTTGGGGTGATTGTGCAGGAATTCGGCGACCTTGACGGCGTTTTCATTGTGCTGGCGGATGCGCAGCGCCAGCGTTTCCAGACCCTGAATGAGCTGGAAGGCGCTTTGCGGGCTGACGGCGGCGCCGAGATCGCGTTGCAGCACGGCCCGCGCCCGCAGGATATAGGGCGGGGCCGAGAGCACGCCGGCCTTGTCGATCCAGCTTTTCCAATGATAGCTCGGATCGGGCTCATGCAGCGTCGGGCTGCGATCGGCATGGGCGAGCCAATCGAAATTGCCGCCGTCGATGATTGCGCCGCCGATGGTCGAGCCATGGCCGCCGATATATTTCGTCGTCGAATAGACCACGACCGCCGCGCCATGCTCGAAGGGCCGGATGATCAGCGGCGCCGCCGTATTGTCGACGATCAGCGGAATGCCGAAACGCTTGCCGATCCCGGCGACCTCGCCGATGGGGAAGACGTCGAGCTTCGGATTGGGCAGGGATTCGGCATAATAGGCGCGGGTGCGCGCGTCGGTGGCCCGTGCAAAGGCTTCCGGATCGGTCGGATCGACGAAACGCACCTCGACGCCGAAATTCTTGAGCGTGGCCGCAAACAGCGCCCAGGTGCCGCCGTACAGGCTGGCGGAGCTGACGATATTGTCACCGGCGCGCGCCAGATTGAGCACGGCGAAGGCCGAAGCCGCCTGGCCGGAGCCGACCGCCAGCGCCGCCGCACCGCCTTCCAGTTCCGCCAGCCGCTGCTCCAGCGCATCGACGGTCGGATTGGCGACGCGGGTGTAGAGATAGCCGAGCTGATCGAGCGAGAACAGCTTTTCGGCGCCATCCGTGCCCGGAAGCTGGAAGGAAGCCGTCTGATAGATCGGCACGGCAACCGCGCCGGTCGCCGGATCGGCGCGGAAACCGCCGCCATGCACGGCCAGCGTTTCCGGATGCCGGCTCTTCGGCCGTTCGCGCGGCAGGGCTTCAGCCAAAGTCTCGTCGGGGGCCTGATGAATGGTCATGCGCATCTCCTGGGAGGTTGGAACGCTCATATGGTCTGTGGCGATGCGGCGCTCCGCCGCCTCGTCAGGAGAATAGTCCATAATTTCCGTAGTCTATTGAAGCGAAAAATTTGCGGATTTTTGCGTATTTCGGAAACAAAGAACCAATATTGTTTGCGCTGTTTTTGGATGTTCGAGATTTTTCCCGGAAAAGACATGAAAAATCCCGCCGGATATAGTCTATCCGACGGGATCGATATTTGAGAGACAAGCGGATTTTTCGTTTTCTAGATTACTGGCCACAGTAGAGCATGGGCGGCCAGTTGCTGTTCATAGCGCCATTGCAGATCCGGTTCGGCCTTGAGGTCTTCGTGTTGCGGCGGGGCGGCGCGGTCTTCCGGGCGATGCCGGTCGGTTTTCCGTTCGAATTCAGCATGGGCGAACTCATAGGACAGAAAGCGCGTGAAGATTGCCATGATCGACCTCCATCGGTTTTGACGACGATGGAAAGTGTGTGCGCAAATCCACGGCGGCGCAAGATAGTCTACAAAAACGCCATTCTATTTCGAAGCCGCGATGGCAATCGCTTTTGCTTCAAGCGCGGGTCTGGCGCAAATGCGAACGCCAGACCCGGTTTGCCCGATCACGCAGCCTTGGCGGGGCCGGCGGGGAAAATGCCGGACATGACCGAAAAACCCTTGATGCGCTTGACCCGGTCGCACCAGCGGCGGATGGCCGGATAATCCTGCCGCGAAATGCCGCCCTCTTCCGAGAGCATGATATAGGGGAAGCAGGCGATATCGGCGATGGTCGGCTGGTCGGCGGAGCAGATCCAGTCGCGTCCCGACCGTTCGCCAAACCACAGATGCTCGTCGAGAATGCGGAACAGCCGGTTTGCGCCCGCCCGCGCCGCCTCGGCATCGAGATCGTAGAACAGCGCGTCATGCAGGCGGGCGGCCGAAGCGGTTGCGGTGATCGAATCGGCAAAGGCCAGCCACTGGCCGATTTCGCCGAGCAGCGCGGGGTTGTCGCGCGGATACCAGCTGTTGCCGGCATCGTATTTGGCGGCGAGATAGACGAGGATCGCCTGCGCATCGCGCAGCACCAGTCCGCCGTCGTCGATCACCGGAAGCTGTCCCAGCGGATTGATCGCCAGGAACCAGTCCGACTTGTGCTCGCGGCCGGGATAGAAATCGATCGGCACGACGGTGTAGCCGATCCCGAGCATGCCCATCAGCAGGCGGATCTTGTAGCAATTGCCGGAGAGTTCGTAGTCGTAGAGCGTGATCATCGGAAGCTCCTCAAAGCATTTCCAAGAAAAGTGGGAACCGGTTTTCCGTCCGGAAATGCGTAAAACTAAAGGTCCAGAACGAGGCGGGCCGATTTGGCGCGCGACACGCAGGTCATGATTTTGGTGCCGGAGCGGCGCTCGGCCTCGTTGAGATAGACGTCCTGATGATCCGGCTCGCCCTCGATCACGGTTGCGAGACAGGTGCCGCAGGCGCCTTGCTCGCAGGAAGAGGGCATGTCGATGCCGGCTTCGCGCATCACCTCGAGGATGGTCTTTCCGGCCGGCACGGTCAGCGTCATGCAGGAGCGGGACAGCGCCACTTCGAAGCTGGAGCTGTCGTCGATGACATTGGTATTCTTGAAATATTCGAAATGCACCGCCGTTTCCGGCCAGCCCTTTTCAGCCGCGATGGTCCGCGCGGCCTCCAGCATCGGGCCGGGGCCGCAGAGATAGAGATGCGTGCCTGGCCGATAGTCCGAGAGAATTTCGGCAAGCCGCGCGCCGGTTTCGGCCGGGCTGAGGCCAAGATGCGGCTTCAGCGACGCGCCAAGGCCGGCAGTCTTTTCCGGGAAAGCGAGTTGCGCGGCGTTTTGCGCGAAATAATGCAGGTCGAAGCCAAGCGACTGGTTGGCCAGCGCCTGCGCCATCGACAGCAGCGGCGTGATGCCGATGCCGCCGGCGATGAAGACGGTTTTCATCGCATCGCGACGCAGCGGGAAATTGTTGCGCGGCTCGGAGATCGCCAGCACATCGCCCTCGCGCACAGTTTCGTGCAGACAGAGCGAACCGCCCTGGGACGCGGCTTCGCGCTTGACGCCGATGACATAGTGATCGCTTTCGCCGGGGCCGTTGGTGATCGAATATTGCCGGATCAGGCCGTTCGGCAGATGCAGGTCGATATGGGCGCCGGGCTGGAAGGTCGGCAAATGCCCGCGCAGCGGGCGCAGCTCGAAACCGGCAATGCCCTCCGCCGCATCCCATTTGCGCGCGACGCTGACCCGGATGGTCGCCTTGCGGCCATGGGCGGTTTCCTCCGGCATTTCCGCCAGTTCCGGCGAAACGCGCTCGATTTCCGGCACCAGCGGCGCGGGCGTCGGCTCGCTCAACGCCAGAAATTCGATGCGCTCGCGCAGCTTGGAGAGGCGGGCATTGTGATGGCGCAGCACGGCGAGGCGCGCGCTTTCGGGCGCGCCATCCAGCACGCCGCGGATCACCGAGCGATTGGAATCCACCGGCTGCACGAAGAAGACAGCCAGCGTTTCCGCATCGCCCGCGCGGGCGCGAAGACAGAGCGAGAAGGCGCTCTGTCCGTCTATTTCGACCGTCGCATCCGCGCCGTCGAGCTGGGCGCTCGGCTGGAAACGATAATCCCGAAGCGCCGCGATGACGCGGTCGGCGGGGGCGTTGACCGGCAGGCCACGCAAAGTGAGCGCGCCCTCGCCCGGCAGGCCGGCAATGTCAGGAACCTCGCCTTCCGGCTCCTCCGCCGTCCAGACCAGCCCGTAACGGGTCACGGCCGGGAAGGTGCGGTTGGTGATGGTGCGGGCCGGCGCATCGGCGGGATGGGCGGGGATATAGGTGCAGCCGGCGGTGCGGTTGGAATAGCGCCAGCCGTGATACTGGCATTTCAGCTCGCGCCCGTCATTGATGCCGATCGACAGGCGCACGCCGCGATGCAGACAGCGGTTTTCCCAGATGTTGACGAAGCCGTCATCGGCCCGCCAGACGGCGAATTCGCGGCCGAGCAATTGCGCATGGAAGACGTGGCGCGGCGGCAGGTCATGCAGCGCGGCAATCGGGTGCCATCTGGTCTTGGCGGTATCGAGCATGGGTCTCTCCGGACTGGAAACGGGGGCGCGCGGCGATCACGTCGCGGCGGGGATGACGCCGTAGGTGACGCCCTTCTGGCTGAGCCAGCGGCGATAGGCGATGGCCGATTTGTCGGCGCGGATCGGGGTTTCGGCGCGCGGATCGAGCGGCAGGCGCTTCGGAAACTGGTTTTCGAGGATCGGCTTGTCCTGCCCGAAGATCGTCTGCTGGAAGCGCTTGATGACCTTGTCCTCATTGGTGTCGTCGAGGACGCAGAGCATCATATGGGCGCGGATATGCTCCTGATCGACCGGCTGCAGGAAGACGGCGATGACATCCAGCCGCGATTCGTCGAGCGGGCTCGACTTGTAGAGCACCGAGCAATAGGGATGCGGCACGCGGTAGATGTAATCGACATCGGCGCCGCCGGTGGAGACGGTCGAGGCCATCGGCTGGAAGAAGCGGCAGCGGGTGGCGAGGATCTCGTCGCGCTCGACCGAGATCTCGACATCGTATTCCTTGACCTCCGTATGCGGCTCGGCTCCGAGAATATCGGTGTGAACATAGGGAAAATGGCCCATGTCGAGAAAATTCTCGATGGCGCGCGGGGCGGAAATGTTGACGCCGAGCGTCGCCGCATTCAGCTTGCGCCGGTCGTTTTCGGCAAATTCGGGAATGGGGAAGAGATCGGCCGGCGTGTCGCTGAGCGTCGTCCAGATATAGCCATAGGCGAGCTTGACCGGCAGCGTGTCGGTGAGCGCCGCGATCTCCACCGGGCTTCCCTCGGGCAGGTCGCGCCGGTCGCGCCAGACGGCGGCGTCGCCGGCGCCATCGGTGGCGTAGCTCAGGCGCTCTTCCAGCAGCACGGTGTCGAAAACCGTGCCGGCCGGCACTTCCGACAGCGCCGCCAGCGGATGCCAGAGATCGAGGATCACCTGATCCGTGCATTTGGTTGCGGTCATGGCAAAGTCTCCTTCAAGTCTTGAGGCGCGCGCGCATCAGGAGCGTGCGGGGATCGCGCCGTAGGTCACCGATTTGTCGCGCAGCCAGCGCCGGTAAAGCACGGCGACGGCGTCGGCGCGGATCGGTGTTTCGGCGCGGGGATCGAGCGGCAGGCGCTTCGGCACCTGGTTTTCGAGGATCGGCTTGTCCTGCGCGAAGATGAGCTGCATGAAGGCGCGCACCGTCGCGGCATCGATGCCGTCCTTGAGATAACAGAGAAACGGATGGGCGATGCAATTGTCCTCATCCACCGGCTGCACGAACAGGGTGATGACATCGAGCCTGTCCTTCTGCACCGGATTGCTCTTGTAGAGCGCCACGGTATAGGGCCGGATCACCTTGTAGATATATTCGACGATGAAGCCTTCCTTGGCGGTCGGCGACGCCACCGGCTGGTAGAACTTGCACTCACTGGCGACCAGCTCGTCATCCGGCGTCAACTCCACCTTGTAGGGCGCGACTTCCGTATGCGGCTCGTCGCCGAGCCAGCCGGTATGCACGAAGGGGAAGTGGCCCATGTCGAGGAAGTTTTCGACGGCCCGCAGGCCGGAGACGCGCACGGCAATCGAGCCGCCGGTAACGAAATGCCGGTCGTCCTCCAGCGCCTCCGGCACGGCGACAATGTCGCGCGCTGGCGTGCCAAGACAGACCCATAAAAAGCCGTAGCGCTCTGTGGAGCGGACATTATGCCCGCTATCGTTGCGCACCACCTGCTTGATCTCGCCTTGCCGACAGCGGATAGTCAGGTCGACGCCGAGCAGGCGCGTTTGAAACGGCGCGTTCGGGGTCAGGTTGGCGAGATCCGCCACCACATGCCAGTCGTCAAGAAGAACACGATCGCTGCAAAGGGCCGACATGGTCATCGCACCTTCGTTCGGCTAGCACTTCCCCATGAACCTAGCTCTCGTCCGGTCCTAGTGGAAACACAGGATTGGATATCAATCAATGAAAATTTGCATATCCAAATAAGAATTTTGATTGACAGCAATAATGGATTGGCTACCGATATGGGGCATCCGGCGTCAATTTGCGGCCGGATGAAGCGATCCGTGCGGGAGATCATGTCATGAGCAGCCGCTCCCAGGCCATTGCCGACATCCTGACACGGGCGATCCTCGACCGCCGGCTGGTGCCCGGCTGCAAGCTCGGCGAGCGCGAATTGTCCGAGATCTTCAACGTCTCGCGCATCGTCATCCGCCAGGCGCTCATCCGGGTGGCCGATGACGGGCTGGCGCAGATCGAGCGCAATCGCGGCGCCTTCGTCGCCAAGCCCTCGATGCAGGACGCGATGGAGATTTACGACGCGCTGACGCTGGTCGAGCAGGGCGTCGCCGCGCAACTGATGGACCGTCTCGGTCCGGCCGGCTGGTCGGAGCTTCGCCAGCATGTCGAGCGCCAGCGTCAGGCGGTGGCGAGCGGCAACGACGCGCTGGCCGATGTTCTCGGCGCGGAGTTCCACACCGTTTTCGTGCGGCTCAGCCGCAACAAGGTGATGCAGGAAATGCATGCCCAGCTCGTGCGCCGCACGACTCTGCTGCGGGCGCTTGTGACCGCCGATTTCGACTATTGCAACCTGCTCGACGACCATGCGCGGCTGATCGAGCTTCTGGAAAAGGGCCGGCTGAAACAGGCCATGGACATGATCGACGCCCATCACCGCCAGGTGGTGCGCGGCTATATCATGGATCGGCAGGTGTTTCCGGAGCTGACGCCGCGCGAGGCTCTGGAGCCTTACCTTCAAAATCCCGGCCAAGCGCCGGAGATACAGACGAAAAACAAGACGGGTGAAAAAGGCCGAACGGGGGTGCATACCCACGTTCATGTCGTTAAGTAGACCCGGCGCGAAAGCCGGGCGGCATCGACCAACAGAGGGTTATCGAACATGCTCAATCTCAACAGACGCAAATTCCTGCAATATACCGGCGCTGCCGGCGCGACGCTCGCCACCGGCGGCATGGCCGGCATGGCCCGGGCCGAAGGTCCACTAAAAATCGGCGTCGTCTATGTCTCGCCGATCGCCGAAATCGGCTGGACCAAGCAGCACAGCCTTGGTGTCGAAGCCATCAAGAAAGAGTTCGGCGACAAGGTGGAGATCACCGTCCTCGACAACATCTTCATGCCGCAGGATGCCGAGCGCGTCTTCCGCGAACTCGCCGCTTCCGGCAACCAGCTGATCTTCGGCACCTCCTTCTCGCATGGCACGCCGCTGCAGAAGGTCGCGCCGCGCTTCCCCAAGGTCGCCTTCGAACATTGCTCGGGCATCGTCCATACCGCCAATCTCGGCACCTTCGAGGCCAAGTATTACGAAGGCTGTTACGTCGCTGGCGCTGCCGGCGCGCATATGAGCAAGTCGGCCAAGATCGGCTTCATCGGCGGTTTCCCGATCCCCGATATCGTCGGCCCGGCCAATGCGCTGCTGCTGGGCGCGCAGAGCGTCAATCCGAACGTGACCTGCAATGCGTTGTTCTTGAATTCCTGGTTCGATCCGGGCAAGGAAAAGGAAGCGGCCAACACGCTGCTGTCGCAGGGCTGCGACGTCATCTGTTCGATGACCGATACCGCGACCGGCGTGCAGGTGGCCGGCGAAGGCGGCGCGTGGTCGATCGGCTACGCCAGCGACATGTCGAAATTCGGCTCCGGCAAGCACCTCACCGCCTTCACGCTCGATTGGTCGAGCGACTATGTCCGCGCCGCCAAGGGCGTGGCCGAGGGCAACTGGAAGCCGGAAGTGCGCTGGGACGGCCTGGCCGGCGGCGTCGTCAAGATGGCCCCCTATAACGAGCAGATCCCGGCCGATGTCGTCGCCAAGCTCAAGCAGCTCGAGGCCGATATCGGCTCCGGCAAGGTTCACCCCTATGCCGGCGAACTGAAGGACCAGGACGGCAACGTCAAGGTCGCCAGCGGCGCGGTTCTCGCCGACGCCGACATTCGCGGCATGAACTGGTTCGTCAAGGGCATGATCGGCAAGCTTGGTTGATTGCTTATGGAGCGGTGCCGGCGCTGAACGTCCCTTCTCCCCTCGGGGTAGAAGGTGGCCCGAAGGGTCGGATGAAGGGGACGCGAAGCGCAGGAGTTCCTGTGGCTCCTGCCTTCGGCATCCCCCTCATCCCGCTGCCGCAACCTTCTCCCGCGAGGGGAGAAGGGACCTTGTGGCAAGGGGCTCGCTTCAGATGAGACGTCCCGCTTCCATGACAGGCGACCGTCGGCATTGCCCGGCGGTCACTCCTTCCCTTTTCCCCGCACCTCTCAGGACCGGCCATGACACCGCGCCTCGAACTGCGCTCCATCACCAAACGCTATCCGGGCATCGTCGCCAATGACGATATCTCGCTGTCGATCATGCCGGGGGAAATCCATGCCGTACTCGGCGAAAACGGCGCCGGCAAATCGACGCTGATGAAGATCATCTACGGCGCGGTGCAGGCCGATGCCGGCGAGATCCTCTGCGACGGCAAGCCGATCCCGGCGCACACGCCGGCCGTCTCGCGCGCGCTCGGCATCGAGATGGTCTACCAGCATTTCGCCTTGTTCGAGTCCGCGACGGTGGTGGAAAACATCGCGCTGTCGGTCGCCGGCAGCTTCGACCTCGCCGGCCTGTCGCGGCAGATCACCGAACTTTCCAATCGCTACGGCATGCCGATCGATCCGCAGCGGCGCGTTCACGACCTCTCGGTCGGCGAGCGCCAGCGTGTCGAGATCGTGCGCTGTCTTCTCCAGACCCCGAAACTGCTGATCCTCGACGAGCCGACCTCGGTGCTGACGCCGCAGGCGGTACAAAAGCTGTTCGGCACGCTGCGGCAACTGGCGGCCGAGGGCTGTTCCATCCTCTATATCAGCCACAAGCTGGATGAGGTGCAGTCGCTCTGCGACAGCGCCACTGTGCTGCGCAACGGCCGCGTCACCGGCACGGCGCGGCCCAAGGAAACCAGCGCCCAGGAACTCGCCCGTCTCATGGTCGGCGCCGAACTGCCGGAAATGCATATGAGCCCGGCAACGCCCGGCGAAAAGCCGGTGCTCTCGGTCACCTCCCTTTCCGCCCCGCCCGCCGATACCTATGGCGTCGATCTGAAGGACATTTCGCTCTCCGTCCATGGCGGCGAGATCGTCGGGCTGGCCGGCGTTTCCGGCAATGGACAGGCCGAATTGATCGCCCTGCTCAGCGGCGAGCGCACCCTTCGCCAGAGCGAGGCAATCCGCATCGACGGCAAGCCGGTCGGGCATCTGAACGCCAGCGAGCGCCGCAAGCTCGGCCTCGCCTTCGTGCCGGAGGAGCGGCTGGGGCGCGGCGCGGTGCCGACCCATGCGCTCTGGGAAAACGCCGTGCTGACCGCCCATCGCGCCGGCCTCACCCGCCACGGCCTCGTCGACCGCGGCCGCGCCAGCGCTTTTGCCCGTGGGATCATCGAGCGTTTCAAGGTCAAGGCCAACGGTCCCGGGGCCACCGCGCAAAGCCTTTCGGGCGGCAATTTGCAGAAATTCATCGTCGGGCGCGAGATCGAGCTTGCCCCGAAACTTTTCCTCGTGGCCCAGCCGACCTGGGGCGTCGACGTGGGTGCTGCCGCCTTCATCCGCCAGACGATCATCGATCTCTCCCGCGCCGGCGCAGCCGTGCTGGTCATTTCCGAGGAACTCGACGAATTGTTCGAAATCTGCGACCGGCTCTACGTCATCTGCCAGGGGCAGGTGTCGCAATCGCTGGCGCGCAGCCGCACCAGCCGCGAAGAGGTGGGATTGATGATGACGCGCACCGAGCGCAGCGAACGCGGCGAAAGCAGCATGGGGAGGGACGCCGTTGCGCTTCAGAATTGAGCAGAGGCCGCAGCCTTCGGCGACCATGCGCGTCGCCGCCCCCATCATCGCCACGCTGCTGACGCTGATCGTCGGCTCGATCCTGTTCGCCGTGCTGGGTTACGATCCGCTGGCAACACTCTCCGCCTTCTTCCTCACGCCGGTGAATTCGATCAACGGGTTGTCGGAACTGCTGCTGAAAGCTTCGCCGCTGATCCTGATCGCCTGCGGACTGGCGGTCGGTTTCCGCGCCAATGTCTGGAATATCGGCGCGGAAGGGCAGCTTGTCATCGGCGCCATCGCCGCCTGCGGCGTCGGCCTGTTCTATCCCGATCCCGAAAGCCGGCTGCTTTTGCCGCTGATGATGCTGGCCGGGGCGCTGGCCGGCATGGCCTGGGCGGCAATCCCGGCCTTCCTGCGGACCCGCATGAGCACCAACGAGATCCTGGTCACGCTGATGCTGACCTATATCGCGACGCTGTTGCTCTCCTGGTTGGTGCACGGCCCCTGGCGCGATCCGGCCGGCTTCAACTATCCGCAGACGGCGCTGCTCTCGGCGGCGGCGATGTTCGAGCCCTTCGATTATTCCTATCGCCTCAACGGCTCCGTCTTCATCACTGTCATCGCCGTCTTCGCCATGTGGCTGTTCACCGACCGCAGTTTTCTCGGCTACAAGATGTCGGTCAGCGGCGCGGCGCCGCTCGCGGCGCGCTATGCCGGCTTTGCCGAATCCTCCGCCGTCTGGATCGGGCTGCTCGCCGGGGGCGCTGCCGCCGGTATCGCCGGCATGGCGGAATTGTCGGGACCGCTCGGCCAATTGTCGCCGCAAATTTCGCCGGGCTATGGCTTCGCCGCGATCATTGTCGCCTTCATCGGCCGGCTGAATGCCTTCGGCATCGTGCTCGGCGGTCTCCTGATGTCGCTGCTGTTCCTCGGGGGCGAAAGCGTGCAGATGACCTTGGGCCTCTCGGCCTCGCTGACCCGCATCTTCCAGGGCATCCTGCTTTTCCTGCTGCTGGCTGCCGATTTCTTCATCTTCTACCGGCTTCGCCGCATTCCGGAGCACGCGTAATGGATCTGTTCATCGCCATCTTCACCGGCACGATCATTGCCGCCACGCCGCTGATCTATGCAGCACTTGGCGAGCTTGTGGTCGAAAAATCCGGTGTCCTCAATCTCGGCATCGAAGGCATGATGCTGATGGGCGCGGCCTTCGCCTTCTGGGCTGTTATCGCCGGCCTGCCGATGCCGGTCGCCATCCTTTGCGGGGCGCTGGCCGGGGTCGTCGCCTCGCTGCTCTTCGGCGTGCTGGCGCTGACCTTCCTCACCAATCAATATGCGGCCGGGCTGGCGCTCGCCATCTTCGGCTCCGGCGTCTCGGCCTTTCTCGGCCGCGGCTTCGGCTCCGCCCCCATCGATGCCCTCAAGCGCATCTCCATTCCCGGCCTTTCCGACATACCCGTTGTCGGCCCGATGTTCTTCCGCTTCGATCCCATGGTTTATCTGGCGCTGGTGCTGTTTGCGGGCATCACCTGGTTCCTCTATCGCACCAAGGCGGGGCTCATTCTGCGCACCACCGGCGAATCCCCGGAGACGGCGCATGCCATCGGCTATCCGGTGATCCGCATTCGCTATCTCTCCGTCATGTTCGGCGGGCTGATGGCGGGGCTGGCGGGGGCCTATCTCTCGGTCGCCTATACGCCGCTCTGGGTGGAAAACATGACGGCCGGCAAGGGCTGGATTGCGCTGGCGCTGGTCGTCTTCGCCACCTGGCGGCCGTTGCGGGTGCTGCTCGGCGCATGGCTGTTCGGCGGCATGACCATCCTGCAATTGCAGGGGCAGGCGCTCGGCCTCGCCGTGCCCTCCGAGTTGCTCTCGGCGCTACCCTATATCGCCACCATCGTCGTGCTGGTCATCATCTCCCGCAACCGGCAAATCCTGGCGCTGCATTTCCCCACCTCGCTCGCAAGGCCCTTCCGCCCGGCAAGCTGAGGCGCGATGGCCTGACGAGAACAGGAAAAGCCGCACCCGTCGCCGGATGCGGCTTTTTGCACGCCAAGCCGTTTATCGGCTGGCCTGCAGCATCTTGCACAGCATCACCAGCTGGACGTCGTAATTGCCGGAGCTGGCGATATCGCGGCAGCGGGTTTTCAGCTTGCGCTGATCGCTGGCCGAAAGGCGATGGAAGCTGCGCGACGGTGTGCGCGGCGTGACATTGCCGCCATCGTTTCCGGGGTCGCTTGTCGTCGGCGTATCGCCGCCGCCGGTGCCGCTATTGCCGCCGGGATCGTTGGAGCCGACATCCGGCGTGCCGCCGGTGCCGCCCGGGCGGCCATTATTGCCGGTGCCGCCAATGCCGAGACCGAGGCCGAGCCCGGTCCCGGAATTGCCGCCGATGGAAGCGCCGACATTCGCATTGACGCCGGTGCCGCCGCCGATAGAGGCGCTGACACCCGCATTCACGCCCTGGCTACCGCCAACGCTGGCGCCGACACCGGCATTGACGCCCTGACTGCCGCCGACGGAGGCGCCGACACCGGCATTCACACCCTGGCTGCCGCCGACGCTTGCGCCCACGCCGGCATTGACGCCCTTGCTGCCGCCAACGGAAGCGCCGACGCCGGCATTGACGCCATTTCGGCCGCCCAACGACACGCCGACACCGGCATTCACGCCATTGCCGCCGCCGAGCGATACGCCGACGCCAAGTCCGTCGCGCGCCTGCGCGAGGGAGAACGGAACGAGGCTCGTGGCGATCAACACCGAAAACAAAGTATGCTTGATGTTTTTCATGACTTCCTCCTTCTCCGGCAAAGCGCCGGGCAGAAGGAAAATCACAGAGGCGGGGAAAATGTTGCCACGTGCACGCTGGAAGTGCGCCGCATGGTTAGACGAGTCTTTCCGGATGGCAAATGACCCCACCGGATGCGCCGTTTCGGGGCATGCCCGGTTAAAATCCCGCGCAAGGAAAAGCCGCCGGCCTTTTCGGGCAGGCGGCCTGTGATGGTCTGCCGGGACTGACCGGTCCTGATGGCCCTGCCAATCATCGAACGATTTGTGTGTGCGATGCCTGGGAAGGTCGTAGTGCTCGCCGCGCCTGCTTTGGCGGACTGAGAGGTTCCGTCGACCCGATTTAAGCCCGTGGCATCATCTTGCGGATTTCTGACCGTAAATAAGGAACGCTTGCGCATCAAAAATTTTTCAACTCATCAGTTTAGGATATTGCGTAAGCTCTTTTGCGCCATAACTTCAGAATGCATCGTCCATTTTGTCGCGGATAGCTTCTGCAGCCGCTGGCAGGAGACGTTTTGCTGGGAGACTAAACGGTGACACTGTCGACTTACTTCGTGACGTTTCGCATTGCACCCATCACCATCAACGGCATACGGCCGGAGGATCGCTATCGATCCGTCATCGAACGCGCGCGCGGACAGGGCAGTTTCTGGGAAGAATCCCTCTCTTTCATCATGACCCAGTCGACATTGCTGACCCCGGAGTTCGGCGCCCATGTCAGCGCCGATCTCAGCCGCGCCCATGACGTGCTCATCGCTTTCGACCCGACGGATATGTCGATGTGTTATTTCGGGCCGATCGAGCAGGAACATGCGCTGAAGTCCTTTTTCGATATCCGCATCCGTGTTTGACGCGAAGCCCAAAGGAAGGTGTGAGTGATGACGCCAGCCCAATGCAAAGCCGCCCGCGCCATGCTCAGCCTCGATCGCAACGCGCTCGCCACCCGCATCGGCCTGTCGCCGGCACGGCTCGATGCCTTCGAACGCGGTGCCGAGGCCCTTGACGAGACGACCCTCGCCGCATTGCGAACCGCGCTGGAAGCCGCCGGCGTCATCTTCATCGCCGAAGGCGAAACCTCGCCCGCCGGCGGTCCCGGTCTTCGCCTCTCCGCCACGCCCGCCAAAGGCGCTCTGAAGGATTACGTCCAATATCCCGAATTCCTGTCCCCCGACGCCTCGACAGGCGCAGGGGGTTAGAGCGCTTTTCGATCTGATTGAATCAGATCGGCACTCTAAATTCTTTATTTTGAAGCATAATCTTGTCGATCCTCGTTTCACTCCGGTCGGATTATGCTCTAAGGGCAGCGACCTCCACGACGCAAGGCTGCGGCAAGCGATTGGCCGTTATGTGGAGGCATGCTGGCGGGGAGACAATCGTGACGATCCTGGAATTGCTGGATTATACCGGTGTCGCGGTCTTTGCCGCCACGGGCGCGCTTTCGGCGTCGCGCAAGCAGCTCGACCTGATCGGCTTCATGTTCCTGGCGGCGGCGACGGGTATTGGCGGGGGCACGTTTCGCGATGTCATTCTCGGGGCCACACCGGTCTTCTGGGTGGTCAACCCGACCTATCTCATCGTCTGCGTGCTGGCGGCGCTGGTCGTTTTCGTGCTCGCCCATCGCATCGAGTCGCGTTATCGCCTGCTGCTCTGGCTCGATGCCATGGGCATGTCGGCCTATTGCGTCATGGGCGCGGCCAAGGGCTATGCGGCGACCGGCTCACCGACGGTTGCGATCACCACCGGTGTGCTGACGGCGAGCTTCGGCGGCATTCTGCGCGATCTCCTGGCAAACGAGCCGTCCGTGCTGCTACGTCCGGAAATCTATATCACAGCGGCATTGGTCGGCGCTGCCGGTTTCACGGTGGCGACGGAAGCCGGCGCGCCGTTGCTGGTCGCCTCGGCGATCGGCATGATCGCGGCCTTCATCGTGCGCGGCGGGGCGTTGCGGTTCGCCTGGCGCTTTCCGATCTACCGCCCACGGCCCGGCCGCCATCCGGACGACGTCATGTAAAAAGGCGGATGGCATGGCCACCCGCCTCATGCCGAAAGCTCAGCTGGCTTCGTCGCATTCGGTGATTTCGCACACGCTTTCCGTGGTCGTGCGCTTGGCGCATTCGTTCAGCGCGCGCTCGCGGGCCGAATCCTCGTCGCCATAGGAATAGCTGTAGCCATAGGTGCCCTCTTCGGAAACCGCAGCGCAGCCCCAGGCGAAAACGGAAGTGGATGCGGTGGTCGCAGCCGTAAAGGCAAGCGCGGCCAAGGCCACGCGAATTTTCAATGTCATGGAAGTCCCCTCGAATGTCAGGCGCAAAACGCGCCCGACCGCAGATAGGACCAATCCATGCGGATTTTGCAAGCCCCCTTTTCACGCGCCCAAAAATGCTCCGGGAAAAGCGCGGGACGCCGCTTCGCCGGTTGCGGAAAGGCCGCCCGGGCCGGCAATGGCTCATTCCAGGCCAGCCGGAAATGGCGCAACCTCTGGGAGGCGTTTTCTCCGGGCCTGTTCCAGAAAAAGACAATGCGGCAATTATCATACTATTGATTTTTATAGGGTTATCGCGATGTCTCGCCCGTGCGGCGTCGGTGGCCATGGCTTGGTGTGGGCAAAGCGTATAACAACTTTAACGCTATAGTAATCGCTGCTTCATACACTCATGACTTCACCCACAAGTGAGGTGTCATGTTTACGGTCATCGAGTGTGTTCTATACCAGCACGATAATGCAACCGTTCTCCTTGCCGCCGGCATTCTTGTCGTTGGAATGGTTGCGTTCTTTCATCTGCTCGTGAGAGCGGACGAAAGCACCCCGCGAAGAAAACCGCATTGGATCGTCATCGCCGCCGTGGCGTCGGGACTGAGCATCTGGGCGACGCATTTCGTTTCGATGCTGGGCTATCAGGGCGGCATGCCGATCAGCTTCGACGTTGCCTTCACCGCGATTTCGGCGATTGCCGCCGTGATCGGCATCCTGTTTGCGCTGCGCATGTCGGCGGGCGGGGTGCATCGGCCGGTTTCCGCCGGCCTGTGCCTGACGGCGGCCGTTGCCGCCATGCATTTCATCGGCATGGCGGGGCTGCGGGCGGCGGCCGATATCACCTATAATGTCGTGCCGATTGCAATTGGCCTGACGCTCACCGTCGCCCTTTTCATCCTCGCCTTCCACCTGTTCCGCAAGACGAGCGGGCTTGCAAGGATCGGCGCGCCGGCGCTGACGGCAATTCTCGGGGTCTGCGTCCTTCATTTCACGGCGGTGTCGTCGACCATCCTGGTGCCCAATCCCACCATTCCGGGGCCGGAAGCCTTCGACCGCAACCGCATATGGCTGACGGTCGCCGTCAGCGGCGTCACCCTCGTCGTTGCTCTGGGCACGGCGATTGCGGCCATTATCGATCGTTATCTCGTCGATCTCAAGGGTTTCGCCAATGCCAGCCTCGATGGGCTGGCCGTCATTCGCGATCGCCGCATCATCGAGGTGAACGGCCGTTTCGCGGAACTGGCCGGCAGCCCGGAGGCGGCCCTTATCGGCAAGAACCCGGACGATTACCTGATCGCCAGCGACGGATTGAGCATCGACGTCACCCGGCCGCTGACTGTCGAGGCCGCGCCCTGCAAGCTGGAAAGCGCGCGTGTCTACGAACTGGCGGTCCAGACCATCGAATATCGCGGCCGACCGAGCCAGGTCGTGGCGGTGCGCGACCTGACGGAAAAGCTCGCCGCGCAGCGCAAGGTCGAATATCTGGCGCGACACGACATGCTGACCGGTCTTGCGAACCGCACGAAGTTCCAGGAGCGTCTTGCCGCGCAACTTGGCGACGACGCGGAGCATTTCGCGGTGATCGCGCTCGATCTCGACCGCTTCAAGGCGGTCAACGATCTCTTCGGCCATGCCGAGGGCGACCGGGTTCTGCGCGATGTGGCGGCGATCCTGAGTGAAAGCGCCAGCTCCAGCGATCTGGTGGCGCGCATCGGCGGCGACGAGTTCATGATCGTCACCATGCCGGGCGCGGGGACGGATTACGCCCACACGCTGGCGCGCGGCATTCTTGCCGCCTTCCAGGAAAAGATGAACCTCAATACCGATCCGACCGCGGTCGGCGTCAGCATCGGCATCGCTCTCTACCCGCACGATGCGGCCGATATGGCGGGCCTGATCCATGCCGCGGATCTCGCGCTTTATCGCGCCAAGGTCGGCGGGCGCGGGTTGCTCGCCTTCTACGATCTCGAAATGGATCAGGAGACCCGGCAGCGGCGCGAGCTCGAAGCGGATTTGCGCCAGGCGATCGGTCGCGGCGAACTGTATCTGCTTTACCAGCCGATCCAGTCGGTCGAACAGGGGATTATCGGCTATGAAGCGCTGTTGCGGTGGCGGCATGCCGTTCATGGCGAGGTCGCTCCCGATCTCTTCATCCCGATTGCCGAGGATACCGGCGCGATCTTCAGCATCGGAGAATGGGTGCTGCGCGAGGCCTGCCGGGAGGCGACGCGATGGCCGTCCAGTCTGAAGGTCGCGGTCAATATTTCCCCGGTCCAGTTCCGGGTGTCCAACCTCACTTTCTCGATCTGCCGCATCCTCGACGAAACCGGGCTGGCGCCGGGCCGCCTGGAGCTCGAAATCACCGAAAGCGCATTGCTGCGCGACCGCGACGCCACGCTCGAAACGTTGCGCCAGTTGAAGGCGATCGGCCTTTCCATCGTGATGGACGATTTCGGAACCGGCTATTCGTCGCTCTCCAACCTCCAGAGCTTCCCCTTCGACAAGCTGAAGATCGACCGCAGTTTCACCGCGGCGATGAACGATGACGACAATGCCCGCGCCATCGTCAAGGCCGTGGTCGGTCTCGGGCGAAGCCTCAACCTGCCGGTCACCGCCGAAGGCATCGAAACCGACGAGCAATACGCCATGGTCGTCGCGGAAGGCTGCGCGCAGGTTCAGGGCTATCTGTTCGGCAAGCCGGGCAAGGGACCGCTGCGGGCCAAGGAGGCCCGGCCGGCCATGGGTGTCGCGCTCGAGTGATGGCGTTCGCGCGGTGTCGCGCCGGTCTTATGCCGGCGCGGCGCTCACGCCGGTACGACGGCGGCGACGACGCTGACGCAATCGCCCGGCTTGACGAGGCCCGGAAAATGACGGGCGGCGAGGATGCCGTCCATCTTCGCCCGGATCTCCTGCGGCGCGATGCCGGTGCGACCGACGGGGTAGATGCGCGCAACGGCGTCGCCCGTCTTCACCGTGTCGCCGAGATCGACGAGCGGTTCGATAAGCCCGCCATCCTCGGCGAATGAAAAGCAATTGCCATCGGGCATGTCGAGCCAGACGGTTTGGCCAGTTTGCGCCGCGCCGTTGAGAATGCCCGCCGATTTGAGCAGGTTCGTCACGCCCCGTTTGGCGATGCCGGCGCTTTTCGCCGTTGCCGTTCCGCCGCCGCCGAGTTCGGTGGTGATGAAGATTTTCCCCATTTCCTCGGCCGCCGTGTCGTACATGCCGACGGCGTCGATCTCCAGCATCTTCATCGACCAGGGCGCGCCGAAGGCGTGCACGAGTTCGAAGGCCTTTGCCTCCTGCGCCTTGTCCGGCAGGATATGGGCGGCGCAGAAGGGCAGGAAATCCAGCGTCCTGCCGCCCGAATGGAAATCGAGAACGATATCGGCGAGCGGCAGCAGCATGCGCTGGAAATAATCGGCGATCTTCTGGGTGACCGTTCCATTCGGCGCACCCGGAAAGCTGCGGTTCATGTTGCCCTTGTCGATGGGGGAGGTGCGCGTGCCGGCGAGAAAGGCCGGGTAATTCATCGCCGGGACGATGATGACGCGGCCCGTGATCTCCTCCACTTTCAACGAACGGGCGAGATCGAAAAGCGCGATCGGCCCTTCATATTCGTCGCCATGATTGCCACCGGTGAGAAGGGCCGTCGGCCCCTCCCCGTTTTTCACCACGCTCACCGGGATCATCACCGAACCCCAGGCGCTGTCGTCCCGGCTGTAGGGCAGGCGCAAAAAGCCGTGCTGAACGCCCTCGGCCGAAAAATCGACCGTCGGGCTGATGGGAGAGGCACGCATGGCTCAATCCTTCACGAGAAGCTTGCGCGGCACGTTGGCCAGGCATTCGACGCCGGTCTGCGTGATCAGAATGCTTTCCGTCGTCTCGAAGCCCATATCCTCCAGCCACAGACCGGTCATGAAATGGAAGGTCATGCCGGGCTGCAATTCGCTGCGGTCGCCGGGGCGCAGGCTCATCGTGCGCTCGCCCCAGTCCGGCGGATAGGAAACGCCGATGCCATAGCCGGTGCGGTTGTCCTTGACGATGCCGTATTTCTTCAGCACCGCGAAGAAGGCGTTGGCGATATCCTCGCAGGTATTGCCGGGTTTCGCCATTGCAAGCCCGGCCTCCATGCCCTCCAGTGTCGCCTTTTCCGCATCGAGGAAAGCCTGCGTCGGCTTGCCGAGGAAGACGGTGCGCGACAGCGGCACATGGTAGCGATTGTAGCAGCCGGCGATCTCGAAAAACGTGCCCTCGCCCGATTGCATCCGCCGGTCGTCCCAGGTCAGGTGCGGGGCGGAGGCCTCGACACCCGAGGGCAGCAACGGCACGATGGCCGGATAATCGCCGCCGATGCCGTCGACGCCGCGCGTGCCGGCATCATAGATTTCCGCGACGAGATCGCATTTGCGCATGCCGACCTCGATCTTGTCGAAGATGCGCTCATGCATCTTTTCGACGATCCGCGCGGCATTGCGCATATACCCGATTTCCGCCTCGCTCTTGACCGCGCGCTGCCAGTTGACGAGCGCGGTGGCGTCGACGAAGCGGGCATTCGGCAGATGCTTTTGCAGCGAAGCGAAGGCGGCGGCCGAAAACCAGTAATTGTCCATCTCGACGCCGATGGTCAGCCCGTCGAGGCCGCGTTCGGTCAGCTTGGCCGACAGGTAATCCATCGGGTGGCGCTCGGTGGATTGGACGTAATGGTCCGGATAGCCGATGATGTTCTCGTGTTTCAGATAGGCGGTGAATTTCGCGCCCGTGGCGTCCTGGCCGCGGCCGTACCAGATCGGCTCGCCGGTCGGCGGCACGACGACGCATTGGTGGACGTAGAAGGACCAGCCGTCATAGCCGGTCAGCCAGTTCATGTTGGAGGGATCGCTGCAGATCAGCACGTCGATGCCCTTGGCTTCCATGGCGGTCCGGGTTTTCTGCAGACGCGTTTCATACTCCGGAAGTGAGAACTTCAGGTTCGCTTGTTTCATCGGTTTTTCCTCTATACCCGGCGAAAAGCCGGTCTCAACTCGTAAAGGTCGTGCCGGCGCCGACTGAGGCCGCGCGGGCGGCCGCAAGGGTTGCAATGGCCGTGTCCTGAATGCCCGTGCCGGTCAGGTCCGCCACGGTGATCTGCGCGGGGCCGCTGCGGCCCGGTTTGCGCCCGGCGACGATCTCGCCGAGTTCGGGGAAAAGCGCGTCCGCCGCCACCAGCCGCGCTTCGATGGCGTGATGCAGTTCGCCGAGGCGGCGGGTCTGGCGGAGGCTGTCGGCGACATAGAGGCCGGCCGCGGCGATCACCGCCGGTTCGATCTCGTTCTTGTGCTCGGCATCCGAACCCATGGCGGTGACATGCTGGCCGGCTTGCAGCCATTCCGCCTTGAGAACCGGCGTTGACGAGGGCGTTGTGGTGACGATGATGTCGGCGCCATCGACCGCCGCCCGGCCATCGGTTTCCGCGCTGACGGGAAACCCAAGCTTATGCATCAGCCTGGCTGCCGCTTCCATAGCTTTGCCGGGATCGCGCGCCCAGAGGCGGGCTTGCCGGATCGGGCGGACGAGGCTGAGGGCTTCCAGTTGCAATCCCGCCTGCATGCCCGCGCCGAAGATGGCGGCGACCGACGCATCCTCGCGCGCCAGATGTTTGGCCGCGACCGCGCCGGCGGCGGCGGTGCGCACATCCGTCAGATAACCATTGTCGAGCAGCACCGCTTGCACGAGGCCGGTCGTGGCCGAAAACAGCACCATCAACCCGTTGGTGCTTGGCAGGCCGATCTTTGGATTGTCGAAGAAGCCCGGGCTGATCTTGATGGCAAAACCATCCAGGCCCGGAACATAGGCCGTCTTCACGTCGACCTCGCCGCGATGTTCGGGAATGTCGAGCCGCAGGATCGGCGGCATGGCGACCGCTTTGGTCGCCAGCGCATGAAAGGCATCTTCCACGCAGGCGATGGCTTCCAGGTCGAGCGGAACGATGCGCCTGAGATCGGCTTCGGTCAGGATTGTCATCGTCGTCATGGTGTATCCTCGCCGTTGATGACCCGGAGATGCCGGGCCATGTCCACATTGCGGCCGGACAGGATCACGGCGACCGGCCCGTCCAGCCGGCCGAGCCGGCCGGAGATGAGCGCCGCGATGCCGACGGCGCCTGCGCCTTCGATCACCTCGCGCTCCCGAGCATAGGCATGGCGCATGCCGGCGGCGATTTCGGCTTCGGAAAGCAGGATCACGTCATCGAGCAGCGCCCGGCACATCGAAAAAGTCACCGTATTGTCGAGGCCGATACCGCCGCCGAGCGAATCCGCAAGGCTTGCGACCTCCTCGACCAGCACCGGCTGGCCGGCATCGAGGCTCGCCTTCATCGCCGCGCCGCGTTCCATGGTGAGGCCAATGACGCGCGCGCCCGGCAAGCGCCCCTTCACCGCCGCCGCGACACCGGCGGCAAGCCCGCCGCCCGAAAGCGGCACGAGCACCGTCGCCACATCCGGCATGGCCTCGACGATCTCCAGCCCAAGCGTGCCCTGCCCCGCAACGACAGCGGGGTGATCGAAAGGCGGCACCATGACGAGGCCTTCTTCGGCGGCCAGCCTGTCGGCTTCGACCTGCGCCTCGTCCTGCGACCGGCCGACGATGCGGATAATTGCGCCAAGGCGGCGGATGTCGCGGACCTTGTTGTCGGGCACGAGCCGCGACATGCAGATCGTCGCGACCGATCCTTCCGCCTTCGCGGCATGGGCGAGCGCCCGGCCATGATTGCCCGTCGAGGCGGCGACGACGCCCCGCGCCCGCTGCTGCGGCGTTAGAGAAAGCACGGCATTGGTCGCGCCGCGCAGCTTGAAGCTGCCGGTGGTCTGGTGATGTTCGAGCTTGAGGCCGACAGGCACGCCGCAAAGCTCGGTCAGAGACGGCGACGGGACAAAGGGCGTGCGCAGGATGCGACCTTCGATGCGGCGCGCCGCCTGTTCGATATCCGCCAGGGTCACGGGAAGCGACGTCATGGCGCCACCCCCGGCCAGGCAAGCGTCATCAGCCGGCCAAGCGCCGGCCGCGCCGTCTCGTCGCCGCAAAGGCGTAAGGCCGCCCAGGCGGTGGCGAGATTGCTGGTGACGACCGGCTTGCCGATGGCGGCCTCGATCTCGGCCGCGACGCCGGCGGCCCGCACCGCCGTGCAGGAGATGAACAGCGCGTCGCAATCCGGCGCGGTCGCTTCTTTCGCGAAGGCAACGATTTCCGCTGGGGAAATGCGCGCCATCTCGCGGTCGTCGGTCAGCCCGAGGCAGGTGAAGCGGGCGATGTCGAAGCCGAGCGACTGGAAATAATCGGCCATCGGCCGGCTGGTGTCGATCGTGTACGGCGTCAGCACGGAAATGCGTTTTGCCCCGAACGCCTTCAATCCCGAAACGGCTGCGGCGGTGGGCGTCACCACTGTTGCGGTCGGCTTGGCGGCCTTCACCGCCGCCTCGATATTGGCATCGCCGATGACGACGGAGGCGGAGGTGCAGGAATACATCACGACATCCAGCGGCTCGTCCGGCAGAATGAGTGCTGCGCCGGCCGTCAGCGACGGCTGCATGGCGCGCAGGTTTTCCGGCGTCACCGGATTGGCATAGGGGATGCGGGTCGCATAGACGCCGATCCGGTCGCTGGCCACCATCCGCTGGAAATCCACTTCCGTCGTGTGGTCGGTCGCAAGGATGATCAGGCCGACGCGTTTTGACAGCGGCCGGTCGTCCAACAGGGGAGCGCGCGAGGCGAGCGAGAGATCGAAGGGCGGCATCAGCGTTGCTCCAGCGGTGAAAAGCGCGCTTCGAGAAAGCGCAGGAAAAGAACGGAGATCAGGCTCATGATCAGGAAGAATACGCCGACCAGCGTCATCGGCTCGATATAGCGATAGCTGCTGTTGGCGACGCTTTTCGCCTGGTTCATCAGTTCCAGCACGGTGATGGCGGAAAGCAGCGGCGTTTCCTTGAACATGGCGATCAGATAGTTGGCGAGCGCCGGGATCATCGGCGGGATGGCCTGCGGCAGGATCACATGGATCCAGGTCTGGCGGCCGGTGAGGTTCGTCGCCTTCGCCGCCTCCCATTGCCCGCGCGGCACGTTCTGGATGCCGGCGCGATAAACCTCGGCCGCATAGGTGCCGTAATGCAGGCCGAGCCCGATGACGCCGGCGGTGAGCGCCGGCAGGCGGATGCCGATATCCGGCAGCACGTAGAAGATGAAATAGAGCTGCACCAGCAGCGGCGTGCCGCGAATGAACTCGACGACGAAACCCGTCGCCTTTGCGACCGGCCTCGGCGCGGTCATGCGCAGGATGGCGAAGACAAGGCCGATGACGGCCGCGAGCGCCGCCCCCAGCACGGTCGCCAGAATGGTGATCTTCAGGCCCTGAAGCAGGGTCGGCATGATCTCCCGGACGAAATTCCAGTCCCATTCCATCGTCAGTTCCTCACGCCGTCGAGGCCGCGCATCACCCGGCGCTCCAGCCAGCGCATGCCATAGGAGATGGCGAGCGCCATCAGGAAATAGAGCACGAGGATCGTGGCGAAGGGGATCAGCGTGCTGCCGGTCTGGGCGCGCACCACCTGAGCCTGAAAGGTCATGTCGGTAAGAGAGATCAGCGACACGACCGCCGTGCCCTTCAAAAGCTCGATGGCATTGTTGCCGAAGGTCGGCAGCATCAGGGGCAGCGCCTGCGGCAGGATGATATGGCGCATCGCCTGGGCGCGGGTGAGGTTCAGCGCGATGCAGGCCTCGCGCTGCTCGCGTCCGATCGCCTTCACCGCGCCGCGCACCACCTCCGCGCCATAGGCCCCGACGTTCAGCCCCAAGGCCAGCACGCCCGCCTGTAGCGGCGACAGCGTGACGCCGGCAAAGGGCAGCACGAAATAGACCCAGAAAAGCTGCACGAAGATCGAGGTTCCGCGGAAGAACTCGATATAGGTGGTGGCGAGCGCCCTGACTGCCGCAAAGCGGCTGACGCGGCCGAGCCCGGCGGCGAAGGCCATGACGAGCGCGAGCGCCGAGCCCATGACCGTCAATTCCAGCGTCACCAGCGCGCCTTGCAGGATCAGACCTATATAGCCGGACCAGTCGGTCATCCGTCTTCCCGTTTGCGATTGAGCGAAGGTTTCCCTCCCCGTCGGGGAGGGAATGGCGCAATGTCAGGCGATCACTTCGCGGCGCAGAGCTTTTCGCGCGTCGTCGACATCGCCGCCTTGGCGGAAAAGCCGTAGGGCTCGATGATCTTGGCGAAATCGCCCGATTCCTTCAGCTTGGCGAGTTCGACGTCGAAGGCGTCGCGCAGCGCCTCGTCGCCCTTCCTGAAGGCCGCGCCATCGCAATAGACGGGCGCGCCCTGCACCGGGGCCACGACCTCGATTTCGGGGTCCTTCGCCTTGGAAACCAGATCGTTGATCGACAGGACCGGCAGCGAATAGGCGTCGATGCGTCCGTCCTGCAGCATCTTGATGCCGCTCTGGCCATCGGGAACGACGATGACCCGCTCGCGCGGCACGCCGGCTTCGAGCGCCAGCTTCTCTTCCGTGCCACCGCCCGGCGCGCCGATCTTGGCATCCGGATTGTCGGCGATGTCCTTGTAGCTCTGCAGCTTGAGCGGATTGCCCTTCTTCAGCGCGAAGGCTTCGGCATCGCACAGGATCGGCTGCGAATAGGCGACGGCGGCGCAACGCTCCGGCTTCATGAACAGGCCGGCGGTGATGACGTCGTGGCGGCCGGCCTGCAGGCCGGGGATCATCGCGCCATATTCGGAAATCGAGGCGACGATATCGGCGACGCCGAGGCGCTTGAAGATCTCGCGCGCCACATCCGGCGCAGCACCCGAAACCTTGCCGTCGGCGGCGACCGCCGTGAACGGCGGCTCGTTGGCGATGGCGACGCGGGCAAACCCCTGCGCCTTCAATTGCTCGAGCTTGCCGTCATCGGCAGATGCCGGCGCGCCGGCAAGAACCGCCATCATTGCGCTTGCACCGGCAAGCATGGTCAGGAAATGCCCGTTCTTCATCGTTGCGAACTCCTCTGGGGTTTTTCTTGTATTTTCAGCATTTTTCCCGATGCCCGGGAAAATCAGACGCGGTGCCCGGCCGCGATGATCTTGCGCAGGAAAGCCTGCGTCCGCTCCTGCCGGGGCGTGCGGAAAATCTCGTCCGGCCTGCCCTGTTCGACGATCTTGCCCCGGTCGAAAAACATCACCCGGTCGGCGAAATCATGGGCGAAACCCATCTCGTGGGTGACGAGAAGCATGGTCATGTCGGTCTCGGCGGCAAGCTTGCGCATGACGTTCAGCACCTCCTCGACAAGCTCCGGATCGAGCGCCGAGGTCACTTCGTCGAACAGCATGATCTTCGGCGAAAGGGCGAGCGCGCGGGCAATCGCCACCCGTTGTTTCTGCCCGCCGGACAGTTGCGCGGGCATGCTTTTCGCCTTGTCGGCGAGGCCGACCATATCGAGAAGCTCCATCGCCCGCTTTTCGGCCGCCGCTTTTGCCACGCCCTTGGTCAGCATCGGCGCGAGCGTGACATTGTCGAGCACGCATTTGTGCGGAAAGAGATTGAAGTGCTGGAAGACCATGCCGATCTTCTCGCGCATCCGGTGCAGGTGGCGGTCGTCGGCCGCCACGAGGCTGCCGTTCTTGCGCATATGGTAGAGCTGGTCGCCATCCACCTCGATATGGCCGTCGCTGATCGTTTCCAGCGTCATGAGAATGCGCAGGATCGTCGTCTTGCCGGAACCGGACGGGCCGATCAGCGCCAGCTTCTCGCCCGGCAGCACCTCCATCGACAACCCGTCGAGCACCGTCAGCGGCCCGAAGCGCTTGGTGATGTTGTCGATGCGGATGATGGGTGCGGCCATGCCTGTCTCTCCCTGTCGGGACATCTGATGGCGCAACGATGCGGGGCAATCTAAATCATGTCAATCCGAATAATAATCTCATGACAATTATTCCCGGCATGGCGATTTTCGATGCAATCTCCTCAAATTGCGAGCAGCAGCGCCTCGGGGCTGCCGCTGGCGAGCGAGGCGAGAATGCCAAGGCCGGTGCGCAATTCCTGCTCGGTCGTGGAGCCGAGCGAGACGCGCACCGCCGGGTGCCAGCCATGATCGGCGGTGCGGAAGGAGGAGCCGGGCGCGATGGCGACGCCGCGAAGCCGGGCCTGCGACACGAACCCCTCTTCCGAATGGCCCTCCGGCAAGGGCAGCCAGACATGCAGGCTCTGCGGGTGGTCATGATAGGGCAGGCCGCCCAGCATGTCCTGCGCGATGGCATGGCGATGGCCGAGCGCCCGCCGCTGCCATTGGACCAGTTCCATCGCCGTGCCGTCGCTGACCCAGCGTGTGGCGATCTCGGCAATTGCCGGCGTCGCCATCCAGTTCGAAACCAGATGGCGATTGGCGACGGCTGCGACGTAGCGATCCGGCGCCGCCAGATAGCCGATGCGCAGGCCGGGCACGGTGATCTTGGTGAAACTGGTGACGTAGAGCGTGCGCTCCGGCGCATAGGCGGCAATCGGCGGCGCGCGGTTCTCGACCAGCGGACCGAGGATGTCGTTTTCGATGATCGCGATGTCGTGGCGGCGCGCCACCTCGGCCAGCGCCTGCCGGCGGGCCGCGCTCATCAGCGTCGCTGTCGGGTTGATCACCGAGGGCTGCAGGAAGACGGCGCGGATGACGCCGGTGCGGCAGGCCTCGTCCAGCGCTTCGGGGATCATGCCGTCGCGGTCGATGGGCAAGCCTTCGAGATGCAGGCCGAGATAGGTGGAGAGCGGCACCAGCGTGTGGTGGCTGATCGCCTCGGTCGCTACCGTGGAGCCGGGCGGCGCGACGCTCATCAGCGCCACCGTCATGCCCGACGTCGCGCCATTGGTGAGGCTGATGTTGAGCGGCGAGATCTCCAGCCCGCAGCGCGCCAGCCACTCGGCGGCAACGGCGCGGTGGCGGGGAAAAACCATGTTCGGGCGGAAGGAAAGTGCCGAGCTGGACGGCAGGTTTTCCGCCAGCCAGCCGAAAGCCTCGCGCATCCGCTCCAGATGCAACTGTTCGCAGACCGGCTTCAGGATCGAGAGATCGACGAGTTCGCCGAGGCGTTCCGGCAGATAGGGCGGCTCCGGCTCCTTCGGCCGCGTCTGGACGAAGGAGCCGCGCCCGATCTCCCCGGAGATCAGCCCGCGCCGGATCAGCTCGTCATAGGCGCGGCTGACGGTCTGCACCGAAAGTTTCAGGTCGTCGGCAAGCTTGCGATGCGGTAGAAGCCGGGTGCCGTTCGGCAAATGGCCTTCCTGGATGGCGCGAGCGATCTGCTCGGCAAGGGAGAGGTAAGCCGGGCGGCGTAATTGAGATGGATCGGGACGCCAATTTGTCATGATTTCGACAGTGCTCAAATTCAGTCCAATTGACAACGTCAAAATGGATTTCCATTGTCTTTTTCCCGTGCATGAGCTGATTTTCGCCCGGAGGGCGCCCGCATGAAACTCGACGCCATCGACCTGCGCATCCTGGAAGCCATTCAGGCGGATGGGCGCATCACCAAGCTGGCGCTGGCGGAAAAGGCGGGCCTTTCCCCGACGCCTTGCTGGCTGAGGCTGCGCAAGCTGGAAAAGGCCGGCATCGTCACCGGCTATCATGCCCGGATCTCCTTGCGCCGGGTCGCGCCGGTCACCAGCGTGATGATGGAGGTGACGCTCGCCAATCATCGCCAGGCCGATTTCGAGCGCTTCGAGAAGGTCGTGGCGGCAACGCCCGATATCGTCGCCTGCTGGTCGGTCGGCGGCGGCGTCGATTACATCCTGAAAATCATGGCGGCCGATATCGACGCCTATCAGCGCCTCGTCGACAGCCTGCTGGACCGCGAACTCGGCATCGACCGCTACTTCACCTACATCGTCACCAAGACGGTGAAGGAGGAAACCGTCCTGCCGCTGGCGAGCCTGCTCCCCTCCCCCGAGCCCGGATAGCGAACCAGGTAGAGAGATTGTCTAAGACCGGCCGCATCTTTGGTCAGACTCTCTGCAATCCGCCCCGGCAATAGACAATCTGCCGCGCATGCTCTGGCACATTCCTTCCACACCCAGAAGGAGGCCGCCATGACCGCCATATTCGCCCGTACACGGTTTCACGATGCGCTTGCGCGTCTGGCCGATCCGCATCTCAAGCGCGATCTCGCCTATGTCGGCGGCCGCTGGATCGCCGGGCGCGACGGCGGCTGTTTCGAAGTGACGGACCCCGCCTCCTCCGCAACGCTTGCCTGGGTCGCCGCGCTCGACGGCGAGCAGACGGCAGAGGCGATTTCCGCCGCCGCCGCCGCCTTCCCCGCCTGGCGGGACATGCTGCCGCAGCAGCGCGCGACGATCCTGCGCAAATGGCATGGCCTGATGCTGGAGGCGCGCGAGGACCTCGCCTTGCTGATGACGCTGGAGCAGGGCAAGCCGCTTTGCGAATCCCGTGGCGAGATCGATTACGCCGCCGGCTTCGTCGAATGGTATGCCGAAGAGGGGAAGCGTCTCAATGCCGAGAGCGTCACCAGCCATCTGCCGGGCGCGGAAATGATCGTGCGCCGCGAGGCGCTCGGGGTCGTCGGTGTCGTCACGCCGTGGAATTTCCCCGCCGCGATGATCACCCGCAAGGTGGCGGCGGCCCTTGCCGCCGGCTGCACCGTCGTCGCCCATCCCTCCAGCGAAACGCCGCTCTCGGCGCTGGCCCTTGCCGAGCTTGGCGAGCGCGCCGGCCTGCCCGCCGGCGTCTTCAATGTCGTGACCGGCGATGCCGCCACCATCGTCGGCCGCATGAATGCCGATGCGCGCATCCGCGCCATGAGCTTCACCGGTTCGACCGAAATCGGCAAGCTCATCGCCGGCCAATGCGCCCCGACCATGAAACGGCTGGTCATGGAACTCGGCGGCCATGCGCCGCTGATCGTCTTCGCCGACGCCGATATCGACAAGGCGGCCGATATCGCCGTCAACGCCAAGTTCGCGACCTCGGGCCAGGATTGCCTCGCCGCCAACCGCATC
This sequence comes from uncultured Rhizobium sp., assembly GCA_945952045.1. Taxonomy (GTDB): domain Bacteria; phylum Pseudomonadota; class Alphaproteobacteria; order Rhizobiales; family Rhizobiaceae; genus Metarhizobium. The sequence continues at coordinate 61,303 of CAMFHE010000028.1, forward strand.
TATGTGGAACGCCCGGTCCTTGCCGCCTTCACCAGGGCCTTCCAGGCCCGCATCGAGGCGCTGAAGGTCGGCGCCGGGCTGGAGGCGGATGTCGATATCGGCCCGCTGATGCATGAACGCGCCATCGCCAAGGTCGAGGAACAGGTGGCCGACGCCATCGCGCGCGGCGCGCGGCTCCTGACCGGCGGCAGGCGACACAAGGCCGGCGCGCTGTTCTACGCGCCGACGCTTCTGACCGATGTCGCCGACGACGCCCTCATCATGCGCGAGGAGACCTTCGGCCCCGTCGCGGCCGTCACCGCCTTCGATGACGAGGCGGAGGTCGTCGCCCGCGCCAACGACACCGAATACGGCCTCGTCGCCTATGTCGTCACCGAAAACGGCGCGCGGCAGATGCGCCTTGCCCGGGCGCTGGAATTCGGCATGGTGGCGATCAATCGCGTCAAGATCACCGGCGGACCGATCCCCTTCGGCGGCTGGAAACAATCCGGCCTCGGCCGCGAGGGCGCGCGCCATGGCATGGAGGCCTTCACCGAGCTCAAATATCTCTGCATCGACACGGCCGCCTGATCCCGGCGCCTCAGCACAATCGAAAGGAAACACCATGTCCGACAGACGCAACGAACTCACCGCCTGGGACCGCGACCACTTCTTCCACCCCTCCACCCATATGGGCATGCATGCCCGCGGCGAAACGCCGACCCGCGTCATCGGCGGCGGCGAAGGCGTCTACATCACCGATACCGGCGGCAAGACCAGTCTCGATGCCTTCGCCGGCCTCTATTGCGTCAATGTCGGCTATGGCCGCCAGAAGATCGCCGATGCGATCGCGGCGCAGGCCAAAAACCTCGCCTATTACCACGCCTATGTCGGCCACGGCACGGAAGCCTCGATCACGCTGTCCAAGATGATCATCGACCGCGCGCCGGAGGGCATGAGCCGCGTCTATTTCGGCCTGTCGGGCTCGGATGCCAACGAGACCAACATCAAGCTGATCTGGTATTACAACAACATTCTCGGCCGTTCCGAAAAGAAGAAGATCATTTCGCGCTGGCGCGGCTATCACGGCTCGGGCGTCATGACCGGCTCGCTGACCGGTCTGCACCTGTTCCACAATGCCTTCGACCTGCCGCGCGCCCCGATCCTGCACACAGAAGCCCCGTATTTCTTCCGCCGGCCGGATCGCTCCATGGACGAGGAGCAGTTCTCGCAATATTGCGCCGACAGGCTGGAGGAAACGATCCTTGCCGAAGGGCCGGAGACCGTCGCCGCCTTCATCGGCGAGCCGATCCTCGGCACCGGCGGCATCGTGCCGCCGCCGAAGGGCTACTGGCAGAAAATCCAGGCCGTGCTCGACAAGTATGACATCCTGCTCGTCGCCGACGAGGTCGTTACCGGCTTCGGTCGCCTCGGCACGATGTTCGGTTCGGATCACTACGGCATGAAGCCGGCGCTGATCACCATCGCCAAGGGCCTGACCTCGGCCTATGCGCCGCTCTCCGGCACCATTGTTTCCGACAAGGTCTGGCAGGTTCTGGTCAAGGGCTCGGACGAACTCGGCGCGATCGGCCACGGCTGGACCTATTCCGCGCATCCGATCTGCGCTGCCGCCGGCGTCGCCAATCTCGAACTGATCGACGAACTGGGCCTCGTGGAAAACGCCGGCACGACCGGCGCCTATTTCCGCAGCGAACTCGCCAGGGCGGTCGGCGGCCATCGCAATGTCGGCGAGGTGCGCGGCGACGGCCTGATGGCGGCCGTCGAATTCGTCGAGGACAGGGACGACCGCGCCTTCTTCGATCCGGCACGGAAGATCGGCCCACAGGTCTCGGCCGCCCTGCTGGAACGCGGCGTCATCGGCCGCGCCATGCCGCAGGGCGACATCCTCGGCTTCGCCCCGCCGTTGTGCCTCACGCGCGAGGAAGCCGATATCATCGTCAAGGCGACCGCCGATGCGGTAAAGTCCGTCTTCGGCTGAGACTTGAAATGAACGGGGCAGCGGCTAGGCTGCCCCACGCTCCGACATTCCGCCGCTTCACAAGGCCTGACCATGACGTCTGCACACGATCGTATTCTTGCCGCCGTCGATCGGCTTTTCGACGATCAGGTCCTGTTTCTGGAACGGCTGGTGCGCTTCAAGTCCCTGCGCAACGCCGAATCCGCTGCGCAGGATTTCATCGCGGCGGCATTGAAAGAGCGCGGATTCGACGTGCGCCGTATCCGTACCGATGCTGCAAAAATCGGGCATCATCCCGCCTTTTCGCCGGCGACCGTCGCTTATGACGACAGCTGGAACATCGTCGGCCGCAAGATATCCACCGGCGGCGGGCGTTCGCTTGCCTTCAATTCCCATGTCGATGTCGTTCCCGCCGGCAGCGAAAACCGCTGGACATCGCCGCCCTTCGAGCCCCGCCGGGACGGCGACTGGCTCTACGGGCGCGGCGCCGGCGACATGAAGGCCGGTCTCGTCGCATCCATCTTCGCCCTCGATGCGATTGCGCAGGCCGGTTTTTCCCTGCGCGGCGACGTTCAGGTGCAATCCGTCGTCGAGGAGGAAATCACCGGCAATGGCGCAGCCACGCTGTTTGCCGAAGGCTTCACCGCCGACGCGATCCTTAGTCCGGAGCCGACAGACGAACAGCTGGTGCGCGCCAATGCCGGTGTCATCAAGTTCCGGCTGGAAACGCGCGGCCGCCCCGCCCATCCGCGCGAACCGGAATCCGGCCAGAGCGCCATCGACTTGATGATCCGGCTGATCGGCCATCTGCGGCGGCTGGAAGCCGACTGGATCAGGCAACGGATCGGCAAGCCGCTGTTTGCCGACCTGCCGAACCCGGTCGCGCTGACCATCGGCACCATCGCCGGCGGCGACTGGATCGCCTCCATCCCCAGCGATTGCGTTGCCGAAGGCCGCATCGGCTTTTATCCCGGGGAAGACCCGAAGGCGCGGGCCGCCGAAGTCGAGGCATTCCTGACGCAGCTCCGCACGGAGGACCCCGCTTTTGCCGGTGAGAATCTGGTGACGCTGACCTGGGTCGGCGTCATGCAGGCCGGCTACGAATTGCCGGAGGGTACGCCTGCCGAGGAGATATTCCGCAGCGCCCATGCCGTCGCCCATGCGGGCGAAGGCCTGAAGTCCTATGTGATGGCCTGCTATCTCGACGCCGCCATCTTTGCCGTGCATGGCAATACCCCGGCGCTCGTCTATGGCCCCGTCAGCGAAAACATCCATGGGATCGACGAGCGCGTCAGCCTCTCTTCCCTGAAGCGCGTCACGGGAACGCTGGCGTTGTTTGCCGCGGATTGGTGCGGTCTCGACGAAGATTGACGCCCCTTCAAGATCGCCCGTGGGGAACCGGGCGGCGCCGCTTCGCGTTGATCCTACGAACGAAACGTTTGAGGAGAGCCGTCATGGCAAACGAAGACAAGAGCGCGCAGAAGGCTGTTGAACAGACCGGCGAGGCCGATGTCGCCGCCAAGCGCCGGCCCCCGGCTGGGCCGCATGCCAAGGAGCGCCTGACCGATCCGAGCAAGACGCCGGGCGCGGGTACGTTGCCGGATGTGCGCGAGGAAAGCGTCAATCCCGGCGCTGGCTGAGCCCTTGCCTGCCTCCTCTCAGAGGCAGGCAATCTTTCGTTTTCACTCGAACTTCTCGGTGGCGTCGGCCTTGCCGTGGACCCAGTAGCCGGCGGCGCGCAACCAGGCGAGCGGATGATTGCGCTCGTTGAGCAGATGCGCGCGGATCGCCCGCGTGACCGCGCCTTCCGCGGCGACCCAGACGAAAGTGCCGGGCGCGATCTCGATGTCCCGCAGTTTTTCGATGAAGCCGGCGGCGTCGGTCGGGTCGGCGCGATGCACCCAATGGGCGATGAGCGCCGCCTTGGTTTCGAAGCGCTGCTCGTCCTCGCGGCCGGCGACCGCGACGAGACTGGTGACCGGCATATCCGCGGTAAATTCCTCGATGCGGCGGCCGATGGAAGGCAGCGCCGTTTCATCGCCGATCAGCAGCCAGGCCTTGATCGGCCCGCCGATGACGAGCGAACCGCGCGGCCCGCCGATCTCGACACTGTCGCCAATACGCGCCGCAAGCGCCCATTGCGTCGCCGGGCCGGCATCGTGCAGCGCGAAATCGACCGCCAGCGTGCGGGCGTCCGCATCGTGATGGCGCGGGGTGTAGTCGCGCATGGCGGTGCCGCCTGCGCCGTCATCCACGAAGAGCTTGATGTGATCGCCCGGCGATGCCGATTTGAAACCGTCGAGTTCATCGCCGCCAAGCGTCAGGCGCAGCATGTTGGGCGTCACCTCCTCGCGCGAAACCACCTGCAGGCGGCGGCGCACCAGTTCGTGGCGAATGCGTTCCAGATGCGGCGCGGCGTCCGGCGCCGTTTGTTGAAGCGTCATGATCGTTTTCCTTATGCTGAAATCTATTCGCCGCTGTCGATGCGCCGGGCGGCGTCCTCGATGATGGCGGCGATGCGGGCGACATCGGCTTCTGCGACGTCGCCGTGGCGCAGCTTGTGGCGTAGCGCCGATTTGAGGTTGTCCATCGCTCGCATGACCGGGGCCGGCCCACGCGGCCGCCCCTCGCCCATCGATCCGCCCCGCGCCAAAAGCGCGTGGATCGCGGTCCTGTTGGCAAGCAGGAAGGCCTCGCCTTCCGGGGTGATGCGGAAGGTCTTGCGGTTGCTCTCGCCGGTCTCGCTGACGGTGTAGCCGACGTCGTCGAGCCAGGCGAGCGTCGGGTAGAGCACGCCGGGGCTCGGCGTATAGCTGCCGCCGAAACGTTCCTCTACCGATTTGATCAGCTCGTAGCCGTGGCTCGGACGCTCGGCGATGATCGCCAGCAACAGCAGGCGCAATTCGCCATAGTCGAGCATCCGACCGCCGCGCCGTCGGCCATGATGGCGGGGTTCGGTTTCATCGTGGCGGCGCTGCCCCTCGGCCTCGCGATCCGGGCATTCCGGGTGATCTCTGAAGGTGTCTTTCATCATTCCCAATGTATTCTCGATATATCGAAATTCAAGATATATCTGAAAATTCCCGTTATTGCCTGTTTTTACGACGGTGATGAGAAATTGGGCAGGTGCAGGCGGCCACTTGCCGTCATGCAATCGCAGCATGCCTCCGCTGCAAACTTGTGCATTTTTATTGGGCACAGAAATGCCTATCTACACGGCATCACAACAGGAGTTGAAGAAATGAACGTTTTCGCAAAGCTTAAGAAGAATGCAGCCGAACGTCGCGCCATCCGCGAACTGAATGCCCTTGACGACCGCGCCCTGCGTGACCTCGGTATCTCGCGTGCAAACATCCGCGCTGCCGTTTCTGGCATGGTCGTTTTCGGCTAATAGAGTCTTGAGGCCGGGACGTTCCGTCTCGTCCTTTTATGCGCAGCCGCATTTCTGATGCCCAGAAAATGCGAGATGCTTCCCGAAGCGTTCGGGCAGCAGACACCGCCAGCCCCCGCGCTCCCCGGCGCCTCGCGGCTGGCCCGGTGCAGGTGACATCTCTTTATCCCGATTTCTGAGGGAACACGCGAAACGCGCCAGCTCATGCCGGCGCGCAATCGCTGTTTTGTATTTTGCTTTTTTTAGGTCGATTCAATGAGTTCGACCTTGGAATTAAGCGAAACCTAACGATATGCGGCTATCCCGGTGGCAGTCCCCACAACAGGCCACCCGCTATGCGCAATGTTCCGGTTATCGGCAAGTTCCTTGTCATTCTCTGTGCCTTCGGCCTGTTTGTGGCCGGCGTCACGGTCTATAGCAGCACCCGCATGTCCTACATCGACGCCTCCTATTCGGCGCTGCTGGATCGTGAAGCCAAGGCAGCGCTAAGTCTGGCGCGCGCCAGCCGTGGGCTGATCTCCGTTCGTTCCGCCATCGCCGACCTTTTGCTGGCGCGGACGGATGCGGCGAACAATGCGGCCATGGCCGACATGAAGCTCAGCCAGGACTTCTTCACCAAGCAGATCGATGGCGCCGCGGCCGCCACGCCTGAAAACACGCGCATCCCGGCGATCAAGGTCAAGGCTATGGATC
>CAMFHE010000029.1 GCA_945952045.1 uncultured Rhizobium sp.
CAGGCCGACTATGCACTAACATTCCAACCGGATCACCCCATGGGGGCAGACCAATTTTGACCCCAGCATTTCACTGAGCCGTCAATCAGCAAAGCGCATGAGAACTGATTGCCCGAGGAAAGGGATTTCACCCCTGAGAGGTTCGATACCTCGACAGGCACCTTGGAGGATGCCTGGGTACCGTTCCCGAGCTGCCCGTTCGCGTTGGAACCCCAGCAGAACGCCTTGCCCTGCCCGTCAATCGCGCACGCGTGATCGACCCCATGAGATATCTGCGAGAACTTGTAGGAAACCCCATTCACGACGATGACAAAGGCTGCACTGTCCGATTTGGACTCGGCGACCGGGTTGTTGTCGGCCCATTCGGCCTTGGCGGCAAAACGGAAGGTGCCTGCTTTTGTCGGAGTGCCGGTGAGCATGCCGTCAGAGTCAAGGCGTAGTCCCTGAGGCAGCCCGGCAGCCTCGCCTGCGCCGGGCTGGGGATTTGCGGTCAAGTTGAGCGTCACCCCGCTCAGCGGAATGTTGAGCACATCGAGTGCAGTCTTCATGTCGTGCGAGTACGCGACATTTCGCTCTGCCTCCGGAAGATCGCCCGCGGCAAGCTCGAGTTTCGTCTCAGGAAGAACGATCCTGAGCGCAAACACCTTCGTAGAGGTCTTGCCGTTCGCGCTGGCCGTCACCGAAACATTGAAGTCACCTGAGGCAATCGGAGTTCCGGACACGACCCCTGTGTGTGGATTCAAGGTAAGGCCCGCTGGAAGCGTTCCTGGAACGACCGCTGTCCAGGCCCAGTAGACGCTGTTTTCGTCGATGCCGTTCAGATCGAGGTTCTGCTTGAAGTCGAAGCTGTAAGGGGTGATCCGCTTGGTGCCCTCCGCCAGTTCGCTCTTCCGCAGGTTAAGATAGATGGCACCTGGTCGCAGCTCCAGCATGATATCGTTGGACTTCTGCTCATCGACCTTGCCTTCGAAACGGTCCCTGCCTGTAATGACGAACGGGCCGAACGATCCGATCTCATCAGTCGTTCCAGTGAAGGAGCCAGTCAGCGGATCGAACTGCAAGCCTTCGGGGAGCTTCGTCCTCTGTTCCGCGTCCAGATCCGAATATTCGAGCGATCCTGCGACGTTGGCTGCTGTTATTTTCACGGGCTGGATGGATGTCTGGGCCTCGAGTATCGAGCTCTCAGGAGCGGTGAGGGTCATCACCGGAAGGACCTTGAGGGATAGTGGTCGCGATGTGACACGGGTGGTGTACTCGTCAGAGATTGCCACATTGATGCTTCTGTCCTGAGGCTCTTCGAATGATCCGGTGATCACCCCGGTGGCCGGGTCGATAGCGAGGTTCGTCCCTGCGAGATCGTTGTTCTCAGGGAAGAATGTCACGGCACCGAGTTCATTGTCGTAGGTGGGCGTCTCTGTTCGGATGGCGAAACCTACCTTCGTGAGATAGTTCTTGACCAGTAGATCGATCGGATCGTCGTTCATCGACACGTCGAGGAATACGTTGCGAAGTGAGGTTGCCCCTGGAAGATCATCCTCGACCTGGACTGTGAACGGGCCCGTCTGACCGATCTGAAGGGGGCGGCCGTCGAAACGTCCGTTGATGGCATTGAACGACAGCCCAGCGGGCAGACCCGATGCTGGCGTGATCGACCAGCGTGCCGTTCCGTAGATGTTGTCGGCGAAGGGCTGCGCGATCGGCGGGCGGCTGCCCCCCAGAGAATTGGGCGTCGTGCCATCGAAGGAATAGTTGTACGTCAGGTTGTTCTCCGTCGGGAACCGAATGGAGATTGGGGGCACGATGATGATGGGGACGGTTTGAGACGCGTCACGGCCGGAAACGTCCTTCGCCGTCAATGTGGCTACCCAGGTTCCGGTGGCTGATGGCGTTCCCGAAATAATCCCAGTGGAAGGATCAAGGCTCAAAGAAGTGCCCTCGAGTCCTTCCACGTTCCATGTCACGTCGCCGACGGTGTTCAAGGCGATCGGAGCTTGCGATCCATGGAACTCGCCAACCCTGAACGGCATCCTGGACGGAAGGGACAGCGTGATAGGGCTTCCATCCTGACGGACCTCCATGTTGAAGGTCTTGGTCGATCGTGTTTCGATGCCCTTGAACATGTCGACGATCTCGATGGTGATGCCCGGAGCGTTCTGGAGCCTGGTCGGTTTGCCGACGAATGCGGCATGAACGGGATCGAATGTCACGCCGTCCGGCATGCTGCCCGACTTCAGAGACCAGCTAACCTCCCCTAGAACGTTGAGAGTGCGGAGGGACAGAGCGTAGTCATGGTTCAAAAGCAACATCAACGCGGACGGAGACGCGATTTCCGGCTGAAGGCGATCCGTAATTTTCAGGTTGAAGGTTGCCGACGATGTCCCGCGGTCGCCTCCTTTCGTGTCTACGGCCGTGATGGTGAAGTCACCATCGAACATGGCATCCGAAGTGCCTGTGATCGCTCCGTTTCCTGCATCGAACGACAGTCCGATCGGTAGCTCCGGAGTAATGGAGTATTCGACCGATCCGACTGCATTCGTGACGGTCGGGGCGAAGGCCACGGGACGATAGAGGTTCATCGAATAATCTGCTGCCGACAGGATAAGCGGATCCCGATCCGTGACATCGATCGCGAATTCGTTGGTCGTCACTGACGATCCGTCATAGGTGTCGGTGACGGTAGCGCGCAGACCAGCGTTGCGGCCGACCGTCTCCGGTGTGCCCGTCACACCGCCTTCACCGAGAACCGTCCCCTGCGGAACGCTTCCGGAGGCAAGGCTCCAGGATGGCGTGCCGATGAGGTTGCGGACGGTTATCGGAGTTGCGCCCTGCACGTACTGCTTCATCGCATTCTCGGCAGCGACTGCTATTTCGAGCGGACCGACAACGTCCAGGATGATCGAAGCGGTGCGGGTGCGACCGAACAGGTCGGTCACCGAGTATTTGAAGGAACGGCGCCCGGTGTCTGCGAAGGACACAGAAAGATTTCCAGTTGCCTGATCGATCGCGACCGCACTTCCATATGCGTTGTCAACCAAAGCATAGGTGGCGGGCAATGTGACGTTGGTCGCTGATAGATCGAAGATTCCATCGATCGGACCTGCTCTGTGCTTCGCCTTCAAATCGGCAAGCCCGATCAGGCCAGAGCGCCGAACTTCTAGCGTGACGTCCTCGATCCACTCCTGTTGGGTGCCGCGATCAATTCCTTTGATCTTGATCTCGGAGAAACGACCATCCACGCGCGGAATTCCCGTGAACGATCCGGCGTGGAGACCAGCGGTCTCGAAGGAGACGCCATCCGGCAGATTGCCTGAAACCAACGTCCAGTCGATCCCGTCGAACGAGTTGCTACTCGACGGTTCGGACTGCGACGGCTGGCCATATGTCATCTGACCGGAGTAGGTGAAGCTAAACGGCAGCGGAGACCCCACGGTGATCCTGAAGTTCAGGTCGATCGCCTGGCGCGTCGCATCCGTCACGCGGAGAACCAAGGGGAATACGCCCTCGCCTCCGGGCTTTCCGGATATTGCTCCGGTCTTTCCGTCGAACTTGACTGGCGATGCCGCGCTGCCCTCTGGCAGCATCCCCGACAAGATCTCCCATTTGAAGGGGCCTACGCCGTTGAGACGCGTCGGGATGACCTGAAGCGGAGCTCCCCTGTTCGCGGTTACGTCGGTCTGACCCGCTTCCATTGCTGGTTGGATGACGAATTTCAGAGTGCCGCCGACCGAGGGGCGATCCGTGTCGTCGCTCACGGAGTATGGAACCTCGAATGTTCCCGTTTCGGACGGAGTGCCCGACAGCTCCAGTGATCCGTTGTCGATCGACAGCGGGAACGGTGAGGATCCGACAGCATATCTGACCTCGCCGAACGTGTTGGCCACTCGGGTCACCGACTGGTCGACCAGAGGCCGCCCGACAGTCCATACGATGGTTCGGTCAAAGCCGCCGTCGATGGGCCCTATGTTGCGCGGTTCTATAACGGTGAAGCTCGCAACTGTCTCGCCCGCATACCCGATGCCGTCCACCGCCCGGACACGCACGTTGGCATAGGTCGTGCCCACAGGATCCGTTGTCGAGCCGATCAGGTAACCGTGGGGGCTTATCGACAGGCCTGGAGGTAGCGATCCCCGATCGACGATGGAAAAGGAAGCGCCCTGAATCGCGTTCTCTGCCTTGAACGCCAAGGACCCGTTGCCGATGTATCTTTCAACGGTATTGCGGGTCTGAGTGATCGTGACGGCAGCGCGGTCCTCGACGCGGATGGAAAATGGATTTGAGATCACAGGCGTCTGCCGCGATCCATCGGTCACGGAAACCGCATAAGGCCCGTAAGTCCCGATCTCCTTCATGCCGCTTGCCAGGCCGGAGATGATTCCCGTGGCCGGATCGAACTTGAGGAAGCCAGGAAGCTTGCCTTGAACTATGGCGTACTGAGCCTGGCCTATGACGCTGTCTTCCGTCAGGATTGGCGAGACTGTTATCGGGGATAGGCGTCGATCCACGGCTGTGGCCGGGTACGCGAGCGTCAGGTCGTTGTAGATCCGGATGATCTAATCGGCAGCTCGAAGGCGGTTGCTCTGATTGGCGACGAGTATGCGCTGGTCATAGATGCCAGCCGTGGCGAATCCATCTGAGGAATAGGTTCCATCCGCCGCGTCGAACTCGAGAGGTGCTGGTGTTCCCCGTCCATCCGTTTCGGGTGTAGGTGGTGTGATGTTCTCGTATCGATATGGAGGATCCTGTCCCAGGATCACATTTGGCGTGGAGGTGCGGAAGCCTTGGCCGACCCTGGCATGCACCTCGGCGGTGGTCACTTCCATCGGTGAGGAATAGACCCTCATGCGGAAGGGATTGCTTGTCACGTCGGCAACGCCGCTTCCCGACGCGGTTACACGAAGCCCCTCGACGGTTTCGGGCATCGTTGGACGACCGGAGATGACACCCCTCGCCTGTTCTCGGATGACCTCGTTGGTCAGCTCGATTCCATCTGGCAGCATTCCTGATGACAGAGCGAAATCGACGCTTGTCGAACCAGCGGCAATGCGGCGAAGGAAAGTCTTCCCTACGACTCCCTCAAGGTCCGGCATGTTCGCAAGGTCCAGCGTTTCCGGAAGTGTGGTGAGCGCGAACGTGTTCGACACGCCTGTTCTTCCGGATCCGCTGTCACGCGCTTCGATCACGAATCTTGCTGTCGTATCGAAAGTTCCGAAAACACCACCGATGCGTCCGGTGAGCGGATTGAATTCGATGCCCGCAGGACGCGATGTCACCGGCTTCAGCTTGTAGGTGAGCGTACCGATGGAATGCTTCACTTCGGGAAGAAGCTTGAATGCTTCCCCCAGCCCCTTATCCGCAGTTTGGTCTTTGATTTCCTCTATGACGGGGCCGTCCTGAACAAGAAGCTCACCATAGGTGAAGGCGACTTCTCGATCGAGATAATCATAACCACGCCAAGCCACCCCGTAGCTTCCTGCTGAGGTGGCGCGGCCTTGGAACGAACCATTGTATGTGCGCATGTCTGCCGGCTGATCCACGATCGGATCCCACCTGACAACATCGATCCCCTGTGGTGCGGGAATCTGTGCGTAGAAATACTCTCCAGTATGCGTGTACCAGTTCACCTCGGAAACCTGGCCGATCGGCTGGAAGGATTCGAAGCGCACCCTGGCTCGGGCGATCTGCGCGCCGGATGCGCCCGCTCCATTGATCGTCGCCGCCGTCTTCTCCTCATGCTCGGAAACGCCCGAGATCAATCCGGTCGACTGAGAAAGTGCGAGGCCCTCCGGAAGGTCGCCCTGAGCAACTGTCCACTCCTCGACCTCGCGTGTTTTCACAGGGATCTGCTTGCTGAAAGGGCGGCCAACGGCAGTGACGAAGAATGCCTGTATATCGTTGCCGGCCTCAAAATCTCCGTCGGTTGCCGGCTGGTTCAACGCCGGGATCTTGTAGCGGAACACAAACTGCTGATCAGCCGCCGCAGGCGATAGCGAAACTGAAAGCGATATTACGCTGGCGAGAAAACCTCGAAGCATGGTCGGACTCCTGGAAAGGTACCCTTAAAGGGTATGGTCAGAAGTCGGCCGGCGGAAATACGCGCTTCAATATTTTTCGAGAAAATTAATATATAAACCATCGACCGATGTATAAAACACGGTTCCATCTAGTCTATTTTTCTAGGGTTTCTTTATGACCTTCAATCAATCTTGCTTTTCGAGGCGGCGGGATGGATTTGCATGAGGAAACGACAGAAGTGTAGCTGATGAACGCCGGGAATCGATGGGGCGTTACCCGATCGTTGGGCCTAGTTTGCGGCATGTTTCTGGCTAACAAACTCCCCTTTTTTTGGACCCACAGGCCTCTCGATGTGTGCGCGAAGGTTCCTGTGATCAGGCGCTGCCAGTCGACCTGCTTTCCAGACAGACGCCTCGAGCACTCGGAAACGCACGCGCTCCGGTAACGCAAACCGTCTGAAGATGACGGAATGATGCATATTAGACACCATCTCATGTTGCAACCACCGGAAAATGAGGTATTCTGAGACATAACTTGCGAGGAAGATGTGAGCAAAAGAGTCAAGATCAATGAGATCGTCCGCGAGACAGGCCTCTCACGGGCTACTGTCGATCGTGCACTGAATGGCAGAGGTGGGATTCATCCTCGAACCGAGAAGGCCATCAGCGATGCCGTGGAACGCCTGGGCCAGCAAACTCATGATGCGCCCTCACTTGCCAACACCGGGGATTCCGTTGATGCCATCCTGCGGCTGGGGCGTGGGCTCGCGGTTCAGGTCGAGGCTGCATTGCTCGAGCATCGCCTACCCCTCACCTTCATGGATATGTATCAACGTGACGAAGAGGAAATGCTGGATGCGGTCATCGGCGCCTGCGAGGACACCTCACGACCGTTGATCCTGACTGCAAAGAACTCCGAACGTCTGAGCGCGGTTCTCACGCAGGCCCGTAAGCGAGGCAAGCGGGTCGTCACCCTGGTCTCGGATCTACCACATGACTGCCGCGATGCGTTCGTCGGAATCGACAACAGGATGGCCGGGCAGGCAGTCGCGTTCCTAGTCGGCAACCTGCTGAAGGATCATGGTTCGTCCACCGTGGGCGTCGTTCTGGGTGACTACGCATTCAACTGCCATGAAGATCGAGAAATTGGCTTTCGCTCGCACTTGCGGGCGCATTTCCCCGATGTCCATCTTGCAGATGTGGCCAAGGGCGAGGATTCGCCGGAGCAGACATATCGTGCCGTGAAGGATCTCCTCGACAAGTATCCGGACATCTCAGCCATCTACAATGTGGCAGGTGGTAATGCCGGGTTGGCCAAGGCGTTGAGAGAGGCGGATCTCGTCGGAAAGGTAGTCGTGATCACTCATGAGGCAAACTCAATTACTGCTCCTCTCACCCGAGACGGTGTTCTTCAATATCTGGTAGCTCAGGATCCTTCGGAGCTGATCAAGCTTGCAGTTTCCGTTGCGAGCATTGAGCCTGCTCAGTTGTCGAAAGAACAGCACCTGATCGACTTCGGGCTCTATACCCGCTTCAACATTCCGAAGTTCGGTGCCGAGGTCGTGGGTTAGGGGAAAGCGGCGGCGAGCCCTCGGGCCCTGCTGCGCGACACTCTCCTGCCGCAGTTAAATTCCAGACCTGAACATGAGCCGAGACTGGCCCGCGGCGCATCAGAGTTCACCCGTGATGAACTGCGCAACTCCGCGGCCGAACGACCAGTCCTCGTCGGTATTCTCGACGAACGAAATCATGATGTCGGTGGAAGCGATTCCGCACCTGTCATGGAGGTCCGCACTCAGATTGGCGTAGAACGCAATCTTCTCAGACCGCGGCCTCGGCCTCGATACGATTTCGACGAGAACGAATTTCTCCGTCCGCTCTATGGACAAACCCGTGTCCAGAACCCTGAAATGTGATTCATGGTGCTCGTTCAGTATCTGATACCGATCACGCTCGGGAACGTGAAAGGATCGGACCATTGCATCGTGGGCCGCATCAAGGAGAGCGTCGATGTCTTCGACGCTCCTGCCCTTGTAGACGTGAAACTTCATAACCGGCATGTGCTCTTCCCTGTGGCGCTGACGGCTCTGCTAGCGATGGAATCGACGTGGAGATCAAGCGGCTGCCGACCTACGAGGCATCTCGCTTCACGATGTGCTCGACTTCAGGAGCCGAAATGAAGCGCCACTTCCGTAGCGGACCTGCCATGACGTTGAGGTAGTACATTTCGAACCCATAGGGCGCACCGCATGGGTGATGGCCCCGTGGAACCAGGACCACATCGCCGTCGGATACTGCCATCGTTTCATCGAGCGTACCGTCGTCGGTGTAAACTCTCTGGATCGCGAACCCGTCTGCAGGGTTGAGCCTGTGATAGTACGTCTCCTCGAGATACGTGATCCTGGGGTAGTCGTCCTCGTCGTGGCGATGCGAGGGATAGCTCGACCAATGCCCCGCGGGGGTGAACACCTCGGTCACCAGAAGTGAATCACAGAAGTCCTCGTTCTCCATCGCGATGTTGTTTATGTAGCGGGTGTTCGTGCCCTTACCCCTCTCTGTCAGCGAGATACCCTCCGGACCGATGCGGCGCGCCGGACGTCCGACCTTGCCCGGTGCCGAGCAGACGGCCACCGTGCAATCCGTCTCCGCGACAAACGACCACTCCTCGTTCGGCGGCACGAACAGGCAATGTGGCGGGGTTTTCTCGAAGACGTTCATCCGGTCCCCGAGCACACCCCAATCGGTGCCTGCCGCCCATGCGGCAATCTTTCCCTCGACTACGACAAGGATGACTTCGTTCGATCCTGTGATTTCGCCCACCGACTCCCCTGCCCGGAGCTTGTAAAGCGAAAAGCCGACGTATCTCCATCCAGCGGACTGAGGAGTTATCTCGTGAACCTTGCCATGTCTGCCAAACGGCTTTCGCTTGAGTTCCACCATTAAGAGTCCTTTCAAATGAAGAGTTTGTCGCGACGTTCAGTTCACGAGGTTCTGTCGGGACATCGTCTCCCGATAGCGAGCGAAGGCTTGAGCTCCCTTTTCGGTGCGGGTCACTTCAGGCACGGCGACATCCCACCAATGCCCACCACCGCCTTCGCCCGGGCCGCGCATGGGATCAGTGTCGATTACAATCACCGTTGGGCGATCCCGGGTCCTCGCAGCGATGATCCGCTTTTCGAGATCAGCGATATCCGAGGCCTTTTCCGCATAAGCCCCCATCGATCCCGCGTGCGCCACGAAGTCGATTTCGGGCTGGGCCTCGACATTACAGTCCTTGTAAAGATTGTTGAACTGCTCGCCGCCACAGGCCATCTGCAGGCGGTTTATGCATCCGTATCCGCGGTTGTCAGTCAGGATCACCGTGAATGGAATGCGCCTCATGACGGCAGTAGCGAGTTCCGAGTTCGCCATCATGTAGCTGCCGTCGCCGACGAAGCAGAGGACTTCGCGTTCCGGAAGGGCAAGCTTAGCACCGAGCGCGCCGGCGAGTTCGTAACCCATGCAGGAAAATCCATACTCCATATGGTAGCCGCCCTGGGAAGGCTGCCACAGAAGCTTCAGTGCCCCTGGCATCGTTCCCGCCGCGCACATTGCAATAGACTTGTCCGTCGATGCCCGTTGGACTGCACCGATGACCTGTGCATCGGTTGGCAGATATCCGGGCTCGCGTTCGCCAGGGGATCCGCAGTGTCGATCAACCTGATCGAGCCAAGTCGATCTGATGCCCGCATCCGGTTTGCGGGCAGCGTGGGATCCGAGTTCGCCGGACAACTTCTCCAGAACGATCCTCGCGTCACCGATAACCCCGAGTGCGCCATGTTTGTCGCCGTCATAGGGCTGCACATTGATGGAGACGAGCCGCCGCTCCGGCTTGCCGAAAAGGGACCATGATCCCGTCGTGAAGTCCTGAAAGCGCGTTCCCACGCCAATGACTACGTCGGCCTGCTCGCAGATCGTGTTCGCTGCCGCCGATCCGTCGACACCAGCCGCTCCGAAATTCATGGGATGCGACTGCGGGAGGGCGGACTTTCCGGCCTGCGTTTCAACGACTGGAACCTGATGCCGGGTTGCGAAATCGGCGAGCGCGTCTTCCGCCCCGGAGTAGATCACGCCCCCACCGCAGACGATGACGGGGTTGCGTGCACCGCGGATCAGTTCGACCACGTCGGATAGATCGCGTGCATCCGGTTCCGGCCGTCGGATCCGCCATGTCCTCTCGGCGAAGAACTCGTCCGGATAATCGTAGGCTTCGGCCTGTACGTCCTGGCAGAACGCGAGCGTCACTGGTCCGCAGGCAGCGGGATCCGTGAGAACCCTCATCGCACGCGGCAGGGCGGTCAGAAGATGCTCTGGCCTCATGATCCTGTCGAAGTAACGGCTGACGGGCTTGAAGCAGTCGTTGGCGGAGATCGAGCCGTCTTCGAAATCCTCGATCTGCTGCAGGACGGGATCAGGCCGTCGGTTGGCAAACACGTCTCCCGGAACGATCAGGATCGGAAGGCGGTTCACGTGTGCGAGCGCCGCCGCGGTCACTATGTTAGTAGCGCCAGGCCCGATGGAAGAAGTCACCATGTGCGCACGACGGCGCTTCTTGGCTTTCGCGTAGGCAATTGCCGTGTGTGCCATCGTCTGTTCGTTCTGGCCTCTCCACGTCGGGAAAGCAGAGCCTATGCCTTCGAGAGCCTCGCCGAGGCCCGCGACATTCCCATGGCCGAAGATGGCCCACGCTCCTTCGATGAAGCGCGCCCCATCCTCGTTCATCTGGACAGAGAGCCAGCGAACCATGGCCTGCGCAGCCGTAAGTCGAACTGTTTTCATCAGATTCCCCTAAGCTGCCTTGCTTGCCTTGTTGCGGGCTGTGTCCCAGACCTCGCACAGACGCGTATAGCGCCTCGCCATCTCAGCCACCGCATCCGCGTCGCCCAAGCCGCCCTTCATCCAATCCCTGGCTACATCACCGAAGATCGTACGGCCGACCGCGAAACCCTTCACTAGGTCATAGGACGCGGCGACTTCGAACGATGCGGCCAGCTCGACTTCCGGCGCATCGAGACCGAGAACCACGATCCCGCGCGTGTGGGTATCATGTGCCTCGATCGCTTGGATGACGTTGCTCCATGCGGAGGCGGTTTTCAGCGGCTCGAGCTTCCACCAGTCGGGATAGATACCCGCCGAATAGAACTGCTCGACGAGCATCGCGTTGGTCTTGTCATTGACCGGGCCAACCTTTGAAGGAATGATCTCGAGAAGGAACTCAAGCCCGTTGCGACGCGAGGCCTCGTACAAGCGTTTGACCGTCTCTTCCTGCTGCGCGCGGAATGTGGAGTCGTCTGTCGGATGGCAGAAGCAGAGAACCTTGACGACATTGTCGCGGGCCCATTCCTCCAGTCCGCCGCAATCGAGGCCGAGTTCAGGCTCCAGTGTGAGCGGACGAGATCCCGGCCATTCGCACGGCCGACCCACCCAAAGGCCCGTTCCCGCCGCGGCATGCAGTGCGCGGCGTCCGATGCGGTTATCGCAGAGGATTCCGTAACCCGCCTGGCCGTTCTGAACCTTCCGCGCGGCCTCTAAGCACAAGAGCTTGAAATCACCGCCTTTCTCCAAAGTGTATCCGGGCATATCCTCGAGTTGCATGCGGTGATCGAATGCGAACACCCGCATCGTTGACCAGTCTCCGCTCCGGTTAGTCGACCAGTGCAGTTGCTCCAGCTCGTGATCGTTTCGAAGGTCTGGCCGGACGACGCCGCGCTTGAGGAAGAAGTGCAGTTCTTCGAGACTAGGATAGGATGGCGTGCAGCCATGGCGGCTGACGGCGAACGCACCACAGGCGTTGGCGTATTCCAAGCTTCTTGGCCAGGGTTCGTCATCGAGCCAGCCTCGGAGGAGACCAGCGAAGAAGCCGTCTCCCGCCCCGAGGACGTTGAAGACCTCGATCGGAAAGCCAGGGCCCGTCTGGGCGTCATCGAGAGATGCAGGAATCTCCCCCTCGATCGCGACGGCGCCGAGCGCTCCCCGCTTGCAGACCAGGACTGCCCCCGTGACTTTCCGTACGGAACGAAGTGCCTCGATGGTGTCGGTCGATCCACCTGCGATATGGAATTCCTCTTCGGTCCCCACGATCAGATCGAACAGGTTCAATGTGGATTGAAGCTTCGATGTCACCTGAGCACTTTCGACGAAGCGATTTTCGCCGTCGCCGTGCCCGGCGACTCCCCAGAGGTTCGGTCGATAATCGATGTCCAGCGCCGTACGAGCACCAGTCCGACGCGCGATCTCGAGCGCCTTCAACACAGCGGCCTCTGTTCTTGTGTTGGAGAGATGGGTGCCTGTGACGACGACCGACCGGGAAGTGGCGATCAGGGCATCGTCAACGTCATCCACACCGAGAGCCATGTCGGCGCAGTTCTCGCGATAGAAGATGAGCGGGAACTGCGTGTCGTCGCGGATCCCGAGTATCGCCAGAGCGGTGAGACGCTCCGGATCGATCTTCACACCTCGTGTATCGACACCTTCACGAGCCATCTGCTCGAGTATGAAACGGCCCATGTGCTCGTTGCCGACCGCGGTGATCACCGCGCTTTTCAACCCGAGCCGGGCAGCCCCGCAAGCGATGTTGGTCGGCGATCCGCCGATGTACTTCCTGAACGAACCCATGTCTTCGAGCCGCCCACCGAACTGTGCGCCGTACAAATCGACTGAAGATCGACCTATTGTCGTGACATCAAGTGTTTTCGTCATTGTGCTTTCCTGGAAGTTGAACGCGGAATCCCCTCCCGGCCGCAGGATCGCGGCCGGGCTTGGCGGGCTCGGGAGGAGCGTCTTTAGACTTCGTGCCTGGTTCCGGTCGGATCGACCGCGTCAAGCCGACAGATGAAACTGGACGCGTCAGGCGTTCGCGGCTGCTGTGACTTGTGCAGAACCGGGTTTTCCGGAGCCGATGGAGAGTATCTCTTTCTCGAGGTCGGCCATCTCCGCTCCTCCAGCCATGAGGTGTCGGATCTCCTCTCCGGCAAGATCCTCCTTCGTGCCTCTGCCGATCACCTCGCCCAGACTGAGGAAGGTGAAGCGGTCGGCGACCAGCTTCGCGTGCACTTCGTTGTGAGTGATGAAAATGATCGCGATATCACCGCGCGAGCGCACGCGCATGATTGTCTTGAGCACCTCCATCTGCTGCTTCTGCCCCAGTGCGGAAGTGGGTTCGTCGAGAATGAGGACCTTTGCGCCGAAGTAGATCGCGCGTGCGATCGCAAGCGTCTGACGCTGGCCGCCGGACATCGTCCCAACGGGCTGCTTGGCGTTCTTGGTGGGATTGCCGATCTTGTGGATCTCTTCGAGAGCGATCTCGTCCATCTTCCGATCATCGAGGATTCCGAGAACCTTGGGTCCTTTGAAAAGCTCGCGCCCCATGAAGAAGTTGCGGGACACCGACATCAGAGGGGCCAGTGCTAGATCCTGATAGACCGTACCGATTCCGGCAGAGGCCGCGTCGCGGGGCGTGCGGAACTTTTCCGCCTTTCCATCGACGATGAGGTCGCCGGCGGTCTGCTGAAAGACACCGGAGAGTATCTTGATGAGCGTGCTCTTACCGGCACCGTTGTCGCCGAGCAGCGCGTGCACCTCGCCTGGATAGATATCGAGGCTGACACCCTTCAGCGCCGAGAAGGTGCCCCAGGTCTTTACGAGATTCTTGATTTCAATGACCGGTTTCATGTTCATACCCTGTCCTGCGGTCACGACCGCTGCAATTTGTTAGGAAGCACGCCCTTGAAGGCAACGAGTCCGACAAGGACCGCACCGAGAAGGATCTGGTAGGCGAAGATGTTCACCCCCGTCAGGATGAGCCCGTGCTTGAGTGCCAGCAGCGTGCAGACGCCGAGGATCGCTCCGACCACCGTGCCTGCACCGCCGAGAAGGGCAACGCCCCCGATCACGGTCGCGGCGATCGCTTCGAACTCCATAGCCGTTGCCGTCGTCGTCGAGACGGAACTCAGGTTTGCGGCCGTGATGATCCCGGCGAACCCGGCGAGCATGGAGCAGATGACGAATGTCCGGATCTTCACCCGACCAGCCGGGACACCCGTCGCCAGCGCGGCGTTTACGTCACCACCGACGGCCTGCACATGACTGCCATACTGCGTCTTCGAAAGAACGATGGAAAAGATGACCACCAGCAGGAGGCAGATGTAGATCGAGGTATGGATACCGAGGAACTTGCCGCCGAGTATGCTCAGGAGAAGCCCTGATCGGAGCTCATCCGGGATGATGATCGTCTGTCCCCCGGTGGTGTACTCCACCAAGCCGCGGTAGATGAACAGGAAGCCGAGCGTCACCAGCAGCGAAGGCAGCTTGAACTTCCAGGTCAGGTAGCCGTTGAGCCAGCCGATTGCCGCAGAGAGGGCCATGGCCAGAACGAACGCGCCCACGGGTCCGAACTGCGCCTGGATCAGCAGCAGGAAGATCATGCTGACGAAGGCGTAGACCGATCCGACCGAAACATCGAACTCGCCTGAGATGATCACCAGCGCCTGCCCGATCGCGACGATCCCCAGCCACGACACGTCGCGGAGAAGGCTCGGTGCGTTGTCGACCCACCCCTGCCCGGCCACGAACCAGAAATAGATGCCGATGGCGATGAGGCTGAGCCCCGATATGAATTCGGAACGATTTGTAATTCTGCCCAACATCACGCGGCCACTCCCATGCGCTGATTAAGAATGCGGGAAACAACAAGGAAGCCGACGAGGATTGCGCCAACAAAGGCGATGTACCAGGAGGTCGGCGCCCCGAGCATCATGAGACCACTCTTGATCGACGCGAGAATGAACACTCCAAGCACCGGCCCCCAGATCGATCCGGAACCGCCGCGGAGGGTGCATCCGCCGATCACGCAGGCAGCGATGGATTCCAGTTCCATCTTCATGCCCGATGTGGAGTAGACAGAGCCTTCCTGGCACACGACCAGCACCCCGGCCAGCCCGGCCAGTCCCGAACAGACGACGAACGCCTTCACCTTGACCCAGGAAGGCGAAATGCCGTTGGCCAGCGCCGCGGCGGCATTGTCGCCGACGGCGGTGACGTGGCTTCCAAGCCGGGTCTTTGCAAGGATGAAAACGAATACGGCGGTAAGGGCAATCAGGATGTACACCGTCGTGTGAATGCCGAATGTCGTCGCCTTGAAGAACTCGATTATAGGGTCACGGCGCAGCTCGCGCGGGACGGTCAGACTAAACCCCTGGGTGGCCAGGTACGTAATGCCACGGTAGATGAACATCGCACCCAGCGTCACGATCATCGACGGAACTTTGAAGACCGTCGTCATGATACCATTTACGAACCCGACGGCGCATGCCGCGAGAACGGCCACCACCATGGCGGGGGCGATGCCAATGCCTGCACTTGCGAGCAGCGAGATGAAGACGACTCCGGTGATTGCGAAGACTGAACCTACCGAGAGATCGACCTCGCCGCTCGTCATCAGGAGCGCCTGTCCAATCGCGATGATGCCCACCTGAGCTGTCACGCGAAGCACAGAGGGGACCGAATACAGCCACAGCCCGTTCGTCGACAATGCGAAGAACGCTACGAGAAAGATCGTTCCGATAACGACGCTTATTTCGACCCGCTGTGTGAGATGTTTAATCATGTCAAAACTTCCCCAGAAGCATCCACCTCGGTGAAGGTGAATGCAGCCCATCGTTTACGTCAATGGCAGTTTGTAATGCTGGCGAATACGGGTGGCCGTGTCTGATATGCGCGGCCACCCCGTGGTCATCAGAACGGTGACAGATCACCGTATCCCTTGTCGCCGAAGACCTTGATAGCCTGGTCCTTGAAGACCTGGGCGTTGCTGGCGTCCACAACCGCGGGCCCGGTGAGGATCGGCGCCGTGGGCGCCATTCCGGTCTCGTTGTAGTTGAACAGCACCTCATAGGCGAATGGTGCCTGGATGGGGAATTGCTGAGTGAAGGATGCGAGGCAGTAGTCACCGAGGATGCACTCCAGCGAGGAAGGCGCATCGTCCGCTGTCAGAACCTTTACATCAGTGCGACCCAGCTCCTGCAGCACGTCGACCACCCACTTGTTCGTATTCGCGCCGCCGAACACGACCGACACGTCGGGCTTCGAAGAGATGTAGGACCGGATCGCATCCTTTGCAGCCTGCGGTTCCTCGCCGATGACGACATCGTCGGTCGACGTGCCTGAAGGGAGGCTGCCGAAGAAGGCCTTGGCGCGCTGCTGCTGACCCGCGTGTCCGAGGTGCGCGAACAGATATGCTGCCCGTTTCGGCGCAGGCTCTTCCTTGAGATAGCGTTCCGCCATGACCGAGCCGATCAGCGACTCATCCGCGCCGACCCACGTCAGATAGAGACCCTCGAGCTTCTTGTTGTCCTCTTCACCCGGGGGATGGGAGGTAACAGACACGAAGGGAATGCCTGCCTCCTTGGCGGCCTTGAGGCCTGGCAGAAGGGCATCCGCCGACGAGATGTGCATCGCGATGCCGTTGGGCTTCGAGTTCACGACCGTGTCCAGGAACTTCGCATGCTCGGCGGGGTCGTAGTTTTCCGGGCCGACATACTTGATTTCCACTTCGGGGTGGGCAGCCATGTAGGCCTCGCCCGCCTTGATATGGAACTGGACGTTGGCATCCGACATGCCCCAGAGGATGTGGTAGAAGGTGTACTTCTTGCCCTGTTGCGCGCTGGCGATTTTCGGAAGAACGGCGGCGGTGGCGGCAAGCCCCGCTGAAGCCGCAAAAAGAGTGCGACGATTCAAGTTCATGGTTTGCCTCCCTGGCATGTCCTGGATGGAAGCTTCCTCCCGCACCCAGGACGTGATTATGCGGCTTTATCCGTCAGTGGCCGTCCGGGCATCTTCCGCGGGCGGGCACTTTCAAAGAGGACATGGCGCTCGAAATCCGTGCAGCGACCCAGATAGTGCGTCGTCATCCGGAACGTCCCTCCACTCCTCGGCCGCCATAGAACTCAAATGAGCTATTTTGCGCAAGTCAATTCTATTTCAAAATAGCTCTTTCGCGGATTATTTGTTCCGTTAGCCCCAGATAGGCTCACGGGCAGCAATTTTCTGATTGCGTCCGCCGACTTTTCATCACAAAATAAGGCGATCTGAGGCCTTAGTGCATTCTTCATGAGGCATTACATCAAAAAGAGGCACTCATGCGACCTCCAACGATAGCGGACATCGCCCGGGCATCCGGCATCTCGCGCGCCACAATCGACAGGGTACTAAATGGCCGCCCCGGCGTCCACGAACGAACGCGAGAGCACGTCGAGCGCGCCATTGCCAAACTCACGGCAGATCTCGATGCGTCCAGCAGGATGACCACGCCCGTCGACTTCGCGCTTCAGTTGGACACAGGGTTGTTCGGCGATCTTCGGGACGCGGTCGTCGCTTACGGGGGAGCGCATTCACTTCATGAACTGTATCTGAAGACTGAGTCCGGCGTTCAGGCTGTGCTCACCGAGCTCTGCAGCGACACGAGCCGTCCGCTTGTCGTGGCGATCAAGGATTCACCTGCTCTCACGCGTGAGCTATCGAATGCCCGCAAACGTGGAAAGAGGATCATCGCACTGATCTCCGACATCGATCGAGAGGCGAGAGATGCTTTTGTGGGCATCGACAACGAAGCTGCGGGCGCTGCTGCGGCGTTCCTCATAGGCCGCACATTCGGTGAAAGACCGACGGCCATAGGGCTTGTGATAGGAGATCCGGCATATCAATGTCACGCTGACCGCAGGCGCGGCTTCAGAAAAACGATCGAATCAGACTTTCCGAAGCTGGCGCTGCTGGCCGAGGCCCAGGGGCAGGACAGCCCACTGATAACACGCTCCGTCACATCGAAGCTTCTCATCAGCAACCCTACCCTCGCCGCCATCTACAACGCTTCCGGAGGCAACGCTGGACTGGCCGAGGCCGTTCAGACGGATGCCCGTAGCGGAGGTCTGATGGTGGTCGGGCATGAGGCGAACGAGACGACCATCCCGCTTCTCCAGTCGGGAAAGCTTGACTTCGTGATCGCTCAATCGATCGACAGCCTCCTGCAGAGCGCGATTGCGCAGTCCCGGATTCGTGATGGGGAGCGGGAAAACGACCGTATCTACATCGACTTCGGAATCCATACCCGCCACAACATCCCAGCGCAAAACCACTACGACGCGCCTACCGATTTGCCTCATAATGCGTCATGATGGATTATATTGCTTCATTTTATGAGGCTATTTTGCGTCATATCCATTGACATATGCCTCAATCACTGTGCTATTTCCCTCGCCAGCAAGATTTGCTGTGGAGGAAACATCATGTCGAATATTGAGATTGGAAACGCCCCCGACTCCTGGGGGGTATGGTTTCCGGAGAATGAACGTCAGGTGCCATGGAATGTCTTTCTCGATGAGGTTGCCGCTGCCGGCTACACCTGCATCGAGCTTGGACCTTGGGGCTACCTGCCAACAGATGCGGAGGTTCTGAAGAAGGAGCTTTCGGATCGAAAGTTGAAGCTTGTTGCATCGACCGTCGGCTGCGACCTCCTTGACGAGGCCAGCGTGGAGGGTCTGCTTGCCGATCTTCCGAAAATAACGACTCTGCAAAAGCAGCTAGGTGCCCAGTTCGTCGTGCTTCTTCCGGCCATGTTCACTGACCTCTTCACTGGCGAAGTTGTCATGAACAAGGTTCTCACGGCCGAAGAACGTCGGCGGTTCAACCAGAACGTCGCACGTATCGGAAAGACCGTTCGGGAGCAGTACGGGCTCGTGCTCACTGCCCACCCTCATGTGGACAGCCATCTCGAGACCGAAGAGGACATCGAGAGCTTGCTCGCCGCCACACCTGCGGAAGACGTCGCGCTATGCCTCGACGTTGGTCATCACGCCTATGGCGGCGGCGATGCCGTCTCCTTCATCAAGCGTCACATCGATCGCATCCCCTACATCCACCTGAAGAACTGCGACGGCGACGTCTTGGCTCAGATGCGCAAGGAAGGCTGGTCGTTCGCCTTCGCCGTGACGAAGAACATCATGTGCGAGCCTTGGAAGGGCATGGTCGACTTCAAGGAACTCAAGACTGCCTTGGACGAGATCGGCTACCGCGGATACGCCGTCGTCGAGCAGGACATGTACCCTGCTCCGGCTGACCGTCCTTTCCCGATCGCACGCGACACGCGCAAATATCTCTCCGAAGTCGGAATTGGGTGATTCATGACAGCGAATAAAATCAAGGTAGGCCTGATAGGCGCAGGCTTCATCGGGGCGCTTCACGCCAAGAACCTGTCCCGTCATCCGGGCATCGAACTCGCCTATGTTGCGGAACCGAATTCCGATCTTGGTGGCAAGGTCGCTGCGGAGGTCGGTTCGAAGTGGATTGCTGACCCCGCGGAGATCCTGTCCGACAGCTCAGTCGACGCTGTTTGGATTGCGTCTCCGGCCAGCACGCACACCGATCTGATCCGCCGCTCCATCGAGGCGAACAAGGCCGTCTTCTGCGAGAAGCCGGTGGGGATGGATCTCGTGGAGGTCGACGCCCTCGTGGACAAGTACGAAGACTACGGCAAGCCCGTATTCATCGGTTTCAACCGCCGCTTTGATGGCAGTCACGCCCGGTTGAAGGAAATCGTTGAAAGCGGTGCGATCGGCAAGGTCGAGATGGTGTCGATCACGAGCCGCGATCCGAATCCTCCACCAGTCTACTACATGAAGGCAACGCCGGGCGGCATTTTCTACGATACGATCATTCATGATCTTGACATCGCCCGCTGGCTGCTCGGCGAGGAGCCTGTCGAAGTTTATTCGACCGCGTCCTGCCATCTCGATAACGAGGTCAATCCGGACAGGGAATATGACGCTGCGACCGTGACCTTGAAGTGCGCTTCCGGCGCGGTCTGCCAGATCACCGCATCGCGCAGGGCAGTCTACGGCTACGACCAGCGCATCGAGGTCTTCGGATCGAAGGGCATGGTGCAGTCGGAGAACCATGGTCAGTCGAATGTGAAGCTCTACCAGCAGGATTCTATCAAGCAGGATCCGCTGCAGAATTTCTTCATCGATCGCTATGCCACCGCCTACGTCTCGGAGATCGACACCTTCGTCGCCGCATGCCGCGGAGAGAAAGTCGACTTTCCGAACCTAAAGGATGGAAGGGAAGCACTCTTCCTCAGCTTCGAGGCCCTCAAATCCGCCCGCTCGGATGGTCCGGTGCGCCTCGGTTGAGATTGAACTCGGACATGGCGGGAACTCCCGCCGTGTCCCTCGAATGACCCGGTTTCCGGGGGGAGCATACTGATAGAGGAACCTTTTGGCGACCCGGCAAGGTGTCGGGACCAATATTGCTTGGGAGGGCATAAATGGAACGTCGTGATCTATTCAAAGCTGTAGGACTTATCGCCGCGGCACCGCTGATGGCGGCCGCCGCGCCACTGGTCACTAGCAGCGCTTTTGCAGCCGACGGAAAGAAGCTCAAGTTTGTCCACATCCTCTGGGGAATGACGGACGCCAACGTCCAGTTCCACATCAAGGCTGGCGAGGCATACATGGCTGCCCATCCCGAGGTGGAGATCCAGTACTTGGGGCCTGAGAATTATGACCCTGCCGAACACGCCAAGTTTCTCGATACCGTCATCAACTCCAAGCCTGACGGCATTGCCATGCACATATCCTCGGTCGACGCGCTCCTGCCGGGCCTCAAGGCGGCGAAGAGTGCCGGGATCCCCTTCGTCTCGGTGACATCGCATCCGCCGGGCGAAGAGGACAACAAGAAGCTCGAAGGCTACTACCTCACCTGGGTTGGAGCCAACGAAAGCATCATCGGCGAGGAAATGGCGAAGTGGCTGGTCAAGACCCATGGTGCGCCGAAGCATGCGGCTTTCCTGCTGGCGCAGTCCGGTCACGCCGGGATGGAGCAGCGCGCCGCCGGGTTCTTCAAGGCCCTGCCAGAAGGTGTCAAGACGGACAAGGTTGTGATCGGTGAAGAACCCGGCAAGGCAATGGACATCATCCGTGCCTATCTGATGGCCAATCCGGATGTCGATGCGATCTGGGGACTGGCGCTCGCGAACAAGTGGATGACGGACGTTGTCGCCGAACTGGGCCGGACCAACATCCTGACGCTGACCGATGCGGATGCCCCCACTTCCCTCGAGTGCGTGGACCAAGGTCTCTGCGCGGCTACGTTCAGCCAACAGTTCCCGCTGCAGGCACCTTTGGCTTACGAAGTGCTGTTCAATTACAACAGGACCGGAATGGCGCCTACCGCCCCGATCATCACCGGTCCGATGATCGTCGACGAGACGACCGTGAAGGTGGTCAAGGCCACCGTCACAAAGGTGCTCGGCGAAGAATCCTACTTCAAGATGTCTCCTTTCTGATTTGCGTCGCGGTCGTGGGCGATGCGAGGTGCCTCGCCCACGACCCGATCCAGGCAAACGAGCACACGCGCCATGCCCTGCGCGCGATAGCTTTGTCGCGACTTCAGCTTGCCGATGGATCGAAACCTGAAATTCGAATGGCCTCGGCCAAGGGATCAGTGGAATGACAGTAAGATTCGCCCTTCTGGGAACTGGCCGCATAGGTAAGGTGCACGCCAAATCAGTTGCGGCACATCCTGGTGCGACTCTTGTGGCGGTCACGGATGCGCTCGTTGAACAAGCACGCGAAGTCGCCTACCGACACGCATGCAGCGTGCGGACGATGGACGAAATCGAGAGTTCCGAAGACATCGACGCCGTCATCATTTGCACGCCGACGGACACCCACGCCGACCTGATCGAGCGGTTCGCTCGGGCAGGTAAGTCGGTCTTCTGCGAGAAGCCGGTCGACCTCGATCAGTCGCGCGTGAGAGACTGCCTGACGGTTGTCGAGTCCACCGGGGTAAAGCTGATGGTCGGCTTCAACCGCCGCTTTGACCCAAACTTCGCCGCAGTGAAAGAGTGCATCGAAGATGGTCGCATTGGCCAGATTGAGATGGTGACGATCACCTCGCGGGATCCTGCTCCGCCGCCGATCGAATACGTCAAACGCTCCGGAGGCATCTTCCGGGATATGACAATCCACGACTTCGACATGGCACGCTTCCTGGTCGGAGAAGAATTCGTCTCCGTCTCTGCAACCGCATCTGTTCTTGTAGATCATGAAATAGGAAAGCTCGGTGACTACGACAGCGCCACCGTCGTGCTCGTGACCGCATCCGGGAAACAGGTGATCATCTCGAACTCTCGTCGGGCCTCCTACGGTTATGATCAGCGCATAGAAGTTCATGGATCCGACGGCGCGGTCTCCGCCGAGAACGACCGTCCATTCTCAATCGATGTCGCCAGGCGCGAAGGCTTCACCCGTCCGCCACTTCATGCGACTTTCATGACACGCTACAGGACATCCTACGTCGAAGAGATGGCGCACTTTATTTCAGCGATCGAAACCGGCACTGATATATCCCCCTCGGGTTCAGACGGTCTCGCAGCGCTTGTCCTCGCCGATGCCGCTGCCCGTTCGATTGCGGAAAAGCGCACAGTCACGGTTTCCTGAAAAAGATAACGACGCAAGAGGCAGGCAACCGTCTCCTCATGGGAGATTTGCCCTGACGTTCCATGGATGAAGCGCAACCACTTTGTCCGGGGGACGACGACTGGAGGACAACGTGGGTAAACTCAGGCTTGGAATGGTCGGCGGCGGTCAGGGCGCCTTCATCGGGAACGTTCATCGCATTGCCGCCCGGATGGACGATCAATGGGACCTCGTGGCTGGTGCGTTCAGTTCCGACCCGGCCCGTTCCGCCGCTTCGGCTGCGGATCTCGGGATCGCTCCTGACCGAGCCTATCCCGACTTCGCGACGATGGCGCGGATTGAAGCAGGCCGGGGTGACGGTATCGACGCTGTGGCTGTGGTGACCCCAAACCACCTGCACGCCGAACCCGCTGTGGTATTTCTCAACGCCGGCATCAACGTGATCTGCGACAAGCCACTGGCCGCGACTCTCGCTGATGCGGAGCGGATCGAAAAGGTGGCATCCACGAGCAAGGCACGGTTCTTCCTGACACACAACTACACGGGATATCCGCTCGTCCGCCAGGCGCGCGAGTTGATAAAAAAGGGCGAACTTGGCGCGATCCGCCTTATCCAGGTCGAGTACCTGCAAGACTGGCTGACGGTCGCTGTGAGCAGCAAACAGGCGGACTGGCGGACAAACCCCGAAGCCACGGGCGGCGCTGGATGTATCGCTGACATAGGCACTCATGCCTACAACCTTGCGTGCTACATATCCGATATGCTGCCGACCGAGATCTCCGCGGATCTCGGATGCTTCGTGGAGGGGCGACGGGTGGACGACAACGCCATCGTCAATCTTCGGTATGGAAACGGCGCCCGAGGGATGCTCTGGACCTCGCAGGTGGCTCCCGGAAACGAGAACGGCCTGAGAATCCGCGTGTACGGCGACAGGGCTGGTCTTGAATGGGCGCAGGAAAACCCGAATGTCATGCATGTCTCTCCTTTTGGTGCTCCGCGCTACACGCTCACCCGTGGCGGTGTCGGCAATGGAAACGCCGGCATGCGCAACCTGCGTGTGCCCGCGGGTCACCCGGAAGGCTACCTGGAAGCCTTTGCAACGATCTACAGCGAAGCGGCCCGATCAATCAGAACAGATCGAGGCGAGCTGTCCGACCCCGAAGCACATGCTCCCACGGTATCGGATGGCCTGAACGGCGTTCGCTTCGTAGGTGCGGCGATCGAATCGTCAGCCAACAACTCAGCCTGGATCCATGTGCGGCCCTGAAAAGCCGTGTGTTTCGCCTCGAACATGGAACTGAAATCAAAGCGCGATACGGCCGATTGCCCCCTAGAGCGATCACTGCCAACAGCGCACCCGCGATGATGAATCCTATTGACCACGGGATGTCGAACGTTGCCATGGAGGATGCAAACGCGATCGGCGCGACAGCGGAGGCGATCAGCCTTGCCGCAATTACCTTCCCCTGCAGGCTCCCGAATCCACGACTCCCGAACAGCGCGAGCGGTAGCGTCCCCGAGACGATGCTGAACAGACCGTTGCCGAACCCGAAGAGTGCCGCGAACGCAACGGCTGCGATCGGTGAAGGCGCTCCAACCAGAAGAATGGCCGATGACAAAGTTATGAAGCTGGCTGAAATAGCAGCGAGCCACAGTGGCGGCAGGTCTCTCCCCAGCAGCATGTTGATCAAGCGGCCCGCCACCTGCGACGGGCCAAACAAGCTGCCGACCACCACTGCCAGTCCACCAAGTCCCAGGCCGCCAAGGAGGGGCACCATGTGGACGAGGATCGCCGAGTTGACCAGTCCAAGTATCGAGAATCCGAAGACCATGAGTGCGAACGCCAGCGTTCTTCTATCCTGAGGTACCAAACCTGGACTCTCCGGTCGAGCCGCCTTCCCGGTCGAGTCGGATGCCTGCTGCCGTAGCTGGATAGCGAGCCAGCGATGGAGCGGCATGCAGATCAGGATGTTTGCCGCCGCATAGATCCCATAGACCGCATGCCAGGAGAGGTGGTTATGGAGCGCGGTCGTGATCGGCCAGAAAACGGTCGATGCGAACCCCGCGATCAAGGTGAGATATGTGATGCTGCGGCCAGCCACCGCCGGGCGAAGCTGGACTAGAAGCGCGAAGGCGGCTCCGTACTGGACGAGGTTTGCCGCCATCTCGGTAAGGATCAGCGCGGCGCCGAAGCCAGTTGCTGTCGGCGAGATCGCACAGAGTATGAGACCAATGCCTGCTATTCCGGAGCCTGCCGTCATGCCCCGGCCCGCTCCGAAGCGATCAAGCGCTTTCCCAAGCCAGGGGGCCGCCAGTCCTCCCGCAAGTAGCGCGATGGACAGCACCCCGAACATCCATTCGGTCGACAGTCCGTACCCCCGCGCCATGTCCGGTGCGAGGATCGAGAACGAATAGTAGAGCGTGCCGTAGCCAATGTTCTGCGTGAGGCCGAGCGCGGCCACTGCCGCCCACGGGATCCGGGTGTCGTTCATATCGATTTCAACGCGACCCGTTGCTCGAGCTTCTCGGCACTTTCCTTGCGCTCGCTGTATCTGTCGGTCAGGTACGGGGATGCATCTCTGGTCAGTAGCGTGAACTTGACCAATTCCTCGCAGACATCGACAACGCGATCGTAATAGGACGATGGCTTCATGCGGCCGTCGGCGTCGAATTCCTGATAGGCCTTGGCGACGCTGCTCTGGTTCGGGATCGTGATCATTCTCATCCAGCGGCCGAGGACGCGCATCTGGTTGACCGCGTTGAAGGACTGGCTGCCACCGGAGACCTCCATTACGGCAAGGGTCTTGCCCTGGGTTGGCCGGACCGATCCGATCGAGAGCGGAATCCAGTCGATCTGCGTCTTCAGGATCCCCGTCATGGCGCCGTGTCGCTCGGGACTGACCCAAACCTGCCCCTCCGACCAGGCGGACAGTTCGCGAAGCTCGCTCACCTTGGGATGATCGACTGGAGCCTCGTCGGGCAGAGGAAGTCCGCTCGGATCGAAGACACGGACCTCGCATCCGAGATGCTCGAGCAGGCGACGCGCCTCATGCGCCAGAAGACGGCTGTACGAAACCTCACGGAGGGAACCGTACAGGATCAGAATGCGCGGCTTGTGCGATGAGAATGGAGTGCGGAGCGCCTCAGTATCGGGCATGCGGAGGTGTTCGGGTGCGACGGCTGGCATATCAGACAATGCGTTTGCCCTCCGCGTCGATCACCTGCACTCCATCTTCCTTTGCAAAAGGTCCCTTATGGGCGTCGGGAAGAATGTCGAGCACCACCTCCGAGGGTCTGCTCAGACGTGTCCCCATGGGAGTGAAGACGAAAGGTCGGTTGATGAGGATTGGATCCTTCACCATCGGATCCAGAAGCTCGTCGTCCGTGAGGGCGGGATCATCGAGACCCAGTTCCTCGAACGGGGTCCCCTTCTCCCTGATTGCCTGGCGAACCGTCAGTCCTGCGTCGGCGATCATCCGTGCAAGCAACTCACGGGATGGCGGCGTCTTCAGGTACTCGATCACGGTCGGCTCGATCCCAGAGTTGCGGATCAGTTCCAGCGTGTTGCGCGAGGTGCCGCATGCCGGATTGTGGTAGATGGTGACATCCATGGTCACGCCCTTTTCTGTATCGCGTTCGGAGAGACGATCTGGATCGGTTGTCAGGCTTCGAAGAGCCATCGCGCACGGAATGCAGCTACTGCTCTGAACATCCGGAAAAGGATGTATGCATCAACACCGGGTGGTCGGCTGCATGAGAACCTGTCGGCCAAGCTCCGTGAGATCGCGATCGCCGCATTGCGTCTGCAAAGGGATACCGTCATTTCGCCACGCAGCCGTCTGGCTTGGCAACTGCTGATGCGCAAATGTCGGGATGCCCCCCGCAGCAGTCCTCCATCAGAAACCTGACGAGATCCGCCAAGGTGTCATAGTTGGCGCTGTAGACGATTGATCGGGATTCACGTCGCTGTGATATCAGTCCGGAACGCTCGAGTTCCTTCAGATGGAAGCTGACATTCGAAGGAGAGACCGCCATCCGTTCTGCGATGGCCCCGGCAGCAAGGCCAATGGGTCCGGCAACGACCAGCGTGCGCACGACAGCTAGCCGTGTCTCCTGAGACAACGCAGCGAAAGACGCTAAAGCCTGACGGTCATCCATGATTCAACATTCCTTGAAATTTTGAATCATGGATAACTCAATTGCCGTCGATCGACAAGAGTTGCTTGCAAGCTGGCCATCGGAGCGTTGTTCCAGCATCGCACCTTGCTCGCCTTGAAGCTCCGACGAATGGATGAAAAATCCACATATGTGAGCCTTCTGTTGAAGTTTTGCGCTGGACAGGACTATTTCGCCAAGATGAATGTAGCAGGGTTCCCGATACGCATCGGATGAGAGCAGGTCTTCAAACGGCTCTTCACAGTAGGACGGAACATGAGCGTGATCGTTCTCCAGATCATAGATGCGCCCCCCTGATTCACTCCATCTGAAACAGATGTCTTCGAGTTGATCCGACAAGAAGGCCCGATATCGGCGCTCCTGCTCTCCCATGTCTCCGAAGGAGGAATTCGTTAGTGTTGCAATAACCGCAGTATATGTCTTCTCCATCCGAGCCCCGCTCTCATACGCCACGGCGGTCATCGCCGTCTTCCTCAGACGATGCATCGCAGCGGTATAGGCCTTCTGCAGATGGGCGAACTGTTCAGGAAAGTAGGTCGACATCGCGAACTCCTGCCATCAGTGTGAGCGCAGGAAAGATCGGACATCGGCTTGCAAGATTGAATTTCCGGCTACCGCAGCCGCAGTCTACGTCCGCCCCGATGGCATAGGATGTGTCGTAATGGCGTATCTAGTGTCGCAGGCACGTTCTCGGTTGGTTGGATTCGTTGTCTTATTAGGAATCATCAATGTAAAATCCAATGTCTTGCTACAGCCATCGGCGGCGGCGATTTACGGCTGACAAAAAAGCGCCTCGTTCTCATGATCGAGGCGCTTTTTGATTATGTTTGCTCAAGCAGCAAATTCATAAATTCTATCCACAGAAACTCATTAGCCTCCAGGCCTTGTTTATCAGCATAAAACTAGGTAAACGGTCTTGGATTCTGCGCGCAACCCAGTATGTTGGCGCACCATTTACCAGACGCCAGAGGAACATATGCAGGTACTCGTACGGGATAACAATGTTGATCAGGCATTGCGTGTTCTCAAGAAGAAGATGCAGCGCGAAGGCATCTTCCGTGAAATGCGCATGCGCGAAGCTTTCGAAAAGCCTTCCGTAAAGCGTGCGCGTGAAAAGGCAGAGGCTGTCAGCCGCCAGCGCAAGCTTGCTCGCAAGCAGATGCAGCGCGAAGGTCTTCTGCCTGCTCCGAAGAAAAAGGTCGCACGGTAACCATCCTGCCAGCCTTCAGTGCGGCGGTATCGAAGGTATCGGCCATGAAGGCATTGGTGATCGGATCGTCAGGCGGCATTGGAAGTGCGCTATCTGCCCTACTGCGGGCTGATAGCCGCTTCGCAACCGTCATGACCCTTTCCAGAACCGCAGACGGTCTGGAAATCACAGACGAGAACAGTGTTCGCGCGCATGCCGAGCTTGCGCGGACACATCACCGTGAGTTCGATCTGATTTTGAACGCGACGGGTGCGCTGGTTGTCGATGGGGCTCTTCCCGAGAAGACAATCAAGGCCATCGGCGTAGAAGCCATGACGCGGCAATTCCTCGTCAACGCGATCGGCCCGGCACTTCTGCTCAAGCATTTTCATCCTCTATTGCCCAGGAAACGTCGCAGCGTCTTCGCGTCGCTGTCAGCACGGGTCGGTTCGATCGGCGACAATCGCCTTGGCGGCTGGATGTCGTATCGGGCGGCCAAGGCAGCGCAAAACCAGATCGTCAAGACCGCAGCTCTGGAAATCGCACGCACCCATCCCGACGCAATTATCGTGGCGCTTCATCCCGGCACGGTCGCGACCGCGCTCTCCCACGCCTTCGTCGCAGACCGCCAAATCACGACTCCAGAAGACGCTGCGCAAAACCTTTTGACCGTGATCGACAAGCTCCAGCCATGCGACTCCGGGGGATTCTTTTCCTATGATGGCGCCGCCATCGAATGGTAAACGCCCTTGGTTAGCCGAAGACGCGCCCACCCTTTCATGAACGCGCCGCTTTCGAGGATATTTACGGGTCGGCAGATGCGGTTCGCCGGGCCACAGATCCAGAAATCGCCGCCCGAGAACGTGAAATCGAACAATATCATCAGACCCGGAGACCAGATCGATGCCACGCTTCTATCCATAGCGGGACAATCGGCATTTGCGCCGACTCGATATTTCATGTCGGCGCCGATTTAAGGATGGCCGCATGAATATCCGGCAGCGGGTTCGGCTGGTCGCCGCTGTGGATGAGAACGATCGGTTCGATAGCCTGCGGGTCGGTGATGATGGCGCGGGAGAGCGGTCGACCGTCATAGCTGAGCAGGCCGGCGGGATTGGTGTAGCTGACGCCGATGCCCTCGCCGTTGGCGGCGAGGCTGCGCAGGACTTCGATGGAGGCGGCGCGGTGGGCGACGACGGGTGAAAGGCCTACCGAGCGAAACAAGCCGAGCATATGGCGGATCGACAAGCCCTGGTCGGAGAGAATCAGCGGTCGTTCGGCAAGATCGGCCAAGCGAAGTTCGCTTTTTGCCGCCAAGGCATCGTCGGGTGAAAACCAAGCCTGCGGCGAGACGCGAGTGTAGAGCGCGCGCCCGAAACTGGCGTCCAGGCCGAGATCGTATGTCAGCGCCAGATCGATCTGGCCGGCCAGTACGGCTTCGGCCAGCACCTCGAAACTCGCCACCCGCGGGCGGATGTCCACATCGGGGAATTTTTTGCGCAAGAAGCGCAATAGCGGCGCGAGATAGAGGGGAGCGATATCCTCGAAAATGCCGAGAGTGATGCGGTCGAGCCGGCGACGGCCGAGCGTTGCCGGGTTTTCCAGTCGCGCGGCGTCGGCCAGCAGCGCCTCGGCGTCGGCGAGAAAAAGGCGGCCGAAGCCGGTCAGCGTCACCGGCGCGCCCTTGCGTCGCAGGAAAAGCTTTCGCCCAAGATGCGTTTCCACCTGTGTGACGGCGACCGACAAAGCCGGCTGCGAGACGTTCAATTGCTGGGCGGCAACCGTCAGGCTGCCCGCGTGGGCCACCGCCACCACATATTCGAGCTGCCGAAGAGAAAGATATAACATGAACCTATATTTATCTTATCCATATATTATTGGAAATTAAAAACCGAGACGGCCATGATCCCCTCAACACCAGCAGGGAGAACGACATGCCGCATCCGCTCATCACCGAAGAACACATCGAAAGCTACCAGCGCGACGGCGTCGTGCTGGTGAAGGGCCTGTTCCGCGATCACGTCGAGACGCTGCGGCGCGGCATCGAGACCAACATGACCCAGCCCGGCGAGTATGCCGCCGAAAACCTGAAAGCCGGCGAAGGCGGCCGCTTCTTCGACGATTACTGCAACTGGCAGCGCATTCCCGAATTCGAGGAGGTCATCCGTACCTCGCCCGCCGCCGAAGTCGCCGCCGACTTGATGCGCTCGAACGGCGTGCAGCTTTTCCACGACCATGTTCTCGTCAAGGAACCAGGCACCTCCAAGCCAACGCCGTGGCATCAGGATGCCCCCTATTATTTCGTCGAGGGCCGGCAGACGGTCAGCTTCTGGTCGCCGCTCGACCATGTGAAGGAAGCGTCGCTGCGTTGTGTCGCCGGTTCGCATCTCTGGGAAAAGCCGGTGCTCCCGACGCGCTGGC
This sequence comes from uncultured Rhizobium sp., assembly GCA_945952045.1. Classification (GTDB taxonomy): domain Bacteria; phylum Pseudomonadota; class Alphaproteobacteria; order Rhizobiales; family Rhizobiaceae; genus Metarhizobium. The sequence goes on from CAMFHE010000029.1 coordinate 30,306, forward strand.
TCTCGGAAAAGAACTTCTATCCCGACTCGGATGTCTACATGGCGGTGCCCGATCCGGATGCGGAAGGCATGACCGTCGTCGAATGGGAAATGGAGCCGGGCGATGCCGTCGCCTTCGATTACAAGACCCTGCATGGTGCGCGCGGCAACCAGAGCCAGACCCGCCGCCGCGCCTTCTCGCTGCGCCTGATGGGTGACGACGCCCATTACGTCGAGCGCCCGGGCCGCACCTCGCCGCCCTTCCCCGGCCATGACATGGTGCCCGGCCAGAAGCTGCGTGAAGACTGGTTCCCGGTTATCTTCCAGCGTTAATAGCCAGGAGGCGCGGCCCACAAGGGCCACGCCTCACTCGGCTTTGCGCTCGCGCTTCAGCTTGGCCCAGAAATCGAGCCGCTTGCGGATATCGCGCTCGAAGCCGCGTTCCGGCGGATCGTAAAAGCGCTGCTGCCCGAGCTTGTCGGGGAAAAAATCCTGTCCGGAAAACGCATCCGGGTAATCGTGATCGTACTTGTATCCGGCGTGATAACCGAGTTCTTCCATCAGCTTGGTCGGCGCGTTGAGAATATGTTTCGGCGGCGGCACCGAGCCGGTCTGGCGCGCCAAGGACAGCGCCGCATCGAAGGCGCGGTAGGAGGCGTTGGATTTCGGCGCAGTGCCGACATAATTGATCGCCTGCGCCATGAACAGCCGCCCTTCCGGCCAGCCGATGCGCTCGAAGGCCGTCCAAGCCGTGACCACCTGCACCAGCGCCTGCGGATCTGCCATGCCGATATCTTCCGAGGCGATGCAGCAGAGCCGCCGGAAGATCGTGCCGGGGTCTTCGCCCGCCACCATCATCCGCGCCGCCCAGTAAAGCCCGGCATCGACATCGCTGCCGCGCATGCTCTTGTGGAAGCAGGAGAGCAGATTGTAATGGCCGTCCTGCGCCTTGTCGTAGATCGGCATGCGCTTTTGCAGGGCGCCGGCCAGCGCCTTTTCGTCCAGCGGCTCGTTCGGTTCCAGTTCGAACAAGTCCTCGGCGAGTCCGATCAAGTAACGCCCGTCGCCATCGGCGAGCGACAGCAGCGCGCCTCTCGCCTCCGGTGTCAACGGAAGTGTCTTTTCGCGAAACTTTTCGGCGCGCTGAAGCAGCAGTTCGGAGGCTTCAGTGCCCAGAGGTTCCAACGTGAAGACTTTCACCCGCGACAGGAGCGCCGAGACGAGGGAAAAGCTCGGATTTTCCGTCGTCGCGCCGATCAGGACGACCGTTCCGTTCTCGACATGCGGCAGCATCGCATCCTGCGTGGTGCGGTTGAAGCGATGCAGCTCGTCGACGAACAGCGCCGTCTGGCGGCCGACGACGCGGTCCTTCTGCGCCTCGTCGAACACTTTTCTAAGATCGGCAATGCCGGACATCACAGCCGAAAGCTGGACGAACCGCATGCCGGACTGCTGGGCGACGAGGCGCGCTATGGTCGTCTTGCCGACGCCGGGCGGCCCCCACAGGATGAAGGAGCCGACCTTCCCGGACGCAACCATGCGGGCGATCGGCCCATCCTCGCCGATGAGGTGATCCTGACCGATCACCTCGGAGAGCGCGGTCGGGCGCAGCAATTCGGCAAGGGGCGTCGGCGCGCTCGCCGCAAACAGGTTCATCGGAAGAACTGCCGCAGGCGCTGGCCGTCACGGTCGATTTCGACACGCCAGAAGCTCGCATCGCCCTCAAGCGCTGCGGCCAGATCCTTGGTCGAGGCGACCGGGGTGCCGTTCAGCGAGACGATGATATCGCGCGGGGCGAAGCCGAGGCGGTTGGCCGGCGAGCCGCGCTTGACATCGGTGATGACGACGCCAGTCGCCTCAGCCGGCATGTGCAGTTCGTCGGCCACGCGCGGCGACAGATTGGCGACGGTGGCGCCGGTGAACGGGCTCTTGCCTTCGATGGTGCGCTGGTCACGCGGCGAGGTTTCCGGCGCGCCGCTCAGCGTCATCTCGACGGAACGCTCCGCGCCGTTGTTCAGGACCTTCAGCGTCACCGTCTTGCCGAGGCCCGCTGTTGTCAGGCGATAGGACAGCGCATCGGGATGCTCGACCGGAACGCCATCGACAGCGGAAATCACCTCGCCCGGTTTCAGGCCGGCCTTGGCCGCGGGGCTATCGGGAATGATCTTAATGACCAGCGCGCCGCGCGGCGTGGCAAGGCCAAGCGCCTCGGCGACTTCCGACGTCACCGGTTCGAAGGTGGCGCCGACGAAGGGGCGCTCGAAGCTCGACGCGCCCTTGTCGGCGGCGGCGAGGAAGACCTTGACCAGATTGGCAGGGATGGCGAAACCGACCCCGTTCGAACCGCCGCCGCGTGAGAAGATCGCGGTGTTGATGCCGATCAGCTCGCCATTCATGTTGATCAGCGCGCCGCCGGAATTGCCGGGATTGATCGAGGCATCGGTCTGGATGAAGAAGCCGAATTCGGATTTGACCACCTGGTTGCGGGCAAGCGCCGAGACGATACCGCTGGTCACCGTCTGGCCGACGCCGAAGGGATTGCCGATGGCGAGCACGAGATCGCCGACTTCGACCGCGTCCGAATTGCCGATCGGAAGGGCGGGATATTCCCCGCCGGTCTTGATCTTCAGAACCGCAAGATCGACGCGGTCATCCTTCAGCACGACGTCGCAGGGGTATTCTCGCCCGTCCGACAGCGCCACCTTGATATCGTCGGCGCCTTCGATGACGTGATTGTTTGTAACGACGATGCCCTTGGATTCGATGATCACGCCGGAGCCGAGGGAGGACTGTTTTTCTGTGCGGTTCGGCATCTGCTGGCCGAAGAACTGCTGGAAGAAGGGATCGTCGAAGATCGGCGAGCGGCGCTCGACAATGCGCTCGGCATAGACATTGACGACGGCGGACGCCGTACGCTTGACCAGCGGCGCGAAGGAAAGCTGAAGCTGCTCATGGCTTTCCGGCAGCACCTTGGTTTCCTGCGCGAGTACAGGGGTCGGCACGGCGATCATGATGGCCAGAAGAGCGACGGAAGCGCGATAGAACGAAGCGGGCATTCAATTTCCCTCTGAAAATACGACTGACTTTCTAGCGCAATTCTGGGCCGTCTGAGAAGTAAATTCCAGCCTGTCGAATTGCGTGAAAACAAGGAGATAGGGTCTGCCGCCCCTTTGGAAAAGAGGCTGGTTCGCCGATCCATTCAATCGGGCCGAAAAACGGCGGAAGCGTGGACGACGATTAGCCGATGAAACCGATCGCCTCTGTCATGCGTTATTTGGCGGGTTCATTCACATCGGGGTTATCATGCTGAAAACAAAAATCCTTCTGCCTGCAGTCGCGCTTTTCACCGCCTTGGCTTTCATGCCGCTCAGCGCCCATGCCGCAAGCTTCGACTGCGAAGCGAAGGAGCTGAAGCCGGACGAGAAGACGATCTGCGAGACGCGCTCTCTGAACGATGCCGATGTGAAGATGGCGACGACTTTCGATATCCTCTCGCCGCTTCTCGCCATGGGTGCGCGCGGCACGATGCAGGAGCAACAGGTAAAATGGCTGACCGAGCGCCAAGCCTGCGGTAGCGACATCGCTTGCCTGCAGGCCGCCTATGACAAACGGCTGAAGGAACTGGATGAGGCCTTCAAGATGATCAACAAGCCTCTTTAAATGCAAAAAAGCCCGGCAATGCCGGGCTTTTCTCTGTCTCTCATCAATTGTGCGGAGATTATTCCGGCAGGATGCGCACCGCGCCCTTGTCGGCGCTCGCGGCGAAGGCGGCGTAGGCCTTCAGCGCCGTCGTAACATTACGCTTGCGGGGAGCCGCCGGCTTCCAGCCGAGCTTGTCCTGCTCGGCGCGGCGGGAAGCCATTTCGCCTTCGGATACAGCTAGGTTGATCGTGCGGTTCGGGATATCGATCTCGATCATGTCGCCATCGCGCACCAGGCCGATCGCGCCGCCCTGCGCCGCTTCCGGCGAGGCATGGCCGATGGACAGGCCCGAGGTGCCGCCGGAGAAGCGGCCATCGGTGATCAGGGCGCAGGCCTTGCCGAGGCCCTTCGACTTCAGGTAGCTCGTCGGATAGAGCATTTCCTGCATGCCCGGACCGCCCTTCGGACCTTCGTAGCGGATGACAACCACGTCGCCGGCCTTAACCTCGTTGCCGAGAATGCCCTTCACTGCCGCATCCTGGCTTTCATACACGACCGCCGGGCCGGAGAATTTCAGGATCGATTCATCGACGCCGGCCGTCTTCACGATGCAGCCGTCGAGCGCGATATTGCCGGAGAGAACGGCGAGACCGCCATCCTTGGAAAAGGGATGCTCGACCGAGCGGATGACGCCGTTTTCGCCATCGGCGTCCAGTTCGTCCCAGCGGGCTTCCTGACTGAAGGCGACCTGGGTAGGGATACCGCCGGGAGCCGCACGGAAGAAGGTGCGCACGGTTTCGCTGTTGGTGCGGGTGATGTCCCAACGGTCGATGGCGTGGCCGAGCGTTTCGGCATGGACGGTCGGCGTATCGCGATGGATCAGGCCGCCGCGCTCCAGCTCGCCAAGAATGCGCATGATGCCGCCGGCGCGATGAACGTCTTCCATATGCACGTCCTGCTTGGCGGGCGCGACCTTGGAGAGGCAAGGCACCTTGCGCGACAGCTGGTCGATATCGTCGAGGTCGAAGTCGATGCCGCCTTCATAGGCGGCCGCCAGGATGTGCAGGACCGTGTTGGTCGAGCCGCCCATGGCGATGTCGAGCGACATTGCATTTTCGAACGCCTTCTTGTTGGCGACGTTGCGCGGCAAGATGCTTTCGTCTTCCTGTTCGTAGTAGCGGCGGGCGAGATCGACGATCAGGTGGCCGGCCTCGACGAACAGGCGCTTGCGGTCGGCATGGGTCGCCAGCGTCGAACCATTGCCGGGCAAGGACAGGCCAAGCGCCTCGGTCAGACAGTTCATCGAATTGGCGGTGAACATGCCGGAGCAGGAGCCGCAGGTCGGGCAGGCCGAGCGCTCGATGATCTTGACGTCTTCATCCGAGACCTTGTCATCGGCGGCGGCGACCATGGCGTCGACGAGGTCGAGCGCATGGGTCTTGCCGTGCAGCACGACCTTGCCGGCTTCCATCGGGCCGCCGGACACGAAGACGGCAGGGATGTTGAGGCGCATGGCGGCATTCAGCATGCCGGGGGTGATCTTGTCGCAGTTCGAGATGCAGACCATGGCGTCGGCGCAATGCGCATTGACCATGTATTCGACCGAGTCGGCGATGATTTCGCGCGACGGCAGTGAATAGAGCATGCCGTCATGCCCCATGGCGATGCCGTCATCGACCGCGATGGTGTTGAATTCCTTGGCAACGCCGCCGGCGGCTTCGATTTCGCGGGCGACGAGCTGGCCGAGATCCTTCAGGTGGACGTGGCCGGGCACGAACTGGGTGAACGAGTTGACCACCGCAATGATCGGCTTGCCGAAATCGCTATCCTTCATGCCCGTGGCGCGCCAAAGGCCGCGCGCACCGGCCATGTTGCGGCCGTGGGTCGTGGTTCTCGAACGATATGCTGGCATGGTGTTGTCCTCGACGTCGTTATGTGTCGGAAAATCGCGGGGGCGCCCGGCAGGACGTCTATGCCGCGCCCGTTTGCTTTTAAGTCTATCGCATTTCCGAACGGAAAACTGCTTTACGCTTTCCCTGGAAATGCTCTCGTGCCGTTCACCTAACGCAAACGCCTGAATCTGTCACTATCGGCTGCGGCGATTCCGGTACGCCCTGGCCGCGCGTCGGTCACATCTGACATATCTTACACGAAAACGTGTCCGAAACCCGATCCGATTGCGGTCCCTCCGCGTAACAAAAAGCCATCTCCGACCGTAATAGCGGTATAAATCCGAAACGCGCACTCAGGATGTTTCCCATGGCTGCCTATCGTCCACCGCATATTCCCGGCTCCGAAATCACTCCGCTCAGCGCCTGGTTGAACCGCCGACAGTTCCTCGCCGCTGCCGGGCTTGCCGCCGGCGGGCTGCTTGCGACCAAAGCAATCGGAGAGCCGCTGACGACGAAACCCGGCGCCTATAAGGTGGACGAAAAGATCACGCCCCGCGAGGACGTAACAACCTACAACAATTTCTATGAATTCGGCCTCGACAAGGCCGACCCGGCCAAACTGTCGGGCGATTTCAAGCCGCGCCCGTGGACGATCAAGGTCGACGGCATGGTCGGCAAACCGGCAACTTTCGACATCGACAAGCTGATCGCCGAATTCCCGCTGGAGGAACGCGTCTACCGCATGCGCTGTGTCGAGGCCTGGTCGATGGTCATTCCCTGGGACGGTTTTCCGCTGGCCGCCCTGCTCGACAAGGTCGAACCGCTCGGCAGCGCCAAATACGTCGCCTTCGAAACCATCGTGCGCCCGGAGGAAATGCCGGGGCAGAGCGGGCTGTTCCAGTCGCTGGCATGGCCCTATGTCGAGGGTCTCAGGCTCGATGAAGCGCGTCATCCGCTGGCGCTGCTGGCCGTCGGCGTCTATGGCGAAACCCTGCCGAACCAGAACGGCGCGCCGATCCGCCTCGTCGTTCCCTGGAAGTACGGTTTCAAGGGCATCAAGTCGATCGTGCGCATTACCCTCACCGATCAGCAGCCGAAGAATACCTGGCAGGTGACCAATCCCGGCGAATACGGCTTTTACGCCAATGTGAACCCGGAGGTCGATCATCCGCGCTGGAGCCAGGCGACGGAGCGACGCATCGGCGAAGGCGGCTTCTTCTCGGCTGGCGCGCGCCGCCCCACCCTGCCCTTCAACGGCTATGCCGACGAGGTCGCCAGCCTCTATAGCGGCATGGATCTGCGGGCGAATTTCTGATGGCGACCGCAACCCTGACCCTTTCCAAGCGCTGGACATCGGCTTCGGTCTGGCTGGTTTACGCGGTCGGACTTCTTCCGGCGGCGTGGTCCTTTTATCTCGGCGCTACCGGTGGACTCGGCGCCGATCCCGTCAAATCCTTCGAGCTGCTGCTCGGGCTTTGGACGTTAAGGTTCCTCATCCTGTCACTGGCCGTCAGCCCGCTGCGGGAGCTCGGCGGCTGGAGTTTTCTGCGCTATCGCCGCGCGCTCGGGCTGTTGGCCTTTTATTATGCGGTCATGCATTTCACCGTCTATGCCGTGCTCGACCAGACGCTGATGCTCGACGCCATCATCGCCGACGTCGTGAAGCGACCTTTCATCATGTTCGGCATGGCCGGACTTGTGTTTCTGGTCCCGCTTGCCGTGACGTCCAATGCGGCTTCTATCCGCAAGCTCGGACCGAACTGGATCAAGCTGCATCGCCTCGTCTACATCGTGGCGGCGCTCGGCGTCCTGCATTACGCCCTCTCGACCAAGATCCTCGATCTCGAGCAATATATCTATATCGGGCTGATCCTGCTGCTTATCCTCTATCGCGCCGTGCGGCCGATCCTGCGCGAGCGCAAACGCAAGCTCAATCGTCCCCGTAGGGCCTGACGTTCCCGGCCAGATCATCCGCGGTCAGGCCGCGTCCGAGACGATTGGCAGTCTCGCCATGCAGGAAGACGGCAGCGCAGGCGGCTTCAAAAGCCGGCACGCCCTGCGCGAGCAGCCCGCCGGTGATGCCGGCCAGCACATCGCCGGAGCCGGCCGTCGCCAGCCAGGGCGGCGCGCCTGTATTGATCGCCGCCCGCCCATCCGGCGCGGCGATCACCGTATCGGCGCCCTTATAGATGACCACGCCGTGGGCACGCGCCGCAGCAGCCTGCGCTTTCGCCACCTTGCCGAGCGTCTCGTCAGCGGCAATATCGGGAAACAGCCGCGCGAACTCGCCGTCATGCGGCGTCAGCACCAGCCGCGTCTCGCCTTCTGCAAACAGCGCAAACAGTTCCGAAGGGTCGTCACGAAAGGAACTGATGCCGTCGGCATCCAGCACCAGCGAACGCTGCGCCAGCAACTTTACGAACGCACGGGCTTTTGCGCCAATCCCGAAGGCCGGCCCAAGCACGAAAGCGGTCAACCGTGGATCGTCCAGCCAATTGCCAAGCGCATCCGCGTCCTCGATCTCGTGCAGCATGACGGCCGTCAGCGATGCGGCGTTGACAGCCAGGGCATCGCGGGGTGACGCGATCGTCACCAGCCCCGCGCCGGCGTGAAAACCGGCTTTTGCGGCAAGCCGCCCGGCCCCCGTATGCGTGGCCGATCCGGAAAAGACGACCAGATGCCCGCGCTTGAATTTATGCGACTGCGCGCCTTCGCGCGGCATGACATCGCGCCACCCATCGGGATCGTTGATCCGCAGCGTGCCGCCCCAGGCCCGTCTCACGAGACGATGCGGGATGCCGATATCGAAGACCTCAAGCACCCCGCAAAGCATACTGCCCGGCAGCAGGACATGCCCCGGCTTCCGCGTCATGAAGGTGATGGTGCGCACGGCCGTAAATGAAGCGCCCAAAGGGACGCCACGCTCGCCGCAGAGGCCGGAGGGAAGATCGACCGCCAGCACCGGCAGACCGGCCGACCTGACCGCGTCGATAACCGTGACGACCTCCTCCGGAACGGCCCGCGTCAGGCCGGCGCCGAACAGAGCATCGATGACGAGATCGCCGGGCTGCGGCTTGTACAGTGACAGCGGCGTCGATGGCAGCGGACACAAAGCCCGCGCCGTCCTGGCATCGCCCTTCAACCTCTCGGGATCACCAAGATGAAAGACCTCGACCGGGCAACCGGACGCGTGCAGGGCGCGCGCGGCTACATAACCATCGCCGCCATTGTTGCCGGGGCCGCAGAGCACCACGAAACGCAGCGTTTCACCGAAATGACGCAGCGCCGAGGCAGCTACCGCCTGCCCGGCCCGCTCCATCAGCGCAAAACTGTCGAGACCGGATGCGGCGGCAGCGGCGTCGCAGCGCGTCATTTCAGCGGGGTTGAGCAGCAGCGTCGAGAAAAGGTCAGCCATATCTCATGTCTGGCCCCGTTCTGCCCAAAATACAATCGGAAAACAAAATGCCTTGACGTCGATAATTTATGCATTTGCCTAAATTTTAAACAACACATTGCTGCCCGAAAAACAGGCGACCGGCATCCCGCAGCCTGCCTTCCGTAAACAGGCGTCAATTCACCAAAATTTGGGCGCAAACGGCTGGCCTTTTTCAAGAATTCAGGCGAAAACCATAGGGACGGACAAAGGGCGGAAGCGACACCAAAGCCTCCCGTTCGTTTGGCATGTAATGTGCATGGGGGTCGCCGGCGGGAACATTCCTGCTGCAATGGGGAGAAGCGGAGAGATATTTTCTCATGAAAAAGATCGAAGCGATCATTAAGCCTTTCAAGCTCGACGAAGTGAAGGAAGCCCTTCAGGAAGTCGGCCTTCAAGGGATCACCGTCACGGAAGCGAAGGGCTTCGGTCGCCAGAAAGGCCACACGGAACTGTATCGCGGGGCGGAATATGTCGTCGATTTCCTTCCGAAAGTGAAAGTCGAAGTCGTCCTGGCGGATGAAAACGCCGAAGCCGTGATCGAGGCTATTCGCAATGCGGCCCAGACCGGGCGCATCGGCGACGGAAAGATCTTCGTGTCCAATATCGAAGAGGTCATCCGCATCCGCACCGGCGAAACGGGCATCGACGCCATTTGAAATCCTGGCTCCGCCCTTTAAGAGGTTGCGGAGCCTTTAGAGTATTGCGCATTTCCAAATGGAAAACCGTTTCACACTTTTCCTGGATGCGCTGTAATCGTCATCTTATTCAAGGAAACCCTATATGACGACCGCAAACGATATCCTGAAGCAGATCAAGGAAAACGACGTCAAGTTTGTCGATCTGCGCTTCACCGATCCCAAGGGCAAGCTGCACCATGTCACGATGGACGTCGTCTGCGTCGACGAAGACATGTTTGCCGATGGCGTCATGTTCGACGGCTCCTCGATCGGCGGCTGGAAGGCGATCAACGAATCCGACATGGTGCTGATGCCGGATCCGGAAACGGTCCATATGGACCCGTTCTTCGCCCAGTCGACCATGGTTATCCTCTGCGACATCCTCGACCCCGTCTCGGGCGAAGCCTATAACCGCGACCCGCGCGGCGTCGCCAAGAAGGCCGAAGCCTATCTCAAGGCATCGGGCATCGGCGATACCGTCTATGTCGGCCCGGAGCCGGAATTCTTCGTCTTCGACGACGTCAAGTACAAGGCCGACCCCTTCAACACCGGCTTCAAGCTGGACTCCTCGGAACTGCCGTCCAACGACGACACCGACTACGAGACCGGCAACCTCGGCCACCGTCCGCGCATCAAGGGCGGCTATTTCCCGGTTCCGCCGATCGACAGCCTGCAGGACATGCGTTCTGAAATGCTCACCGTTCTCGGCGAGATGGGCGTCGTCGTCGAAAAGCATCACCACGAAGTCGCTTCCGCCCAGCACGAGCTCGGCATCAAGTTCGACACGCTGGTGCGCAACGCCGACAAGATCCAGCTCTACAAATACGTCGTGCATCAGGTTGCCAATGCCTATGGCAAGACCGCGACCTTCATGCCGAAGCCGATCTATGGCGATAACGGCTCGGGCATGCACGTTCACCAGTCGATCTGGAAGGGCGGCAAGCCGACCTTCGCCGGCGACGAATATGCGGGCCTGTCGGAAAGCTGCCTCTACTACATCGGCGGCATCATCAAGCATGCCAAGGCGCTGAACGCCTTCACCAACCCCTCGACCAACTCCTACAAGCGTCTGGTCCCGGGCTATGAAGCACCGGTCCTGCTGGCCTATTCCGCCCGCAACCGTTCGGCCTCGTGCCGCATTCCGTTCGGCTCCAACCCGAAGGCAAAGCGCGTCGAAATCCGCTTCCCGGACCCGACCGCCAACCCCTACCTCGCCTTCGCCGCCATGCTGATGGCCGGCCTCGACGGCATCAAGAACAAGATCCATCCCGGCAAGCCGATGGACAAGGATCTCTACGATCTGCCGCCGAAGGAACTGAAGAAGATCCCGACCGTCTGCGGCAGCCTGCGCGAAGCGCTGGAAAGCCTCGACAAGGATCGCAAGTTCCTCACCGCCGGCGGCGTCTTCGACGACGACATGATCGACAGCTTCATCGAACTGAAGATGCAGGAAGTCATGCGTTATGAAATGACCCCGCATCCGGTCGAATTCGACATGTACTATTCCGCCTGATCGGCGCGACGACTCTTTGTTTTGTCGCATTTCCGGACGGAAAACCGGTAACCACTTTTCCTGGAAATGCTCTCAAGGCCCCGGTTTTGCCGGGGCCGGATATGAAACCGGCGGCCCTTGGCCGCCGGTTTTGTTTTGGGGATTACTGTTTCTTCAGCCGCTGCTTCAGCAGGTTCAGATATTCCTCGTCCGCCCCGCCGGCTGCCGGCTGTTGTTGGACGAGCGCCTTGCAATCGGGCTTATAATTTGCCTGCATGCCCTTCTTGACGCAGATGCCGACCTGCCAGCCGGGCGGCACCGCCGTCAGATCGACCGTCTTCCATTTCGGATGGCCGCGTTCGGCGAGCTGATCGAGATGGCTGAGGATCAGGCTGGAGAAATCCGCCACCGCCTTGCAGCTGTCGCGCTGATAGGCGTTGCGCTTGACGTCGTAGTCATAGGTCATCAGCACAGCCTTGACGGCGATCAGATCGAGCGGCTCGCCCTGAAAGGAATAGGTGCCGGCCTCGATGCGCGATGGCGAATAGGTGGCAAGAAGCGGCTGGTCGGTAATCGGCAGCAGATGGAATTTCGCCGGATCGATCTTGCTGTCGCGGAACAGCGGCGCCGGCGCGCCGGCTACGTAGAAGAAAGCGTCGATTTCGCCGGAAAGCAGCTTCGGCAGCGCCTCATCGGGATTGAGCGGCAGGCGCTCGCCGCCCTTGACCTGCAGGATATCGAGGATCAGCGAAGAGGTGAGGAAGGTGCCGCTATCCTTCTTGCCGACAGCGATCTTGTGCCCGGCCAGCCCCTTGAGGTCGGTTATGTCCTTGCGGGCGAGCACATGGACTTCCTCGTTGTAGAGCGGGAACATGATGCGCACGCCGCGCACCGCCTGCTGTACATCGGGATCATTGGCCTCGAAGGTTTTCAGATATTCCAGCACGTCGCTCTGGACGATGCCGAACTGGGTGTTGCGACGATTGCGCACGCCGACGAAGTTTTCCAGCGAGCCGGCGCTTTCGACGACGTTCAACGTCTGGCCACATTCCTTGCCAAGAGCGGCGATATCGCGGCCGATCTGGATATAGGTGCCGGTCGGCGCGCCCGTCATGATGCTGCGCTCGAATTCCGCCGCGAACGCGCTGGAACCCGCCAAAACCATTGCCGCCACCGCCAGCGCCGCACTCCAACGAACCGCCATGTTTCCTCCTCTTTCTGTTCGATCAGCAGCCGCTCTGCAAATCCCGGATCATGTTGCGCAGCGTCACCAGCGGCACCCGCCCGAAGGCATCTTCCAGAGCCGTCGCCACACAGGCGCCAGCCACCAGTTGCCGCTTGAGGTCGTCGCGCTTGTCGTTGCTGAGCCCGGCAAGGCCGGGCGTGCGCTCCAACACGCGCTCCACCGTATCGGCCGGGCGCGGCGTCACGGTCTCCTTAGGTGTCGCAGGTGTGTCTACTGTGGCGGGCTGTTCGCCCGTGGCGGGCTGCTCGCCCGCGGGGTTGTCATCCACGGTCTCGCTGGAGGCCTGCTGCGACAATGCATCGCGCTCGGCGCTGACGTTAGCCAGTTCCGTCTGCAGGCGCTGCTGCGCCTGACGCGCGGCGTCAAGATCGTTGTTGATCCGGGCGAGCGCCTGGCGGGCTTCATCCGCCGCCCTTGTCTGTTCGGCGGCTTCGGTCTTCGCCTTGTCCAGTTCGGCGGTCAGGGTTTTGACGGTCAGGCCGGTCTTGCGGGCCTGCTGCATATTGTCGACTTCAGCGTTGCGCGCCCTGTCCCGTTCCTGCGCCGCGTCTTCGAGGTTCGACCGCGCCTCGTCGAGGCTGGCCTTGAGGTCGCCACCCTGTTTCAGCGCGGCGTCGCGGGCGTGTTCGGCATCGGCAAGCATCTTGGACAGGCGCGTCCGGTCGTCGTCCGCATTTGCGCCACCCTGTTCGGCCAGCGTGAGGCGGCGATTGAGATCGTCGACCTGCCCTTTCAAGCCAGTCAATTCGCCGGTGAGGCGGATATTGTCGCGCTGCAGACGGTCCCGGGATTGCGTCGTTTTCGCCAGTTCGTTCTGAAGCTTGCGCTCCTCGGCGTCGGCGGCCTGATGATCCTTAGACTTGTCGCCATCGGAGGCCATGAGCTTGAGCGTGAGATCGTCGAGTTCGACGGACTGGCGTCGGACCTGTTCGGCGAGCTTGTCACGCTCTTCCTGCACCTCTTGATAGGCGCGACGGTCCTGCAGACCGGCATACCGCACATAACCATAGCTGCCGGCAGCGCCAATCAGAAGGCTCGCGACAATCGCCAGCGCCATGCCGGAGGAATTACCGGGTCGGCGGCCGTTCGTCGTTCCACCTCTGCCCCATTGATTGGTCACGGATATCACTCGGAATGCGGTTGCATGGAGGAATGAGGTAGCGCGAATTGGCGGCAGGCGCAAGCAAGCCAGCACCGGACGCGAGCGAGACCAGTTTCCGCAACGGCCGGCGCCTCACCTTACGACAGCGCGAATCTTCCGACCTCTCCATATGTGACGGGATTTTAACAGGAGGAGTGTGAAACTCTTGATCGTGGCAATCGTTATCACCACATACAGGACGAAAGGAAAATGCCATGAAACAGAGCAACGCGAAATTCAACATCGGTGAAGTCGTCCGCCACCGGGTCTTTCCGTTCCGCGGTGTTGTCTTCGATGTCGATCCCGAATTCGCCAACACGGAAGAATGGTGGAACGCAATTCCCGCGGAAATCCGTCCGCATAAGGACCAGCCTTTTTACCACATCCTCGCCGAAAACGAGGAAACGGAATATGTGGCCTATGTCTCTGAGCAGAACCTGATCTCCGACCACAGCGGGACGCCTTTGCGCAATCCGCAGGTCACGCAGATCTTCGATGCACAGTCTGCCGGTCGCTACCGTCCGAAGTTCAATATCGCGCACTGATCGTTGGCGGAAATCGCGCGACGCGGTTCCGTTTCGAAATGTCGTGAAAGCAAATGCCCGTATTCGTCCTCCCAAGACGAAAAAGCCCGGTCGCAACGGATGCGACCGGGCTTTTCTTATGCAGTAAGGGCAGATTATTGCTGGGTGGCAGCCTTCTGGGCTTCTTCCAGCTTCTTGCGGGCTTCTTCAGCCTTCTTCTGCATGCCCTCTTCCAGGCTGCGCTGGCTTTCGGCCAGCTTCGATTCGGACATCGGCTCGCCATCATAAGCGCCGGTGAAGCCGTTCAGCGGGATCTTGATCGGGTTCGGCGCGCGGCGGAAGTTGATCGAGGTGAAGACCACTTCGTTGCCCTTCTTGAGGGCCGCGATCATCGGGTCCGTCAGAACGATTTCAGCGGTGCAGCGGTCAGGCAGGCAGACGGCGTAATCCAGCTTCTGGCCCTTGCCGCCGTCGATCTGCATCACGACACCAGGCGGGATCAGGCGAGCGGAGGGAACCGAAACCTGAAGCAGCTTGCGGTTGACCTTGCCCGAGACCGAGATAAGGCCGACGGCGGTGATCATCTGGCCGCTATTGGCGCGCAGGATGTTCTGAACCGCACAGATGTCGTTCTCTTCCTGCTTGGAGCAGGTCTTGAACCAGCCGAGCGGCGGCTGGCCGGCAGGAGCTGCCTCCTGCGCGCTGGAGACGGACGGCATTGCCGCCGCGCCAAAAGAAACTGCGAGCGCCGAGAGGGCTGCGCGTGTGAAAGTGGTTGCCTTGATCATCATAACGAAATCCGTCTCCTGAAATCCGGTGCCCGGACGGTTCTCCACCGGCCCCCGACTGATTTGGTCCATTCCGCCGTCACCTGTCGCGCAAATGAGGCAAATACATGACCCCCGATCCTGGCACCCTGTTACATCGCAGCGCAGAGGATATCCAGCTTTTCTTTGATCCGGGCCGTTCGCAGCGCGAGATTTTTCGTGCCCGACGCCTCGAAATTGCCTTATGACACGGCAGTTTAAGCATCACATGGCGATCGCCCGCCCTCCTTACTCGAACCGCGCCACCACGCGGCCATGGCAAGGGGCCAAAGACATGCGCTAAGAGGCGCGTTAACATGGGATCACAAGGATTCGGGAGGGCCTCGCCCCAACCGGACAGCAGATCAAAGGAACGTCTCTCCGGTGCGCCGTCTCTTCGCAACAGCCCTCGTCTCCCTCTCTTTCTGGAGCCCGCTCGCCGCCGAACCGGTGCATGGCATCGCCATGCATGGCGATGTGGCCTTGCCGAAGGATTATGCCCATTTCCCTTACGTCAATCCCGATGTGAAGAAGGGCGGCCGGATCACCTATGGCGTCGTCGGCACCTTCGACAACCTCAATCCCTTCATTCTGAAAAGCATGCGCACCACGGCGCGCGGCATGTGGGATCCGCAGTTCGGCAACATGATGTTCGAATCGCTGATGACCCGCACCGCCGACGAGCCCTTCTCTCTTTATGGGCTTCTCGCGGAAACGGTCGAATGGGACGAGGCGCGCAGTTTCGTCCAGTTCAATCTCGACCCCAGGGCGCGCTGGTCCGATGGCAAGCCGGTGACGCCTGAAGATGTCATCTTCACCTTCGAGCTGTTGCGCGATAAGGGTCGCACGCCCTTCAGCCGCCGCATGGAAGCGGTCGACAAGCTGGAAAAGGTCGGCGAGCATTCCGTGCGCTTCACCTTCAACGACAAGGCGGACCGAGAGACGCCGCTGATCATCGCCGCCTTCACGCCGGTCCTGCCGAAGCACGCCACCGACCCCGAACGTTTCGAGCAATCGACGCTGTCGCAGCCAATCGGCTCCGGACCCTACAAGATCAAGTCGATCAATCCCGGCGAGCGGATCGTCTATCAGCGCGATCCGAACTATTGGGGCAAGGACATCCCCTCCAAGGTCGGCTTCGACAATTACGACGAGATCGCCGTCGAATATTTCCTGCAGGAAAGCACGATGTTCGAGGCCTTCAAGAAGGGCGAGGTCGACATCTATCTGGAAGGCAATCCCAGCCATTGGGATCGCGCCTATGATTTTCCGGCCGCCGCGTCCGGGAAGGTGATCAAGGACGTCTTCAAGCCGAAATTGCCGACCGGCATGCTGGGCTTCGTCTTTAACACCCGCCGCCCCTATTTCGCCGATGCGCGGGTGCGCAAGGGCCTGTCGCTGGTGTTCGACTTCGAATGGGCGAACCGCAACCTGTTCGAGAACGCCTATACGCGCACGCAAAGCTATTGGCAGAATTCCGACCTTTCCAGCCTCGGCGTACCGGCAAGCCCGATCGAACGCGAGATGATGGGCGATATCACCAAGCGCATTGATCCCGCCGTGCTCGACGGCAGCTATCGCATGCCGGTGACCGATGGTTCGGGGCGCGACCGCAAGGTGCTGAAACAGGCCGTCGAGCTCCTGAAGCAAGCCGGCTATTCGATCCAGAACGGCCAGATGGTCGACGCCAAGGGCCAGCCGCTCGCCTTCGAGATCATGACCCAGAATGCCGACCAGGAAAAACTGGCGCTCGCCTATCAGCGCTCGCTCAGGGCGCTGGGCATCGCGCTCAATGTCCGCACGGTCGATGACTCGCAGTATCAGAACCGCACGATCGGCTTCAATTTCGACATGGTGATGAAGAGTTTCACCTCTTCTCTGTCACCAGGCATCGAGCAGGTCTCGCGCTGGGGCTCGCTTGCCCGCGACCGGCAGGGCAGCGAAAACTATGCCGGCACTGCCGATCCCGATCTCGATACGCTGATCAACAACATGCTGACCGCCCGCACGGCAGAGCGCTTCCAGGCGGCCGTGCGCTCCTTCGACCGGATGCTGATTTCCGGCAGCTATTTCGTGCCGCTGTATCATCTCGGCGAGCAATGGGTCGCCCGCCACAAGACCATCGGCCGGCCCGATACGTTGCCGCTTTATGGCTATCAGCTGCAGACCTGGTGGGATGCCCGCGCGCAATAGAGCGCAGTTCCCTTTCGGTAACCGGTTGAACGGATGCGGCCGGGCGCATACATGGTTCTGAAAAGGCCGTCGCGCGAAAGGACTTGAAAGCCCATGGAAACAATTACCATCGACATCGTCTCTGACGTGGTCTGCCCCTGGTGCTATCTCGGCAAGGCGCGGCTGGAAAAGGCGCTCAGCGACGTCGCAGGCGAGGTGAAGGCCGAGATCAACTGGCGGCCCTACCAGCTCAACCCCGATTATCCGCCGGAGGGTGTCGATCAGCAGACGGCGCTTGCGGCCAAGCTTGGCGGCAAGGAAAACATGGACCGTGCCCACCAGACCCTGACCGATCTCGGCAAGGACGTCGGCATCGCCTTCGATTTCGACGCCATCAAGATCGGCCCCAACACGATGGATGCGCATCGCCTGCTGCTCTGGGCGCATACCGAGGGCCAGGAAATGCAGAACACCGTCGCCGGCCTGCTGTTCAAGGCGAATTTCGAGGAAGGCCGCAATGTCGGCGATCACGCCGTTCTGCTCGACATTGCCGAACAGGCAGGTCTTGAGCGTGCCGTCATCGCGAAGCTCTTGGAATCGGATGCCGACCGCAACATGATCGATGCCGAAATCGAGCAGTCGCGCAAGATGGGCGTCACTGGCGTTCCCTTCTTCGTCTTCGAGCAGAAATATGCCGTCAGCGGCGCGCAGACGCCGGAGCTTCTCGTCGGTGCGCTGCGCGACATCGCCCGCATGAAAGCCGAGGCCCGCGCCAAAGCAAACTGAGGCGCATCAAAACCGGGTGACGACTCGCTGCGAAAACGCTAAGAGAACCATTCTTTTCCAGCGTTTTCCCGGCAGCCGCGCGTCGCGGCGAAGACCGGCGGCGCTTTTCGTCATGTCGGAGTTTCACCTCGTGTCCACAGACCAGCGTCTGAAGGGAATCGTGCTGGCGTTCGCCTCCCTCGCCGCCTTTTCCTTCAGCGATGCCAGCATCAAGCTCATCGAGGGCGCGCTTTCGCCTTTCGAAACCGCTTTCTTCGGCGCAGCCTTCGGCTTGATGGCCATGCCGTTCCTGTTGAAGTCCGGCGACCGCTGGAGCGACGTGTTGCGCAGCACCAACCGGCCGCTTTGGCTGATCCGCTTCTTTGCAGCGTCACTGAGCGCCATCGGCTCCGTCGTCGCCTTCACGCATCTGAGCATGGCGGAGGCCTTCGCGCTGATCTTCCTGCTGCCGAGCTTCGTCACCATCATGTCGGTGGTGTTCCTGAAGGAAGTCGTGGGTATCCGACGCTGGCTTGCCGTGCTCGTCGGCTTCATCGGCGTGCTTGTGGTCATGCGGCCGGGTTTCCGCGAATTGTCGATCGGCCATGTGGCGGCAATCATCAGCGGTTTCGGCGGCGCGGTGTCCATCGTCATCTTCCGGGCGATGGGACCGAAGGAAAAGCACATCTCGCTTTATGGCGCCGGTGTCTTCGGCTGGGGTTCGATCAGCGCCATCTTCATGATCTCCGATTTTGCCTGGCCGACGGCGGAGCAATGGATGTACCTCGCCGGTTTCGGCCTGCTGGCAGCGCTCGGCAATGTGCTGATGATGCGCGCCGCGACTTTCGTCGAGGCCGGCCTTATCGGCTCGATCCAGTATAGCCAGATGCTGTGGGCGATCCTGCTCGGCTACCTCGTCTTCGGGGATGGCGTCGATCTGCCGACCTGGATCGGCATCGTGCTGATCGTCGGCTCCGGCCTGCTGACCCTGATGCGCGAACGCAAGCGCGGCACGCCGCTGCCGCCGCCGATTGCCGGCGACGTTCAGGCGGCTGTCGCCGTCACCCCGGAAGAGAAAAGATGATCAGGCGAGGCGCGGGCGCAGCCTGATCTGCGTCAGCACCGAATTGGCGATGAAGCAGGCCTCGTGCGCTTCATGGTGCAGGGCCTCGTGGCGCGCCTTGTCGATCGGCGTATCCGGAGAAAAACGCACCTCCGGCTGTAGCGTCACCTCGATCATCGCGAGCTTGCCCTCGGTATTGCGCGCCATGATGCCCTCGGCCATGTCCTCATAGGCATCGACCCGGAAGCCGGCCTTGGCGGCAATCGAGAGAAACCACAGCATATGGCACGACGAGAGCGAGGCGACGAAGGCCTCCTCCGGATCGACGGCGGCCTCCACGGAGAGCGGCAGCGGCACGACATGTTTCGACGACGAGGCCGGCACGCTGATATTGCCGTCGAAATGCCAGACATGGGCGCGCGCATAGCGGTTGTCGACGAAGTCCTCGCCCTCACCCCGCTTCCAGTCGATCGTTGCCGTATAGGTCGCCATCTCGCACGTCTCCAATTTTAAATCGATTCGCAGTGTCGTCCACGCAAACGGCGCTGGCCATCATTTTTTATCGAGAAGCCCCGCAAGATGCGTCATGACCATGGCTGCGCCCGCCAGCCGCTTTTCCGGCGTCGGCAGGTCGCGGCTGAGGAAGACGCTATGGTCCGGGCGGATCTTCGCCATCGTGCCCTGCTTGGCGATATAGCCGACCAGCGCCGCCGGATCGGGGAATTCGCGGTTGCGGAACTGCACGACGACGCCCTTCGGCCCGGCCTCCAGCTTCTCGACATTGGCCTTGCGGCACAGCGACTTGACGTAGACGATCTTGAGCAGGTGCTGCACTTCGATGGGCAGCGGCCCGAAACGGTCGATCATCTCCGCGCCGAAGCCGTCGATCTCGCGCAGCTCGGTGATTTCGCCCAAGCGGCGATAGAGGCCCATGCGCAGATGCAGATCCGGCACGTAGTCGTCGGGGATCATCACCGGCGTGCCGACCGAGATCTGCGGCGACCAGCCGCTGTCGACGATGTCGTCGTCGCCCTTCACCTCGGCCACCGCCTCCTCCAGCATCTGCTGGTAAAGCTCGAAGCCGACTTCCTTGATATGGCCGGATTGCTCCTCGCCGAGCAGGTTGCCGGCGCCGCGGATGTCGAGGTCGTGGCTGGCGAGCTGGAAGCCGGCGCCCAGCGTATCCAGCGATTGCAGCACCTTGAGCCGCCGCTCGGCGCCTGCCGTCAGCACCCTGTTGACCGGCAGCGTCAGCAGCGCGAAGGCGCGCACCTTGGAGCGGCCGACGCGGCCGCGGATCTGGTAAAGCTGCGCCAGGCCGAACATATCGGCGCGGTGGACGATCAGCGTATTGGCGGTGGGCACATCGAGGCCGGATTCGACGATGGTCGTCGAAAGCAGCACATCGTATTTGCCGTCGTAGAAGGCATTCATGATGTCTTCCAGCTCGCCCGCCGCCATCTGGCCATGGGCGATGGCGACCTTCAGCTCCGGCACATCCGATTGCAGGAAGGCCTGGATATCGGCGAGATCCGACAGGCGCGGGCAGACATAAAAGCTCTGTCCGCCGCGATAATGCTCGCGCATCAGCGTCTCGCGGATGACGAGCGGGTCGAAGGGCGAGATGAAGGTGCGCACCGCCATGCGGTCCACCGGCGGCGTGGTGATCAGCGACAGCTCGCGCACGCCGGTCATCGCCAGTTGCAGGGTGCGCGGGATTGGCGTCGCCGAGAGCGTCAATACGTGGACGTCGCTCTTCAGCTCCTTCAGCCGTTCCTTGTGCTTGACGCCGAAATGCTGCTCCTCGTCGATGATCAAGAGGCCGAGATTGGCGAACTGGATGCCGGAGCCGAGCAGCGCATGGGTGCCGACGACGACATCCACCTTGCCATCGGCCACTTCCTTCTTGGTCTGCGCCAGTTCCTTGGAGCCGACGAGGCGCGAGGCTTGCGCGATACGGATCGGAAAGCCGCGCAGACGCTCGGAGAAAGTCTTGAAATGCTGGCGGGCAAGCAGCGTCGTCGGCACGACGACCGCCACCTGCACGCCGTTCATGGCGGCGACGAAGGCGGCGCGCAGCGCCACTTCCGTCTTGCCGAAGCCGACATCGCCGCAGACGAGGCGATCCATAGGCCGTCCCGCGCCGAGATCGTCGCGCACCGAATCGATGGCGGTCATCTGGTCGTCGGTCTCGTCATAGGGGAAGCGGGCGGCGAATTCGTCGTACAATCCATCCGGCGCGGCCAGCACCGGCGCATGGCGCATCATGCGCTCAGCGGCGATCCGGATCAGGCCGTCGGCCATATCCAGCAGCTTTTTCTTGAGCTTGGCCTTGCGCATCTGCCAGGCGCCGCCGCCCAGCTTGTCGAGCTGCACCTCAGTGCCCTCACCGCCGTAGCGCGACAGCAGGTCGATATTTTCGACCGGCAGGAACAGTTTGGCGTCATCGGCATATTGCAGCTCAAGGCAGGCATGCGGCGCCCCCGCCGCCTCGATGGTCTTCAGGCCGATGAAGCGGCCGATGCCGTGCTCGGCATGGACGACGATGGAGCCCTCGTCGAGCCCTGCGACTTCAGCGATGAAATCCGCCCCGCGCTTGCGGCGCTTGGCGCGGCGCACCATGCGGTCGCCCAGGATATCCTGCTCGCCGATCACGACGAGGTCGCCGGCCTCGAAGCCGGATTCGATGCTGAGAACCGTCGAGGCCGCCTCGCCCTTGTCGAGCTTGGCGAGATCCTTCAGCGCCTTGACCGGCTTGATACGCTCAAGCCCATGCTCGTTCAGCACCTGCAACAAGCGGTCGAGCGAGCCCTCCGACCAGCCCGAGATCAGCACCTTGCTGCCCTTGGCGCGGCGTTCGCCGATATGCTTGACGGCGAGATCGAAGACGTTGATGCGCTCGCCGCTTTCCGCCTCGCTCGCGGTCTTGGCCCAGCGCGGGCCGGCATGGGCATCGACGGTGACGACCTTGCGGTCCGCGCCTTCCATTTCGTTGAAGGGCGACAGGCGGATCGCCGCGAACATGTCCAGCGTTTTGCCGAACGCCTTCGCGTCGAGATAGAGCTGGCCGGGGGAGACGGGCTTGTAGGGCGTGCCCTGCGCCATCTGGCCCTTGCCCTGCTGGCCGGAATTCTGCCGCGCTTCGAAATAATCGAGCACCAGCTTGGAGCGCTCTTCCGCAGCCTCCCGCACCGTATGATTGGTGACGATGAGGAAACCCTTGAGGTAATCGAAGGCGGTTTCCAGCTTCTCGTAGAACAGCGGCAGCCAATGCTCCATGCCGGCATACCGGCGGCCTTCGGAGACGGCGACATAAAGCGCATCGTCACGGGTGGCCGCGCCGAACAGGGAGAGGTAATTCTTGCGGAAGCGGGAAATCGTGTCCGGCGTCAGCGTCACCTCGCTCATCGGGTTGAGATCGAGCGAGCGGGCCTGGCCGGTGGTACGCTGGCTGGCGGGATCGAAGGTGCGGATTGTCTCAAGCGAGTCGCCGAAGAAATCGAGGCGCACCGGCTCCTCGGTACCCGGCACGAAGACATCGAGAATGCCGCCGCGCACGGCGAATTCGCCGACTTCGCGCACGGTAGCGACGCGGTCGAAGCCGTTGCGCTCCAGCCTTGCGGCGATATCGTCCATGCGGATCGTCTGGCCGGGCTTGGCCGAGAACGCGAGGCTTTCGATGATGTCGCGCGGCGCGATCTTCTGCAGCATCGCATTGACGGTGATCAGCAGGATCGCCGGATGCGGTTTCTTGGCATAGGCGATCAGGCCGGAGAGCGCCGCCAGCCGGCGCGCGGAGACATCGGCGCTGGGCGAGACGCGGTCATAGGGCAGGCAGTCCCAGGCGGGCAGCGTCATCACCGGGATATCGGGCGCGGCAAACCCCAGCATCTGCTCGATATCGGCCATGCGCTGGCCATCGGACAGCACATAGGCGACGGGACGGCCTGTGCGCGCCAGTTCGGCGATAAGGAACGGCTCCATGCCCGCCGGCACGTTGGCGACGGTCAGCGACGAATCGACGCTTGCAAGCAGCTTCGGATCGAAACCGGGAATCATTCCTTGGTCCTTACCTTTTCCATGATGACCGGATCGAAATCGGGCCGATAGGCGGCGATGCGGGCGAACATCGGCGTCAGCATATGCTCCGGTGTCACGGCGGCGCCCGTGATCCAGCGCACCAGATCGTTGTCCTCCTCGGCCATGATCCGCTCCAGCTCGTCCAGATCGGCGTCATCGAGCACGGCGATCTCGTCTTCCGCGAACTGGCCGAGCACCAGATCCATCTCGCGGATGCCGCGATGCCAGCAGCGATAGAGAATCCGCCGGCGGCGGGGGTCGAGATCGGCGCTCGTGCGGCTGATGCCTGTCATGGAACTGTCCTTCCGGGGCGATGAGACGCGAGGCGGATCGCAGCAAAACACTGGAACTGTCGTGAAATCGTCGGCATCGCACAGAATCGTTGCAGGCGCCCCGGCCGGAAATGGCACGGGACGAGAGGGGATGGCAGCTATATAGCGGCTGCCCAGGCGATTGTCAGCCTTGCCAAGAGCGCATTTCTCGTCGCATTTTGCCGAGCATGCGCCCTGCTTTGCTCGATCCCCTATTCGCTTCCGTTTCCTCCCTGCCCGGCGTCGGCCCGAAGCTGGCCGAACTTCTGGCGCGGCTGCTCGGCCGCGAGGATGCCGAAGACGCACGCGTGCTCGACCTGTTGTTCCATGCGCCGAGTTCCATCGTCGACCGTCGCAACCAGCCGGGCATCGCGCTTGCGCCGGAAGGCGTGATCGTGACGATCACCGGCCGCGTCGACCGCCACCAGCCGCCGCCGCCCGGCAAATCCTCGATGCCCTACCGCGTCTTCCTGCATGACGAGACCGGCGAACTGGCGCTGACCTTCTTCCGCGCCAAGGGCGATTGGCTGAGCAAGGCGCTACCCATCGACGAGACGGTCACGGTCAGCGGCAAGGTGGACTGGTTCAACGGCCGCGCCTCCATGGTCCATCCCGATTACATGGTGAAGGCATCCGAGGCGCAGAACCTGCCGCTTGTCGAGCCAATCTATCCGATGACCGCCGGCCTTTCGTCCAAAGTGCTGCGCAAGGCAATCGACGGTGCGCTAGCCCGCCTGCCCGCCATGCCCGAATGGGCCGACCCGGCTCTCGCCCAGAAACAGGGTTTTCCCGAAGTGGATGAAGCCTTCCGCGCCCTGCACGATCCGCGCGACGAGACCGATATCGATCCGCAGGCCCCAGCCCGGCGACGGCTCGCCTATGATGAATTTCTCGCCGGTCAGGTGTCGCTGTCGCTGGTGCGACAGAAACTGCGCAAGGTCGCCGGCCGGCCGGTTCACGCGACGGGCGCAATCAGCGCCAGAATTTTCGCCGCCCTGCCTTTTTCGCCCACACGCAGCCAGGCGGAGGCGGTGGCCGATATCCTCAAGGACATGGCCGGCAATGAACGCATGTTGCGGCTGCTACAGGGCGATGTCGGCTCCGGCAAAACGCTGGTGGCGCTGCTCTCCATGGCGGCGGCCGTCGAAAGCGGCGGACAGGCGGTGCTGATGGCCCCGACCGAAATCCTCGCCCGCCAGCATTTTTCGACGATCTCGAAGCTGGCGCATGCCGCCGGCATCACCGTCGACGTGCTAACCGGCCGCACCAAGGGCCGCGAGCGCGAGGCGATCCTCGAACGTATCGCATCGGGCGAAACGCAGATCGTCATCGGCACGCATGCGCTGTTCCAGGATGCCGTCGCCTATCGCGACCTCGTGCTGGCCATCGTCGACGAGCAGCACCGTTTCGGCGTGCATCAGCGCCTGCGGCTGACCGCCAAGGGCATCTCGCCACATATGCTGGTGATGACCGCGACGCCGATTCCGCGCACGCTGGTGCTCGCCGCCTTCGGCGACATGGACGTTTCCAAGCTCACCGAGAAGCCCGCCGGCCGCAAACCGATCCAGACCGTCACCGTTCCGACCGAACGAATCGGAGATATCGTTAGCCGACTAAAGAGCGCCATCTCCGAGGGCAAGAAGGCATACTGGATTTGCCCGCTGGTCGAGGAATCGGAGGAATCCGACCTGATGTCGGCGGAGGAGCGCCATGCGACGCTGGCGCAGGTTTTCGGCCCCAATGTCGGCCTCGTGCATGGGCGAATGAATGGCAGCGAGAAGGATGCCGTGATGCTCGCCTTCAAGAACGGCGAGTTGCGCCTCTTGGTGGCGACAACCGTGGTCGAGGTCGGCGTCGACGTGCCGGATGCGACGATCATGGTCATCGAGCATGCCGAGCGCTTCGGCCTCGCCCAGCTCCACCAGTTGCGCGGCCGCGTCGGGCGCGGGGACGAGGCTTCCACCTGCATCCTGCTCTACAAGGGTCCGCTCAGCGAAACCGGCCATGCCCGCCTGTCGATCCTGCGCGACACCGAGGACGGCTTCGTCATCGCGGAAGAGGATCTGAAGCTGCGCGGCGAAGGTGAATTGCTGGGCACGCGCCAGTCCGGCACGCCGGGTTTCCGCATCGCCAGCCTCGAGGCGCATGGCGATCTCCTGGAGATTGCCCGCAAGGATGCGGCCTATCTCTTGGAACGCGACCCCGACCTGACGAGCGATCGCGGGGAAGCGATCCGCACCCTGCTTTACCTTCACCGCCGCGACGAGGCGATCCGCTTCCTACGCGCGGGCTGAAGGCTTCGGTGATTTCGTCGGTTTCGCAGGATTGGCAGGTTCGTCATCGAGCTCTTTTGTCTTGTCGACGTAATGGGGGGTGATGAGACCGCCGGAGATCAAGAGCTTGGCGCCGTCCTCGGCGCTCATGTCGAGAACGATGACATTCTTCTTCGGTACGAAGAGCAGGAATCCGGCCGTCGGCACCGGCGTCGGCGGCAGAAAGACGGTGAGCATCTCCTCGCCCATGCCGTTGAAACGGCTGGCGATCTCGCCCTTGGCATCGCCGGCGATAAACACCAGCGACCACAGGCCCGGGCTCGGATACTGGATCAGCCCGACCTTCTTGAAAGTGGTCGAGCGCTCCTGCAGCACGGTCTCGAAAATCTGCTTGATGGAGCTGTGGACGGTGCGGACCATCGGCGTGCGCCGAAGGATCGATTCGCCGAAATTGACGATAGAGCGGCCGATAAGATTGCGGCCGAGGAAACCGACGATGGTGATGAACACCACCGCGATCAGCAGACCGAAGCCCGGAACGGCGAATTTCAGGTAGCTTTCGGGATTATAACGCTCAGGGATATATGGCTTCACCCAGCTGTCGGCCCAATGGATAAACGTCCAGGTCAGCCAGACGGTGATCGCCATCGGCGCGCAAATAATCAACCCGGTCAGGAAGTTGTTGCGCACGCGCGTGGCGATGCCTTCGCTCTTCGGAGTGTCCGTCATGTGCCGCCCGAACGTTCCGCCACGTCACCCATAGAATGCTTCATGATAACGAACATTGCCGCAAGCCATCTGGCCTGACAAGGCAAGCGCCAAAAAATATTGCGGCGCACAACCGGGGAAGACAATGCCATCCTCGTTGCGGAAACCGAACTTCTTGTAAAACGCCGGGTCGCCCATGACGACGCAGCCCTTCGCACCGGCGGCGGCCATGCGATCCAAGCCCTCGCGGATCAGCGCCGAGCCGATGCCCTTGCCCTGCGCAGCAGGAGAAACCGAGACCGGCCCGAGCCCGTACCAGTCCGCCGCACCGTCGTCGATGGATACGGGCGAAAAGGCGATATGGCCAACGACCTCTCCACCCTCTTCCGCCACCAATGACAGCGTTAGGGCGCTGTCGGCGCGCAGGCGCGCGACAATGACGTGTTCGGTCTGGTTGCTATGCGGATGACCCGCGAAGGCCGCGACAGTGACGGCCTCGATGCCGGCGGCATCTTCCGGCCGTTCCGCGCGTATCATCATTCCACGGTCACCGACTTTGCCAGGTTGCGCGGCTGATCGACATCCGTGCCCATGAAGACGGCGGTGTGATAGGCGAGCAACTGGATCGGCAGCGAGAAGATCATCGGTGAGATAATTTCATCGACCTCCGGCAGGATGATCGTGGCGACCGTCGGCAGGGTCGAGGCTGCCGCGCCCTTCTCGTCGGTGATGAAGATGATGCGGCCGCCGCGGGCTGCGACTTCCTGCATGTTCGACACAGTCTTTTCGAAGAAGCGATCATGCGGGGCGATGACGATGACCGGCATGTTCTCGTCGATCAGGGCAATCGGGCCATGCTTCAACTCGCCGGCGGCATAGCCTTCGGCATGGATATAGGAGATTTCCTTGAGCTTCAGCGCGCCTTCCATCGCCAGCGGATAGCTGGTGCCACGGCCGATATAGAGCACATCCTTGCACTTCGACAGCTCGCGCGACAGCGCTTCCATCTGCGGCTGAATGAGATTCAATACCCGGCTCATGATTCGCGGCATTTCGGTGAGGTTTCGCACCAATGCCTTTTCGGTGACCTCATCGATGGTGCCACGCGCGCGCGCCGCGCCAATCGCCAGAGAGGCGAGAACGGCAAGCTGGCAGGTGAAAGCCTTGGTCGAAGCAACGCCGATTTCCGGGCCGGCGAGAATCGGGAAGATGGCATCGGCCTCACGCGCGATGGTCGATTCGGTGGCGTTGACGACCGCGCCGATCTTCAGCCCCTGCTCCTTGCAGTAGCGCAGGGAAGCCAGCGTATCGGCCGTTTCGCCGGATTGCGAGATGAACAGCGCGGCCTGGGTCGGCGAGAGCGGCATTTCGCGATAACGAAATTCCGAGGCGACGTCGATTTCGACCGGAAGGCGGGCATAACGCTCGAACCAGTATTTGCCGATGGAGGCTGCGAGGTAGGCGGTGCCGCAGGCCGACATCGCCAGCCCGGTCACCTTGGAGAAGTCGATGGTGCCGCTGTCGAATCGCACTTTGGTCTCGGCGAAATCGACGTAGTGGCTCAGAGCATGGGAAATGACTTCCGGCTGTTCATAGACTTCCTTTTCCATGAAATGCCGATGGTTGCCCTTGTCGACCAGATAAGCGGCGGCTTGACTGATCTGACGCGGGCGCGAGACCGGGCTGCCGCTGAGATCGAAGATGAAGACGCCGTCCTTGCCGACGATGGCCCAGTCGCCATCGTTGAGATAGGTGACCTCGTTGGTAAAGGGCGACAGCGCCACCGCATCCGAGCCGAGATAGACCTCGCCCTTGCCATAACCGATGGCCAGCGGCGGGCCGGACCGGGCGGCCATCAGCGTCGACGGGTCGTCCTCGAACATCACCGCCAGCGCATAGGCGCCGGTGACGCGCTTCAGCATTTCATGCATGGCCTGCCGACGGCCGAGACCTTCGCGGCGATAGCGCGCCAGAAGCTGGGCGACGACTTCCGTATCCGTCTGCGTCACGAAGGTGGCGCCGCCGGCGATCAGTTCCTGCTTGATCTCGGAAAAATTCTCGATGATGCCGTTATGGACGACGGCGACGCCATCGACGAAATGCGGATGGGCATTGGTCTCGTTCGGCACGCCATGGGTGGCCCAGCGGGTATGGGCGATGCCGATGGTGCCGGCAAGCGGCTCCTTCGCCAGCACGCCGCGCAGGTTCACCAGCTTGCCTTCGGCGCGACGGCGCGCCAGCTTGCCCTCATGGATGGTGGCGACGCCGGCGGAATCATAGCCGCGATATTCGAGACGGGTGAGCGCGTCGACGAGGCGCTCCGCAACCGGGGCAGTCCCGACGATCCCGACAATTCCGCACATGCAAGCCTCCTGAAATAGTCCGCATTTTCTATGCGGCAGTCCTAACGTTCTCGGCAGCTTGCGCAAGCCGCCCGCCGGTCACATTCGATTTCGTTGCGTTACGACTTCGCCGCCTTCTTGGCAGCCTTTACCGCCAGCGCCCGCTCGCGAATGAGTTTAGCGCGGCCGGGCTTGGTCTCCTGCCGGGCGCGGCCGAGCGCCAGCGCCTCATCCGGCACATCGGCGGTGATGACGCTGCCCGACGCCACATAAGCGCCGTTGCCGATGCTGACAGGCGCGACGAGCGCCGAATTCGAGCCGATGAAACTGTTCTCGCCGATGCGGGTCAGGTGCTTGTTGACGCCGTCGTAATTGCAGGTGATCGTGCCCGCGCCGATATTGCTGCCGGCGCCGATGATGGCGTCGCCAATATAGGTCAAATGGTTGACCTTCGCCCCCTTACCGATGTCGCCATTCTTCACCTCGCAGAAATTGCCGACCTTGGATTCTTCCGCAAGCTTTGCGCCAGGGCGCAGACGTGCGAAAGGACCGACGGTTGCTCCCGTGGCGACATAAGCGCCTTCGATATGGCTGAAGGCATGGATGACCGCGCCCGGCTCGATCGTAACGCCGGGGCCGAAGACGACGTTCGGCTCGATCAACGCGTCCTGGCCGATAACGGTGTCATGCGACAGGAACACGGTTTCCGGGGCAATCATCGAGACGCCGGAGATCATCAATTCATGGCGGCGGCGCTGTTGCCAGAGCTTTTCGATGACGGCGAGTTCGGCGCGGTTGTTGCAGCCGGTCAGTTCTTCCTCCGGCGCATCGACGGCCATCGCGCGTCCGCCGAGCGAGCGGGCAATCTCGACCAGATCGGTGAGATAGAATTCGCCCTTGGCATTGTTGTTGCCGATACGGCCCAGCAGATCGATCGCCTTCTGGCCATTGATCGCCATCAAGCCGCTGTTGCACCAGTTGACGGTGCGCTCGGCGTCGCTGGCATCCTTCTCCTCGCGGATAGCGATCAACTCGCCGTCCTCGACCAGCAGGCGGCCATAGCCGGTCGGCTTGTCTGTGTGGAAACCGATGACCACGATGTCGTTGCCTGCGGCCAGCCCCTCGCGGGCGGCGCGCAACGGTGCGTCGGTGATCAAGGGCACATCGCCATAAGCGACGAGAATATCGTCATATCCGCGACCGATCGCTTCGCGCGCGGCAAGCACCGCATGGCCGGTGCCAAGGCGTTCCGTCTGCAGAAAGGGCGTGACGGACGCACCGGGGATGGAGGCCGCTGCGGTCACTTCCTCGGCGTTACGACCGACGACCAGCGCAACATCGGCAATACCGGTGCGGACGATGGCGTCCATCACATGCGCGATCATCGGCCGGCCGGCGACCGGATGCAGCACCTTGGACATCGACGACTTCATCCGGGTGCTTTCCCCGGCGGCAAGGATGACGGCAAGGCAGGTGCGTTCCATGAGAATCTCCGCAGGCGTTAGTGTATCTGCCCGGTTTGCGTAAAGGCTGACGCGCCGGGCGGCAAGTCACAGTCGCATTGCAAGGCAAACAAACCGTGACGGCAGGCCGAAACGGAAAACGGGCAGGATCGCTCCCGCCCGCTTCAAGATCAAAGCCTGCGCGCAGGGTTTACCCTTGCGTGCGCGCCTTGGTCGTCGTTTCGAATGCCTTCATGACGTAAGCATCGCGGCCGTAGACATCGTCGAAATACTCGACCTTGTTGTTCTTGTTCGGCCATGCGGTGAAGTAGGCGATATAGACCGGAAACTTCTGCGGCACGGCGACGGCGCGGTTCTTGCCGGTGGCAATCTGCTTGGCAACGTCGTCGACCGTCGTGCCGAGCACGGCAGCGGCCATGGCGCGCGGATCGGCAAGGCGTACGCAACCATGGCTGAGGGCGCGCATGTCCTTCTTGAAGAAGCTCTTCGACGGCGTGTCATGCATGTAGATCGCATGGCTGTTGGGGAAGAGGATCTTCAATTCGCCAAGCGCATTGTCGCCGCTCGGCGGCTGGCGCACGGAGATGGCGTTGGTCGAGCCATACCAGTTGACGCTGCTCGACGACACGGCCTGACCGTTGACGGCGACTTCATAGCCCATGCGGTCGAGATAGCCGGGGTCGGAGCGCAGCTTCGGCAGCATCTCGTTGATGATGATCGACTGCGGCACGCCCCAGAAGGGATTGAACTCGACCGTCTGGATCTCGTCCTCGAAGAAGTAGGTCTGGTTCGTCTTCGAGCCGACCACCGTGCGCATCGACAGCGCTTCCTGGTTGTTGTCATGGTAATAAACCATGAAAGCCGGCTGGTTGATGAAGACGTAGCGGCTGCCCAGATCGTTCGGCAGCCAGCGCGCCTGCTCCATGGCGACGACCAGTTTTTCGACCTTGGCGCCATCGCTATGACCGATGAGCGCCCGCACGGTCGCCTGACCGATGACGCCGTCCGGCTTCAGGCCGCGCTCCTTCTGGAAGGCCTCCACGAGATCGACGATCTCGGGCGTGTAGTCCTGCGATGCGGTCGCCGTTGCCAGCGTCGCCGCATGGGCAGCCTTCAAATCGGCCGAGCCCGAGCGGGCGATGGCAGCGACGATGTTCGGCAGCTGGTCGGAGGCGCCGCCCGGCTTCAGCGTTCCAGTCAGCGTGATCGTGATCGGCTGGGCGGTATCGCCCTGCTCGGCGCGCAGCTTGGCCAGCTCGGCCTTCAGCGCCACGAATTGCGGGCCGGAGGGTGCCCGGCTGCTCAGATAGGCGGCGATATCGGGCGATCCCGAAGCAACCTTCATGACGCCGGACAGATTGACCGTCTTGCGCTTGAAATCGTGATAGCCGGAGATGCGATTGGGATCGACGCGGCCGCGCACGTTATCCTGAACATAGGCCAGCATCTTTGCGGACAGGTTGAGCTCGAACTGCATCAGGCCGCGGGCGCGTCCCTCCGCATCGGCCGGGTCCGTCGGTTCGGTCGGCAAGGCAACGGCGTAGTCGCGCGGGTCGAGGCCGACCTCGGCAGCGGCGTTCAGCACGTCGATCGCCGCGCGGGCCTTGTCGGTAACCTGCTCGCCGGTAACCCACAGTAGGGGCGCGCCGCCGCCATAATAGCTTTCGAGAACCTTGGCGATATCATCGGCGGCCAGCACCTTGGCATCGGTCATGGTGCGGCGCTGGCCGATGCCGGATTCCGGGCTCGGCGCCATGCCGACTTCGGTCGGCTCGGACGAAACTGCGCCGGTGACGACCGGATCGGCGAATCGAGCGGTCGAAACGAGACGCAGGCCATCAGCCTTGTAGGTGTAATAGCGCGGGCCGGTGACCTTGGGCAGCGGCTTCGGCTCCGCCGGCGCGACCATGGCCTCCTGGGAAGGGCTGGCCGACATCGGCATGGTGACGCCCGGCAGTGCCTGTTGTTCGGCCTGCCGACCCGGCGATTGCGCCAGCTTGTTGCTGCGCAGAAAATCGAACAGCGTACCGGCCGACGCCGGCTGAGCGCTGAGGAACGCCACACTGCACATCAGACCCAACGCAAGCGCGCCGACACTCCGGTATTTCGTCATGTAAAAAGTCATCCCCGTCATATGAGGTCGGCACCCGCCCGGCGCATTTCTTGATAAGACGCAGTGTTACTGGATCGTCCTTGCGTTGAAAAGCAAACGGCCAGGTGCAGGCAGTTATTCGTGGCGACCTGTTTCCGAAAAAACACGGCCGCTTCGTCCGTGCTGACATTCATACAAAATTATGAAATGATTGGTTAATTTTCCACGATTTTTTTCGCTGGCTTTGTCTGGGCCGCAAGGGAAGCCTCATGCAATCCATTGAAATCATTATGCCTGTGTCCAGAAAGCAACGATACCGGCCTTTCGCGGAAAACGTTCACCATAACGTGATGCTCTGTCCGCCCGCCACTGCTCCGCTTTGCCGATCCTGATCTGGCAGCGGCGGTGGCCGGCACCCATACTATAGCGCAGAAAAACCGGCCCGGCCGGCCCTGACGCAACGGAAGGAAGACCATGAGCACCACCCGCACCGAAACCGATACGTTCGGCCCGATCGAGGTCGCCAGCGACCGCTATTGGGGCGCGCAGGCCGAGCGCTCGCGCGGCAATTTCAAGATCGGCTGGGAACGGCAACCGCTCTCCATCGTTCGCGCGCTCGGCATCGTCAAGCAGGCGGCGGCACGCGCCAATGAGTCGCTTGGCCACCTCCCGCCCGATCTTGCCAAGACCATCGCCGATGCCGCGCAAGAGGTCATCGACGGCAAGCTGAACGAGCATTTCCCTCTCGTCGTCTGGCAGACGGGTTCGGGCACGCAATCGAACATGAACGCCAACGAGGTGATCTCAAACCGGGCCATCGAAATGCTGGGTGGGGTGATGGGGTCGAAGAAGCCCGTCCATCCCAACGACCACGTCAATATGAGCCAGTCGTCGAACGACACCTATCCGACGGCCATGCATATCGCCTGCGCCGAACAGATCGTCCATCACCTGCTGCCGGCGCTTAAGCATCTGCACGCGGCGCTGGAGGCGAAACGCCAAAGCTTCGACCATATCATCAAGATCGGCCGCACTCACACGCAGGACGCGACGCCCTTGACGCTGGGGCAGGAATTCTCAGGTTATTCGGCGCAGGTCGCCTCCTCCATCCGCCGCATCGAGATGACGCTGCCGGGGCTTTACGAGCTGGCGCAGGGCGGCACCGCGGTCGGCACCGGGCTGAACGCACCGGTCGGCTTTGCCGAAAAGGTGGCGCAGGAGATCGCTGGCATCACCGGCCTGCCCTTCGTCACCGCGCCGAACAAGTTCGAGGCGCTGGCCGCCCATGACGCCATGGTCTTTTCCCACGGCGCGATCAACACCGCCGCCGCCGCTTTGTTCAAGATTGCCAACGACATCCGCCTGCTCGGCTCCGGCCCGCGCGCCGGCCTCGGCGAACTGGCCCTGCCGGAAAACGAGCCGGGCTCCTCGATCATGCCCGGCAAGGTAAACCCGACGCAATGCGAAGCGCTGACGCAGGTCTGCGTGCAGGTGTTCGGAAATCACGCTGCATTGACCTTCGCCGGCAGCCAGGGCCATTTCGAATTAAACGTCTACAATCCGGTCATGGCCTATAATTTCCTGCAGTCGGTGCAGTTGCTCGGCGATGCTGCCGTTTCCTTTACCGACAATTGCGTCGCTGGAATCGAAGCGCGAGAAGACAATATTCGCGCCGGCGTCGAGCGGTCGCTGATGCTGGTGACGGCGCTTGCTCCGACCATCGGCTATGACAATGCCGCCAAGATCGCCAAGACCGCCCACAAGAACGGCACGACGCTGCGTGAGGAAGCCCTGAAGACCGGCCTCGTCACCGAAGAGCAATACGATGCCGTCGTTCGCCCGGAGCGAATGATCCAGCCCGGTTGAGCGGCCGGTTCCAATCCGTTTACGATACCGGAGACGGCCGCGCCAATGCGGTCGTCTTCCTTCTTTAGATTCATTGCAATTTGCAATTCGACTGCGTAAACCACGGCCATCTCCCACCCTTGAAGGCTATTTCAATGGCAGATGCGCTTTTTCCGCTTAGCGAAGACACCACCCCCTATCGCAAGATCAGCTCCGATCACGTTTCGGTCGACAGCTTCAAGGGCCAGGACATCCTGACCGTCGAGCCTGAAGGCATGCGCCTGCTGGCGGAAGCCGCCTTTGCAGACATCAACCACCTGCTGCGCCCAGGCCACCTGAAGCAGCTCGCCCATATCCTCGACGATCCCGAAGCCACCGACAACGACCGCTTCGTCGCCTATGACCTCCTGAAGAACGCCAATATCGCCGCCGGCGGCGTACTCCCGATGTGCCAGGACACCGGCACGGCGATCGTCATGGGCAAGAAGGGCCGCAATGTCTGGACAGACGGCGGCGACTACGACGCGCTGGCGCGCGGCGTGCTCGACGCCTATGAGCGCAAGAACCTGCGTTACTCGCAGCTGGCGCCGCTGAAGATGTTCGAGGAAAAGAACACCCGCAACAACCTGCCGGCCCAGATCGATCTCTACGAGGAAGGCACCGACGCCTACAAGTTTCTGTTCATGGCCAAGGGCGGCGGCTCGGCCAACAAGACCTTCCTCTACCAGGGTACGCCCTCGCTGCTGACCCATGACCGGATGATCGACTTCCTCAAGGAGAAGATCCTGACGCTGGGTACGGC
>CAMFHE010000030.1 GCA_945952045.1 uncultured Rhizobium sp.
AACCCTTGCCGGCTTCGCCGGCACGGGCGGCTTCCACGCCGGCATTCAGCGCCAGCAGATTGGTCTGGAAGGCGATATCGTCGATGACGCCGATGATGCTGGAAATCGATTGCGACGATTCCTCGATGGCGCTCATTGCCGCAACCGCATTGCGCACGATTTCGCCGGAGCGTTCCGCGCCCTGCTTGGTGCGGGCGACGCGGGAACCGGCTTCTTCGGCGCGCAGCGTGGAATCCTTCACCGAAGTGGTGATTTCTTCGAGCGCCGCGGCCGTCTGTTCGACCGAGGCCGCCTGCTGCTCGGTGCGGCGGGCGAGATCGTCGGCGGCGGCGCGGATTTCCTCCGAGCCGGCCTGGATGGTCGAGGCATTCTGGGAAAAGGAGACGAGCGCTGCCTGCAGCTTTTCCACCGATCCGTTGAAATCCCGGCGGATCTCGTCGAGCGTTTCGTTAAAAGGTTTTTCCAGCCGTACCGTCATGTCGCCGTCAGAGAGTTTCGCGAGCCCTTGACCGAGTTCGGTCACGGCAAAGCGGATCGCATCCTCGCGTGCGGCATGCGAGACGGAGCGCTGTTGCCGCTCCTCCTCCTCGCGGTCGCGATTGGCCTCCGCCTCCTGCTCCAGCGTGATCTTGCGACGATTGCCGTCGAGAAGGATGCCGAGCGAGCGCGAGAGATCGCCGATTTCGTCGCGGGCATCGGCGTCTTTCAGCACGACATTCAGGTTGCCGCCGGCAATCTGGCGGGTTTCCTGAATGACATTGTCGATGCGGCGGGTGAATTTGCGGGCGATCAGCCAGGCGGCGAGGCCGAGCAGCAAGGCAATGGCGCCGGTGACCAGCGCAGCCGTCCAGAGAATTTCATAAAGCTTGGCGAAGACGGTCGCCTGCGGCACGGAAACGATCGCATACCAGTTGAGGTCCGGCGTCAGCCTGATCGGCATGGCGACCGAAATCAGCGCCGCGCCATCGGCGCCTGTCGTCAGGATATCGCGGCCCGGATGGGCGATCATCTCATTCCAGGCAGCGGCCTTGTCGCCGGCATCCTTGATCGATTTACCGGTCAGGGTCTCATCCGGGTGGCTGACGATGATGCCGCCGGCGGTGACGAGGCCGAGAAAGCCGGTGCCCATCGGCTTGACGGCCGACAGCGTCTTGTGGGTTTCCGCCAGCGAGATATCCATGCCAGTCACGCCGACGGGCTTGCCGTCCCAAACGATCGGCACGGCGATCGAGGTCATGGCGACGTTCTCGCCGTTGACGTTGTAGACATAGGGCTCGATGATGATGGTCTTCTGCTGGGTGAACGGCAATTGGTAATAATCGCCGGTGCCGGAAACCGTGTAGTCCATCAGCGCCTGATGATCGATCTTGCCGCCGCTGCGCACCCAGTATGGAATGTATCGACCGGTGGCGTCATGGCCTTCCTTGCCGACGAAATTGGCGTCCTTGCCGTCGAAGGCATTCGGCTCCCAGCCGGTCCAGGTGCCCAGTACGCCCGGGCTGTCTTCCAGAACGGTCTTCAGCAGCATGTCCGCCTTGGCGCGGTCGGTTTCGCCGCTCTTCTTCATCGCCGTCAGCGACGACCGCAGGCTGGACGCCAGCTGTACGCCGTTGGACATGGACTGCTGGATGTCGGCGGCATAGCTGCCGGCGATTTCGCGCATCTCCGTGATGCTGGCGTCGCGGATATTGTCATAGGCGAAGGAGAGCAGCAGTCCCGTTGCCGCCACCGTCGCCATCAGGCCGCTGCCTGCGATCAATGCCATATTTCGACTTGTGGCGGACTTGAATAGCATCGGACTCCCCTCACCTGCTAAGCGAACCACTTCCCCGTCAACCGCTTGGAAAAACGCGCATCGGCGCAGGCGCGGCCAGAGAGCCGCACTTTCGGTTTGATGAAAAAGATACTGATACACTTCTTAAATTTTTATGTAGTGTTGCGGTTCGGCCAAGAATTGCCTGTTATCAATCCTTTAGGGATTCAACGATTTGCAGGCTATGCACGCATAGATAGAGTTTCATATCGCCCGACTGGTTTAGTGCGATTTGCCTAGCGCGGACGTGAGAAGCGCCCGTAGTTGGCTCATCGGACGCTCGGTCGTATCGGGCCCGGGGCGAAAACCGTCCGAAAATCCGGCATGCCGGAACCGGTCGATCAAGGTCTTGTCCCGGCTGACGATATGAATGGGGACGGCGCGAGAGGCATCTGGACCGGTGACGATCGCGGCCGGCTGATGATCGCCGAGAATGATGAAAAGCCCGTCTCCGGCGGAGCGTGCGAGATATTCGGAAAGTATTTCCAGAGTATAGTCGATTGTTTTTATGTAATGAAGCCGGACATTGTCGGGATCGGCCCAGACGACGGACGGGGGTTGATCGCGCTCCGTTTGTGCGGTGAAAACGGCGCCGTCGCCGACCGTATCCCAGTCGACAGGAGACGGCACCGGCGTCCACGGCGCGTGACTGGAAATCAGCGCGATTTCCGCCATCACCGGTTTGCCGATCTGCCTCGCCGGCTGGCGCGCCAGCCGCTCGAAGGCCGACAGGGTGTATTGGTCGGGCATCGTGATCCAGTTGAACGGCTTGCCGCGATAGCCGAGATCGCCGGCCGCATAGACGCGATCATATCCGTACCAGCGCGCATCCGGCCAATCCTGGGTGATTGCCGGCATGACGGCAAGGCTTTGCCAGCCGGCCTTGGCAAACAGGCTGTTGAGGCTTGGGACCTGGCTTTGCATCAGACGGTCGTAACGCGCCTGGCTGTCGATCCATAGCCCGGAAAGCGTGGTGGCATGGGCGAGCCAGCTCAAGCCGCCAACCGTTGGCGATGTCAGCCAGCCGCTGGCGACCGACAGGCCGGCGTCGTCTATCTGGCGCTGCATCGCCGACAGGCGCGGGCCGGTGACGGGGGCATAGCGCGGATCTTCGATGGCGCTGCGCCCGTAGGATTCCACGAAGATAACGACGACGTCCCGCCCGGCGACGGCGGTGAAATCGATAGGTGTGTCGGAAGTGGTTGCGGCCGTTAGTTCCCCTTCGAAGCGACGCATATCGGCGACGGAGGTGAAAATCAGGGCGACACGGCGCACGAGGTAAGGCCCGGCCTTTGCTTCCACCGGAAGCGCAGTCGGTACGAACCAGAGGCCGGTTTCGACAATCGCAAGGCAGGCGAAGATGCTGATTGCCCGACGCCGCCCGGATGCCGAAAGCCGTGTCAATTGCCGCGCGGATTTATAGATGGTGCCGATCAGCAATATGAAGACCAGCAGAAGCGCCAGCGCCGCCAGCCAGGCAATGACGCGTCCCGCCGAGCGCGAGACCAGATCCCAGCCATCGCGCAGCATTTTCAGGTCGAGATAGGGGTTGAACACCCGCTGGAATGCTGCCTGCGTGCCGATATCGGCAATCTTCAACACGAAGACGAGGGCGATGCTGAAGCTGAACAGCACGCAGAAAACGCGTGCGATCCCTCTGGGCGCAAGCAGCAGCAACAGGGCAACGAGCGGAATTTCCAGCGGCAGCGGCAGAAAGGCCATCGGCGTGATCGCATCGGGGTGGCCCGGCAGATCGAGGACCAAATGCGTCATGACGACAAACAGGATGAGCGCCGTGGGCGTCCGCCAGCCGCGCCGCATCTTCGCCGATTCCTGCGCCATTGCCGTGGTCACGACCGTCTCCCGCGATGCTTCCGTTTCCTGGAGAAGTTAGCCGAGGTCGGGCTGCCGGCGAAGCAGATAAACGCAATCCGCACCGAAGGAACAGGCGAGCGCCACAAGCGCGAATATGGCAATCGCATCCGAGATTGGCGAGGCGACGATCGGCAAAAGCAGTCCGAGCAGCGCCACCACCTGCAGCACGCAGACCGCCTTGCGTCGGAAAGAAGGCAAGAGTGGTGCGTTCAGGCGCGGCATAAGCCTTTGGCCGGCGATAAAGGCATAGCGCATCAGCCCGATGGCCAGAATCCAGGCGCCCGCCTTGCCGAGCATCAGCGCCGCCAGCGACAGGACGAGGATCAGAAACGCATCCGTTTCCATGTCGAAACGCGCGCCGAATTCGGACGCCTGATCGAAACGGCGCGCAAGATGGCCATCCACGCCATCGAGCGCCAGGGCCACTGCCGCAAGGACGATGAGCAAGGCCAACAGCGAACCGGAGCGGGCGAACGCATCGGCGCAAAGCACGATGGCGCCGGCAAGACAGGCGAGCGCGGCGCGCGTGGCCGTCACCATATTGGCATAGCCGAAGCGCGGGTGAGGATGGCTGCCCAGCCCGCATATCGCCAAGAGATAGGCGATCGCAAGCACGGCAAGGGCAACCAGCGGCACTTGCGGCTCCAGCCCGAAAACAAAGGCGGTCGTGGCGTAAAGCCAGGCGGAGACGACGAACAGGCCGAAAAGCGCTACCGGCGCATTGCCGTGTGGAGCGGCTGCGGCCGGACTTGCCCGGTTCTGCGTCCATCCCTCGCGCACATTCGCCATGATCCGGCCTCTCTGTCCTAAAGCATTTTTAGCTGAAGCGGGGTCGCTTCGGCGTCGGGCAATGCGGCAAAACAAAATGCTCTATTGTGTCGTTCGCAAGCTCCGTAAATCCATCATATGGCCGGCGCGCAGGGTTTTTGTGCGCAGATAGTCCGCATTCTCCGCCGTCACCCGGCCGTTGACAGGCGAGCGCGCATCGACCGCGATGCCGCCGGCGGTGAGCGCTGCGATCTTGGTGGGATTGTTGGTGTAGACGATGACGCTTTTTATCCGCAGAAGGCCGAGCATGGCCACCGCCGCCTCATAACGGCGATGATCGGCCTTGAGACCGAGCTCGGCGTCGGCATCGATGGTGTCGAGGCCCTGGTTCTGATAGCCATAGGCGCGCATCTTGGCGCCGATGCCGGTGCCGCGGCCCTCCTGGTCGAGATAAAGCAGCACGCCGCCGCCGGCCTGATGCAAGAGTTTCAACCCGTTGCGCAACTGATCGCCGCAATCGCATTTCAGCGAGCCGCAGAGATCACCGGTCAGGCAGGAGGAGTGGATGCGCACAGGGACGGGCTTCGTCATATCCGGCTTGCCGACGACGATGGCCACCTG
Organism: uncultured Rhizobium sp.; assembly: GCA_945952045.1. Taxonomy (GTDB): domain Bacteria; phylum Pseudomonadota; class Alphaproteobacteria; order Rhizobiales; family Rhizobiaceae; genus Metarhizobium. Next base: position 5,078 of record CAMFHE010000030.1, read on the forward strand.
ATCCTTCTGCGCCAGCCCGCCGCGAAACACGACGAAATCCGCAAGCCCAAGATCCTTGAGCGGCACCGGCGTGCGGGCGATGATCTCGAAGTGCTGTCGGCTCGGCTGGGCGCCCTTGAGATGGGCTGCGTCGAGGCAATGGCAGGCGCGGAAAGCCTCGTGTCGCCCCGTCACGTCGGCTGAGACCATCGCCGGCAGCAGCAACGCCATGCGGGCAAGCTCCGTCGAAAGCGCAGTCAGCGGATCGGCCGCCTGCCAGATCGTCGGCGGTTCGGCCCGAAGCGCATAGGCCAGCCGCGAAGCCCTGTCGAAGGATACGCCGCTGAGGGGCGTGATCACGTCGCGACCTTCGCCGATACCGAGGCTGAGCGCGCGCGGCGCGGTCAACAGCAGGCTATGTTCCCGGCCGACGACCTCGGCGAACCGGTCGTAAAGACCGGGGGCGACGCAATCGAGAGCGAGAACCGCGAGACGGCGCTCGCCCTCGCGCAGCAGCACCGGTCGACCGTAACGCAACTCCGCGACCGCGCGCTCCACATCCATGGCGGGCGTCAGCCGGTCGAAGGCAAACAGGTCGCTGGATGACATCAAACCTCCCTGGAACGCAGAACGCCCCAAACAATGCTAAGGTCTTCAACATAGGGCGAAAGGCGACGGATTTCAGCGGGGGGCCTTTCAATAAATCCTGAACGGCGTGGGGATTGAAAGCCGGCCGTATTTTTCTAATTCTGACGAGAACGCCGGCAAGGAGAACGGGAAGCCGATGGGCAAGCGCGCCTTCGCAGTCAAAGATACGCGTCTGGCGCAGGCTCTGTGGCTGCCAGCGGCCGGCCATGCCGAAATGCGCGCCGAAGCGTTGCCGATGCCTGCGCCCGGCGAAGTGACGATCCGCATGCTCTATAGTGGCATCAGTCGCGGTACGGAGGCGTTGGTTTTTGCCGGCCATGTGCCGGAAAGCGAGCGCGACCGGATGCGCGGCCCCCATATGGGCGGTGACTTCGCCTTTCCGGTAAAATACGGCTATTCCGCCGTCGGCGAAATCGAGGACGGGCCGCGCGCCGGCCAGAAAATCTTTTGTCTGTATCCGCATCAGGATCGGCTTGTCGTCGCCGATGGCGCAGCGATGGCTTTGCCGGAAGACCTTCCGCCGGGGCGGGCCGTTCTGGCGGCAAATATGGAAACGGCGCTGAACATCGTCTGGGATGCCGCGATCCTGCCGGGCGACCGTGTCTGTGTCTTCGGTGCTGGTGTCGTCGGCGCGCTCGTCTCCCATATCGCCGCCGGTATCCCTGGGACGGAGGTGGTTCTGGTCGATATCGATCCCTCCCGTCAGACGCTTGCCGATGCCCTTGGGCTGGAATTCTGCGACGCGGCGCGGCTTCAAGGCACTTTCGATGTGCTGATCAATGCCTCGGCCTCCGAAGCGGCGCTCTCCCAATGCATCGATCACGCCGGCATGGAAGCACGCATCGTCGAGGCCAGCTGGTATGGCGACCGGCCCGTGACGCTGCCGCTCGGCGGCGCATTTCATGCAAAGCGCCTGTCGCTGATCGCCTCGCAGGTCGGCACGCTGCCGCCGGGCCGTCGTGCGCGCTGGGATTTTTCGCGACGCCTCGCCAAGGCGCTGGAATTGCTGCGCGACGACCGGCTGGATGCGCTGATTTCGGGAGAGACGACTTTCGGCGATCTGCCGAAGACCTATGGCGCAATTCTCGCCGATCCCGCCACGCTCTGCCACCGCATCCTCTATCGAGACCAGAAGGAAGGCTGATGTTCGCCATCGAAGTTCGCGACCATGTGATGATTGCGCATAGCTTGCCCCGGCCCGTCTTCGGGCCAGCGCAGGCGCTGCACGGCGCTACCTTCGTCGTCGATGCCGCCTTTTTCACCCGCGATCTCGATGACGATGGCCTGGCCGTGGATATCGGCCTCGCGACCTCGGTTCTGGCAGAAGTGCTGAAACCGCTGAATTATCAGAACCTCGACGATCTCGAAATTTTTCGCGGCCGGGTGACCACGACGGAGGTCTTGGCGAAACATATCTTCGACGGCCTCGCCGACGCTGTCAGAGCGAAGCGGCTGGGCTCCGGCAGCGAACGCATTTGCAAACTGCGTGTCACCTTGCACGAGTCCCATGTGGCGCGCGGCTGGTACGAGGCCGATCTTTGAGCCGCACGCTCACCTTCGCCTATCCCGGGCAGCTGGAGTTGAACACGGGCGGCTATGCCTATGACCGCCGCCTGATCGATGGCTTGCGCAGGCTGGGTTTCACCGTCGAGCCGCTGACATTGGGCGACGGGTTTCCGGCGCCGGATGCGGCGACATTGGCAGAAGCAGAGGCGCGGCTGTCGGCCTTGGATGAAAATAGCCTGCTATTGATCGATGGCCTTGCCTTTGGCGTTCTCGACGGCTGGGCGCAGCGGGAAGCGAAGCGTTTGCGGATCGTGGCGCTGGTGCATCATCCGCTGGCGCTGGAAACCGGTGTTTCGCCTGCGGATCGCGACCGGTTGCGCGTGACGGAAACGCGGGCCCTGTCCGCCACTCGCCACGTCGTCGTCACCTCGCCGTTGACGGCGCGGACGCTTGTGCAGGACTATGGCGTGACCCGCGACAAGATCACGGTGGCGCTGCCGGGCACCGACCCCGCACCCTTGGCGAAAGGCGGCAATACTCCGCCGCATATCGTTTCGGTCGGCACGCTGACGCGGCGAAAGGGGCATGATGTGCTGCTTGCCGCTTTGAAGCGCATCGAAACGCTGGATTGGCGGGCGACCATCGTCGGCAGCCGCGATCTCGACCCGACAACGGCTGAAGCCTTGCAGGCGCAGGCCGCGCAGCTTGGCCTTTCCGGACGCGTCACCTTCGCGGGGGAATGTCCCGATAGCCGCGCGGTTCTGGCGTCGGGCGATATTTTTGCCCTGGCGAGCCGTTACGAGGGCTATGGCATGGTGTTCGCCGAGGCGTTGTCGCAGGGCCTGCCAATTGTCGCATGCCACGCCGGCGCCGTGCCGGAGGTGGTGCCGGATACGGCCGGCATCCTCGTACCCGTCGATGGCATCGATACCTTCGCCGAAGCGCTGGCGCGTCTTCTGACCGATCCGGACGAGCGGCAGACCTGCGCCAAAGCCGCACTCGCCGCCGGCAAGGCCCTGCCCGGCTGGGCGGAAACGGCGCGTATCGTTGCTGGCGTGCTGGAGGGCGCGGCATGAGCGGGTTTTCGGTCTCCTGGCTGGAACTGCGCGAACCCGCCGACAGGGCGGCGCGGGATATGGCATTGGTCGGGCGATTGGCGGCGCATCTCGAAACCAGACCCGGCGACATCAAGCTTCTCGACATCGGCTGCGGCAGCGGTTCGACCTGGCGCAGCCTGCGTTCCCACCTGCCGGCGCGGGTGCATTGGACCTTGCTGGATCACGATGCGCACTTGCTGGCCGAGGCGGCGCGGCGGATCGGACCAAAGGCCGTCTTCCGCCAGCAGGATCTCGGCGATCTCGATGCCTTGCCGCTTGATGGCGCCGATGTCGTCACGGCTTCCGCCCTGTTCGATCTGTGCTCGCTGCCTTTCTGCGAGCATTTGCTGCGCCGTCTGGCCACGCAGCGCTGCGCGCTCTATGCGGCGCTGACTTATGACGGACGCATCGACTGGACCCTGCCGCATCCGTTGGATGCGCAGGCCGTCAACGATTTCAACCGTCACCAGACGGGTGACAAGGGTTTTGGTCCGGCCCTGGGGCCAAAGGCGGCGGCGAAACTGGCACAATTGGCGCAGGACAAGGGGTTCGACGTGCAGGTCGCAGCGAGCCCCTGGCGCATGGGACCGGATGAGGCGCATCTGCAAGCCGCGTTTCTGGATGGATTTCGCCAGCCGCTGTTCGAAATCGGAAGCCTGTCGGCCGACGAAATTGAAGACTGGATAAATTTTCGCAAAGCGCAGATCGCCTTGCCCGGCAGCCTATGCGTGGTCGGCCACACGGACCTTCTGGCTCTGCCGGTTTGAGGCCGCGGTCTTCAGGCGACAATCGAACAGGATATCGCTGCCGAGGCAATAGACGTCGGTTTGTGGCCGATAGGCCGCGGTCAGCCGGTCGATCGGCGGCAGGCTGAGGCCTGACGGCCCGGAGCCGATGATCAGCGGCGCCACCGCCACATGCAGGTGATCGACCAGCCCGGCATCGATGAAGCGGGCAATGGTGCGTGCGCCACCCTCGACGAGGATGCGGTTCAGCCCATGCGCGGCAAGGGCGTCGAGAATATCCTGCGGATCGATGCCGTTTTCGTGGCAATCCAGCCGGATGATCTCGGCTCCGGGACAGGATTGTCGTGGCGCATCACGGCTCTGGATGACGATGACGGGCGCGCCGCCATCGTGAAACAGCCCCTCCTCGCCGCTCAGATCGGCGCGGCAATCGATGACGACGCGCGCCGGGCAAGGGCCGGCGACGGCACGCACCGAAAGACGCGGATTGTCGAGCCGAACCGTCTCGACGCCGATGACGACGGCTTCGACCAGCGCCCGGCAGCGATGCAGATGGGCAATGCCGTCGGGTCCGGAAATATCGCGGGCATCGCCTGTCGGCGTGGCGATGCGGCCGTCCAGCGATTGCCCGACCTGGGCCAGCACGAAACTGCCGGCTGCAGACGCAATCGGTCCGTAAAGCGCCATGGCGGCGTCGTCGGGCGGGGCCATCGGCCGCCGGCGGCTTCCGATGTCGAGAAGCCGCGTCCAGATCTCGTCCGTCACCGTCACATTGCGCATCGATCGTCCTGAAGCGGAGGGCGTGTTCGCCCGATCCTTGTTGAGTTAGGACCGATCCGCAATCCGGCCATGTCCGCTGGGGCGAAATTTTTGGCGATAGACATGAAAAAAGCCGCCGGGGCGAAGCCCGGCGGCCTGTTCATGTCTGAAAACCGTCTCAGGCGGCGGCCGAAACGAATTTCGCGACCAGATAGGCTTCGATGGCCGCCGAGCCGCCTTCATCACCATAGCCCGAGTCCTTGATGCCGCCGAAAGGCACTTCCGGCAGGGCAAGGCCGAGATGGTTGATCGTCGTCATGCCGGATTCGACACGGGTGCCGATGGCGTGGACATTGGCCTGCGACGAGGTGAAGGCATAGGATGCGAGACCGAACGGCAGGCGGTTGGCTTCCGCGATGGCAGCTTCCAGATCGGCGATCGGGTTGATGATCGCCACCGGCCCGAAGGGCTCCTCGTTCATGATGCGGGCCGAAACCGGCACGTTGGTCAGCACGGTCGGCTCGAAGAAATTGCCGCTGTTGCCGATGCGGCGGCCGCCGGTCGCCAGCGTCGCGCCATGATCGACGGCGTCGGCGATCAGCGATTCCAGCGCCGGAATGCGGCGCTCGTTGGCCAGCGGGCCCATGGAGTTCTGCGGGTCGAGGCCGTTGCCGACCTTGATCGCCTTGGTCGCATCCACGAACTTGCCGACGAAGCCGTCAAACGCCGGCTCCTCGACGAGGAAGCGGGTCGGCGAGACACAGACCTGGCCGGCATTGCGGAACTTCGAGAAGGCGAGCGTCTTGGCGGCCTTTTCGACATCCGCATCGGCCATGACGATCGCCGGCGCATGGCCGCCGAGTTCCATGGTCGAGCGCTTCATATGCAGGCCGGCGAGCGAGGCGAGCTGCTTGCCGACCGGGGTCGAGCCGGTGAAGGTGATCTTGCGGATCACCGGATGGGCGATGAGATATTCCGAAATCTGCGCCGGCACGCCGTAGACGAGGCCGATGACGCCGCTGGGAACGCCCGCATCGGCGAAGGCGCGGATCAGTTCGGCCGGCGACGCCGGCGTTTCCTCGGGCGCCTTGACGATGATCGAGCATCCGGCGGCAAGCGCTGCCGAAAGCTTTCGCACCACTTGATTGATCGGGAAGTTCCACGGCGTAAACGCCGCGACCGGGCCGACCGGCAGCTTGACCGTGATCTGCGAAACGTTCGGCTGGCGGGCGGGAATGACCTGGCCATAGGTGCGGCGGGCTTCCTGCGCGAACCATTCGATGATGTCGGCAGCGGCCAGAATTTCGCCGGCAGCTTCCGCCAGCGGCTTGCCCTGCTCGCGGGTCATGATCCAGGCGATCTTGTCCTTGCGCTCGCGCAGGATGTCGGCGGCGGCATAGAGAATGCGGGCGCGCTCGAAGGCCGAGGTCGCGCTCCACTTGGCAAAACCGGCTTGCGTTGCGACAAGCGCCTTGTCGAGGTCGGCAATGCCGGCCTTGGCGATCTTGCCGATGGTTTCCCCGGTTGCCGGATCGCTGACGGGAATGGTTTCGCCGCTTGCCGCATCCTGCCATGCGCCGTCGATGAAAAGCTGGGTGTCGGGGTAGGAATAGCCTGCCATGCTCAATGCTCCGCTGTCGTCGCGCCGCGAGCGTCCCGCGGCAGCCTGGAATCGGTCTCTTGTCTGTCGGGAGGCGACCTTGCGGCCAAGCGCTCCGGCGCCGCCGGAAGGAGGGAGGGCGGCGGCCCCTATATAGGCGCAGACGTGCCGCAATCAAAGCCTCGCATGCCGGAAATCGGCAGGTCTGCGAGTTTTAGCCTGTTCGTTTGCGACCTCTGCGTGAAGGCGGTGCGGCGCCTGCCTCTGACACGCGCGTGCGGGTGCGTAGCAGCTTTTGCGCCGAGCTTTGCGGCCCGGGCCCCGGATCGGCATCGAGGGCGGAAAACAGCCAATCGATGAACACCTTGACGATCGGCGTCGTGCGCAGCGATTGCCGGCAGGCGACATGGAAGGAGTAATTGGCCGGCACCGAGAGATCGAAGGGAACGAGCAGTTCGCCACGCGCAATGAGCTGGCTGGCGGTGATCGTATCGCCGAGCGCAATGCCCTGTCCATGCAAGGCGGCCTCGGTCGACAGGCGGGCATCGCTCATGAAATGCTGAACGCGCGGCAGCGCCGTCGCATCCGCCGCCGCCAGCCAGGTGTTCCATTCGCGCCCGTCATCGCCATGCAGCAACGTATGGTCGGCGAGATCGCGCATCGAACGCAGCGGCCGGCTGTTGAGCAACGTCGGGCTTGCGACCGGAAACAGCCGCAGCGGCGACCATAGCCGCGACCAGCTATCGGCCCAGTTGCCCTCGCCATAAAGGATGCAGATGTCGATGTCGGGCGAATAGAGCCCGTTCGGATCGTTCGAGGCGATCAGCTTCAGCCGCACATCGGGATATTGCTCGGTAAAGCTGTTGAGGCGCGGGATCATCCACAGCGACAACAGCGCCGGAACGCAGGTGATTGTCAGCGAGCCGCTGGTGGCCGGACGCTTGACCATGGCGGTCGCGGAGGCGATCTGGCCGAAGGCATCTGTGACAGCGGGTAACAGCAATGCGCCTTGAGCGGTCAGTTTCAGCCGCTTGCCGCCGCGCTCGAAAAGCTGGGCGTCGAGCGAATCTTCCAGCGCCTTGATCTGGTGACTGATGGCGCCATGGGTGACGTTCAGCTCCCGCGCCGCCGCCGAAACGGAGCCGCGCCGTGCCGTGGCCTCGAAGGCGCGAAGCGGATTGAGCGGCGGCAGGCGAGCGACCATTGGCGACATTTCTCATGTGAGATTTTCTCACACGAGTTTCTAGAACAATGTCGATTGATTTTCCAGCCGGTTTTGGCCGATAATGGACGAACGGCGGACGGAATTCCGCCCAACCAAAAGACGGGCGCTGCACGCAACGAGCGCCGCCGGGAATGCAAGGGATCGCTCATGGCCATCGAATGTTCGCGGCTTTCAGGATAGAAAGCGCGCTATGGCAATGCGGCAAGGGGGTCCGGATTTTCTATCGCGGCAGTATAATGCGTTCAGTCAGTGCAGCCGGTGGCTGCGCTTCGGTTCGCCATATTCGCCATTCCGCTCGCTGACGCGGTCTGGCAGACAAGAATAAGAGGGTGCGGTCGATCCGGCCCGCAACGAAGGAGATGGAACATGGGTGATATCATCAACAAGACGGTCGGCCGGCGCGCCGTGCTCGCCGGCGGCCTGGCCGGCGTTTCGATGCTGGCCATGCCGGCTGTGCTGCGCGCGCAGGACCGTTCGCTGAAGGTCGGCGTCTATGGCGGCTACTTCAAGGACTCCTTCGACAAGCATATCTTTACCGAATTCACCAAGGCTTCCGGCATTGCCATCGAATCCGTCGCCGAGCCGACCGGCGAAGCCTGGCTGATCCAGCTCGAGCAGGCCGCCCGCGCCGGCCAGGCCCCGGCCGACGTTTCGATGATGTCGCAGCTGACCATTCTCAAGGGCCAGTCGACCGAGCTCTGGGCGCCGCTCGACGCCGCCAAGCTGACCAATACCGGCAATCTGATCGAGCGTTTCGTCAACAAGTATCCGGATGGCCGCATCGCCGGCATCGGCGCCGTCTCCTGGTACATCACGCTGGTCACCAACACCGATGTCTACAAGGAAGCGCCGACCTCCTGGGCAGCGCTGTGGGATCCGGCCAATGCCGACAAGCTCGGCCTGCTGGCGCTGGTTTCCAACTCGTTCCTGCTGGAAGTGACGGCAAAGACCTTCTTCGGCGGCACCAATGCGCTCGACACCGAGGAAGGCCAGTTGAAGGCCTTCGAAAAGCTGGCGGAAGTCAAGCCGAACGTTCGCCTCTGGTATCGCGACGAAGCGCAGTTCGAACAGGCGCTGAAGTCGGGCGAAATCCCGATGGGCCAGTATTATCACGACGTCACCGGCCTTGCCGCTTCCGAAGGCCATCCGGTCCGCTCCACCTTCCCCAAGGAAGGCGGCATCCTCGATTCCGGTTCCTGGGCGGTATCGCGCGCGTCCAAGAAGCTCGACGAGGCGCATGAGTTCATCAACTACATGTGCCAGCCGTCCGTTCAGGCGACGCTGTCGCGCAAGGTCGGCACCTCGCCGACCGTCAAGCGCGAACTGCTCGACCTGAACGAGAAGGAATTTGCTGCCGTTTCCACCGATATCGATCCGATCATTCCGCGTTACGACCTTTATCAGACCAAGTCTGACTGGTTGAACCAGAAGTGGACCGAAATGATCGCTGGCTGATAGCCTGCGATCCGCGCCGCCCGGCATCTTTTCCCTTTCGAGGGTCAAGGGCCGGGCAGCGCTTGTTAAGACGACGAACCGACGAGTGGGGATACAATGTCGGGATTGAGCATAGCCAATGTTTCCAAGCAGTTCGGCACCTTCAAGGCCGTCAACAATGTCGATTTGAACGTGCCGCATGGCACATTCGTCTGCCTTCTTGGGCCTTCCGGCTGCGGCAAGACGACCCTGATGCGCATGATTGCCGGCCTCGATCTTCCGACCGCTGGCGCAATCAAGCTCGATGGCGAAGACATTACCGGCGTTCCCACCCACAAACGCAATCTCGGCATGGTCTTCCAGTCGCTGGCGCTGTTTCCGCATCTGACGGTCGGCGAAAACATCGCCTATTCGCTGCGCATTCGCGGCGCGGCCAAGGAAGAGCAAAAGAAGCGCGTCGACGAATTGCTGGCGATGATCCATCTCTCCGGCTATGCGGATCGTCCGGTCGCAAAACTCTCCGGCGGCCAGCGCCAGCGCGTGGCGATTGCCCGCGCCCTTGCCATTTCTCCGAAACTTTTCCTGCTCGACGAGCCGCTGTCGGCGCTCGACGCCAAGCTGCGCGAGGCCATGCAGGTGGAACTGCGCCAATTGCAGCAGCGCCTCGGCATCACCACCATCGTCGTTACCCATGACCAGCGCGAGGCCATGACCATGGCCGATACCGTGGTCGTCATGCAGGGCGGCGAGATCCGTCAGGCGGCTGCGCCGGTTGAGATCTATCGCCGTCCGGCCGATACCTTCGTCGCCGATTTTATCGGCATGACCAATCTTCTCGATTATGCCACCGACACTTCGGGCCGCGTAACCGTGCTCGGCAATGCGATCGCCGGCCTGACGGCGGCTGCGGGCGCCGCCAGGGGCGTGATTTCGGTGCGACCGGAAGATGTGCGCATCGCCGCTGCCGGCGCGGGCACGTTCGACGGCCGCGTGGTTTTCGTGCGCGATCTCGGCGGCACGGTCGAAACCTTCGTCGAGGCCGGCGGCAAGCAGATCGTCGCCGTCTCCATGCCGAATGCGCGGCCGGATGTTGCCGTCGGCCAGACGGTCGGCGTCGCGCTCACGCCTGAAGATTGCGTGGTGCTGAAGTCATGAGACGCGAACCGCCGCAAAAACTGGCCGATTACGCGCCGATCGCCTTCCCGGCGGGCATGCTGATCGTCTTCTTCGTCGTGCCCTTCGCGACGATGATCGCGGTTTCCTTCTTCAAGCGCGATCCGGCGGGTTTTTATTCGCCCGCCTTCATTCTCGACAATTACGCCCGCTTCTTCAGCCTTTTCTTCGGCAAGGTGCTTGGCTTTTCGCTATTTCTGGCGATTGCGGTGGCGATCTGCTGCGTGGTGCTGGCCGTTCCCTTCACCTATCTTCTGTCGCGCTCGAAGCGGCGCACGCAGGTTCTGTGGCTGGTTGCCCTGCTGTCGATCCTGTCGCTGTCGGAAGTCATCATCGGCTTTGCCTGGTCGACGCTGTTTTCGCGCACCGCCGGCATCACCAATCTCTTCGTCGCCATCGGCCTGATGAAGGAGGCGGTGGCGCTCAATCCAAGCTTCAGCGCGGTGCTGACGGCCATGGTCTATCAGGCGCTGCCCTATACCGTGCTGGTTCTGTATCCCGCGCTCGGCCGGCTCGATCCGACGTTGACGGAGGCAGCGCGCACGCTTGGCGCTTCGCCGGTCAAAGCTTTCTTCACGGTCGTGGTGCCGGCTCTGCGCAACACCATCATCGCGACGCTGATCATGGTGTTCATTTTCGCGCTCGGTTCCTATCTGCTGCCGCAGATCCTCGGCCGGCCGCAACACTGGACGCTGTCGGTTCTGATCACCGATCAGGCGATCTATCAGTCCAACATGCCGTTTGCCGCCGCCATGGCCGTGTTCCTGGTGCTGGTCACGCTCGGTCTCGTCGCATTGACGCTGATTGCCGGACGCAAGGGAGAAGCCGCATGAACACCGTGCTGCAACGCCTCTATTTCTTTGTCTTCGGCCTGTTTCTTTCCCTGCCGATCATCGTCGTCGCCGGCGTCTCGGTCAACGAGAAGCAGAACCTTGCCTTTCCGCCGCAGGGCTTTTCGCTGTCCTGGTACAGCGAGATCTTCATGAATGTCGAATGGCGTAATGCGCTGTTCGCCTCGATCGTCCTGGCCGCGACCTCGGCGGCGCTGGCGCTGTTGATCGCCCTGCCGCTCGCCTGGTTTCTGTGGCGCCGGCATGCGCCCTGGGCCAATATCTTCCAGCTTCTCGGCGTCGCGCCGTTCACGCTGCCGCCCGTCATCACCGCGCTCGGCCTTTTGACCTTCTGGGCGACGACCGGGCTTTACGGCCAGCCGTTCACGGCGGTTATCAGCCATGCGATCTTTTTCGTGACGCTGCCGCTTGTAACGCTGTCGCTCGGTTTCACCTCGATCGACCGCTCGCTGGTCGAGGCCGCTTCGACCATGGGCGCCGATGACCGCACGGTGTTTCGAACTATCGTGCTGCCGCTGATCATGCCCTACATGGTCTCGGGTTATGCCTTTGCCTTCGTGCTGTCGCTCAACGAGTATATCGTCGCATACATGACGGTCGGCTTTACGGTCGAGACGTTGCCGATCAAGATTTTCAACGCTTTGCGCTACGGTTACACCCCGACCATGGCCTCGGTGACGGTTCTGTTCGTGTTCATCGCCGCCGTGATTTTCGGCCTCGTCGCCCGTTTCGGCGATCTGCCGAAACTGCTGGGCGCCATGTCCGGCAAGGATTGAGAGGACGCTGACCCATGAAGATCGCTGCTTTTCAGATGCATGCCGTCGCCGGCGATGTCGAGGCCAATCTTTCAAAGATCGCCAAAGCGGCATCCGATGCGGCGGCCGGCGGGGCAGCGCTTCTGATCACGCCGGAATTGTCCATTCCCGGCTATGGCGCGGGGGATGAATTCGCTGCTCTTGCGTCTTCGGCCGATGGTTGGGTCGGCGAGCGCCTCGATGCCATCGCCCGTGAGGCCGGCATTGCCGTTCTCGCCGGCTTTGCCGAACAGGACGGCGCGTCCGTCTATAACAGCGTGCTGTTTACCGATGGCAATGGCGCCCGCGCCGTCTATCGCAAGTCGCATCTCTATGGCGACTACGAGCATCAGCGTTTTCGCGGCGCGCCGCCGGCCTCGGTCCTCCTGCCCTTTGGCGGACTGACGCTTGGCATGCTGATCTGCTACGACGTCGAGTTCCCGGAAAATGTCCGTCGACTGGCGCTTGAAGGCACCGACCTGATCATGGTCGCCACCGCCCTGCCCCGTGGCGCCTCCGGCGCTTTCATTGCCGAACATCTGATCCGGGTGCGGGCTTTCGAAAGCCAGGTCTTCGTCGCCTATATCAACCATTGCGGCGCCGACAACCATTTTGCCTATGCCGGTCTCAGCCAGATCGCAGCGCCGGATGGCAGCCTGCTTGCCAAGGCAGGTGCGGAAGACGAGGCCCTGCTCATTGCCGAGATTCGCCCGCAGGACTACGCGCAATCGCGCGCCGAGAACACCTATCTTGCCGATCTCGCCGGCAGCGCCGCCCGGACGTCACGCTAAACCTTGTATGCGCGCCGGGAAATGAACCGGATTTTCTCCAGATCTGGTTAACCGGTTAGCCGCGGCTAACTCGCCCCTTAAGACTCCTGTGATGAATCCTAAGAAGTGGTAAAAACCGCTTGCTGTGCCCTGAGAATCGGCGCTTAACTCTCACCTGCGGTTATTAGCGAATTCATCGTCAAATACCGCAGATGTCGAATTTGAGCAATGTGACGAAATCAGGCAATGTGAGATGACGAGCGCCACCGAGCAAAAAATGGCTATTCCGGGACCGGACCTCAGAGGTCTGATCCAGAGCCATTCCGCGTCGCTCTCCAGCCAGCTCCAGGCCCATCATCTCACGACCTTCCCGCCGCATTCCGACAAGGTGATCCGCAGTTTTTCGCCAGCCGAAACGGCAAAGCTGGTCGGGATCGCCGAAGGCTATCTGCGACAGGTGGCTGCGGAAATGCCGCAGCTCTCCGCCAGCAGCCGTGGCGGCCGCCGCGCCTATAGCGTCGACGATATCAGCGAGTTGCGCAAGCATCTCGATCAGGGCAGCCGCGGCACGCGTCGTTACCTGCCGCATCGGCGTGGTGACGAGGCCTTGCAGGTCATCGCCGTGATGAATTTCAAGGGCGGTTCCGGCAAGACGACGACGGCAGCGCATATGGCGCAATATCTGGCGCTGCGCGGTTACCGGGTTCTGGCCATCGATCTCGATCCGCAGGCCAGCATGTCGGCGCTGTTCGGTCATCAGCCGGAAATCGATGTCGGCCCGAACGAAACGCTGTATGGCGCGATCCGTTATGACGACGAGCAGCGGCCGCTCGCCGAAATCGTCCGCTCCACCTATATTCCCGACCTGCATCTCGTTCCCGGCAATCTCGAACTAATGGAATTCGAGCACGATACGCCGCGGGCGCTGATGAAGCGCCAGCCGGGCGATACACTGTTCTTCGCCCGCATCGGCCAGGCGATCGCCCAGGCACAAAACCTCTATGATGTCGTGGTCATCGATTGCCCGCCCCAACTCGGTTACCTGACGCTCTCGGCGCTGACGGCGGCGACCTCGGTTCTGGTCACCGTGCATCCGCAGATGCTGGACGTCATGTCGATGAACCAGTTTCTGGCGATGACCGGCGACCTGCTTGAAGAGATCTCGGCCGCCGGCGCGCGCACTGAATACAAGTGGATGCGATACCTCGTTACCCGCTTCGAGCCGAGTGACGGGCCGCAGAACCAGATGGTTGCCTTCCTGCGCTCGATCTTCGGCGAGCATGTGATGATCCATCCCATGCTGAAATCGACGGCGATCTCCGATGCCGGCCTCACCAATCAGACGCTGTTCGAGGTGGAACGCAGCCAGTTTACGCGCGCCACCTACGACCGGGCGCTCGAGTCGATCAACAACGTCAACGCCGAAATCGAAGGCCTGATCAAGAAGGCCTGGGGCAGGGCGGCATGAGCAGGAAGGATGTCTTCTCCGGGCTGCAGCCCCCTGTCGAGGCAGCGGATCCCGCCTCCCCTCTCCGAAACCGCGTGCGGCCGATCCTCGGCTCGCCGGATCTGATTGCCGATACGAGCCGCTCGCCGGTCGGCGCGATCAGCCAGTCGCTTTCCGAACTCAGCGAGCGCAATCGTCGCGCCGAAGAGATCGAGCGCAAGCTCGCCGAGGGACAGATGGTGGTGTCGCTTGATACCGCCGATATCGATGCCTCCTTCGTGCCCGACCGGATGCCGGAGACCGAAGAAGACCATGCCCGCCTCGTCGAGGCGATCCGCGATCACGGTCAGCAGGTCCCGATCCTGGTGCGCCCGCACCCAAGCGATGCTGGCCGCTATCAGGTTGCCTTCGGCCATCGCCGCCTCCGGGCTGCTGTTGCGCTCGGGCAAAAGATCTTTGCCGTGGTGCGAACGCTCAGCGACGAAGAGCTGGTGATCGCCCAGGGTCAGGAAAACAACGAGCGGCAGGATCTGAGCTATATCGAGAAGGTGCGTTTTGCCGAGCGCCTGACCGCGCGCTTTTCGCGCGATGTGATCATGGCGGCGATGTCGATCTACAAGGGCGACCTTTCCAACATGCTGTCGGTGGCGGCGCGGATTCCGGCGGATGTGATCGATGCGATCGGCCCCGCCCCCGGTGTTGGCCGGCGCAGCTGGATGGAAATGGCCGATTTGATCGCCAGAGACAACTACGTCGAGCGCGTGCGCGAATTTCTGGCAACGCCGGAAGCGCAGGACGTGTCGTCGACGGATCGCTTCAAGGTGATGCTGTCGGCAATGCGGCCGCAAGAGAACAGACCCAGGGCCGATGTCTGGACGGATGAGGATGGCAGCCGGCTGGCGCGCGTAACGCAGGATGCCGCCAAACTCGAAATCGTCATCGACCGCAAGCGGTCGCCGGAATTCGCCGCTTTCGTTCTCGAACGACTGCCGGCGCTGTTCGAGGATTACCGGTCCAAGGGCCGGTAAGATCAGGATAATTTTAGGGAAACAGGAGATCGTCGCAAAAGAAAAAAGCTCCCGAACGTTGCCGTAACGGAAGCCCTTCTCATGTGTAGCAACGAGAGAATCGCATTTCCGGGAATCGCTGTCAAGAGTCAGGCACCGCTTTGGTGAACGGAATTCTTTTGCCTGAGCACAGGTGAAAGCACATGGACAACGTCTACGGAACGACGCCCTTCGGGCAGCGGCCGATGTCGCTTGCGATGTTGGCGGCGCAAAGGCGCACGCAGGAGATGCCTTCAGGCCTGCGGCGCGGCAAATGGAAATTGTTTCGGGCCGTCTGTGAGGCGCGCCCGCTTTTGGGGCTGACCGACCGGGCGCTGACCGTACTCGATGCGCTTCTGACCTTTCATCCCGGCGAAGAGCTGGATGAGGCCGATGGGCTGATCGTCTTCCCGTCAAATGCGCAATTGTCGTTGCGGGCGCGGGCGATGACGCCGGCAACGCTGCGGCGGCATCTGGCGGCGCTCGTCGAAGCGGGGCTGATAGCCCGCAAGGACAGCCCGAACGGCAAGCGTTATGCTCGCCGTGATCGGCAGGGCGAGATCGGCGAGGCCTATGGCTTCAGCCTGGCGCCGCTGCTTGCCCGGGCCGAGGAGATCGAAACGCTTGCGGCCGAAGTGGCCGCCGAGCGCCAGCACCTCCGCATCTTGCGCGAAAAGCTGACGCTGTGCCGCCGCGACATTTCCAAGCTGATCGATGCCGCCCTGGAAGAGGGCGCTGCCGGTGACTGGATCGCGGTCATGGCGACATTTCGCACGCTCGTAACCGCCATTCCGCGCGTGCCGGATATCGAAACCTTGACCCCGCTGCTGGCGGAATTTGAGGCGTTGCGCGCAAACATCGTCAACATGCTGGAAAGCCAAGAAAATACGGAAAATATGAGCGCCAATGAGTCTCATTTTGCGCGTCACAAACAGAATTCAAAACCCAACTCCCTTTCTGAAATTGAACAGTGCTTCGAAACGAAGCCCGGAGCGACCGTCGAGCCTGAAACCGAAGCGGTGGAGCCGATAGAAACAATGCGGACACTGGAAACCAAGGCTGCGGCGGGTAAGCGCCCCTTGGGCGATGCGCCAGCATTTCCGCTTGGCCTCGTGCTGCAGGCCTGCCCGCAAATGGCGGATTACGGTCCGGGCGGCGCGGTTCGGACCTGGCGGGATCTGATGGCGGCGGCGGTCGTGGTGCGGTCGATGCTGGGCGTCAGCCCCTCGGCTTACGAAACGGCGTGCTCGGTGATGGGGCCGGAAAATGCCGCGACGGTGATCGGCTGCATCCTCGAGCGAGCCGGGCAGATCACCTCGGCCGGCGGCTACCTGCGCGACCTGACGCGCCGGGCCGAACGCGGCGAGTTCGCCATCGGCCCGATGGTGATGGCGCAATGGCGCGGTCACGCCAAGAGCGATCGCGAAACCGGTTGATCAGCGCAATAGGAAGGATGTTTCGCCGAGGATCGCACCGTTGACCATCAGCTCGACCATGTGGCGGCCGGGATAATGCTTGCGGGTGGTGAAATCGCGGATGGTCTGCGCAATCGAGAGCTCGGCGCTTTCGCCGGGATCGAGATGAAAGGATCGGAGCTTGAACACCTTGCGCGAAGCCTCGCCGTTCTTGCGGACGTAATGGATGGCATAATCGACCACCATGCGTTCGCGCGCCGGGGCCTCCGACACGATGCGGGCGGTCAGTTGCAGGGTATCGCCGAGCGACAGCGTTTTGGGACTGACGCGAAAATCGGCAAGCCGCACGGGAACCGCATTGCTGACGCCGATTAGGGCAAGGGCTTTCGGATCGCCCTTCTTGATCAGGCTGCGCAGTGCGTGATTGACGATCCAGGCCGTGTGTTGCGGCTGGCGATCCCAGGACCCAAGGGTTTGCAGCGCAAAATCGGGATTGTCCTTGGTGATGTCGTTCAGGTGATTGGCGACGGATTTGCGCACGTAGATATGCGGGTCGCGATTGAGGCGGGTGAGAATACCCGATGTCAGCGAGGGATCGGCGATAACAGGTTTCAGCTGGAAGGACCAAGGCAGGCGCGGCCGGCTGCCTTCACTGGCAAGGCGACGGACATGGTGATTGTCGTCTTCTGCCCAACGCTCCATGATTTTCAGCGTGCCGGAGAGATCCCGTTGCAGGAAATGGCGGATGGCGAATTCGGAAGAACCGAACTGGGTGAAATGCCGCAAAGCGTCCAGCGACAGCTTCGGCTTGTCGAGCCCGTAAACGGCGACAAATTCGGATAAGGCAATACCGGCAAAACCATGCTGGATATGCGGTGCAAATTGCTTGAGCCGATCGAGTTGATCGGCATAACCGCCCGGTAAGGCAAGGCCGAACCCTTCGGCGATGCGGCGCAGGCGCTGCATAATGCCAAGCGTTTCGAGATCGCGCGTGCAATGGGCGATAAAACGCAGATCGTCAAAGCGCGGTTCGATGGATTTGAGGGTCGCGGCGAAAAAATTGAGGCGCGCGACGTCGAAGATTTCCTTCAGCGCCGGATTGGATGTTTCTGTCTGGCTCACGATCTGCCCCCTGCTTCCTCGCCATAAGACATGGGCGGAAGCAAAGGGCAAGGCGGCAGATTCTGGCTTACATGACGCGCGATTTCAGCGCCGACAAGCGATGGCTCAGATCGGAAATCAGATCTTCCGGAATATAGGAGGACGCGCGGCGCGACGAGGGCGTGAAGGCTTCGCGGCTGAGCAGAGCAAGGGCCGCGCCAATCGCGGCGGCGCCGAGAACGGCGGCCAGCGGATAATCGCGGATGGCCGAACTGGTGCGCTCATTGGCGACCTTGGCGGTGTCGGTCACCTTCGCTGCGACTTCCTGGCCCTTGTCGGAGAGCGACTGGCGAAGCGTCGCCACCTGTTCCTGCAGCGCGTTCAGCTGCTCCTCAAGCGCCTTGCGATCGAGCCCGGTTTTTTCCGAAAACGTGTTGACGGCATTGCGGACGCTACCATTTCCAAGCTCGGTGGTTCCGGCCATGGGATTTCTCCTTTGCGGTTGGACTGGCGGACCAACACGCAAAGGCGACTGAAAGTTCCCGAAAACCTGATGTCAAAATGCCGCAAGCGGCCGTCAGGCGCGCTCGGCCCAGATGCGGGCAAGTTCGATAAGCGTGGCGACGGCCTTTTCCATATCCTGGACGCTGACCCATTCGGTCGGCGAATGGAAGGCATGGCCGCCGGCGAAAAGGTTGGCGGTCGGCAGGCCCATGAAGGACAGGCGCGAACCATCCGTACCCCCGCGGATGCTGCCCCTCACCGGCGTCATGCCGGCGCGGCGGATCGCTTCCAGCGCGTGGGTGACGATCTCGGGATGACGGTCGAGCACCACCTTCATGTTGCGATACTGGTGCTGGACCTTGAAGCTGTAGGTGGAGCCGGGATAATCGGCCATCACCGTCTTGACGATGGTTTCCAGCAGCGCCTCTTTTTCGACAAGGCCCTGTTCCTCGAAATCGCGGATGATCAGGCTGATCTTTGCCTTTTCCATTGCGCCGGAAAGATCGGTCGGATGGATAAAGCCGGCGCGTCCGGCGGTGGTTTCCGGCGCAAGGCGGCGCGGCAGGCGCGCAACGATCTCGCCGGCGATGCGGATGGCGTTTTCCATGCGGCCCCTTGCGAAGCCGGGATGAATGGCGACACCCTGAATTTCGATTTCGACGCCATCGGCCGAAAAGGTTTCGTCCTCCAGATGCCCGGCCGTTTCGCCATCGACGGTATAGGCGAAATCGGCGCCGAGCTTTTTCAGGTCGACCTTGTCGACGCCACGGCCGATTTCCTCATCCGGGGTGAACAGGAGTTTGATGACGCCGTGGGGAATGGACGGATCCGCCATCAGCCGCGCGGCGGCGGTGACGATTTCGGCAAGGCCGGCCTTGTCGTCGGCGCCGAGCAGCGTCGTGCCGTCGCTGGTGACGATGTCGTTGCCGATCTGGTCGGCGAGCGCCCGGTTTTCGGTAAAGCGGATGATCTGGCTGGCATCGCCTGACAGAACGATATCGCCGCCCTGATAATTGCGCAGCATCTGCGGCTTGACATTGGCGCCGGTGAAATCCGGCGCTGTATCCATATGCGAGCAGAAGCAGATGACCGGAACCGGCTTGTCGACGGTTGCGGGAATGGTGGCGTAAACATAGCCGTGTTCGTCGAGATGCGCATCCGCAAGGCCGATGGCCAGCAATTCCTCCACCAGCAAGCGGCCGAGCGTCTTCTGCTTTTCAGTCGATGGCTGGCTGGATGAGCGGGGATCGGACTGGGTGTCGATCGCCACGTAACGAAGGAAGCGGTCGGTAACGGTGTCTATCATCTCGTTCTGGCTCCTGTGCTTTTTCCTGTCTAGAGCGGTTTCGCCTTTCTCGGAATCGCGAAACCGCTCTACCTCTTTGTTTTTACGCATGTCCGGACGGAAAACCGGTTCCCACTTTTCCTGGAAATTCTCTATAACGCGGCCGGCGGCTCGCGGGAATCGCTTTGATGGCTTGCGAGCGCAGAGGCGACGTCGTAATCCAGAAGGACGAAACCTGCCGGATTTTTCCTCAGATGATCGAGCATACCCCGCTGATCGTGACGGTCGCCGTGATCGCCGCTTTTCTCGTCGGCCTGTCGAAGGGCGGCTTGCCCTCGGTCGGCACGCTGGCCGTGCCGCTGATGGCGCTGGTGATTTCGCCGGTCACGGCGGCGGCTCTGTTGCTGCCGATTTACATCGCCAGCGATATGGTCGGGCTCTATATCTACCGGCGCGAGTTTTCGCCGCGCAATCTGGCAATCCTCGTGCCGGCATCCCTGATCGGGGTCGGCTTCGGCTGGGCATTCAGCGCGCATTTGTCGAGTGTCGTGGTCGGGGCGCTGGTCGGTCTGGTCGGCGTCATGTTCTGCCTCAACACTTGGTTCGGAGCGCGGTTTCGACAGACGGCGCGTCCGGCGGATGTGCCGCGCGGCCTGTTCTGGGGCATTCTGACCGGCCTCACCAGCTTCGTCTCGCATTCCGGCGCGCCGCCCTTCCAGATGTATGTGCTGCCGCAACGGTTGGAGAAGATGGTGTTTGCCGGCACCTCGACGATCCTCTTCGCCATCGTCAATGCGGCGAAAGTCATTCCCTATTGGGAATTGCAGCAGTTTTCGAATTTCGATACGGCGCTGGTGCTCGGCCTTGCGCCCGCCGCCATCATCGGCACCATCGCCGGCAAGAAACTGACGCAGATGTTGCCGGACGGGCTGTTCTTCCGGCTGATCCAGATCACGCTTTTGCTGCTGTCGTTGAAGCTGATCGGCGACTACGCCGTCACGTTCCTGGCCCGATAAAAAAGCACCCCTTGAGGGGTGCCGAGCGGGGGAACGGGAGCATAATGAAACTGCCGCGCAGTGCGGCAATTGCATAACGCTGAAACGCCCCGTTGGTTCCCTCCCCGGACATAATTTTGGATGGAACCGAAAAAGGCCCGCTTCGGTTTTCTCCCTGCGACAAACAGGAAGGAAACCGAAGAGAAGATCCATGACATCATGCTTTTCCCGCCATCGCGGCATTCTCGGCGCATCGATTCTGGCAGTTGCCCTGTCGGCGGCAGGGTCGGTCTCGGCCCAGACGACCGGTTCGATCATCCCCAACCAACCGGCGCCAAGCGCCCCCTCCCCCGGTAACCCCGACGGTCTTGCGCCCGGCGAAACGGGCCTCGACGAAAAGGCTGCCCGTCAGCGTCTCTCGGATGCCGGATACCAGGACATCAAGGCCTTGATGCTGGATGCGCAGGGCATCTGGCGCGGAACGGCGCGCAAGGATGCGAAGACGGTGACCGTGGCGCTCGACCGGCGCGGCAAGATCGTCGCGCATTGAGCATCCAGAATTTTCCTCAGAGATGCGGATTGCGAGATCGATAGCGTGCGATGAGCTTGTCGTTGATGTCCTTGGAGCCCGGCATGTTGGCGCTGAGATAGATCGGCGCTTCGCCGTCTCCGGCAAGTTTCCCGGCAACTTCGGCAAGGATCGCATTGAGGATCGAGGCGCCGATGACGGTCGAGGCCGGTCCGACCTTCAAGGCGCTGCCCGGCACATCCAGCATCGCATCGCCGGCCGGCGCGCCATTGTCGAGCACGATATCGGCAAGATCGATGAGCCGGGTCCGGCCTTTTGCTGTGCTCGTCGAATAGGCGACGGAGGTGAGCGCAATAACGGTCGCGCCGCGCTCGCGCCCCAGCCTTGCGGCTTCCAGCGGCGCGGCGTTGACGCCGGAATTCGAGACGACGATCAACACATCGCCGGCTCCGATGGCGTAGCGCGAGAGAATCTGGGTGGCGACGCCGTCCATGCGTTCATAGGCGGTGCTTGCCACCGATCCCTCATGCAACATCGTTGCGGTGGCAAGCACCGGAACGACGAAGGCGAGGCCGCCGGCGCGATAATGCGTCTCCTCGGCCAGCATATGCGAATGTCCGGTTCCGAAGACATAGACGCAGCGCTCGGCGCGCGCCGCAGTGACGATCGCCTCGACCGCTCGGCTCATGTCGCCGGCAAGCGTGTTACGCGCCTGTGCGAGACGGTCCATGATTGCGTCGAAATAGGCCTCCACCAGCGATGTCATTATGGTCATGTTCTCCCTGTCTTTCGCGCGATCATACATGGAGTTGGCCGCTCTTGAAGACGGGAGCATCCGGAAATGCACCCGTTTTCCCCGAAAGACCGGCGAATCCGGAGCGGACAGGCGATCGGACCATCCTCGAAAAGACATTGGTTTCGAACCACTTGGACGGCAAAACGCCATACAAGCGGTTTCATCGGTACGGCGGCGGATTGCCGTGATCAGCGCTGCAGCGCGACGGTTTTCAGGATCGCGAAAACATCCTGGCCAGGCGCCAGCTGAAGCCTTTCGCCCGAGAGCGCCGTGATGCGGGCCACCAGATGAGCGTCGCCACAGGCGAGATCGACATCGAGCATGCCATCCGGCCCGCGGGTGATCGCGCGGATCTGGCTGGCGACGATGTTGAGGGCGCTGATGCCCTCCGGCCGCCGCGTCGCCAGCATGACGTCACGGGCGGGGATGTGCAGGCGGACCGGCTTGCCGATCTCGAAATCACTTCCCGGCACCAGCAATTCCGCCGAACCGAAGCCGATGGTTGCCAATCCCTGCCCTGCATCATGGGAACGGACGATGCCTTCCAGCAACGCACCCGCCTCGCGGCGATCGAGCGCGACGGCGATTTCGGCGCGCGACAGCACTTCTCCGGCCGCGCCGATGGCGGCGATGCGCCCCTGATCGACCACCACCACCTTGTCGGCAAGCCGGGCGACTTCGGCCACGGAATGGCTGACATAGACGATCGGGATGCGCATTTCATCGCGCAGGCGCTCGATATAGGGCAGGATTTCCTGTTTGCGCGCCTCGTCGAGCGCAGCAAGCGGCTCATCCATCAACAACAGGCGTGGCGAGGAAAGCAAAGCGCGGCCGATCGCCACCCGCTGCTTTTCGCCGCCAGACAGCGTTTCGGGATGACGGGGCAGGAGATGCTCGATGCCGAGCAGTTCCAGAATGGTCTTGCGCATCGCCTTCGACCCGCCGGTGCGCTGGAACCAGGCGCCATAGTCGAGGTTGCGCGCCACGCTCAGATGCGGAAACAGCCGCGGCTCCTGAAAGACATAACCGAAGCGGCGTTTGTGAACCGGAACGAAACGGCGGCTTTGCGTATCGATGAGGGTTTCGCCATCGAGCAGGATACGGCCGCGCGCCGGTCGGTCGAGACCGGCGATCATGCGCATCAGTGTCGTCTTGCCGGAACCCGAGCGGCCGAACAGGGCGGTGACGCCGCCATCGGTGGTGAATTGCGCTTCAAGGCGAAAATTGCCGCGCTGGTCCTCGACATCGACGGTCAGGGTCATTGCGCAGCCACCTTGCGGCCGATGAGATGGGCGAGGCCTTCGGAGGCCATCAGCGCGGCCATGGAAATGGCAATCGAGATCAGCACCAGCCGCATCGCGCCGGCATCGCCGCCCGGTACCTGCGTGAAGGTATAGATCGCGGCCGACAGCGTCTGGGTTTCGCCGGGAATGTTCGAGACGAAGGTAATGGTCGCGCCGAACTCACCCATCGCCTTGGCGAAGGAGAGGATCATGCCGGCGATGATGCCGGGCAGGATCAAGGGCAGCGTCACGGTCAGGAAAATGAACGGTTTCGATGCGCCGAGCGTGCCGGCGGCCTCTTCCAGCTTGGTATCGACAGCCTCGATCGACAGGCGGATGCTGCGCACCAGCAGCGGAAAACCCATGACAGCGCAGGCCAGCGCTGCCCCGGTCCAGCGGAAGGAAAAGACGATGCCGAAGGTTTCGGAGAGAAAAGCGCCGATGACGCCGCGTCGCCCGAACAGGATCAGCAGCAGATAACCGGTGACCACGGGCGGCAGGATCAACGGCAAATGCACGATGCCGTTGAGAACCGATTTTCCCCAGAACCGCCCACGGGCCAGAAGCATGGCGACCAGCAATCCCGGCGGCAGGCTCGCCACCATGGCGATGCCTGCAACCTTGAGACTGAGGACGATGGCCGTGCGCTCTTCGTCGCTGAGAGAAAGAAAATCGAACGGCATCGGGTCCTGGTATCTGTTGCATCCCCGGAAAAGCCGATGTCGGATTTTCCGGAAAATGCGCGTGCCTTACTTGATGATGGTGAAGCCCTGCTCGGTGAAGAAAGCGGAAGCCTTATCCGATTTCAGGAAGTCGAGATAGGCGGCGGCATCGGCATTCTTGCTCTCGGAAAGGATGGCCACCGGATAGATGATCGGCGGATGGCTGTCTTCCGGGAAGGTGCCGACGATGGCGACATTCTTGTCGGCGGCAGCATCGGTCTGGTAGACGATGCCGTAAGGCGCTTCGCCGCGCGAGACGAGCGCGAGTGCGGCGCGAACGCTTTCAGCGCCGGCAACCTTGCCCTCGACCGAGGACCAGGCGCCGAGCTTTTCCAGCGCCGCCTTGCCGTATTTGCCGGCCGGGACCGACTTGACTTCGCCCATGGCGAGCTTGCCGTCGCCGAGAAGCTTGGCCAGATCGAAGCCCTGCTTGATGTCGACCGGCTTGGCATTGTCCTTCGGGGCAACGAGCACGATGCGGTTGCCAAGCAGGTTGGCGCGCGTGCCTTCCTTGATCAGCTTCTTTTCAGCGACGTGATCCATCCAGGCAAGGTCGGCGGAGATGAACAGGTCGGCGGGTGCGCCTTCCTCGATCTGCTTGGCGAGCGCCGAGCTTGCGGCATAGGAGGCGGTGACTTCGGAGCCCTTTTCCTTCGTCCAGGCGGCGTTGGCGGCATCCAGCGCGTTCTTGAGGCTGGCGGCGGCGAAGACCGTGATCTTGTCGGCGGCCATGGCCGGCGCGGAGAAGGCGCCAAAGCCGATGACAAGCGCGGTGGCGACGCCCGCAATCCGTTTCAGCCAGTCGCGACGATGAAGATTCATGCTGTCCCCTCCTTTACGGGCAATCATTGTATATCGTGAAATATATCGATTTTTTACGAAAGGCCAGAGCCGAAGCGGCAACAAAACAAAACGCGCCGGAGGCATCCTCCGGCGCGTCGAAAGTTCACGATTTCAGGTGTGGAGTCAGGCCGCGCGGTTCAGTTCCGTGGCGATCGCGGCGGTCAGGGCCGGCGCATCCGGCGCTGTATCGGGCGCGAAACGACCGGCGATGCGGCCATCGCGGCCGATGAGGAATTTTTCGAAGTTCCACAACACTTCGCCCGGCGGATTGGGCTCGATGCCAAAACCCTTCAGCCGTTCGCGGAACGGGCCGTCATCGGCGGTCTGAGGCGCGCCCTCGGTCAGGGCGGCGTAAAGCGGATGCTTGTCGGCGCCGACGACGGAGATCTTGCTGAAAATCGGAAACTGCACGTCATAGGTGCCGGTGC
Source organism: uncultured Rhizobium sp. (assembly GCA_945952045.1). Classification (GTDB taxonomy): domain Bacteria; phylum Pseudomonadota; class Alphaproteobacteria; order Rhizobiales; family Rhizobiaceae; genus Metarhizobium. Next base: position 30,054 of record CAMFHE010000030.1, read on the forward strand.
AGAAGGCGACGATCTCCTCGTCGGTTCCCGGCTCCTGATCCTTGAAATTGTTGGCCGGAAAGCCGAGGATGACGAGGCCGTCGTCGCGGCGCGCTTCGTAAAGCTGTTCCAGGGCTTCGTATTGCTTGGTCAGGCCGCATTTCGAGGCGACATTGACCACCAGCAGCACCTTGCCGGAAAATTCGGAAAGCGCCGTCTTGCGGCCGTCGGCAAGCGTTACGGGGATATCGAGCAGGGTCATTGTCTCTGTCCTGTATGAGGGTCGAAAATCAAGCGGCGGAGGAAGCGGGTCGCTCGGCGCTCAGCCAGCCGCCGGTAAAGCCGGCGCGCCGCAAGCCTTCGCAGATGATCGGGTTGTCGCGCATCAGCCGCCAGATGAGACCGGTGCGCGCATTTTCGATCATCATCACCAGAAGCCCTTGGTCAAGCCCGACGCAACGTTCGTCGATCCAGCCTTCGGCCGTGGGGCCGACGACGGTCGGATTGAAACTGCCGGGAAAGCGGCCGTCGGTCAGAAGATTCGGATAGGTTTCGAGAATGGTCGTCAGCCCGTTCATGGCCGCCTCGCGATCGAAAGGCAGGCAGGAGAGCGGCGCCCAGGGCGCCAGCGTCCCGTCATCGGGGCCGAAAGGCGCGCCACGGGCGGAATAGCCGACGAAATGCTGGCGACGTCCACCTTGCAGGCGTCGACGCGCCGAAGGTCCATCGCAGGCTGTTAATCCCCAGACGTTTTCGGTGTAGCCGATATAGCCGTGCGGATTGTGCCGGGCATAGGCCTGTTGCACCTTGATGGCTCGGCGGGTGTTTTCGACGTAATCGATGCCCTTTTCGCGCATATAGGCATCGTGAATGCCTTCGAAATCCACCCAGGCATGCGAAAACAGGTGAATGAACAGCGGCCCGGCATGGAGGTAGTCGATGCCTTCGAAGCCGAGCCATTGATAGCTCGCTGTGTAAGCGGCATAGCTTTCCGGCGGAATGGGATAGGTCGGCGACGCCAGCGCCATGATATACAGAAGCAGGGCTTCGTTGTAACCGCGCCAGCGATGGCGAATGAAGCGGCCGGTTTTCCAGCCCATGCTCAGCGTATCGCCCTTGTTCAGCGCCCAGCGCCAGTCGACGCGCTCGTAAAGCGCGCGAGCGGTGTCGCGCAGTTCGGTCTCGACCGGATCGGCGCCGTCGAAATAAGCCCCCGCCGTCAGCACGCCGGCGATCAGGAGCGCGGTGTCGATGGTCGACAGCTCGCTGTGCCAGACGCGGCGGCCGTCATGCATGGCGAGAAAGTGATAATAGAAACCGCGATGGCCGGTCGCTTCGGGATGCGAGCCGGTGTCGCAGCCTGCGAAGAAACGCAGGGTTTTCAGCACGATTCCAGCTGCTTCTTCACGGCTCATCCAGCCGCGCTCGACGGCGACCGGATAGCTGGAAAGCCCAAAGCCTGTGGTGGCGATGCTGGAAGGGCTGCCGGGAAGCGAAGTATCGGCGACCAGACCGGTCTCAGCATGCGTATAAAGCCTGAAATAATCGAAGGCGGAACGCTGCAGCCGATCGACGAGCGCGGGGCTGCTGGCATCAGTGCTTGGCATAGGGCATCCTGTCTGTCGTCCTCCCCTTTGCAGATCACAGGCATGGGCGAACCGCAAGTCACAGCTCGGTGAAACCGGCCTTGACATCCGGGCGGGGGAAGCGGTCTACCTCGTCTTGATTTTACCAATCCGAAGAAGGTCCGCGTTTGGACTTGCTGGTTCTGAAGACAATGTCGCGGGAGGTTTCATGAGCCTGATCTATATTCTCAACGGTCCGAACCTCAATCTGCTCGGCAAGCGCCAGCCGGAGATCTATGGCAGCGAAACGCTTGCCGATGTCGAGCGCGACTGCCGTCGCGTCGCGAGCGAGCATGGGCTCGACGTCAACTTCCACCAGAGCAACCGCGAATACGAGATCATCGACTGGATCCACGAGGCGCGCGAGACGGCGTCGGGCATCGTCATCAATCCGGCGGCCTTCACCCATACCTCGGTCGCCATTCTCGATGCGCTGAACGCTTTCGACGCGCCGATCATCGAGGTGCATATTTCCAACGTTCACCGCCGTGAGGCTTTCCGTCATCATTCCTATGTCTCCGGCGTCGCATCGGGTGTGATCGCCGGTTTCGGGACGCAAGGCTATCAATTGGCGATCCAGCGTTTGGCGCATCTGATCAAGATCGGCGGCAAATAAGCGCCGGTCATTCGGAAAGCAGCAGCGCCACCGGCAACTCGGCGAGAAAGCCCGCGATGCGCAGATGCGCCTGCGGTTCGACCGGATCGCCGGTAAAGGCATTGGTCAGGCTTTTGATGTCGTCCGGCAGGTCGATGGCGGTGTCGCCCCAGCGATCTGCGGGAATGGCCCCGTCCGCCTCGGCCATCAGACCGTTCGGCAGGCGAGGCGCAACGACGATGGCGACCTTGTCGCCGTATCGACGCAGGAAGGCGACGACATGTTCCTTCATGGCGCCGCGCGCATTCAATGGCCGGTAATCGCCTTTTTCGAACAGGTCGCGATAGGTGGCGCGCAGCGGCAAGGTGCGCGCGATCAGCGCCTGTTTCAGGCGTCCGTCGAGAAGCGCATCCTCTCCCTGCGGCCAACCTGAGAGATCGTCGAGAGACTGCTGCAACAGATCGTAATCCGGCTCACGGCGGTTATCGGGATCGACGAGGCTGAGTTCCAGCCGCTCTGCACCCTGATAGATGTCGGGAATGCCAGGCGCCGTCATCTTGAGGAAGGTCTGGGCAATGCCGTTCCAGGCTCCGGCGCGCAGATAGGGCCGGATGGTGCGGTGGAAATCGCGCAGGAACAGGCGATTGTCGGGCGATAGAAGCGCCGTGATGTAGTCCTTGACCGCGGTTTCGTAGTCGTCCTGCGGATCGACCCAGTCGCTGCGCAGCTTCGCCTCGCGCAATGCCTTTTCGACATAGGGGAGAAGGCGCTCGAGCAGCGCCTCGACCTCGTCGTCGTCCTGAATGTCGAGACGCGGTGGCCAGGCGCCGAGCAGTGCCTGATAGAGCGCCCATTCCAGCTCCGGCTCGGGGGCTGCGCCATCGCGATGGCGCGTGACGTGGCGGCTGTTGGTCGCACGCCAGCGGGTGACGCCATCGACCCAGGGCTGCGGCTCTGCGGTCAACGCGTACAGCCTTGCGCGGGCATCCTCGCCGCGCTTGGTGTCATGGGTGGAGGTTGCCGAGAGCGCCAGCGGCCAGTGCGCCGCGCGCTCGGTCATCGCCGCATGAAAATGGCGGGGCAGGAATTCCTCGCGTCCGGCATCGCCACCGACCTCGTTGAGGCCGAGAACCGGCATCTGCCGGTAAAACAGCGTGTCCTCCAGCGATTTCGCCATCAAGGGTCCGGTCAACTGCTGGAAGCGGCGGCGAAACTGCGCAGCGCGCGGCGTCTGGCGCGGCGCGCATTCCGCCTTCAGCAGGGCGCTGAGGAAATTGAGCGCTGTCTTTTCGTCCGCCGAGAGCGACGGTTCGATCTTTGCGGTCGCTTCCGATATCAATTTGGCATCGTTTTCCGAAAGCGCGCCTTTGGTGCCGTAGGTTCGATAGACCGGAAAGACCGCCAGCAATGCCTTGAGCGCATCGGTAAGCGCCTGTTCGCCGACGTCGAGATGGTTTTCCTCTGACAGCGCCAGCTGGATCGCCAAACGTTTCAATGCGGCAAATTCACCGGCGAAATTGCGCGAGATCATCAATTGCCGGGCGCCATGCAGGCCGGCGGCGACATCGTTGAGGCCGCCAAGGGCCGCATATTGGCGGCGCAGCCGCTCCGCGCCCTTGCGCTCGACGAGCAGGTGGGTCATGCGGTCGATGAATTCATATCCGGTCGTGCCCGAGATTGGCCAGTCGGCGGGCAGGTCCTCATCGTTTTCGAGGATCTTCTCGACGATCAGATAGGTCTCGTCGCCAATTTCCTGGCGCAGCCGCGACAGGTAGGCGGAAGGGTCGGCAAGGCCGTCTATGTGGTCGACGCGCAGACCCTGGACCTTGCCGGAGCGAACGAGATCGAGGATCAGCCGGTGGCTGTCCTCGAAGATCTTAGGGTCCTCGACATTGACGCCAACCAGTTCCGAAACTTCGAAGAACCTTCGATAACTCAGGCGTTTGGGCCCGTCACGCCAGTGAATGAGCTCGAAATGCTGCCGCTCATGCACCTCTTTCAGATGCCCGGCATCCCGCGACAGTTCGACAAGCCGTGCATCGAGGCGCGACCGATCCTCGGCATTCGCGAGCAGATCGCGCATCCCTGCGTGAAAACGCGCGTCATCTTCGGGTCGGGCCGGATCGGCCAGCGCCAGAAGCCGGCCGTTCAGCCCGTCCTCGCCCTTCAAGGCCGCGTCATAGCTCGCCGGGTCGAGCGGGATGGCGATGCCCGAAAACGTAAAGGCCAGGCAACCGGCCTCGACATCGGCGGCAAGCGCGATATCGCCATCGGCGACCGCCGCATCGAAGGACTTTGCAAGCCATGGCAAGGTCAGGCGACGGCCCCAGTCGATGTCGAAGGCGGGCGCATGGCGGCTGGCCTGCCCATGCTCGATGACCGAGCGCCACCAGGGATTGTCGAGCGAGGCCGCCATATGGTTGGGCACGATATCGAGGATGAGGCCAAGCCCGTTTTCCTTCAATGTATCCGATAGCGCGTCAAAATCCGCTTGGGTGCCGAGCGCGGGATCGAAGCGGTTGGCGTCGGTGACGTCATAGCCATGCGTCGAGCCCGCCGTGGCGGCAAAGACCGGCGAGGCATAGAGATGGCTGATGCCGAGACGCTTGAGATAGGGAATGAGGGATTTTGCGCGGCAAAAGGTCATGCCGTTGCGAAATTGCAGACGGTAGGTGGCGGTCGGAATGGTCATTCCAGTTCAGGCCCTGCAGACGGGTTGGGCAAGCGCCGGGCGGTGGCTCCGCCCTTCGCTGCGGATGGCTTATCAGTTCTTCAGTTCGGGAAACTTGCCCAGCATCTCGCCTTCGGAGGCGCAAATGGATGCATCTGATGTCAGGACAACGGAAAGCGGGCCATCGACATCCAGCCGCTTGTCGGCCTGCAAACTGACGGCGTCGCCGTTTTCACGGCGCAGCGTCGCTTCCTGCCGGAAGCCGCGTTGCAGCAGCCAGTCGCGCGGGGCGCTGACCGAGATTTCGACACGATAGCCGCCGCCCTCCTGCCTGGTCGTCAGGTGGTAGGGCATATCGGAAAGCGTGCCGCCGATATCGAGTGTGCCTGTTCCGTCTGCCTGGTCGAGATGCTGCATGGCAAGGTCCTTCCGTCCTGAGACATGCGACGTTAACCCGCCTTCTCCGCTTTTTGTTCCGCCCGTTGCGCGCTCGGCAGGGCGAAGGTGGCGACGAGCGGCAGATGGTCGGAGGCCCGCCGCGCCAGCGGCGTTTCGATCACCTGCGCCTCGACGCAGGTCAGCCCGCGCGATGCGAAAATGTGATCCAGGCGGAACACCGGAAAGCGCGAGGGGAATGTGGCGCGGTGGCGCGACACCGGCGGCTGCACGTCCGAGATCTCCGCCGCCAGCCGCCGATAGGCGGGCGACGAGGGAATCGAGTTGAAATCGCCGATCAGCAGCCTGTGGGCGTTTGCATAGTCGGGATGGGCAAGCCATTCCGCGCCAAGCAACGCCTCCACCTGCACCAGCCTTTCGCGACGGCGCAGGCCAAGATGCGTGTTGATGAGTTGCAGGGTCGCGCCATGAGCCTCGATTTCGACCCAGAGCGCGCCGCGCGGTTCGCCGAAGGACGGAAGCGCTGCCGCCCGCACGAGGCGCATCGGCAGCGCGGTCAGCACCGCATCGCCATAGCGCTCCTCGCGCACATGCAAGGCTGGATGAAAATGCGCCGTCATCTGCAGTTTCGAAGCGATGGCATGCGCCTGATCGACGCCGCCGGTGCGCTGGCGGCCGACGTCCAACTCCTGCAGGCCGATGATATCGGCGCCGGTCTCGGCGATCGCCGCAGCGAGCCGGTCGATGTCCAGCTTCCGGTCGGTGCCGATGCAGCTATGGACATTGTAGGTCAGAATTTTCACCGTTGCGGGAAAGGACGGGCGCTCCGCTTTCATCATGCGGCTGGAACAGTTCGACGTCCGGTTTCGTTCCAAACCATCGAAACCTTTCTTGCCGATGATCATGAAAAAGAAGCAGATTGCCCTCCATGCCCTGACCGCCGTCGCAACCGTCGGCGCCATCGCCCTGCTCTATCGCAGCCTCAGCCAATACAGCCGCGACGATATTATCCAGTCGCTTCAGGCCTTGCCGTTGAGCAATCTCGGGATGGCCTGCGTGTTCTGCGCCGGTTCCTACCTGACGCTCGGCCTTTTCGATGCGCTGGCCGTGCGTTATGCCGGCAAGCCGCTCGCCTTTCGGCGCACGACGCTTGCTTCCTTTTGTGGATTGTCCATCGGCCACACAATCGGGCTTGCGGCCTTGAGCAGCGGCGCGGTGCGCTATCGCTTCTACTCACGCTGGGGCCTGAGCACCGAAGATATCGCCAAGGTGATCGGTTTTTGCGGCGTGACGGTGGGGCTGGGCCTGGCAGCGCTCGCCGGCATCGCGCTGACGCTGCGCCCGCAGGCGACGGCGCCGCTTGGTATTGGTGAAGGCACGGCGGTGGCGCTTGGGGTCGCCTGCCTCGCCTGTTCCGCGGCCTATCTCGTCGCTTGCGCCTTCCTGCGCGGATCGGTGAAGCTGTGGCGCTGGCATGTGGAAATGCCGGAATTTCGGCTGGCGCTCGGGCAACTGCTGGTCGGCACGGTGAATTTCGTTTTCGTCGCCGCCTGCCTGCATCAATTGATGCGCGCCTATGGCCCGATCGGCTTTCTCGATGTCACGACCGCCTATGTGTCCGGTAATGTCGCGACGCTGATCACCCATGTGCCGGGCGGTATCGGCGTGCTGGAGGCGACGGTGATGCATCTGACCGGCGAGCAGAAGGCCATCGGCGCGCTGATCGCCTTCCGCGTTCTCTATTTTCTCGTACCGCTTTTCATCGGTCTTCCGATGTTCCTGGCGAGTGAGGTCTATTTTCGCGGGCGCGAACCGAAGGAGAGCGACAAGGCGCCGAACAGGCGCGAGGCGACCATGCCGAGTTGACGCGGCATGGTCTGCAGCGGCCAGAACGGTTCCTGCGGATCGATGATGCCGGTGCCGGGGATCGAGGTGGTTTCCCCCTTGGCGATGTCGACGTCGAATTCGCGCAGGCCCCGCGGGCGCACGTTCAGCCGATCGAGCGTTTCGACCATCGAGCCGTTCTGCGCCTCGAGGCGAGCGACCTCCGAAGGCTCCGCATCCACATGTTCGGCGATCAGCCTGTGCCGCAAGGCGGTCAGCGCCGCCGCCTGCCCGGCGTCGCCGGCCTCGATTGCGAGATCGCATTCGGTATCCAGACCCTCGGAGCGGTAGTTGAGGTTGGAAGACCCGATGCGCACGAAGCGGTCATCGACGATGATCAGCTTGGAATGAATGATGATTTCCTGATCCGCGCCATCCGCCCGGGGGATTGCGGGAAACAGCACGCGCAGCCGGCCATAGCGGTCGGCGCGCTTGAGGCGGCGGATCAGCCGGTCGCGATTGTTGCCCATCATGATCTTTTCGAGAAAGCCATGCGAGCTGCGGGTGACGATGGCGACGACCTCCGGCCCCTCCGGATCGCGCAGGCGTCGGCTGAGCGTGCGGGCGACGCCGAAAGAGGCGAGATATTGCGTCTCGATATAGATGGTCTTGCGCGCCGCCATCAGCGCGTCATGGGTCAGCCGGATGGCTTCGCGCCGGCCCTTGCGGCTCCAGCTCCATGGCTCGGTCAACGCCACGGCCGTGCGGCAGCCAGAAAGCGAGGCCTCGAAATCGGCAGGCCAGGCGAGATCGCTGCCGGAGATGACGGTATGGGCCTCCCCCGTCGCGCGCTTCCAGCGCTGGCGGGCGATGGTCGCGACCATGACGGCCGCCTCGCCTTCCACCATTGCCTGGATGTCATGCACGGGACCATAGCGTTTGCCGTCGGGCGCGACGCGTTCGGCATTGGCGGGATCGTGGTCGGGATCGTCCCAGCGCCGCGCCGTCAGGTCCATGCCGCCGAGAAAGGCGATGCGGTCGTCGATCACCACCAGTTTCTGGTGATGACAGGCGCGCAAGGGGTGGCGCAGGTCGAACTTGAGGGAAATGCGCGGATGGTCGTTCCAGGGCATCGTGCGGAAGAAACGCAGCGTCTTGCCGGAATAGATCGGCCCCATCGCCCAGACGAGGATGCGCACCTGAAGATCGGGGTTGGCCTCGACGCAGCGGCGCAGCATGGCCCCAAGCGTGTATGGCGCATTTGGCCGCAGGCGGATTTCCGGATTGAAATCCCAGCCGACGATCCAGATGGTTTTCCTTGCGCGGGTCAGCACCTCTTCCAGCCGCTCGAAATAGCTTTTGCCGTCGACGAGGAAGGCGGCCTGGTCGGCGATTGCGCTGTCGGCGGCATTCACACCGACACGAATCACGCTCTCGCGCTTCTGGAAAACACGACCGTTTGGCTGTTGATCTGTCACGAACACGAAAAACTCTCTCGCCCGGAAAGAAGACACGGCATCGGCTCCACGGGACAGCGGCGCCGATGGCATCGGCTAAACGCCTGACGACATCGCTTGTTCCCTCCCCTTGGCAAGATGAATCGCAGGAACCGGAACCGGTTTCGCGCCGTTCCCATCCGCAGGCAGGCAGAATGGTGCAGCAGATGACCGACGAACAGGCTGAAATGCTGAAGGTAAGTGGATTGACCTATGTCTCCGACGCCGAGCCCGGCATTCGTCGCCTGCGTCAGGGCAAGGGGTTTTCCTACCGCCAGCCGGACGGCGCTCTTGTCACCGACGACGAGGTGCGGCTGCGCATCCATTCGCTCGGCCTGCCGCCGGCCTATGAAAACGTCTGGATCTGCCTCAAGGCCAATGGTCACCTCCAGGCGACCGGTTTCGATGCGCGCGGGCGAAAACAATATCGCTATCACACTGCCTGGTCAGCGCTGCGATCCGGCGACAAGTTTCACCAGCTCGTCGATTTCGCGCGCGCGCTGCCGCGCATCCGCCGCCGTGTCGATCGCGATCTCGATGCCGGCGCGGAGAATGTCGAAGCCATTCTGGCAGCGCTCGTCGTTCTGCTCGATGCGGCTCACCTGCGCGTCGGCAATCGCAGCTACACACGAGAAAACGGCACCTATGGCGCAACGACGCTGCTCAAGCGCCATATCCGCTTCGGCGAGGACGGGATCGAGCTTCGTTTCGTTGCCAAGGGAGGAAAACGCGTGCGCCGCAGCCTGCGCCATCCGCGCCTGCAGCGCATTCTGGAGGAGATCGCCGATCTGCCGGGCCGGGCGCTGTTTGCCTGGCGCGATACCGATGGCAGCGCGCATTCGATCGATTCCAGCCAGCTTAACGCCTATCTCGCCGACATCGCCGGCGTCGGCGTGACCGCGAAAACCTTTCGCACTTGGGGCGGGACGCTTGCGGCCTTCAACGCCGCCGTCGAGCATATCACGCGCGGCCAACGCCCCACCGTCAAATCCCTATGCGAGGCAGCTGCGGATACGCTGCACAACACGCCGGCTGTCTGCCGCTCCAGCTATGTGCATCCGGATGTGCTGGATCTGGCGCTGGAGGATAGCCCCGCCGGAGTGGAATCCATCGCCCGGCCGCCGACGGAACGGCTGCGCGGCCTGCGCGCCGATGAAAACCGCCTGCTCGCCTATCTTTCCACCGCAACAAAGAAGAAGGCCCACCCGTGAGAAGGGCAGGCCTTTTTCACTTGGATCAGGTGGGATCGGTCAGGACCAGGAACGGATCTCGAATGAGGCTTCGCGCGCGGCCTCGATGAAGGCGCGGCGCGCGCTATCGGGCGAGGTCACGCCGCTCAACGCCTTCTGACAGGCGTCGCGGGCAATTTCCCATGCGCGCCCCTCCTCCACCGGCCAGTAACGGCGCAGGCAGATCTCGGCATCGCGTGTGCTTTCCACGCGCAGCTGTCGGCCCGGGGCTTCGAGGATCACCGCTTCGCTCCACAATCGGTCGTTCATGCCGGTTCTCCTCGCTGTGGGGAAAGACGCTGCTGCTCGGCGACGATATCGTGCAGGGTGACGATGCCGGAAAGTTCGCGATTGGCGTCGTAGACGACGAGGCGGCGCATGCTGAGTTCGGTCATCTTGCGGGCGACGTCGTCGATATCGTCGTCTTCCTGGCAGCTTTCAATGCCGACCGTCATGATTTCCGAGACCGCTGTGGTCGAGGCAAGTCCTTCGGCGACAACGCGCAGCACAATGTCACGATCGGTGATCACACCCACGAGATTGCCGACGCCCGGGACCTCGATCGGTATGGCGCCGGTGTCGATATCGGCCATCAGTCGCGCAATCGCCTGTACGGAATCGGTCGGTGAAGCCGTCACCACCTGCCGGGTCATCACATCGCGAACCTTCATCCCTCATTCTCCCAAAAGCCCGCCACGCTCACAGACGCCCGCTCGAAAGATCGACGCCGTTGATCGAAGCGGGCACACGAATATCCGATGCCCGGTTTGCCGGATGCGGCAGGTCCACGACCTGCGGCGCCATGACCTGCAGCGCGCGAACGTTGCGTTTGCGCGGCGCCGGCGGGGCAATTGCCGCGCGGTGTCGCCGGTCGTGAAACCGTCTTGAAAATCTCTTCATCTGCATAGCCTTCCGTTTTCCCGGAACATGCGCATGCCATGTCCGGCCTTGGTTGCGGCCTGCCATCGTGAAAGTTTAACGGCAGGACACCCCCAATGGTTCCCTGACGACATCAAGCCTTCGATGAATCTGTCGTTTATGCCCTTGCCTTTCCCGTGGGGCGCTTCATATCTGCAAGGAGCCGAGAAAAGCGCCCAGCCGCGCCACCGGTCGCCAGGGGAACGAGAGCAGAGGGGGCGCCGCCGGCACTGGGCGGAGATCAATGACGGAACTCGATTTCGAAGCGTTGTTCGCTGCTTCTCCCAACCCTTATATTCTTCTCGATCCCGCGCTCGATATCGTCGCCATGAACGATGCCTATCTGCGCGTCACCATGCGTGAACGCCACGACCTCCTGGGCAGCAATATTTTCACGGCCTTTCCAAGCGATCCCGCGTCAAGCGGTCACCGGCAGTTGCGCAGCTCGCTGGAGCGGGTGATCGACACCGGTATCGTCGATCATATTCCGCTCATTCAATATAATATTCCGCTGCCGGACGGCCGTGGCTTCGAGGAACGTTACTGGAGCGCCAGCCATACGCCGATCCTCGATCGCGACGGCGCGGTCGGCTATATTCTCCAGCACACCGTCGATGTCTCCGAGCTTCAGCGTCTGCGCTCGCTCGCCCACGGCGTGCGGCTCTATGACGGGGTTGCAGAGGTCGAAACGGGCGTCTTGCGCCACGCCGAGGCCGTGCAGCGCCGCAACGAACGGCTGGAGGAGGAGGGCCGGCGTTTGCGGGCGCTGTTCGTGCAGGCGCCGGGCTTCGTCGCCATTTTGAACGGCGCCGATCACGTCTTCTCGATGACCAATCTCGCCTATCAATCGCTGGTCGGCGACCGCGAAATCATCGGCAAGCCCTTGCGCGAGGCCTTGCCGGAAGTGGTCGAGCAGGGTTTCATCGCGCTTCTCGATACGGTCGTTTCGACGAAGCGTCCGTTCGTCGGCCGCAATGTCCGGGTGATGCTGCAGGCCGATTCCGACTCAGAACCGCAGGAACGCTTTCTCGATTTCGTCTACCAGCCGATCCTCGACGACGACGGCAATTGCACCGGCGTCTTCGTGCAGGGGCAGGATGTCACCGAGCAGAACCGCGCCGAGCGCTCCTTGCGCGAAAGCGAGCAACGTTTCCGGCTTGTGGCCGAAACCGCGCCGGTCATGCTGTGGATGACCGACCGGTTCGGCAACTGCATCTACCTCAACGAGGCGCAGCGGCTGTTCCTCGGCCTGCGCCCGGAGGAGGTCGATCACTTCGACTGGGTGCCGATCATCCATCCCGACGATCGCGAAAAGCTGTTCGCGGAGGCGGACAGATCGCTGGAAGCACAGGTCGGCTTTTCGACGTCGGCCCGTTTTTGCCGGCATGACGGGCGCTATCGCACCCTGCGCACCGATGCCCGGCCGCGCTTCGATGGTTTCGGCGCCTTCATCGGCATGATCGGCGTCAATGTCGACGTCACCGATCAGATCGCCGAACAGGAGCGGCGTCAGGCCCTGCTGGCGCTCGGCGACCGTTTCCGCGAGGCACACGAGCCGCGCGACATCGCCTATGCCGCCGTCGAAATTCTCGGCCAGGCGCTTGGCGCCAGCCGCGCCGGCTATGGCGCCGTCGACAATGATCGCGAAACCGTCGAGCTCGATCCGGGCTGGACCGCCGTTGGCAGCGAGCCTCTGGTCGGCCGCTACCGGTTCCGCGATTTCGGCAGCTTCATCGACGATCTCAAGCAGGGCCATCTGGTGCATTTTTCCGATGCCGCCGACGACCCGCGGGTCAATTACAAGCGCGAGGCGCTGGAGGCGATCGGCGTGCGCTCGCTGGTCAATGTGCCGGTGATGGAAAACGGCCGCATGGCGGCCCTGCTGTTCATCCACCATGCGACCGCGCGCGAATGGTCGGCGGACGAGTTGGCTTTCGTGCGCGAAGTCGCCGAGCGCACCCGCATGGCGGTGGAGCGTCGACGGGCCGAGCAGAACCTGCTGGCGCTGGCGGCGGCGCTCGAGGACAAGGTCGAGGCGCGCACCGCCGAGCGCGACCGGGTATGGCGCAATTCGCGCGACATTCTCCTTGTCGCCGGCACGGACGGCCTGTTGCGTGCGGTCAATCCCGCCTGGTCGACGGTGCTCGGTCTGGAACCGGAGGCGGCGCTCGGGCGCAACTATCTGGAATTCGTCTGGCCTGATGATATTGGGCGCACGCGCGAGGCGCTGGAACAGGCGCAATCGCGGCTGAAGATCTCCAGCTTCGAAAACCGGTTCCGCCATGCCGACGGCACGCCGCGCTGGATCTCCTGGCACACCTCCACCGAAGGCGAGTTCGTCTTTGCCTATGGCCGCGATGTGACCGAGGAAAAAGCGCAGAAGGAAGCGTTGCGCCATACCGAGGAGCAGTTGCGCCAGGCGCAGAAGATGGAGACGCTCGGTCAGCTCACCGGCGGCGTCGCCCATGACTTCAACAATCTTCTGCAGGTGATTTCGGGCAATCTGCAATTGCTGCGCCGCGATGTCGCCGGCAATGCCAAGGCCGAACGGCGCGTGGCGCAGGCGTTAACCGGTGTCGAGCGCGGCGCCAAGCTTGCCAGCCAGCTGCTTGCTTTCGGCCGCCGTCAGCCGCTGGAACCCAAGGTGCTTAATGTCGGGCGACTGGTGACCTCCATGGGCGAAATGCTGCGGCGGACGCTGGCGGAGGCAACCGAGATCGATACCGTCGCGCCCAACGGTCTATGGAACACGCTGGTCGATCCGGCCCAGATCGAGAACGCCATCCTCAATCTGGCGATCAACGCCCGCGATGCCATGAATGGCGGCGGCCGTCTGGTGATTTCGGCCGCCAACGTCACCTGCCCCGCAGGCGGCGATCCGCGCTTTCCCGATTTGACGCCGGGCGATTATGTCGAGCTCTCCGTTGCCGATGCCGGCGGCGGCATTCCGCCCGAGGTTCTGCCGCAGGTATTCGAGCCGTTTTTCTCGACCAAGCCGCTCGGCAAGGGCACAGGGCTTGGCCTGTCGATGGTTTATGGCTTCGTGCGCCAGTCCGGCGGCCAGGTGCGCATCGAGACCGAAGTCGGGGTAGGCACGACGGTTCGGCTCTATCTTCCGCGCGCCGATGCCGTCGAAGACCGGTTGCCCGATGGCGCCGGCCTCGACATGGCTGGCGGCACGGAAACCATTCTCGTTGCCGAGGATGACGAGGCGGTGCGCGCCATCGTCGTGGAAATGCTGACCGATCTCGGTTACGGCGTTCTGACCGCCAAGGATGCCGCAAGCGCGTTGGAAGTGGTCGAAAGTGAGGCGGTGATCGATCTTCTCTTCACCGATGTGGTGATGCCCGGCCCGCTGAAAAGCACGGACATGGTGGCCATGGCCCGGCGTCTGCGCCCCGACCTCGCCATCCTGTTCACATCGGGATACACGGAAAATTCGATCGTCCATGGCGGCAGGCTCGATGCCGGCGTCGAGCTGTTGTCGAAACCCTATACGCGCGATCAGCTGGCGCGCAAGTTGCGCCATGTGCTTTCCGCACGCCGCCCCATCGAGGCGAGCGAGCAAGCGCGCGACGACATCCTGACGATCCTGCTCGTCGAGGATGACACGCTGATCCGGCTGGACACGGCGGAAATTCTCGCCGAGCTAGGCCATCGCGTTCTGGAGGCTGGGAGCGCCGAGCAGGCGCTGTCGATTATCGAGCGCCAGCATTTCGATGTGCTGTTCACCGATATCGGTTTGCCGGGCATGTCCGGCGACGAGTTGGCGAGCCGGGTCCGCAGCGCCGATCCCGGTAAGGGCGTCATTTTTGCGACCGGCAAGGCTTTCGCGCCATCCGTGGCTGGCAATGGCTCGCATATCGTGCTCAACAAGCCGTATAGCGCCGCGGCTATCGAGCGCGCCCTGAAAGAAGTGATGTCGGAATGAGACGGGTCAGAAACCGGTGCGGCTGGCGGATCGTTTGACCGGCGGCGCATAGGCAGGCGCGGCGGCGCCTTTCATGCTCTGGCGCGGCCTATATCTGTGGCTGATGGCGAAGTCGATCCCCAGGACGATAGCCATGGAGATGGCGAGATAGGCGAGGGCCGACATGACCAGAAACATCGCCCTTCCTCACACCGGCACGATCATGAAATAGCAGCCCATGGCGACGATCATGATCATCAGGGGCTGGAGATATTCGTCGGTCATCGGCCTGCTCCTTGTGTCGAATTGCTGTGGGGCTGGCAATCTAACGCGCTGTTTGCAAGTTTGTTCCTGCGATGGCAGAGAGGAGGCCGAACTGTGACTGAGGAACGCGTAAGTTATATGAAGGCGGTCGCTTCGGCAGACATTGCCGGCGTTCTGACGGGACTGGACTGGGCGCTTGCCGGAACGCCGCCGCTGGGGCTCGATCACGCCGGCAGCGATATCGATATCGTCTGCGCCGCCTTTGACGCAGAGGCTTTCTCAGCGCGACTGTGGAGGGCCTTCGGCGATTTCGAGGATTTTTCGGTGCGGCAGTGGGCTGGCGGTTCGCGCGCGGTGATTGCCGAATTTCGGCATGCCGGCTGGCCGTTCGAGATATTCGGCGAGCCGCTGCGTTTAAGCGAACAGGCGGGCTGGCGGCATTTCGAGGTGGAGCGGCGGTTGCTGGCGCTCGGCGGCGAGGCCTTGCGGGCGCGCATCCTGGCGGCGCGCGAGGCGGGCTTGAAGACCGAGCCGGCCTTTGCCGCCGTGCTCGGATTGGAGGGCAATGCCTACCGCGCCATGCTCGACATCGCCGGTTTTGGCGATGCGCAACTTCGAATGCTGGTCGAGAAGGCTCTCGCCTCTTGATCTTGCGACAGAATGCGATCAGCCGTGGGAGCCGGCCATGTCATCCTGCCAGTGGCGGCGCATCAGCTCGGCCTGGACCTCGTGCTGGAATTCGGCGACCTGCTGGCGCATCTGCTCCTCGGAGCAGCCGAGCGACAGGAGCTGATCGGCAAGCGCGCGACATTTGTTGCGCCAATATTGGACAGCGTCGTCGCCATGGGTGTTTTCGAGTTCGGCGGCGCAACGGCGAATGAACGCTGTGCGTCCGGCAAGTGGGAACGGAACCAGGCGGCCCGCGGTAGATACGCTAGACATGTTCATCCGTTCAGCAGCCATCGATACGTTCTCCACTCACCTTCGACGACTCAACTTTTACAAAGATGATGATTAACGCTTTGTATCAAGAGCCGGTCCAAAGGGATACTTTCATCACCGCTTCGCCTTCCCTAAGGTAAGTTCGGCATGCGAATATTGCCAGCGACGCGATTTTGCATCGCGGGTATGTGGCCGCAGGTTGTGTTTGCCGCGGCTAACTCCGGCTGACGTTCCGCCTTTGCTGTCCTGATTCGTTGCAGTTGCGACATCGTCGAGCGCGGTCATCAGCGCAAGCGATCGGTTGTTCAGCAATTGTCATTTCTGTCGCTCCCGGCTTTCTGTTACAGCCGGTCGAGGCTGCCGCAGGCGGCGTGTTCAGCTGAGCGAGACTTTTTTCGTGACCATGATCGATACGTCCACCATCGCCAGCCGCAGTCGCATCGCGCTTGCGGCCCTCTTGTTGGGCAGCATCTGCATCAGCGGTTCGCCGATCTTCGTGCGCCTGTCGGAAGTCGGGCCGATGGCGACCGGTTTCTGGCGCGTGGCGCTGGCCTTGCTGCCCCTGGTTTTGTGGACGCGCATCACGCCGCCGGCGGGCGGTTTCGCACGGCCGACGACGGGGAGCGACCGCTTTCTCCTTGCCTTGCCCGGCATCTTCCTTGCCGGCGATCTCGCGACCTGGCATCTGGCGCTCTACATGACCTCGGTCGCCAATGCGACGCTAATCGCCAATATGGCGCCGATCTTCGTCACCCTCGGTTCCTGGCTTCTGTTCCGCGCCCATGTCAGCCGGGTTTTCGTCGCCGGTCTGGCGCTTGCCACGGTCGGCATCATCACGCTGAAGGGCGGACCCGCCGCGCTCGGCAATGGCGATGTCGGCGGCGATCTGATGGCGCTCCTCGCCGCCGCCTTCTATGCCGGATATATCCTGACCATCGGGCGGCTGCGCAGCCGATTCTCGACGATGACGATCATGCTGTGGAGCACGTGTTCAGCGGCCGTTTGCCTGTTGCCGGTCACCCTGATGTTCGAAGAGGGCTTTTTCCCGGTCACGCTGTTCGGCTGGGCGATTTTGCTCGGGCTTGCGCTTCTTTCCCATGCGGCCGGTCAGGGATTGATCGCCTATGCGCTTGCGTTCCTGCCGCCGGCCTTTTCGTCGCTGACGCTTCTGTTGCAGCCGGTCGCCGCCGCCCTGCTGGCGTGGATGGTGCTGAACGAGCCTGTGGGCATGTTGCAGGCGATCGGCGGCGTCATCGTGCTCACCGGCATCATGGTGGCGCGGCGCGGCTGAACCGGCTCAGGCGCGCAGTGCTTCGGCGGGGCTGGAGCGCAGCGCAATCAAAGCCGGCACCAGCGAAATCACAGCCGCGGTAAGCGCGATGCCGAGCGCGAGCGTCATGTCGGCATGGGCGAATTCGACCGGCATGCGCACGGCGGTGCGCGCCGTCAGCAGGGACGAGATCAGCCGCGCCACGCCATAGCCGCCGGCGATGCCGAGGGCTGCCCCTGCGGCAAACAGCAGGAAAAGCTCGCCCCAGACGATGGCGATGATCGAGCGCCGAGGGATCCCCAGCGCCCGCAAGGCCCCGATCTGCCGACGGCGCGAACCGACATGCATGATGGTCACCAGAAGAATGGCGGCGACGACGATGCCTTGCGTACCGATGGCGATGGCCAGCAGAATGCTGCGCATGTCGCCCAGCGTCGCATAGAGCTGGGTCAGGACTTCGCCCGGAAAGACCGCGAGCGTCGTTTCGCCGCGATAATCCTGGCGGAGCCGATAGGCATCGGCAATCGTCTTCGGCTTGACCAGAACGGCGGGAAGGCCGGGCATGTCTGCGGAGAAGGTCTCGTCGATCGGCGCCTGCGCGTCGACATGGCCATGATGATGGTCATGGTCTTGATGCGCTTCGCTTTGCGTGCCCTCCTCGGCCGCGTGGTCGTCATGCGCAGGATCGTCGTGATCGTCATGGCCGCCTTCCATGCCGTGCAGGCTCCAGACGGCGCGGATCGGAACGAGGATCGCCCGATCCCAGGCCGTTCCGGTCGGCGCCATGCGGCCGGTGACGGTATAGGCGAGTTCGGTATGGGTCTCGCCGCCGGCTTCGGCGGTGCCGTGCATCGGCTTGATTTCCGCGCCTTGCTCCATCGGCACCTCCGCGCCGATCACCGCCTCGCCGAGCCGGGCAAAGGTCCGCCCCTCGGCCAGTTGCGGCGATAGATTGGCGATCAGCGTCGTGGTCGTGCCGACGACCGGAAAACCGAAGGCGGAATCGCCGAAACCGACCGGCGCGGCGAAGGAAACGCGCGGATCGGCGGCTAGCTTTGCCAGAACCGCGCCCGGCATCAGCGGCAGGGGCGCCGGCTGCAGGAAAACGGCCGAGAGCGTCAGCTGCGTCTCGCTGCCGGCCGCGCCGACCACGAGATCGAATTTTTCGGCCGCCCGCGCGCTGCCGAGCCGCACGGCCCGCTCCTGCAATGTCACGATGGTGCAGAGCGCAACCGACAGGGCGATCAGCACGACGACGGCGAGCGCGCCGGCGCGGAAGCGGCGGATATCGGCAAGAATGAAGCGGATCATGTCTGTGGCGTTCCCGCGCTGTCGTCGTCGATGCGCCCGCCGACAAGGCGAATGCGGCGGTCGAGCCGTTCCGTCAGCATCGGATCATGGGTGACCACGATCAGCGTCGCCTTCTCTTCGCCCGCCAGACGGATAAGCAGATCGGCGACCTCGTCGCCGGTGCGACGATCGAGATTGGCGGTCGGTTCGTCGGCGACAAGAACGCCCGGACGCGACAGAAGCGCGCGCGCCACCGCCACCCGCTGCATCTCGCCGCGCGACAGGGTTTCGATGGGCTGTTGTGGCCGGCGAATGCCGATGCCGTCGAGCAGCATACGCGCTCGCTCCGCTTCCTGCCGCGTCAGGCGCCGCGTCAGACGCACCGGCAGCACGACGTTTTCGAAGGCGGAGAGGCCCGGAAACAGATGGAAATCCTGCATGACGAGGCCGATATGGCGGGCGCGAAAGGCATCGCGCCGACCGGAGGGCAAATGCGAAATATCGGTGTCGTCCCAGCGAATGCCGCCGCTCGTCACCTTCTCGAGGCCGGTGATGGCATTGACCAGCGTGCTCTTGCCCGAGCCGGACGCGCCGGTGACCGCCAGCCGCGCGCCGGCCGGCAGGGTGAAATCATCGACGGCCAGCGCCGGCGCATCCAGCCCGGGGAAGCGCATTTCGAGATTGTTGATGGCAAGCGACAGCATGAAAGGCGTCAGACCGTATCGAACGAGGCGTCGCGCAGGCGAAGCTGGCTGACGAAGCCGGTTTCCGGGTCGGTCCACGGGCCGACATCGAGAGTGCCCTGCGCGGCGATCGGCGCATTGTACTGCACGAAGGTCTGCTTGGCGGCGAGATAGACGACGAGGATATTGTCGGGCCAGTCCGCATCGGAAGAGCAGAACGGGCAGAGCGACATCGGAATTTCGGTAAGCACGAAAAAGGCCGCCTCGGCCTTCAGCGGCGGCGCCATGAAGCCCCCGACCGATACCGTGCTTCCGTTCAGCCGTTTCACCTTGTCGGAAAATTGCAGACCGAGCACGCCGAAGCTCTTGTAAAGCTCGTTGAAGCCGAGTTTTTCCTCAGCGCGCGCGCCACCGGCGGCAAGCATCAGCGGCAGTCCGGCCATCGCCTGCAGGGTCTGGCGGCGAGAGAGGGACGGAATTTTTCGTACAATCATGGCAAACCTCCAAAACGGATGCGGACAGGCGGAGGGTCCCGCCTGTCCGCGCGTCGCTGGGACAGCTTACTTCTTGGGCGCGCCGAGCGCGAAGGCATCGGCGAGCGCGCGGTAAACGTCGCTCTGTTCCATGTAGCCGGTCAGGCCTTCGACGCCGGGGCCGGCAGCCTGCAGCACGATGTCGTCGACGGCGTGAACGCCGCTGTCTTCATCCTTGGGGATATTGCCCTGTACGAAGACGGCGCCGGGAACATCCTTATAGGCTTCGTTGGCGACATATTCCTTCTTTTCGTTCTGGATGGCCGGAACGAAAGGACCGTCGAGCTTCGGGCGGAAGGTTTCGTAGTGGTCCGGGCCGTTATTGGCGGCCATGAACAGGCGGCGCGAGACGTCGATACGGTCCGGATAGCCGTCGCCGTCCTTGTCTTCGTAGTTCGGGAAGCCGGCATTGTCGTAGGTGCCGACCTTTTCGCGCATCTCGGTGCCCGGCTTGTCGTCATCGACGGTGCCGATGATGGCGACGCCATGGGTATGGTCGCCGGTAACGATAATCAGCGTGTCGGGGTTCTTGGCGGCGAATTCGCGGGCGACGCCGACAGCCTTGTCGAACTCGATGGTGTCGACGAGCGCGCGGTCCCAATCGAGCGGATGGCTCATCTTGTCGATCGATGCGCCTTCGACGACGAGGAAGAAGCCTTCTGGGTTCTTCGACAGCTTGTCGATGGCGGTCTTGGTCATGTCGACCAGGCCCGGCTGGTTCGGGAACTTGTCGACGGTGCCCTTCTTGAGGAATTCGCGGTCGAGCGTCACGTCCATGTTGCCGGTGTGGAACAGGCCGAGAAGCTTGTCCTGGTTGGAGCCGGCGGCGGCTGCGAGTTCGGTCTTGTCGGTGGCCAGCGCATAGCCGGCATCCTTGAACAGCGCGATATAATCCTTGTCGTCCTTGCGCTTGGAGCCGGGAATGTCCTTGCCGAGGAAGTAGGCCGAACCGCCGCCGAGCAGCACGTCGGGCTTGACGTCGTAGAGCATGCCGACGATGTCGGCCTTGTCGCCGCGCTTGCGGGTGTGAGAAACGACGGCGGCCGGCGTTGCGTCTTCGACTTCAGCGGTGGTGACGATGCCGATCGACTTCTTGGTCTGGCGACGCAGCGCCTCGCCCATGGTCTCGACCTTGGGGTCGTCGAGGCTGTCGGGCGTGCGGTCGGCATAGACGCCGAGCGCGTTGACGCGGGCCTTGTGGCCGGTCATGTAGGCCGACATGGTGTTGGCGCTGTCGGTGGCGATCGAATGCGTCGAGGAGGTGCCGATGAAGGCGACCGGCGGCACGTCGTCCATGTTCAGGCGGCCCTTGGCCTTGCCGTCGGCCATGCCCTTGGACATGAGGCGCGCACCGGTGCGGTGGGCGACCGACAGGCCGTCGCCGAGCAGGAAGATGATGTTCTTCGCCTTAGGCGTCGCGGAGGTGGTGTAGACTTCCCAGTTGACCTGCTTGTGCTGATCGCCGGCGGTGGCTTCGATCTTGTAATTGCCGGCCTCGGCAATCGTCAGGCCGCGCAGGATGAGAGCGGAGCCGAGAACCTTGTCCTCCTTGCCCTTTTCCTCGGCGACGAATTCGGCCTTTTTGCCGAAGACGGCTTCGTAATCCTGGCCGTTGACGGTGACCTTGACGTCCTCGGGCTTGACCACGCCCTCGAACTCGACCTTGAAGTCGAAGGGCGAGCCGGCAAGCACCGTCGCGCGGTCGAGCGGATAGATGGCGGCGGCGTTCGCCATGCCGGACAGCATGGTGGCGGATACCAGGGCGAGAAGGAGTTTGCGCATTGTGGGGGCCTCGCTGTTGCGCTTGCGTTCGCCCCTCCCATAGAAACCGTGTGTGACATCCATATTACGCTCGATGAAAACACGCCGAAGGGGCGTGCTTTGTTGGAAAGTCATGCTAGCATGGGTAGCATGGGCGGGAGACCAGACCTGTGAGCCGCATTTGAAACAGCCGACGCCAGACCTGACCCCGCCGCGACTGGACCAGAAGTCTCAGCGCACGCTCCTAGCCTACCGGATCGCATCGCTGGCGATCCTGTTCGTCGGTCTGCTGTGGGCGGCGATTTTCGCCTTCAAGGGCTGGTGGTCCTTGTCCTTCGCCGAAGTGATCCTTGCCTGTATCGGCCTGGCAAGCTGGCTTCTGGTGAGGAGCGGGCGGTTGACCGAAGCGCTTCTGGTTTCGGAATTCGCCTTCCTCGCCTTTGCCATCGGTTTCTGCGCGATGTTCGATATTCCGACGGCGGAAGGGCCGCGAGTCTCGCACCTCTATCTGCCCGTGCTGGCTCTGCTCGGCTATATCAACTACCTCCGCAACAAGTCGCCGCTGCAACTCGTCGTCATTGTCGCCTGTCTGGCCGCTTTCATCGCCTTTTCCAGTGCACCGCTGGCGCTTCCTTTCGCCGAGCCGATCCCTGCGGATATCCGTCCGGTTGGAACCTGGGTCAATGCGATCCTGGCAACCGCGCTGGTCTGCGCCTGTATCTACGCGATGCAACTGGAATCGATGCGCAACGAAAACGGCATGGCGCGCGACCTGCGGGCTGCCATCCGCAACGATGAACTGGAGCTCGTCCTTCAGCCGCAGGTCGACGAGGATGGACAGCTCATCGGCGCCGAGGCGCTGCTTCGCTGGACGCATCCGCAACGCGGCGCCGTTTCGCCGGGCGTCTTCATTCCCGCCGCCGAAGAAGGCGGCGTCATGCCGCTGCTCGGCGGCTGGGTGTTGAAGGAAGCCTGCCGCATCCTCGCCAAGTGGAAGGAGGATCCGGCGCTTTGCGAATTTCGGCTTGCCGTCAATGTCAGCGCTATCCAGTTCCGGGTCGACGGTTTCGAGCATTCGGTGCTGGATACCGTTAGCCTTTACGGCATCGATCCGCGCCGGCTCAAGCTGGAGCTGACCGAAAGCGTCGTCATTTCCGGCATGGATATGGTGGTCGCCAAAATGGAGGCGTTGCGCATCGCGGGCATCGGCTTTTCGCTCGACGATTTCGGCACGGGCTATTCTTCGCTCAGCTATCTCCGGCAATTGCCGGTCGAGCAGATCAAGATCGACCGCAGCTTCGTCAAGGAAGCCTCCGAGAGCGCCGGTGCGGTGGCGCTGGTGCGCAGCATCGTGCATATGGGGCGCGATCTCGGCCTCGTGGTGCTTGCTGAAGGCGTCGAGACCGAAGAGCAATATCATCTGCTGCGCGATTGCGGCTGCCAGCAATTCCAGGGCTATTATTTCGGGCGGCCGATGTCGCGCGCTCTTTTCGAAGAAGAGGCGCGGAAAAACGCCGCGCAGACAGAAACGCCGGCCGCTCCCGAGAGCGACCGGCGCGATATATCCTTGAAGACCTGATCCGTGATCAGACGCCTTCGATGACGCGGACCCAGCCGTGGCGGTCGTTGTTGACGCCGCGCTGGATGCCGACCAGGGCTTCGCGCAGCTTGGACGTCGCCGCACCCGTCTCGCCACTGCCGATCTTGAACTCGCCGCCGTTGAACTTCACCGTGCCGATGCCGGCGACGACGGCGGCCGTGCCGCAGGCGAAGGCTTCGACGAGCTTGCCGCTGGCCGCATCGGCCTGCCACTGCTCGAAGGAATAGGGCTGCTCGTTGACGGTCAAGCCCTCCTCGCGGGCGAGCGCGATCAGCGAATTGCGGGTGATGCCGGGCAGGATGGTGCCGCCAAGCGGCGGGGTGGTGATCGAACCATCATTCATGACGAAGAAGACGTTCATGCCGCCCAGTTCCTCGACCCAGCGATGCTCGGCGGCATCGAGGAAGACGACCTGGTCGCAGCCCTGCGCCGAGGCTTCGGCCTGGGCGATCAGGCTGGCGGCGTAGTTGCCGCCGCACTTGGCCGCACCGGTGCCGCCGGCGGCAGCGCGGGTATAATTCTCGGAGACCCAGATCTTAACCGCCTTGGCGCCGCCCTTGAAATAGGGGCCGACCGGGGAAGCGATGACGCAGAAGATATATTCCTTCGACGGACGCACGCCGAGGAAGGTTTCGCTGGCGAACATGAAGGGGCGCAGGTAGAGGCTGCCCTCGCCTTGCGGGATCCACTTGGCGTCGATGCGCACCAGCTGCTCGACGGCGTCGAGGAAATCGGCCTCAGGCAGTTCCGGCATCGCCATGCGGCGGGCGGATTCGTTGAAGCGGCGGGCGTTTTCCTCCGGGCGGAAGAGAACGGCGCGGCCATCGGCGCGGCGATAGGCCTTCATGCCCTCGAAGATTTCCTGGGCGTAATGCAGCACGCTGCTCGCCGGATCGATGGCGAAGGGACCGCGCGCCACAACTTCGGCCGAATGCCAGCCCTTGTCCGCGCTCCAGCGGATCACGGCCATGTGGTCGGAAAACAGGGTTCCGAAGCCGAGGTTTTCGAACGCCTTGAGGCGGTCGGCTTCCGGCAGGGGATTGGCATTGGGCTTGATGTCGAAGGTAAGGCGCTCGGCTTGCATGGGGATCATCTTTCAACTCGGATGGCGCGCAAATTGCCGCCTCGTGCAGCAATTTGCAACCGGATTTGCATCGGTTTCGAAACACGTATCCGCGAAGCGGTACGCCAATCGCGCCCGGCCTGCAAGGGGTCCGTCAGCCGTTGACGGCCTCAACCAGCCGACGGCTCGCCGAAACCAGATCGTCTTCCTGCAACAGCGCGCCGCCGACGAGATACATCACATCCGCCCCATAGACCTCGCGCATCTCGGGAATGCGGGCGAAGGTCATGCCGCCGCCCGGCGCCGGCACGATGGTCTTCGGCCCGCCGAGATCGGCGGCGCAGGCGTTCGCAATCGAGCGGCATTCGTCGCGGGTGAAACCGAAGCGGCCGCCGAAATTGGGATAGACGACGGCATCGACGCCCATCAGCCGTTGCAGGAGGCCAAAATAGACGCGGTGCGAGAAGCCGCATTCCGGCGAGACGACATTGGCGCCGGAAAAGGCCGGATGCGAGACGATGGGTAGCGAGAAATCCGGGTGGGCGGCAAGACTGCGGGCGGCGTCATAGCCAGTGAGCGCCGGGGCGATCATCACCGCTCCTGCCCCCGCCTCCTCGGCCATCAGGGCGCGCTCGATCATCTCGCTGGCCGACGCCGTGATGTTCGGCACGAAGCTCGCCTTGCCGCCGCTTTCGGCGTTGGCTTCGCCGACGGCGTTGACGCAAGCGGCCAGCCGCTCGGCGAAGGGCGAGGTGTGCTGGTCCACTAGCCCGTGATCGTCCTTGACGTAATGCATGCCGCCGAGCGCGAAATCATGGGCGCGGCGGGCCAGCTCGGAAACTGGGAGCCCGACCGGCTTGATCGCCGACATCAGCAGTGGCTTACGGCCGATGCCGGCGCGGGCGCGCAGACCTTCGATGCCGTGGCGCGGGCCGGGGCAAAGAGAAAGCATAGCCGGCGAAAGACCGATATCCTCGACCTTGAGGCCGGGCTTGATCGAGCTGTTGCCGAAGACGATGTTGAGGAATTGCAGGAAATCGCCGCCGACATCGTCGTCGCTATAGGAGATGGTGGCGATGAAGCCGGGGCGGCCTTGCGTATCCGGCGCCAGTGCCTCCAGCCGGCCGAGGATCTCGTCCTCGACATAGCCCGAGGGCACGACGTTGCGGGGGATCTCGACCGTCTGCTCCAGCGCGATGTCGAGCGCCCGGGCCTTTGCCTCGGCCTCGTCGGCGGCGCGGATGTAATAATCGACGTGGAAACGGCCCATCAGAGCGCCTCCGCCTTCTGCGCCGAATGGACGTGGTCAAGGCGCACCTCGGCCAGTTCTTCCTCGCCGATGCCGAGCGCCTTGCCGGTCAATGCCTCGATGGCGCTGACCAAAGCTCCGGCATCGAGGCCGTATTTCTTCATCAGATAGGGTTTGGATGCGCCATGGGCGAAAGTGTCGTTGAGGCCGAGGCGTTTCAGGCGGATGCCGAGCCCCTCCTCCGCCAAAATCTCCGCCACCAGCGAGCCGAGGCCGCCGACGATGGTGTGGTTTTCCAGCGTGACGATGCCCTTCTTGCCACGTGCGGCCTTCAGCAGGCTGTCGCGGTCGAAGGGTTTGAGGGTCGAGGCATGCAGGTGGTGGATGCCGATGCCACGCGCGGTGAGCGCCTGCGTGGCGCGCAGCGCTTCCTCGGTGCAGACGCCGGAGCTGACGACGAGGATGTCGTCGCCTTCCGAAAGCGTGCGCAGCCGGTTGAATTCGAACGGCGTCGAAAACAGCCGCGGCACCTCGCCGCGCAGGATGCGCACATAGACGGGACCGTCTACGGCGTCGGCGACCTCCAGAACGGTCTCGACCTCGGTGGCGTCGCCGGTTTCGAGGATGGTCATGTTCGGCACGGCGCGCAGCACGGCGATATCCTCGATCGCCTGATGGGTAATGCCGCCGGGCGTGGTGATGCCGGGCAAAAAGCCCATCAGCCGCACCTTGCGGTTGGAATAGGCGATGGAATTGATCAGCTGGTCATAAGGCCGGCGATAGAGGAACACCGAGAAGGTGTGGATGAACGGCCGATAGCCCTGCATGGCAAGGCCGCCGGCAAAGGACAGCATGTTCTGCTCGGCCATGCCGAGCGACAGGAATTGCTCCGGATGCCGGTCGCGAAAACCGTCGACCTCGCAGGAGGAGGTGAGATCCGCAGACAGGCAGAGGATTTCGGGCCGCGCGGTGGCGAAGGTCTCGAAAGCCTTGGCATAGGGGCGATTGACGATTTCGACCATGGTCAGGCCCTTTCCTGCAAGTCGCTAGCGGTGATGCCGAGTTCGGCAGCCAGGGCCGCCTGCATTTCCAGCCGCTCGTCGGCGCTCTTGAAGCGGACGTAATGCAGCCGGGGGAAACGTTTTTTCAGGAAATCCATACCCTGATAGGGCGATGTATTGGCGAGAATGACGAGCGGTTTTCCGGCTTCCGCGCTGGCGGCGGCGTCGCGCAGCGCGTTCAGATCATGACCGTCGACCGAGCGGCAGGTAACGCCGAAGGCGGAGACGCGCGCGGCGAGATCGCCGAGATCGAGCACCGAGGACATGGCGCCATCGCATTGCTGGCGGTTGACATCGACGACGACGCGGATGTTGTCGATCTTGTGGTACCTCATCGCCGCCAGGCATTCCCAGGTCTGCCCCTCCTGGAATTCGCCGTCCGACATATAGACCCAGACCTTGCCGGGCTCCTTCTTGCGCGCCCGCGCCCAGGCGATGCCGGAAGCCATGGAAAGGCCCTGCGCCAGCGAGCCGGTGGTCACTTCCATGCCGGGGCTGTGCTCGGCGCCGATCATCTCGACCGAGCCGCCATCCTTGTTGAACAGATCGAGCGCCTGCTCGTCCATGCGGCCGGTCTCGATCAGCGCCGAATAGATCACCAGCGCATAATGCGCCGGCGAGATGATGAAGCGGTCGTAATTTGGGCCGGCCGGGCCGTGATAGCCGGCGCCGGTGAAGGCATCCGGGTTATGCGCCGAGGGCACGCCGGCAAAGGGCAGCGGCACCTTGGGCAGCGTCGGTTCGCCGAGCGTCAGCAGCTCATTGTAGAGAAGCGCCAGGCTTTCGGCGGCCGAGCAGGCCTGGCTCAGATAACCGCCATTGTTCTTCATCGTGTGGAAAAAGACGCGGCGGCGGATGCCAAGCGCGATCTCTTCCGTGGTTTTCTCGTTCTGCAGGGTCATTGCTCTCAGCTCCGCTCGGGGAACAGCGCCTTCAAACCCTCCGGCGAGGGCGTGGCGATGCCGCGTTCGGTGATCAGGCCGGTGATGAGGCGCGCCGGGGTCACGTCGAAGGCCGGATTGGCGGCGGGGCTGCCTTCCGGGGAGATGCGCACGGTGGTGATCGACCCATCCGCGCCGCGGCCCTGCACGAAACTAACCTCGTCGCTGGTCCGTTCCTCGATGGGGATCTCCTTCACGCCGTCATGCACCGTCCAGTCGATGGTCGGCGACGGCAGCGCCACATAAAATGGCACGTCGTTGTCGCGGGCGGCGAGCGCCTTGAGATAGGTGCCGATCTTGTTGCAGACGTCGCCATTGGCGGTGGTGCGGTCGGTGCCGACGATCACCATGTCGATCTCGCCATGCTGCATCAGGTGGCCGCCGGCATTGTCGACGATCAGCGTGTGCGGCACGCCATGGCCGTTCAGCTCCCATGCGGTGAGCTGGGCGCCCTGGTTGCGCGGTCGTGTCTCGTCGACATAGACATGCACGGCAATGCCTTCTTCTGCGGCCATGTAGATCGGCGCGGTCGCCGTGCCGTAATCGACGGTGGCCAACCAGCCGGCATTGCAATGGGTGAGGATGTTGACCGGCTCGCCGGGCTTCTTGTGCTTGGCGATCTCGCGGATGACGGCGAGACCGTTGGCGCCGATGGAGCGATTGAGCTGCACATCCTCTTCGGCGATCTCGGCGGCGCGGCGATAGGCGGCCTCGGCGCGCTCCGCGGTCGGTAGCGGCCGCAGGAAATTGCGCATCGCCTCCAGCGCCCAGCGCAGGTTGATGGCGGTCGGCCGCGTCTCGTTGAGTTCGTGCCAGACGGCGTCGAGATGGGCGTCGGAAGGGTCGTTTGCCATGGCAATGGCAATGCCATAGGCGGCGGTGACGCCGATCAGCGGTGCGCCGCGCACCCACATGTCGCGGATGGCGGTGGCGACATCGGCCACCGTCTTCAGGGTGACGACGCGGAATTCATGCGGCAACCAGCGCTGGTCGATGATGTCGACCGAGCGGCCGTCCTCGTTGAGCCAGATCGTGTGGTAATGACGGTCTGCGACTTTCACGACAATGTCTCCCTGTAGAGCCGTTCGGCGGTGGCGCGGATATCGGCAAGGCTCGAAATCCGTTCCCGGTTGACGGCAAGATGGCGCCCGAGCTTCAGCGCCTTGCTTTCGCAAACGGCGCGGCGGTCGGGATCGGCGATGGTTTCGAAATCGGCATTATGGGCAAGGCCAAGGATGCGGCGATGCATCTCGACGCCGGCAAAGCCGAGCATCTCGCGCCTGATATCATCGAGCACAATGGTCAGAGCCTGTTCGGATGCCAGCGGATCGCCGCGATCCTCGAACAGGCTCGCTTGATAGAGGATGCCCTTGCGCTCACTGCGCCAGAGATGGGCGAATTCCGCGCGGAACGTCTCCCAGATCGTCTCGACAGTGTCCATCAGATAGGTGCGCATCGCATCGCGCCCCCCGGCGTCGGCCTCGTGGCCTTCCTGCGAAAAATAGCTCATCCAGAAATTGGCGAGCAGCATGCCGACATCGAAGCTGATCGGACCGTAAAAGGCGAATTCGGGATCGATGACGCGGGTGTCCTCGTCGGTCACCATTACCGAGCCGGTGTGCAGGTCGCCATGGCAGAGCGTTTCGGCCTTGGCGGAAAACAGGTGCTTCAGCCGCTGCGCCTCGACTTTCAGGTCGCGGTCGCGGCGCAATTCCTCGACGAGACCATCGAGCTGCGGCGTGGTGTGGCGGTTCAGCTCCGCCTCGAAATAGGGGTCGGAGAAGACGAGATTTTCGGTAATGTCGCAAAGCTCGACATTGTCGGCGAACAGCGCCACATCCGCTTTCTTCTCCCGCGTCGGCATCGAAAGATCCGAGCCGCGAAACAGGGTGCGGGCGCAGAAAAGGCCGAGGTCGCGGCCGATCTTCGGCAATTGCCTGCCATCGATATAGGCCCGGCGCAGGATGACGTGCGGCGTCAGATATTCCATGACGATGATTGCCTGGGCTTCGTCGAAGAACAGGATCTCCGGCACCATGCCCGGATCGCGCTCCGCCTGGCGCTTCAGCGCATGATATTCGAAGAAGGAGCGCTTCAGCGGCAGCGGCCAGCTTTCGCCGACGAGCCGCACATAGGGAAGCGCCTGCTTGACGATGGCGCTGCCCGTCTCGCCGGTGACGATGAAGACGAGGTTGAGGTTGCCGTCGCCGACCTCGCGCACGCTCCAGCGGCTCCAGTCCGCGCCGATTCTCTCCTGCAGCGCCGCATTGCCGCCGAGCCGCGCCGGCAGCGTTTCGATGCCGAGCGCCTCGAAAACTTGCTCTTTCATATGCTCCTCCCGATAGCCGTGGCGGGTCTTTTGTCGCGCGCCGCCATGACGTCCTTGGGCCACAGGTAAGGCGTCATTCTGTCAAATGTCAATGGCCTTGACATTTGATGGGAGGCCGGCCTAACTTGCCCGGCATTGGGAGGAGAGAATGAGCGAACGGGCAGTGTTCCGCATCGAAGGCGTGCGCAAATCCTTTGGGGCCATACCGGTTCTGAAGGGTGTCGACCTCGATTTGCGTCCCGGCGCCGTCACGGTGCTGATGGGCGCCAACGGGGCTGGCAAATCGACGCTGGTGCGCATCCTCAGCGGCGTCTATGGTCGCGATGCCGGCGCGATGACGCTGGCCGGGAAAAGTTTCGAGCCGGTGACGCCTGCAGAGGCGATTCGCGCCGGCGTGGTCACGGTCCATCAGAACATCAATGACGGCGTGGTCGCCGATCTCGACGTCGCCACAAATCTCACCCTCGACCGCCTGAACGGCCGTGGGGCGCGCCTGTTCTTCAATCCGCGCCGGGTGCGTCGCGAGGCAGCCGCCGTTGCGGCCCGCATGGGCCTGGCGATCGATCTCGCCGCCAATGTCAACGATCTGACGCTGGCGGACCGGCAGATGGTCGCCATCGCGCGGGCCATGGCGCATGAGCCGCAGGTGCTGATCCTCGACGAACCGACCTCGTCGCTTTCCAGCGCCGAGGCGGACCGGCTGTTCGATCTCGTCGATCGGCTGCGGGCGCGCGGCGTCGCCATTCTCTATATCTCGCACCGCATGTCGGATATCCGCCGCCTCGCCGACAGCATCGTCTCGCTGCGTGATGGCCGCATCGCCGGCCGTTTCGAAGGGCCGGAACTGGATTACGAAGGCGCTGTCAACGCCATGCTCGGCCAGAAAGTGTCGGCCGGCAGCGTGAACGTGCGCGAGGCCGGCGCGCCGGTGTTTTCGGCGCGTGGGCTCAAGCTGCAAGCCGCCGCCCGCGCCTTCGATTTCGATCTCGGTGACGGCGAGATCGTCGCAGTCACCGGCCTTGTCGGCGTCGGCAAGACGGCGCTCGCCGAAACGCTTTTTGGCGCAAGGGCGGCTGTCGGCGGCGCAATGACGCTGGACGGCGTTTCCTATCGGCCGGCCAGCACGGCGCAGGCGATTTCGCGCGGCGTTTTCCTCGTTGCCAAGGATCGCGCCGATAGCGGCATCGTGCCGGATTTCAACATCGCCGAAAACATCGGCCTGCCCTTCCTGAAGCGTCTGTCGCGGATCGGCGTGACCAGCCGCGCGCGCGAAAAATCCAAGGCGCGCGGCCAGATCGAGGCGCTCGGCATCGTCTGCCGCAGCGAGCGCGACGAGATGCAGACGCTGTCGGGCGGCAACCAGCAGAAGGTCATGGTCGGGCGCTGGCTTTCAGAGCCGTCGCGGCTGCTGATCCTCGACGAACCTTTCCAGGGCGTGGACATCGCCGCCCGGCGCGACATCGGCGCCAAGCTGCGCGCTTCGGCGAACGGCCGCGCCACAATCGTTTTCCTGACCGAACTTGACGAAGCCTTCGAGGTGGCCGACCGCATCCTCGTCATGTCGGAGCACACCATCGTCGGCGAGCACCGCAATGCGGCCGTCGATGTCGAGCGGCTCCTGTCGGAGATCGCCGGTCATCCTTCCAAGCAGGTATCCGCATCATGAGCAGTCAACAGAGCAAGCCCGCCTCCCCCTCCCTGCCGGCCGCATCGGTCCGCGCGCCGATGGGCCTTCGCGAACTCGCCATCAAATACGGCTTCATCGTTCTGCTGCTCGGTCTCGTCGTCTATTTCTCGCTGGTGACCTCGGGCTTTTCCTCGCCGCAAAGCGCCGTCTTCATCCTGCAATCGGTGTCGATCACCGGCATTCTGGCGCTCGGCGTCACGGCGACGTTGGTCGTCGGCGGCTTCGACCTGTCCATCGGCTCGGTCGCGACAACGGCGATGATGGCTTCGTCCTATGTCATGGTTGTCATGGGCGGCGATGCCTTGACGGCGACCCTGGTGTGCCTTGCCATCGGCGTTCTCGTCGGCCTGATCAACGGCGTCATCATCGTCTATATGCGCGTGCCCGATCTTCTGGCCACGCTCGGCATGATGTTCCTGTTGCTTGGGCTTCAGCGCATCCCGACCGAAGGGCGCTCGATTGCCACGGGCATGACGATGCCGGACGGCTCGGTCGCGACCGGCGCCTTCAGCCCCGCTTTTCTGGCGCTCGGACGCCATCGCTTCGACCTCATCCTGCCGAACCTCGTGCCGGTCTCGGTCGTGGTGCTCGTCGTGCTGGCGATCGTGATCTGGTTCTTCCTCGAATACACCCGCTTCGGGCGGATGATGTATGCGGTCGGTTCCAATGAGCGCGCGGCGGGTCTGGCCGGCGCGCCGGTCAATGCCTACAAGATCTCGGCCTACATCATCTCCGGCGTCTTCGCCTCCATCGGCGGCATCCTGCTCGCCGCCCGCCTCGGGCGCGGCGATATCGCCTCGGGCAACAACCTGCTGCTCGATGCGGTGGCCGCCGCGCTCATCGGTTTCGCCGTGCTGGGCGCCGCCAAGCCGAATGCTTTCGGCACCGCCATCGGCGCGCTGTTCGTCGGCATCCTGCTGCAGGGCCTGACGATGATGAACGCGCCCTATTACACCCAGGATTTCGTCAAGGGCGCGGTGCTCGTCGTCGCCCTGATCTTCACCTTTGCGCTCTCGAAAAGAGGCAAACGCTGACGGGAAAATCCCGCTGCCGCCAAGAGACTACCGTTCACCAGTGGAGGAGACTGACATGAACTTTACACGCAGAGCATTCGGCACGCTGGCGCTGGGGCTTGCCAGCACCGTGGCCTTCGCCACCGGCGCCTTTGCCGCCGACATGCCGAAGCCGTTCGACAAGCCGGGCGACGTCAAGATCGCGCTTGTGCGTTATCTGTCGACTGGCGACTTCTTCCAGTCCTATCTTGCCGGCGTCGAAGCCCAGGCAAAGGCGCTCGGCGTCCAGCTTCAGGTGCTCGACAGCCGCCAGGACGCCGCCCTTCAGGCCGACATGGTCGATCAGGCCATCGCGCTCGGCGTGCAGGGCATCATCATCCAGCACGGCTTGACGGAATCGATGAAGGAAGCCGCCAAGCGCGCCGTCGATGCCGGCATCAAGGTCGTCGCCTTCGACGTCAATGTCGAGAACGACAAGATCCCGCAGGTCGAACAGTCCGACCGGGATCTGGCCCGTCTGGCTCTGGAGCAGGCGATCAAGGACAATGGCGAAAGCTTC
>CAMFHE010000031.1 GCA_945952045.1 uncultured Rhizobium sp.
TGCTGGATCTTGTAGGCCTCGTCCAGCGTGCGCAGCATGGAATAGCTGGTGCCGCCGCCGATATCGGTTGCGATGGAGACACGCACCGGCCTGTCGCGGCGCGTCAGCTTGCGCCACGGGAAAAGACCGGAGCCGAGGAAGAGGTTCGAGGTCGGGCAATGCACGGCGATGGAGCCGGCCTCGCTCAATGCATCCATTTCACGTTCCGAGAGGTGGATGGCATGCCCAAGCAGCGTCTTCGGGCCGAGCAACCCGTAATGGGCATAGATGTCGGTGTAGTCGATGGCATCCGGGTAGAGCGAGCAGGTATAGTCGATCTCCTCGATGTTTTCGGAGAGATGCGTCTGGATGTGCAGGTCGGGGAATTCTAGGGCCAGCGCCTGCGCCGCCTCCATCTGCGCAGGCGTCGAGGTGATGGCGAAGCGGGGCGTGATGGCGACATGGTTGCGGCCCTTGCCGTGCCATTGCTCGATGATCGCCCGTGTCTCGTCGTAACCCATCTGCGGCGTATCGAGCAGGCCTTGCGGGGCGTTGCGGTCCATCATCACCTTGCCGGCGACCATGCACAGACCCCGTCGCAGGCTTTCGGCGAAGAAGGCATCGGCGGAGGCTTTGTGCACCGAGCAATAGGCGACGGCCGTCGTCGTGCCGTGGCGCACGAGTTCGTCGAACAGGCGGCCGGCGATGCGCGTCGCATGGGCGCTTTCGACGAAGCGGCACTCCTCGGGGAAAGTATAGGTGTTCAGCCATTCCAGAAGGTTGGCGGCATAGGAGCCGATGACCTGCATCTGCGGGAAATGCAGGTGGGTGTCGATGAAGCCGGGCAGGATGAGATGCGGGCGATGATCGATCTCGACCGTCTCGGCCGGCGCCTGCGCCCGCACCGCATCATAAGCGCCATGGGCGAGGATCTTGCCATCCTCGATCAGCAGGGCGCCGTTTTCCTCGTAGGCAAAGCTTGCCTGATCGTCGAGGCTTTCCGGTCGGCGGTGGAAGCTGAGCGTGCGGCCGCGCAAGAGGCTTGATGTCATTGGGTCTTCTCCGGCGATACGGCGCTTTCGAACCAGGCAGTCAGCACCTGGCGCTCCCTGGGGGTGATGTCTGTGACGTTGCCGGGCGGCATGGCATGGCTGCGGCCGGCCTGCAAATAGATCTCGCGGGCATGAATGGCGATTTCGGCATCCTCTTCCAGCTTCACGCCCTTGGGCGGGCGCACGATGCCTTCCCAGACCGGCTCGGCTGCATGGCACATGGAACAGCGGCTCTGGACGACATCCTTCGCCGCCGGGAAATGCGCGTTAGTAACGAATTTTTGCGACATGGCCGGCAGGGCGGCCTGTTTTTCGCCGGTCAACACCTTTGGGACAGTCGACAGCCACATGATGAGAATGAAGAGCACAAGGGTGGCGATCCAGGTCCATGTTGGGCGACCTTTTCGCGCATGGGTGGTGTTGAACCAGTGACGGATGGTGACGCCCATCAGGAAGACCAGTGCTGCGATGATCCAGTTGAACGCCGTGCCGAAGGCCAGCGGGTAATGGTTCGACAGCATGAAAAAGATCACCGGCAGGGTGAGGTAATTGTTGTGCAGCGAGCGCTGCTTGGCGATGAAGCCGTATTTCGGATCGGGGGTGCGTCCGGCGATCAGGTCGGCGACGACGATCTTCTGGTTGGGAATGATGATCATGAAGACGTTTGCCGACATGATCGTGGCGGTGAAGGCGCCGAGATGCAGGAAGGCTGCGCGGCCGGTAAAGATCTGCGTATAGCCCCATGCCATGGCGACCAGCGCCACATAGAGCACCAGCATCAGACCCCAGAGGTTCTTGCCGAGCGGCGATTTGCACAAGAGGTCGTAGACGATCCAGCCGAGCGCCAGCGAGGCGATGGAAAGCGCGATCGCCACCGGCTGGCTGACATCGAGCACATGCCGGTCGATCAGGAACAGGTCGGCGCCGCTATAATAGACGACGCAGAGCAGCGCGAAGCCGGACAGCCAGGTGGCGTAGCTCTCCCATTTGAACCAGGTGAGATGTTCCGGCATGCTGGCCGGCGCCACGAGATATTTCTGGATATGGTAGAAACCGCCGCCATGCACCTGCCACTCCTCGCCATAGGCGCCGGGCGGCAAATGCGGGCGCTTCACCAGCCCGAGATCGAGCGCGATGAAATAGAATGAGGAGCCGATCCAGGCAATTGCGGTGACCACATGCAGCCAGCGCACCGCAAAGGCCAGCCATTCCCAGGCTATCGCATATTCATACATCGGCTTCCCCTCATGCTTGTTCCCACATGTCACATTGCGAAAAAAACGGAATGCGGGGAAGCGAAAATCACCGCCATACACGGCGGATGGGAACGGATATCGGACTGACGCGTTCTCCTTTAACCGCAATCCTGCATCGCGATATTCGCCTGGCCGCTTACTTGGCCTTGATGGCGACGATGCAGCCAGCCGGCGATGCCATCATCGATGGAGAATGTGCGATGCGCTGCATTCCGATTTTTATGGTGATTGCCTATGCCTCCGCCGCTCAAGCCCATGAAGCCCATACGGGCTGGAGCTACGAACCTTTTTGTTGCAACGGTAATAATCTGGTCGGCGATTGCCAGGCGATCCCGACGCACAGCGTCACGATCACGCCCGGCGGTTACCAGCTGCTGCTTGTGCCCGGGGACCATCGTTTGATCACCCGAAGTCATATCTTCCGCTTGAAACAAAGCGATGCCCGCCGCTCGCAGGATGGCTCCTACCATCTCTGTCTGTTTCCCGATGAAAACACGCCGCGCTGTTTCTACGCTCCCGATATGGGATTCTGATCGCGCAAGGTTTCCGCGTCCATTTCGGAGAGCAACCACGCGCGAAACGCCTTGATCTTCGGCACATTGCGGCGGCTTTGGGGATAGGCGAGCCAGTAGTCGCGGCCGTCGTTGCAGAGGATGTCGAAGGGCTGGATCAGACGGCCGGCGGCGATGTCCTCGCGGAAATGATCCGGATTGAGAACGGCGACGCCATCGCCGGCCATGGCGATATTGGCGTCGAGAAGTTGCGTGCCGTATTCATGTTGTGGAAAACGCTCCAGGCCGGGTTCGTCGATGCCGGCGGCCGCAAACCATTGCCGCCACCAGGGATCGCCGGCGCTGATGATAGGCAGGTTCAAGAGGTCGGCCGGCGACGTCAGCCCGCCGTTGCGCGCCGCGAGCTTCGGGCTCAGCATCGGCGTGAAATCCAGCCGCATGATGCGGTGGGACACGAGGCCCGGCCAGTCGCCCTTGCCCCAGCGGATGGCGACATCGGCACTCTCGCGGTTGAAATCCACCATGTTGGCGGAGGCGAGCAGCCGCACGGCAATCGTCGGATGGCGCAGCTGGAAGGCGCCGAGATGGCGGGAAAACCATTGCTGGGCGAAGGTCGCGGTCGAATGGATGGTGAGCGTATCGCTGGCCATTGTCTGCACCGAGGACAGCGCGTCGCCCAGCAGCCCGAAGGCCTCCGCCACTTTCGGCGCCAGCTTTTCACCAACCGTCGTCAGCGCCACCTGGCGTGGCCGGCGCTCGAACAGCGGCTCGCCGATGGTCTCTTCCAGCAGCTTGATCTGGTAGCTGATGGCCGTCTGCGTCAGGCCGAGTTCCTCGCCCGCCCTCGTGAAACTGAGGTGCCGCGCCGCCGCCTCAAAGACGCGCAGGGCGTTGAGCGGAACCTGTTTCGACAATTTCATGCATCAGGCCTCTTCATGCATCCAGACGGTCATTCGATTGGATTGGCAGGATTTTCCGGCGCATCCTAGCGGCATGATCATCAAATGGACAGGGGAAACCCTGTGGAGGTTTTCGATGCTGGACTGGATGAAACACTGGTTGTCGCAACTCATCGGTGCTCGTGGCGCCGGCCGGGCACGGCTCGACATGACGACGCTGCCCGAGACACGCAAGCGCGATATCGGGCTGATCGACGGGCGCGATCCGCATCTGGGCGGGTGATGGAAAGAGGCGACTTTTCATGGGCCGCCTCTGTTGCATGGGAAAGCCGGGGTTACATCCCCCGCAACCGCTCCACCGCCATGAGGATCCGTTCCGGCGTTGCCGGCGCGTCGAGGCGGGGGCAGATGCGGTAGTCGGCGACGCTGGCCACGGCCATGGACAGGGCCTCCAGCACCGAGATCGCCAGCATGAAGGGCGGTTCGCCGACCGCCTTGGAGCGGCCGATGGTCGGCTCGGCGTTTTCGGCCCAATCCGCCAGCTTGACGTTGAACACTTTCGGCCGGTCGGAGGCGAGCGGGATCTTGTAGGTAGAGGGCGCATGGGTGCGAAGCCGCCCCTTGTCGTCCCACCACAATTCCTCCGTCGTCAGCCAGCCCATGCCCTGGATGAAGGCGCCCTCGATCTGGCCGATATCCAGCGCCGGGTTCAGCGACTTGCCGACATCGTGGAGAATATCGGTGCGCTCCATCATGTATTCGCCGGTCAGCAGGTCGATTGCGACCTCGCTGCAGGACGCGCCATAAGCGAAATAATAGAAGGGATGGCCCTTGCCGCTCTTGCGGTCCCAGTGGATTTTCGGCGTCTTGTAGAAGCCGGCGGCCGAAAGCTGCACGCGGCCGAAATAGGCCATGCGGATGAACGTATCGAAGGGCACGACCTCGCCGCCGATGCGCACGCGATTGGGCAGGAATTCGACCTCCGTCGGCTCCACGCCATAAGCCGAGGCGGCGAATTCGATCAGCCGCTCCTTGATCTGGCGGGCGGCATCGTAAGCCGCCATGCCGTTGAGATCGGAGCCGGAAGAGGCGGCGGTCGCCGAAGTGTTCGGCACCTTGGCGGTGGTCGTCGCGGTGATGCGGATGCGCTCGATATCCACCTGGAAGGTTTCGGCCACCACCTGCGCCACCTTGGTGTTCAGGCCCTGGCCCATTTCGGTGCCGCCATGGTTCAGGTGGATCGAGCCGTCATTGTAGATATGCACCAGCGCACCGGCCTGATTGAAGGCGGTCATGGTGAAGGAAATGCCGAACTTCACCGGTGTCAGCGCGATGCCCTTGCGGACAAAACGGCTGGTGCGGTTGAATTCGACAATCGCCTGCCGGCGGGCGCGGTAATCGCTGGAGTGTTCCAGTTCGTCGACGAGGCGGGCGATGATATTGTCCTGCACCTGCTGGTGATAGGGTGTGAGATCGCGCTCCGAGCCCGGCTGGCCGTAGAAATTCGCCTTCCGGATATCGAGCGGATCCTTGCCCGTCGCGTATGCAATTTCCTCGATGATGCGCTCGCCGCCGACCATGCCCTGCGGGCCGCCGAAGCCGCGAAAGGCGGTGTTGGAAACCGTATGCGTCTTCAGCGGTTGCGAGGTCAGCTTCACATGCGGGTAGAAATAGGAGCTGTCGGCATGGAACAAAGCGCGGTCGGTGACCGGGCCGGAGAGATCGGAGGAAAAGCCGCAGCGCGCCGCGAAGGTGGCGTCGACGGCATGGATGCGACCGTCGCCGTCATAGGCGACGTCGTAATCGACCACGAAATCGTGGCGCTTGCCGGTCATCACCATGTCCTCGTCGCGGTCGGGGCGGAATTTCACCGGCCGTTTCAAGGTCTTGGCCGCCATCGCCGCAAGGGCCGCGAACTGGTTGCCTTGCGTTTCCTTGCCGCCGAAGCCGCCGCCCATGCGCCGCGTCTGCACCGTCACGGCATTGGAGGGGAGACCGAGCACATGGCCGACCATATGCTGCACTTCGCTCGGATGCTGGGTGGAGGACCAGACGATGATTTCCTCGTCTTCGACCGGGATCGCCATGGCGATATGGCCTTCGAGGTAGAAATGCTCCTGGCCGCCGATGGCCATTCGGCCCTGCAGGCGGAAGGGCGGCTTATCGATTTCAGTTTCCGGCTCGCCGCGCTTCAGCGTCATCGGATCGGTGACCAGCGCGCCGCCGTTCTCACGAGCGGTATCGACGTCGAGGAAATGCGGCAACGGGCTGTATTCGATCTTCGCCAGACGCGCGGCGCGGCGGGCAGCCTCGCGTGTCTCGGCAATGACGGCGAAGATCGGCTGGCCATGGAATTCCACAAGATCGGTGGCGAGCAACGGCTCGTCGTGACGCCCGCCGGGCGAGACGTCATTGACGCCGGGCACATCCTTGCCGGTGAAGACGCGCACGACGCCGGGGGAGGCGCGCACCGCCTCAAGATCGATGGAAACGATCTTGCCGTGGGCGCAGGTGGAAAGCCCCAGCGCGCCATGCAGCGTGCCGGCCATTTCCGGAATGTCGTCTATATATTCGGCCACGCCGGAGACATGCTTGTGGGCGGAATCATGCTTGAGCGAGACATGCATGCGGCCGTTGATGTCGCTCTTCAGCTCGAAGGTCGAGGTGTCCATCCTATCGGTCTCCTTCGTTGCGGCCGCCATGCATCATCACGCTACCTCCTCGAACCGCGTCAAGCCCTGCGGCGTTCCCGTTGTTTCCAGGAAGAAGCGCAAAAGCAGGTTTTTCGCCGTCAGCTGGCGGTATTCGGCGCTGGCGCGCCAATCGGTCAGCGGCTTGTAGTCGCGGTCGAACTGGTCGCGGGCGGCCAGCACCGTTTCCTCCGTCCAGGGCTTTCCGCGCAAGAAGGCTTCGACGGACAGCGCCCGTTTCGGCGTGCCGGCCATGCCGCCATAGGCGATGCGGATCGCGTTGACGGTATTGTCCTCGGCAAGCGACAGGTTGAAAGCGCCGCAGACGGCGGAGATATCCTCGTCGCGCCGCTTGGTGATCTTGTAGACGCCCACATGGTTTTCGGCCGGCGGCAGCGGGACGAAGATGCTTTCGACGAATTCGTCCGGCCGCCGGTCCTGTTTGCCGTAGTCGATGAAGAAGATATCGAGCGGCACCATGCGCGTGCCGGCTTTCGAATGCAGGTTGACGCTGGCGCCCAGCGCGATCAGCGGCGGCGGCGTATCGCCGATGGGCGAACCGTTGGCGATGTTGCCGCCGATGGTGCCCATGTTGCGCACCTGCTCGCCGCCGATGCGATGGATGAACGGTTTCAGCGCGGGGATATGGGTCGAAAGCGTGTCGAGCGCCTGACTGTAGGTGACGCCGGCGCCGATGGAAATGCCGCGGTCGCTGGCATGGATCGCCTGCAACTCAGTGAGATTGTTGATGAAGACGACGGTGCCGAGCGGCCGCATCTGCTTTGTCACCCACAGCCCGACATCGGTGGAGCCGGCGACGATGGTCGCCTTCGGTTCCTCGGCCAGCACCTCGGCCAAGGCGCGCGTCGTGCCGGGGATCACCAGCTTTTCGCCCCCGGTTTCGATGCGGATGGTTTCGCCGGTTCGCAGCGTCCAAAGTCGGGCGAGGATCTCGGTGCGGTTTCGCTCCAGGGGATCGAAGATAGAGGAGGGGCGGGCGGCGCTGACCTGTTCGGCGGCGCGCACGATCGGCTCATAGCCGGTGCAGCGACAGAGATTGCCCTGCAGCGCCCGCTCGATATCGGCGCGCGTCGGCTTTGCGGTCGACAGCCACAATCCATAGAGCGACATGACGAAACCCGGCGTGCAGAAGCCGCATTGCGAACCGTGACAGTCCACCATCGCCTGCTGGATCGGATGCAGGGCGCCGTTCGCTCCGGCCAGATGCTCGACGGTCACCACATGCGTGCCGTGGAGCGAGGCGAGGAAACGGATGCAGGCGTTGACGCTCTCGTAAACGAGAACGCCATCCACCAGCCGCCCGACCAGAACCGTGCAGGCGCCGCAATCGCCTTCCGCGCATCCTTCCTTGGTGCCGGTCAACCGGCGCTGCAGGCGAAGATAGTCGAGCAGGGTCTCCGTCGGTTTCACGGAGGTCAGCGTGACATCGTCGCCATTGAGGATGAAGCGGATCGCGTCGGTCATGTCGTTCCTGTCGTTCTTGATTTTTCTTCGTTTTATCAGGTTACTGCGCCGACCAGCCGCCGTCGATCGTGATATGCGTGCCGGTGATCTGGCGCGCCGCGTCGCTGGCCAGATACAGCGCCATCGCCGCCACTTCCTCGGTCTTCACGAATTCCTTGGTCGCCTGGAACTTCAGCATGACGTCGGTCTTCACCTGATCCTCGCTGATGCCGCGGGTGCGGGCCGTGTCGGGGATCTGTTTTTCCACAAGCGGGGTCAGGACATAGCCGGGGCAGATGGCATTCACTGTAATCCCGAATTCGGCGAGTTCCAAGGCCGCCGTCTTGGTCAGCCCCATGATGCCGTGCTTGGCCGCCACATAGGCCGCCTTGAACGGCGAGGCGACCAGCGCATGCACTGAGGCGACGTTGACGATCCGGCCCTTGCCCTTCTCCTTCATCAAGGGAATGGCGGCGCGCATGGTGTGGAAGGAGGAGGAGAGGTTGATGGCGATGATCTGGTCCCATTTCTCGATGGGGAAATCCTCGATCTTCTCGACATGCTGGATGCCGGCATTGTTGACCAACACGTCCAGGCCGCCGAATTCTTTTGCCGCGGTGGCGATCAGGTCGGCGATTTCGGCCGGCTTGGTCATGTCGGCGCCGTGATAGATCACGCGGCCTGAGCCCTGCGCCTCGACCTCGGCAATCGCCTTGTCGATATCCTCGCGTGCGCCGAAACCGTTCAGCGCTACATTGGCGCCCTCAGTGGCGAAAGCCTTGGCGATGGCGAGCCCGATGCCGCTGGTCGAACCGGTGACGACAACTGATCTGGTCATGAGATGCTCCATTCTCAAGCAACAAGCGCCCGCGACTGTGCGGTGCAAAATCGATTGCAGGTTAGGATGAAATCCGGCTTGCTGGCAATTGTGATATGCAACAGCCGCTACAACCGGATCGAAGCCGGAATTTGCGTTTCGTTTTCGTTTGACATTCGTTTTTGTGTCGTATTGAAACTTTCAAGGGACAGAAAGGATGGCGGAAAGCCATCCGCGCGGGAGGGGATATATGAGCGGTTATGTGCTGGCGATCGATCAGGGTACGACGTCGAGCCGGGCGATCGTGTTCGATGCCGATATGAAGGTGGTCGGCACCGGGCAGAAGGAATTCTCGCAGATCTATCCCAAGCCCGGCTGGGTTGAGCACGATCCGGAGGAGATCTGGGAGAGCGTCGTCGAGACGATCCGCACCGCTATCGCCAAGGCAAAGATCAAGCCCACCGACATCGCCGCCATCGGCATCACCAACCAGCGCGAAACCGTCGTCGTCTGGGAGCGCGACAGCGGCAAGCCGATCCAGAACGCCATCGTCTGGCAGGATCGCCGCACCGCAAGCTATTGCGACAAGCTGAAACGGCAGGAGCTGGAGCGGCGCTTCACCCGCAAGACCGGCCTGTTGCTCGATCCCTATTTCTCCGGAACGAAACTCTCCTGGATGCTCGCCAATGTGAAAGGCGCGCGGGCGCGCGCCGCCAAGGGCGAATTGTGCTTCGGCACCATCGATACCTTCCTGATCTGGCGGCTGACCGGCGGCAAGAGTTTTGTGACCGACGCCACCAATGCCTCGCGCACGCTGATGTTCAACATCGCCACCAATGAATGGGACGAGGAACTGCTCGACATCCTGCGCGTGCCCTCCGCGATGCTGCCGGAGGTGAAAGATTGCGCCGCCGATTTCGGCGTCACCGATGCCGGGATTTTCGGGGCGGCGGTGCCGATCCTCGGCGTTGCCGGCGATCAACAGGCGGCGGTGATCGGCCAGGCCTGTTTCGAGCCCGGCATGCTGAAATCCACCTATGGCACCGGCTGCTTCGCGCTGCTCAACACCGGCACCGACATGGTGCGCTCGAAGAACCGCTTGCTGACCACCATTGCCTACCGGCTGGACGGCGAGACGGTCTATGCGCTGGAGGGGTCGATTTTCATCGCCGGGGCGGCGGTGCAATGGCTGCGCGACGGGCTGAAGATCATCGAGAACGCCGCCGAGACCGGGCCGCTCGCCCGCGCCGCCGATCCCGAGCAGGAGGTCTATCTGGTGCCGGCCTTTACCGGGCTCGGCGCGCCGCATTGGGATCCCGATGCGCGCGGCGCGATCTTCGGCATGACCCGCAATACCGGTCCGGCGGAGTTTGCCCGCGCGGCGCTGGAGGCGGTCTGCTACCAGACGCGCGATCTGCTCGACGCCATGCACAAGGACTGGAAAAACGGCGGTGACGACACCGTGCTGCGCGTGGATGGCGGCATGGTCGCCTCCGACTGGACGATGCAGCGCCTCGCCGACCTGCTCGACGCCCCCGTCGACCGCCCGACCATTCTGGAAACCACCGCGCTCGGCGCCGCCTGGCTTGCCGGCAGCAGGGCAGGGGTGTTTCCCGACAAAAAAGGTTTTGCCGCCGCCTGGGCCCGCGACTGGCGCTTCGAGCCCGACATGGATGAGAAGACGCGCAATACCAAGCTCAAGGGTTGGCGAAACGCCGTGCGCCGAACTTTAAGCGATGGCTGATTGCGGAGTCTTAACAAAGCGTTGCCGGCGGTTTTTTAACTTATTGTAAAGATTCAAGTTGGGGTGAGGCGGACAATCCGGCAAAGCTTCTCCCAACCCCGAACCGTCATCCTCGGCCTTGTGGCCGGGATCTACCAGTGCCTGATAAGCCATTGACGATAAAGAGAAATTCCAGCGAGCTCTGATGCTATCGGCGAGGTCGGGCAAGACGGCTTGGATGTTGGCGATGACCTTATATCCGCCCACGGCCATTTGTATGGCAGACTGTTGCCATGGAATCACGCGCCGAACCTCCACACCCTGCCGTCCTCCCGCCCAAGCTGAAGCCGGGCGATCGGGTTCGTTTCGTCTCGCCGGCCAGCACGCCCGATCCGCTGGATGTCATGCGCCAGGTCGGCATTCTGCAAGAATGGGGCTTTGCGGTCGATTTCGGCGACCACGCCTATGACAAGCTCGGCTATCTCGCCGGCAGCGA
Source organism: uncultured Rhizobium sp. (assembly GCA_945952045.1). GTDB lineage: Bacteria > Pseudomonadota > Alphaproteobacteria > Rhizobiales > Rhizobiaceae > Metarhizobium. Next base: position 10,889 of record CAMFHE010000031.1, read on the forward strand.
CGAGGACCGCCTCGCCGATCTCAACACCGCGTTTCGCGATCCCGACATCCGCGCCATTTTCGCCACGCGTGGCGGCAAGGGATCTTACCGCATTGCCGACCGAATCGATTTCGACGCCGTGCGGCGCGATCCGAAGCCTCTGGTCGGTTTCAGCGACATCACCATCCTGCATCTGACGCTCTGGCAGCATTGCCGACTGATCGGCATCGGCGGTGGACTGCTTGACGATGCCGCCGACCGCGACGCCCTTCGCGGGATGCTGACCGGTGTCGAGGATGTCGTCATCGATGCCGATCCGGAGGAGACGACGGCGGCGCTGACGACATCGGGCAGGGCCGAAGGCCGTCTGATCGGCGGTAATCTCGACATGCTGATCACGGCGGCCGGCTGGGCCTTGCCGTCGCTTCGCGGCGCGATCCTGTTCATCGAGGCGGTTAATATGCAGCGCGGTCAGCTGGATCGCGGGCTGACGATGTTGCGCAAGGCGGGGCATCTCGACGGGGTGGCCGGTATCGCCATCGGGCAATTCGTCGGCTTCGATCTGTCGCTGCGCGTCAATGCCATCGATATCCTGCGCGATCACCTGGCCTCGCTTGATGCGCCGATCCTTGGCGGCCTGCCGGTCGGTCACGGCGCCCGGCACCGCGCCATCCTGCATGGCGCTGAGGCGACGCTCGATACGCAGACACGCCGGCTGACGATCCGCCAGGGCTGAGGCCCTTCACAAATATTTCTGCTGCGCCCTGTCGGCACAGCCGCTACTTCTTCGTCATCGAGAAAGAGGAGTGGTTCGATGCTGTATGCGATCCTGTGTTATGCCCATGAGGAAACCGTCTTTGCCTGGTCCAAGGAAGAAGAGGCTGCGGTGATGGAAAAGCTGCAAGCGGTGCAGGCGCCGCTGGTGGCGTCCGGCAAGCTTGGCCCGGTCGGGCGGTTGATGCCGACGACGGCGGCGACCACGGTGCGCAAGGGCAAGACCGAGCCGTTGGTCATCGACGGCCCCTTCGCCGAAACCAAGGAAGCGCTTCTCGGCTTTTACGTGGTCGATTTCGAGACGCTCGACGAGGCGGTCGCCTTCTCCAAGGAGTTGTCTGCGGTCAATCCCGGCTCCAGTTCCTATGAAATCCGGCCCTTCTACGTGTTCAGACCGGGAGAAACCCAATCATGAGCGATACTGCGTGGATCGATGCGGCGCTGACTGCGGCGCGGCCCAAGGCTGTGGGGGCGCTCCTGCGCTATTTTCGCGATCTCGATATCGCGGAAGAAGCGTTTCAGGAAGCTTGCCTGCGCGCCTTGCGCACGTGGCCGGAAAAGGGCCCGCCGCGCGATCCCGCCGCCTGGCTGATCTTTGTCGGGCGCAACAGTGGCGTCGATCAGATCCGCAAGCGCGGCCGGCTGCAGGCGCTGCCCGACGAGGAAACGATCTCCGACCGCGAGGATGCGGAAACCGATGTCGCCGAGCGGCTGGACGCCTCGAACTATCGCGACGATATCCTGCGGCTGCTGTTCATCTGCTGCCATCCCGACCTGCCGTCGACGCAGCAGATCGCGCTGGCGCTGCGCATTGTTTCCGGGCTGACTGTCGCGCAGATCGCCAAAGCTTTCCTGGTGTCGGAAGCGGCCATGGAGCAGCGCATCACCCGCGCCAAGGCGAAGGTCGCCCGCGCCGGCGTCGCTTTCGAAACGCCTGACGTGAACGCCCGCGCCGAGCGCCTCGCCACCGTCTCGACGATGATCTATCTCGTCTTCAACGAAGGCTACAGTCAGGCCGATCCGGCGCGCGAGGCAGCGGCTTTCGCCGATGAAGCGATCCGGCTGGCGCGGCTGCTGCTCGGCCTGTTTCCGGCCGAGCCGGAAATGATGGGACTGCTGGCGCTGATGTTGCTGCAGGCCTCGCGCCGGGCGGCAAGGCTGGATGCGGCCGGGCAGATCGTGCTTCTCGAAGAGCAGGACCGCTCGCTGTGGGACAGAAACCAGATCGACGAGGCGCTGGTGCTGATCGAAAAGGCGATCCGCCATGGCCGCCCCCGTCCCTACCAGCTGCAGGCGGCGATTGCCGCCCTGCATGCGCGCGCCGTCACCGCCGCCGAGACCGACTGGCGGCAGATCGAGCTGATCTATCGCATGCTGGAACACCACCAGCCTTCGCCGGTGGTGACGCTGAACCGCGCCGTCGCCGTCTCCAAATCGCAAGGGCCCGAGGCGGCACTTGATCTTGTCGAGACGCTGGCAGACGCGCTGGAGGGCTATTTCTATTTTCATGGCTTGCGCGGCAATTTGCTGATGCAGGTCGGGCAGGGTGCGGAGGCGCGCATCGCCTTCGACCGCGCCATCGCGCTTGCACGCTCGCCGGCCGAGGCTGCCCATATTCGCCGCCAGCTTGATTGCCTGAAGCAGGATGCGCAGTCTGCCATCTAGATTTTTTCCGCCGGCATGTCGGATTGTGATCCGCCCGGCCGTCCTTGTCGCAACGACACATCATCCAAAGTGAGGAAAACGCCATGACCGACCAGACCGCCGCTCACGAATTGTCGCTGACCCGCATCATCGACGCGCCGCGCGAAAAGCTGTTTCGCTGCTGGACCGAAGCCGAGTTGATGAAGGAATGGTTCTGCCCGAAGCCGTGGCGCGTCAGCCATGCCGAGATCGACCTGCGGGCGGGCGGCGCCAATCTGATCGTCATGAACGGTCCGAATGGCGAGGAATTTCCCAATCGCGGCGTCTATCTCGAAGTCGTCCAGGACGAAAAGCTGGTCTTCACCGATGCCTATGTTTCGGCCTGGGTGCCTTCGGCCAAACCCTTCATGACCGTGACGATCACCTTCGAGGATCTGGGTGGCGGCCGCACCCGCTACACCGCCATCTGCCGCCACTGGACGGAGGAAGACAAGAAGACGCATGAGGCGATGGGTTTTCACGAGGGCTGGGGCATTTGCGCCGACCAGCTGGCCGAACTCGCCAAGCGTATCTGACGAATTCCATCCAGTTTTTCGAAGCCACCCATCCAGACTTTATATTTGCCGAAATCCGGCCGCATCCCTATCTGAAGACCTTACGCATTGACGTATTTTCAGACGCAAAGCCTGTTTATGCTCGTGTCGGAAATGCTCTTGGTCACACGAGGTTTGGATGCCCATGGAACTCGGTCTGTATACTTTCGCGGATGTCGATCCGTCGCCTTCGGTCGCCAAGGGTCCGGAAGCGGCGCGGCGGCTGAAAAATCTTCTCGAGGAGATCGAGCTGGCCGATCAGGTGGGGCTCGATGTCTTCGGCCTCGGCGAGCATCATCGGCCCGATTACGCCGCCTCCAGCCCGGCGACGATTTTGGCCGCCGCTGCGGTCAAGACGAAGAATATTCGCCTGACCAGCGCCGTCACCGTCCTGTCCTCCGACGATCCGGTGCGGGTGTTCCAGCAGTTTTCGACGCTCGATCTTCTCTCGGACGGTCGGGCGGAGATCATGGCCGGACGCGGCTCCTTCATCGAGTCCTTCCCGCTGTTCGGTTACAATCTCGAAGATTACGACCAGCTGTTTTCCGAAAAGCTCGACCTGTTGCTCGCGCTACGCGATGAGGAAGTCGTGACCTGGGAAGGGCAGATGCGCGCCGCCATCCATGGCCGCGGTGTCTATCCGCGCCCACTTCAGGAAAAGCTGCCGATCTGGGTCGCCGTCGGCGGCACCCCGCAATCGGTGGCGCGGGCAGGGGCTTACGGTCTGCCGGTGGCGATCGCCATCATCGGCGGCGAGCCGCGCCGGTTCGCGCCGTTGCTCGACCTCTACCGGGAGGCCGCGCGTCGCGCAGGGCAGGATCAGGCCGTGCTCAAGACCAGCATCAATGTCCACGGCTTCATCGCCGATACGACCGAGGCTGCCGCCGACCAGTTCTACGGGCCGCAGGCCGAGGTGATGAACCGCATCGGCCGCGAGCGCGGCTGGGGGCCGACGAGCCGCATGCATTTCGATATGGCGCGCGGGCCGAACGGGGCGCTTTTTCTTGGCGACCCTGAAACCGTGGCAGAGAAGATCGTCGCCCATCATCGCATTTTCCGCAACGACCGCTTTCTCTTGCAGATGGCCATCGGCCTGATGCCGCATGACCAGATCATGCGCGGCATCGAGCTTTACGGCACCAAAGTCGCGCCGCTGGTCAGAAAGGCATTGACGGACGCGCCGCAACCCGCAAAAGCCGAAGCATGATTATTACGAGCGAAGACGAACTCACCAGGCTGAAGGATATCGGCCGCATTTGCGCGGCCGCCGTCCAGACCATGGCCGCCGCTCTCGAGCCGGGCATCACCACCAAGGAGCTTGACGATGTCGGCCGCCGTTTTCTGGAGGACAATGGCGCGCAATCGGCGCCGGAGTTCTGCTACCAGTTTCCAGGCGCGACCTGCATCAGCGTCAACGAGGAAGTCGCCCACGGCATTCCCGGCGCGCGGATCATCCAGGCGGGCGATCTCGTCAATATCGACGTCTCGGCGGTCAAGGACGGCTTCTTTTCCGATACGGGCTCGTCCTTCGCCGTGCCGCCCGTCAAGACCAAGGTCGAGCGGCTGGTGCGCGACGGCAAGCGGGCGCTGTGGCTCGGCGTCAATCAGGTCAAGGCCGGAGAGCCGCTGGCCAGGATCGGCAAGGCCATCGGCGCCTTTGCCGCCAAGAACCGCTATACGCTGATCGGAAACCTCGCCAGCCACGGCATCGGCCGTTCGCTGCACGAGGAGCCGGAGGAGCTTTCCACCTGGCCGGATCCGGACGAGACGCGGATCATGACCGACGGGCTGGTGTTCACCATCGAGCCCTTCCTGTCGCTCGGCGGCCAATGGGCGGAAGATGGGGACGACCCCTGGACGCTGTTCAGCGAGCCGCGCGCGCCCACCGTCCAGTTCGAGCATACGCTGGTCGCCACCCGCAACGGGCCGCTGGTGCTGACGCTCGCCGATTGATCGGCCGCAGCCTTTTCCTTCGAAGCTGGCGCGAGGCCTGCAACGGTTGATTACATCTGGGTAACAATCCGGTCAGGCCATTGCCGGCTTCTCAGAAGTGCCGTAGTTTCCGGCCAAATCCCGTGGTTCGCAACCACGATGGCGCGATCCCGGCAAATCGGGAAAAGATCGCGCTTTCGCAGTTGCGGCCGAACAACGCGATAAAGCCAGGAAAGTCACGTCCCCCGTGTTTCATTCATTCTTTCCCCAGCCCCGGCTGTTCTTTACCTCTCTCGTCGTCTGGACCCTGATCTGCATCGCCATCTGGTATACGGTGGGCGTGCATGCGGGGACGGCGCTCGGTTTCGCTCCCTTGCCGGAAGGCCAGGAGCCGCCGATCGACCTGCGCTTCTTCCTGACGCCGGACAATCTCTGGTTCTATATCTACTTCGTCGCCTGCACCGTGATCTTCGGGCTGTTCTGGCAGATCAAGGCGAAGGATCATCCGTGGAAGAACTGGTCGATCTGGGGATCGGCGCTGATCATCTTCTCCACCTATTTCGGCGTCCAGGTCTATGTTGCGATCAACAACTGGCGCCGCCCGTTCGGTGACCTGCTGCAGAATGCTTTGAGCGGCAAAGGCGGCATCGTCCCCTGGGATTTCTACAACCTGCTGTTTATCTTCTGGCAGATCGCGTTTCTGAGCATCTTCGTCTCCATCGCCACGGATTTCTTCGTCAGCCATTATGTCTTCCGTTGGCGCACGGCGATGAACGATTTCTACATGTCGCGATGGGAGAAGGTGCGCCATATCGAGGGCGCCTCGCAGCGCGTGCAGGAAGACACGATGCGCTTCGCCAACATCCTCGAAGGTCTGGGTGTCAGCCTGATCAATTCGGTGATGACGCTGATCGCCTTCCTGCCGATCCTCCTGTCGCTGTCGAGCTACGTCACCGAAATTCCGATTATCGGCGCCATTCCGCATTCCCTTTTCTGGCTGGCGCTGTTCTGGTCGATCTTTGGAACGGCACTGCTCGCCTTCGTCGGCCTCAAGCTGCCGGGGCTGCAATTCCGCAACCAGCGCGTCGAGGCGGCCTACCGCAAGGAACTCGTCTATGGCGAAGACCATGCCGAACGCGCCGACCCGATCACGGTCAAGGAACTCTTCGCCAATGTGCGGCGCAACTATTTCCGCATGTATTTCCACTATACCTATTTCAACCTTGCCCGTTATTTCTATCTCCAGGCCGATGCACAGTTCGTGACGTTCATGCTGATTCCGACCATCGTTGCCGGCAAGATCACGTTCGGCATCTATCAGCAGATCGCCACTGCCTTCGGTCAGGTCAGCAACTCCTTCCAGTATCTCGTCAACAGCTGGACGACGGTGATCGAGCTTCTGTCGATCCACAAGCGCCTCAAAGCCTTCGAGGCGGCCATCGAAGGGCTGGATCTGCCCTCCGCCGACCAGCGGTATCTGGAAACGCAGGAAGGGGTTCGCGTCCCCGTCGAGGAAGACTGAAATCGACAAAGCCCCGTGCAAAACACGGGGCTTTTTACATCCGGCTGCTTTTCGCGGGCGCGGTTCGCGTCTATGGTCGGTTTCGCGGGCACCGTCCTGCCGTTTCCAACATCGGAATGCGTCCCTTTCTCCGGCACCGCCCGGCGATGGGTCACGCCTTCCCAAGACGGAGGTTCCGCGATGAACGATATCGCCGATCTCGGTGTTCGTTTCGGACGCATTGCCGCCATGCTGCCGGTCAAGGACATGGCCAAAGCCTGCGATTTCTACGTCGGCGTTCTCGGATTTCGAAAGGTTTTCGAGAATGGAAGCCCGGTCGGCTTCATGATCCTCAAGCGAGAGGATGGCGAACTTCATCTGACCTTGCAGCCGCAGCACAAGGCGGCGAATTTCAACATCGCCCATATCATGGTCAACGACGTCGATGCCATGCACGAAGCGTGCAAGCGTTACGGTTTGCGGATCATCAAGAGCCTGCAGGACAAGGATTACGGCCTGCGCGCCTTCGTCTTTGCCGACCCGGATGGCAATCGCATCGACGTCGGCCAGCCGATCTGAAAGCATGCTCCCAAAGGAAAGGCCCGGCTATCGGCCGGGCCTGTTTTCAGTGCAGGAAGAACATCCAGATCAGGATGACGACAATGAGCGGCACGCCCATCATCCACAGAACCAAACCGCGAAGCATGTCTTTTCTCCAATCACTGTTTCCTCGGTAAAGGAACGCAGCCGACCGGAAAGGGTTCCGGATCGGCGTCAGAAGGACGATGTCCTGACGGCCCCTTCGCCCTCGTTTGAACGCAGCATCTCGATGGCCTTCGAATAGGTGACACACGCGACATCCGGCTTGCCGCAGACCTCCGTAACGAAACGGTCGAGGGCGCGCCAATAGGCGCCACCGTTCATTTCGACGAAATGGAAGCCGAGCTGCAGGGGAATGCGCTCGCCGGCATATTGCCTGTCGAAGGCCGCCTTGTAGGCGGCGAGCGCCCGTTCCTCGAATTCGGAGGAGCGCGCCTTGTTTTCGATGCCCAGCGAATGGCGCACGAAGAGATTGTAATCCATGGCGATGACGGGCTTGGCCGACGGTCCTTCCGGCACCAGCGGCAGGCCGAAGCGGATCATGCCATCCTGTTTGCGCGGCAGCATCGGTCCCTTGGTGACGAGGCTGGCGTCATAGGTCAGCCCATCCTCGCGCTCGGCGTCGGTCAGGGCCTTGCCGGTGGCGAGATAGGGCGCGCGAAAACCCTGAATGCCGCCTTTCACGAAATCCTGCCATGCGGCGGGTTCTTTGTCAGCCAGACCGGCGCCCTTCCAGGCGCCTGCCAATGTGGTGCGGAAGCTGCGGAATTCCTGGGACCAGTCCGCCTTGGTCCAGTTCTTGCCGTCAAAATGGCCGCAGCCATGGCTGCCGATTTCGTGGCCTTCGAGATGGGCGGCCCAGATATTGTCGAGGCGGGTGCGGATTTCGCCTTCGCTTTGGGCAAAGCCGACATTGGAACGGCCCTTCTTCTGGCCCGGCGCCTGATAGGCCTTGCGGGCATCGGCATTCATCAGGAAGGTGCAGGAGAGGAAATAGGTGAAATGCGCACCGGTGCGTTTTGCGAGCGCCCGGCTCTTGTCCCACAAGGCATTGTCATGCGCGCCATCGAAGGAAACGATGACCATCTGCGGCCTTTCGGCGGCGACGGCAAAGGCGGGGAGAAGCACAGACAGAACGGGCAACAGGCTTAGAAAACGACGCATTCCAACTCAACTCAGGCAGTTTTTGTTTTCATTCACGCGCGCAACGCCGGTTGGGCCTTGCGCGGGGAACATGTTTTGATGCGGCTTTCTGCCTCGGGAATGCGGCGAAGCTTTGATAAGGCTTTCAATTCAACGGCCTTATCGGTAATCCAGTGGCATTGTTTATTTTTCAGGGAATTGCTCCATGACATTGCTGGTCGTCGGTCTCATCCTGTTTTTCGCCGTGCATCTGCTACGGGTTTTTGCGCCCGGCCTGCGCAACGGGGTGATTGAGCGCTTCGGCAAACCGGCCTGGATCGTCTTCCATTCGCTGGCCAGCATCGTCACGCTCGTTCTGGTGATTTACGGTTTCGCGCAGGCGCGCGACGTCACCGGCATGCTGTGGTATCCGCCGCTGTTCATGAAGCACATTACTGTGACGTTGATGCTGATCGCGATGATCTGTCTCGTCGCCGGCTTTCTGCCGGCCGGCCATATCGCGGCAAAGACCAAGCATCCGATCGTGCTCGCGATCAAGATCTGGGCGTTCGGGCATCTTCTGGCGCGCGGCGACACGGCCTCGGTCCTGCTGTTCGGTTCGTTCCTTGCCTATGGCGTTCTGCTGCGCATCGCGCTGAAGCGCCGCGCGCGGGCTGGCGAAATCGTGCCGCGCCCGTTCGTTTCGGTGGGTTACGACATCGCCGCCGTGGTTCTCGGCGCAATCCTCTGGTTCCTGATCATCTGGAAGCTGCATGAGTGGCTGATCGGCGTTCAGCCGATCTCGATGGGGTGAGAAGGGCCGATTTGCCCGATTCCCCCTTACAATATGCGTAAAATCGGTTAGAAGGCAGCCAAGACGCCAGAAGGCGAACGGCCGGAGACAGGAATGGCATTCAACGACGACAGCTTCATCCGCGAAGTAAACGAGGAACTGCGCTCGGATCAGTTCAGGTCTGTCTGGCGCCGGTTCGGCCGTATCATCATCGCTGTCGCGGTGCTGATCGTCGTCGGCACGGCCGCGCATCGCGTCTACGACTATTGGCAGACGCAGCGCGCCTCCGGCTCCGGCGACGAATTCCTCAGCGCCCTGAAGCTGATCGACGAGAACAAGCATGACGAGGCGCTGACCGCGCTGGAGAAGCTGGCGGCCGAAGGCCACGGCTCCTATCCGGTGCTGGCGCGCATGCGCGCCGCCACGCTGCAGGCCGAAAAGGGCGATGCCGCCGGTGCGGCAAAGAACTTCTCCGAAATCGGTAAGGACAGCTCGGTTCCCGCCGCGCTGCGCGATGCGGCGAAGATGCGCTCCGGCTGGCTTCTGATCGACACGGCGCCTTACGATCAGGTTTCGGCTGAAGTCGAAGCCATGGCGACGCCGCAGAACGCATTGCGCAATTCCGCGCGCGAGGCGCTCGGCCTTTCCGCTTACAAGGCAGGGGATTTCAAGAAGGCCCGCGACTGGTTCCAGCAGATTGCCGATGACGCCAACGCGCCGCGCACGGTCGCCAACCGGGCGCAGATCATGCTCGACCTGATTGCCGCCTCCGGCAAGGCTGCCTAATCGAAAATGGAACGCAAATGAGCTTCACCGTCGCCATCGTCGGCCGCCCGAATGTCGGCAAATCCACGCTTTTCAACCGTCTGGTCGGAAAGAAGCTGGCGCTTGTCGACGATACACCGGGCGTGACTCGCGACCGGCGGCCGGGTGAGGCCAAGCTGATCGACCTGCGCTTCACCATCATCGATACCGCCGGCCTCGAAGAGGCGGGCGCCGATACGCTGGAAGGGCGCATGCGCGCCCAGACGGAAGCGGCCATCGACGAGGCCGACCTGTCGCTGTTCCTGGTCGACGCCAAGGCCGGCCTGACTCCCGTCGACAAGGTGCTGGGCGAAATGCTGCGCCGTCGCGGCAAGCCGGTGGTGCTGGTTGCCAACAAGTCGGAAGCGCGCGGCTCCGACGGCGGTTTCTACGATGCTTTCACGCTCGGGCTCGGCGAGCCTTGCCCGATCTCGGCCGAACACGGCCAGGGCATGCTCGACCTGCGCGACGCCATCGTCGCCGCCATCGGCGAGGACGTGGCTTACCCGCCCGAAATCGACGAACCGGAGATCAACGTCTCGCTTTCCGCCGATGACGGCGAGTTCGGCGAGGACGAGGAAGAAGCCGCTTACGACGACACCAAGCCGCTGCGCGTCGCCATCGTCGGCCGTCCCAATGCAGGCAAGTCGACGCTGATCAACCGCTTCCTCGGCGAAGACCGGCTGCTGACCGGCCCGGAAGCCGGCATCACCCGCGATTCCATTTCGGTGGAATGGGAATGGCGCGGCCGCATGATCAAGATGTTCGACACGGCCGGCATGCGCCGCAAGGCCAAGGTCCAGGAGAAGCTGGAAAAGCTCTCCGTCGCCGATGCGCTGCGCTCGATTCGTTTTGCCGAGACGGTCATCATCGTCTTCGACGCCACCATTCCCTTCGAGAAGCAGGATCTGCAGATCGTCGATCTCGTGCTGCGCGAAGGCCGTGCCGCCGTGCTCGCTTTCAACAAATGGGACATGATCGAGGATCCGCAGGCGGTTCTCGCCGATTTGCGTGAAAAGACCGAGCGGTTGCTGCCGCAGGCGCGCGGCATTCGCGCCGTGCCGATTTCCGGCCAGACGGGTTACGGTCTCGACAAGCTGATGCAGTCGGTGATCGATACGGACCGCGTCTGGAACAAGCGCGTTTCCACCGCCCGCCTCAACCGCTGGCTGGAAGGAACGCAGATCCAGCATCCGCCGCCGGCCGTGTCCGGCCGTCGCCTGAAGCTGAAATACATGACGCAGGTCAAGGCCCGTCCGCCGGCCTTCATGATCTCCTGCACCCGCCCGGACGCCCTGCCGGAATCATACGTGCGCTACCTGATCAACGGCCTGCGCAACGATTTCGACATGCCGGGCGTGCCTGTGCGCATCCATTTCCGCGCACCGGACAATCCGTTCGAGTCGAAGAAGAAGAGACGATAAGATTAGCGGCGGGCTTTCGGTCCGCCGATTTCTTTTCTATCGCCTGCGGGCTTTCACATCACTTGCAGATATGCCGTGACAGCGGCAGCGGCGGCATGTCCGTCTTGGCGCAGACCGGGCTCGTCGCGTTGGCGCGGGTGACGTTGTCGAGGAATTGCTGCGCTGCCGCCGCCCAGGAGTAGCGCTCGGCAAGCGCGCGCGCCGCGCCGCCGGAAAGATCGAGCGCGCGCAGGCAGGCCTCGCGCAGATCCTCGCAGACGGCGCCGGCCTGCGGTTCCGGGCCGATGATGTCGATCGGGCCGGTGACCGGATAGGCAGCGACGGGCACGCCGCTGGCCAGCGCTTCGAGGATCGTGTTGCCGAATGTGTCGGTCTTCGACGGGAAGACGAAGACATCGGCCTGGGCATAGGCCGCCGCCAGGTCGGCGCCGATCTTCACGCCGGTGAAATGTGCGTCCGGATAGCGCTCCTCGAGGCTGCGGCGGGCAGGGCCATCGCCGACCACCACCTTCGAGCCAGGCAAATCGAGATCGAGGAAGGCCTGAAGGTTCTTTTCCGGAGCGATGCGGCCGACGGTCATGAAAATCGGGCGCGGCAGGCCGAAGGGGCGCCTTTCATGCCCTGCCGGGCGGAACAGTTCCGTATCGACGCCACGGCTCCAGCGCACCAGGTTTTTCAAACCACGACCCGAGAGCTCCTTTTCAAGGCTTTCCGTCGCCACCATGCAGGCGGCGCCCGCATTGTGGAACCAGCGGGCGAAGGCATAGGTGAAGGAGAGCGGCACCGGCAGGCGCGCGGCGACATATTCGGGAAAGCGGGTGTGATAACAGGTGGTGAAGGGCATGCCGTGACGGATGCACCAGCGCCGCGCCTGAAGGCCGAGCGGTCCTTCGGTAGCGATATGCACGAAGGCCGGCTGCTGGCGCTCCAGTTCTTCCGAGACACGCGAAAAACTTGCCAGCGACAGGCGTATCTCGGGATAGGTGGGGCAGGGGATGCTGGAAAAGCGTTCCGGCGTCAGCAGTGACAGCCGGTGGCCGAGACGGGTCAACTCGGTCACGGTGTTTTCGATGGAACGCACGACGCCGTTGACCTGCGGATGCCAGGCATCGGTGACGATGGTGATTGCGGTCATGGCGACGGCCCCCGGTCGCGGCCGCAGACTCATTCCGCGACGGCACTCTGCGGGATCCTATCGCCAAGCTTTGTTACAGCAGCATGTCAGCCGGCCAAGGGCCTTGTTTTCCGGCGTTTCCGGAAGGGAATTGGATTAGGCGAACAGCTTTTCGCGTGGGATCAGCGCCCCATGCTCGCCGATGACGCGCGCGGCGATGCCGGCGGCAAAAGCGGCGGCGGCGGCCGGGTCCTTGTGCTCCAGATAATGGGCAAGGAAAGCGCCGTTGAAACTGTCGCCGGCGCTGGTCGTATCGACGATCCGCTCGACAGCGGTCGCCGGGACATGCGCATCGGCATGGCCGGCAAAGCGCAGCGTCGCGCCGTTCGGCCCGTCCTTGACGACGATATCGGCGACGCCGAGGCCGGTGTAACGATCGAGCGTGGCGGCGACCGAAGCATCGCCGAAATATTGCGCCTCGTCGTCGAAGCTCGGCAGAACGAGGTTCGCGGCGCGCGCGCCCTCGCTGATGACCGAGAGCATGCGCTCGCGATCCTTCCACAGGCGCGGGCGGATATTCGGATCGAAGGCGACGCGCTTGCCGGCGGCCTTGGCGCGGCGCAATTCGCTGAGCAGCGTCTCGGCATCCGCCTCGGGCAGGATCGCCAGCGTAATGCCGGAGAAATACAGGAGGTCGGCGCTCTCCAGCGCCCGGCGCAAATGATCGGCATCGGCGGCGAGCTGGCGGGCGGCGGCGGTTTCGCGCCAGTAGCTGAAGGAGCGTTCGCCGTCCTTCAGATGGATCATGTAGAGGCCGGGCATGCGGCCGGGCAGGCGGCGGATCGTTTCGGTGCCGATGCCGGCATTCGCCATGAAGGCCAGTATATCCTCGGACGTCTGGTCGTCGCCGAGCGCGGTCAGGTAATCCACCTGCCAGCCGGGAGCGGCGCACAGGCGCGCATACCAGGCGGTGTTGAAAGTGTCGCCGGCAAACCCCTTGCGCAGCAGGCCGTCGCCCGCCTGCGCCAGTTCCACCATGCATTCGCCGATCGACAGAAGACGCCCGCTCACCCTTGTTCTCCCCGCGCTCAAAGTTTCCCTGCGGGAATACGCCGGACGACAGGCGCGGGCAAGGGAAGATTGGCCCTCACGCGCCGGTGATCGCGCCTGCCTTGCGGTGGACAGGTTTTCGCGGAAAAGTCAGGGGCACTGTCTCATTCGATTCGCCCTGCCTGAAAACAGGCCAGCCGGAGTCCTTCATGACCGACCAGACAAAGAGCCTGACGACGAACCCTGACTGGTGGCGCGGTGCGGTCATCTATCAAGTCTATCCGCGCTCGTTCCAGGATACGACCGGCGACGGGCTGGGGGATCTGCGCGGCGTGACGCTGCGCCTGCCGCATATCGCCTCGCTCGGCGTCGACGCCATCTGGCTGTCGCCCTTCTTCACGTCGCCGATGGCGGATATGGGTTATGACGTTTCCGATTATTGCGATGTCGATCCGATCTTCGGCAATCTCGCCGATTTCGACGAGATGCTGGAGGCGGCGCATCGGCTCGGCATCAAGGTGATCATCGACCAGGTCATTTCCCATACCTCCGACCAGCATCCGTGGTTCATCGAAAGCCGCGCCAGCCGCGACAATGCCCGCGCCGACTGGTATGTCTGGGCGGATCCCAAGCCGGATGGCACCGCGCCCAACAACTGGCTGTCGATCTTCGGCGGCCCGGGCTGGGAATGGGACGGCGTGCGCCGGCAATACTACATGCACAACTTCCTGATTTCACAGCCGGATTTGAATTTCCACAACCCGGATGTGCAGGACGCGGTGCTCTCGACCGTCAAGTTCTGGCTGGATCGCGGCGTCGACGGTTTCCGTCTCGACACGGTGAATTTCTATTTCCACGACAAGCTGCTGCGCAACAATCCGCCGCATGAGCCGGATCCTGACTCCGTCGGCCTCGATGCGCCGGATACCAACCCATACGGCATGCAGAACCATCTCTACGACAAGACGCAGCCGGAGAATGTCGAATTCCTGCGCCGCTTCCGCGCCTTGCTCGACCAGTATGAAGGCCGCACCACGGTCGGCGAGGTCGGCGATGGGCCGCGCTCTCTGAAGACGGTGGCGGCCTATACCGGCGGCGGCGACAAGCTGCATATGTGCTACACATTCGATCTCCTGGGACCGGATTTCACCGCCAGCCATGTGCGCAAATGCGTGACCGCCTTCCAGAAGGCGGTGACCGATGGCTGGGTCTGCTGGGCCTTTTCGAACCATGACGTGCAGCGCCATGTCAGCCGTTTTGCCGAGAGCGTAGAGGAGCGCGCCCGCGTGGCGAAGCTGGCGGTCACGCTGCTTTCCACCCTGCGCGGCTCGATCTGCCTCTACCAGGGCGAGGAACTTGGCCTGCCCGAGGCGGAACTGGCCTTCGAGGATTTGCGCGATCCCTATGGCATCCGCTTCTGGCCGGCCTTCAAGGGTCGCGACGGATGCCGCACGCCGATGGTGTGGGAGCAGGCTGCCGAATACGCAGCCTTCTCTGCCGGCAAGCCCTGGCTGCCTGTTCCGGCCGAACACCGGCCGCTGGCGGCGGATGCGCAGGAACACGATCCCGACAGCGTTTTGCAGCACTATCGTCAGACGCTTGCCTTCCGTCGCGAACAGGACGTGCTGCTCGACGGGAGCATGCGTTTCATCGCTTCCAATCAGGATCTGTTGATCTTCCTGCGTGAAAAGGACGGCAAGCGGCTGCTCTTCGTCTTCAACCTGACCCGAGAACGGGCAAATTTCGCGCCCGCCGATCAACGCATTACCCGCGTCATCGCCTGGCCGGGTTTCAGCCCCGTCTATGCCGATGGCGAAATTCACCTCGAACCCTTCGACATGTTCTGCGCCGAAGTGGATTGAGCTTAGTATAGGAAAGGCCCCTTGCGGGGCCTTTCTTGGTTTTTAGATGCCGCTGTTCAATATATCCCGCAGCTTGCCGAAGATCTCGTCGATATGCTTCTTTTCGACGATCAGCGGCGGCGAGAGTGCGATGATGTCGCCGGTGGTGCGGATCAGCAGGCCGTTTTCATAGGCCTTGAGGAAGGCGGTGAAGGCGCGCTTGGTCGGCTCGCCGGCAATCGGCTCGAGCTCGATGGCGCCGATCAGGCCGGTGTTGCGCAGGTCGATGACGTTCTTGCAGTCCTTCAGCGAATGCAGGCCATCTTCCCAATAGGACGCCAGTTCCGCCGCGCGGGTCAGCAGGCCCTCTTCCTTGTAGGTGTCGAGCGTGCCGAGTGCGGCGGCGCAGGCGATCGGGTTGCCGGAATAGGTATAGCCGTGGAAAAACTCGATCATGTGCTCCGGGCCGTTCATGAAGGCATCATGAATTTCGGAGGTGACGAAAACAGCGCCCATGGGGATCACGCCGTTGGTCAGGCCCTTGGCGGTGGTGATCATGTCCGGCTTGACGTCGTAATATTGCGACGCGAAGGGGGCGCCGAGACGGCCGTAACCGGTGATGACTTCGTCGAAGATCAGGAGAATGCCGTGCTTGGTGCAGATCTCGCGCAGCTTCTGCAAATAACCCTTCGGCGGGATGAGCACGCCGGTGGAGCCGGCGATCGGCTCGACGATGACGGCGGCGACCGTCGAGGCGTCGTGCAGGGTGACGATGCGCTCCAGTTCGGTCGCGAGATCGCCGCCTTCCTCCGGCTGGCCGCGCGTAAAGGCGTTCTTGGCCGGCAGGTGGGTGTGCGGCAGATGATCGACACCGGTCAGCAGCGTGCCGAACATCTTGCGGTTGGAGACGATGCCGCCGACGGAAATGCCGCCGAAATTGACGCCGTGATAACCGCGCTCGCGGCCGATCAGGCGGAAGCGCGAGCCGTTGCCCTTGACGCGATGATAAGCGAGTGCAACCTTAAGTGCAGTTTCAACCGATTCCGAACCGGAATTGGTGTAGAGAACATGGTCGAGACCTTCAGGCGCGATATCGACGAGACGGTTGGCGAGTTCGAAGGCCTTGGGGTGGCCGAGCTGGAAGGCGGGGGCGTAATCGAGTTCGCCGGCCTGGGCGCGGATGGCTTCGGTGATCTTCGGGCGACAATGGCCGGCATTGACGCACCACAGGCCGGCGGTGCCGTCGAGAACCTGGCGGCCGTCATGGGTGGTGTAGTGCATGTCCTTGGCGCCGACGAACAGACGCGGCTCCTTCTTGAACTGGCGGTTGGCCGTAAATGGCATCCAGAAGGCCCGCAAGTCATTGGGCGTGGCGTTCATACGTTCGGACATGTTCGTCTCCTCCGACCACGCCCGATGGCATGGTCACTTGCATAGGTGATTGGCGGTGCGCCGGGTTTTTTACCCGGCGGTCAAAGTATCAGCGGGCGGCAGGGCGTCAAGCAGCACGGCTTGTCATCTCCCGTTTGAGGAGGCTTAACTTTTGCTGGTTAGGGTGCCGCGCGGCTGCATTCGCAACATGTGTGGCCCGCCATGATCGGTGGGCCGAAACGACAAGAAGGTCATGATGACTTCACCACTCCTCGCCGCGCTCGGCCTTGTCCTGGCGCTCGGCATGCCGGCCTTTGCGGCCTCCAATCCCAGTCTGGTGCGGGGCGGCGATTTTTCCAGCGGCAAGGCCGGTTTCTGGTCGACGGACAATGTGCGGCTCGCGGTTCGCTCCGGCCAGTTGTGCGGCGATGTTTCGGCCGGCGTCGACAAGCCCTGGGATGCGCTGATCGGCGTCGATACGGGAGAGATGAAGTCCGGGCAGTCTTATGTGCTGGGTTTCGAGGCGCGCGCCACAGGCAATGACGCGCCGGACAAGATCAAGGTGATGCTGCAGGACCCGAAGACGCCCTGGACAGAGCGGTTCTCCGCGCCGGTTGAGGTCTCCGAGGCGCTGGAGCCGGTCAACCTGCCGTTTTCCAACGCGCGCGACGGGCGGGCGCAGCTCGTGTTTCAGCTTGGCGGCCAGCAGGGCGCTTGGCGTTTCTGCGTCGACAATGTGAAACTGCTGCCCGAGGGCGAGGAACAGGCGGATACGCGCATGAACCAGAGCCGCGCCGCACCCGTGCTGGAACCGGTCGCCGATCCCGTGCGGCTCAACCAGGCCGGCTTCCTGCCGAATGGGCCGAAGCGGGCGACGATCATTTCCCTGTCGAAGACGCCGCTCAGCTTCCAGATCGTCGATGCCGCCGGCAAGGTGTTCGGCGAGGGCGAGACGGAACTGCGGGGCGTCGATCCGGCCTCCGGTTACAGCCTTCATGTCGCCGACTTCACGCCGCTGACCCGCACCGGCGCCGATTATCGGCTGGTGACGGGAGATGCGGCGAGCCCCGCCTTCGCCATCGATGCCGATCTCTATCGGCGGCTGCGGGTGGATGCGCTGTCCTGGTTCTATCCGCAGCGCAGCGGTATCGCCATCGATGGCGCGATTGCTGGCGCCGCCTATGCGCGCCCGGCCGGCCATGTCGGCGCCGCGCCCAATCTCGGCGATATGTCGGTCGGTTGCCTGACCGGGCCTGTCGCCGTAAAATTGTATGGCAAGGCCTGGCAATGCCAAGCCAAGCGCGATGTCAGCGGCGGCTGGTACGATGCCGGCGACCACGGCAAATATGTCGTCAATGGCGGCATCTCCGTGGCGCAAATGATGGCGGCTTTCGAACGCGCCAAGCGTTTTGCGCCGAAATCTCCGTTGCTGACCGATGGCTTCGCGCGCCTGCCCGAGCAGGGGAACGGCCTGCCAGACAGTCTCGACGAGGCGCGGTGGGAGCTGGAATTCCTGCTGAAGATGATCGTGCCGGATGGCGATCCGCTGACCGGCATGGCCTATCACAAGGTTCACGACATCGGCTGGACAGGTTTGCCCATGCTGCCGCATCTCGATCCGAAGGAGCGGGCGCTGCATCGCCCCTCGACGGCGGCGACGCTGAATGTCGCGGCGGTGGCGGCGCAAGGCGCACGACTGTTTCGTCCCTATGACGCCGCCTTTGCCGACACGCTGCTGGCGGCAGCGCGCAAGACCTATCTTGCGGCGCAAAAGCACCCGGATCTGTATGCGCCGGTTTCGGACGGACAGCAGGGGGGCGGCGATTACGACGATGACGACGTTTCCGACGAATTCTACTGGGCGGCGACTGAGTTGCTGATCACCACGGGCGATCAATCCTATCTGGATGCGCTCAAGGCCTCTCCCCACTGGAAACACGATCCCTTCGATGGAACCGGCTTCGACTGGCGCAATGTCGCCGGCTTCGCGCGGCTGGAACTGGCGCTTTACGGCGATGCGCTTCCGGATTCCGACCGGCAGATGGCCAAGGCATCGGTGATCTCGGCCGCCGACCGCTTCGTCAGCTACCAGAAGAAGCAGGGCTTCGGTTATATCTACCGTCCGAAGGGCGGGGTCTTTGCCTGGGGTTCGAACCATCTGATGGTGCAGAACCTGCTGGTGACGGCGGTCGCCTTCGACCTGACGGGCGAGAAGCATTATCTGGCTGCGGCGCGCGAGGCGATGGATTACCTTCTCGGCCGCAACCCGATGAACCTTTCCTATATCACCGGATACGGCACGACCTTCGCCCATAACCAGCATAGTCGCTGGTATGCGCATCAGCTCGATCCGTCGCTGCCGTCTCCGCCGGCGGGGTCTCTTGCAGGTGGTCCGAATTCGACGCTTGTCGATCCCGTGGCATTGGAAAAGCTGGCGGGCTGCGCCGGTTCGCGCTGCTATATCGACGATATCGGCGCCTGGGGCGTCAACGAGATCACCATCAACTGGAATGCCGCGCTGCTGCAGGCGGCGAGTTTTCTGGCCGACGCGGAATAGAGCATCTCACGGCATAGAGCATTTCGGGACGGAAAACCGCTATCCGCTTTTTCCGGAAATGCTCCGGAGGTTGTGCGCGGGACAGTTCGAAGCAAGCTCGCCGTGCGAGGTTGCCGGCGTCGCGATTGCCTGTTTCGATTTCAGGGCAGAGGGAGCAGGTGGTCGCGGCGAACCTGGCTCGGTTCCCTGACGCCATCCATGCGGAAACAGCGATGTCAGGCGGCGGATTTGCTCTTGTCGGCCGGGCAGTAGATTTCTTCGAGGGTGCCGAGCACCTTCAGGACCGCTTCCGACGAGCTGGAATAATAGATGGTCTGGGCGTCACGGCGCGTATTGACCAGCTTCTGGGCGCGCAGCTTGGAAAGATGCTGCGACAGCGCCGATTGGCTGAGACCGACCTGGCTGGCGAGCGCGCCGACAGCCACCTCTCCCTTTACCAGGCTGCAAAGAATCTGCAGGCGCTTCGGGTTTGCCATGGCCGACAGAAGGCCGGCAGCGATAGTCGAGTGATCGGAGAGAGAGAAGGTCTTCATCTTGCGTTCCAGCGCCCTCGTCAGACGGGGGCAAGTAAGCTCCGGCTTGGCGCCACACCACTTTCCCGGGGTGGGTCGATCGGGAAACCATGCGACAACTTTAAAGTGTTACAGCAGCTTTTACGCGTCGATAGCACCCCGTTGCGCCGCTGGGAGGGTGCCAGACTTATCGTCGGGTCTTAAAATTGTATATTGCTAGATTTAGCGTATTGTGGGGCCCGTTCGTCCCATGTAACTAATTAAGGAGTGCGTAAATTGCAGCGGTTCGGAAAACTCCAGCCGGCCGCCGGCGGTGTTGTCCGCTGACGCAATATCGATCCCCTGCGCATCCAGCCCGGATATCCGCCAGCTGCTCGAATCGGGCAGCGACAAGGCCTTTGCGATGCCGGACGCGGCCTCGCAATCCGCTTCCAGCAGCGCCGACAAAGCCTCCTCTTCCAGGTCGGAAAAGTTTTCAGCGTCTTCTTTTGATCCAAGAAGATCAACTTTATCAAGCGCATAGGCTCGTCCAAAGCCGCCATTCAGGCTTGCCGAGACCGGACTGAGCCGGAAAAACGCGAAATCCGGAAAATCGATATAGAGCGCCGCTTTGGGATGGCGCAGCACGAAGCGGCGGCGCAGGCGCGGACGGTCGGGATCGTCGGCCGCGATACGTTCGGCATGGGCGAGCACGGTGACGCGCGGATAGGCGAGCGGGTCGCCCTTGCCCTGTTCGCCTGCCAGGAGCGAGCAGCGCGAATCGGCCGTCAGCGCCTTCGTATGGGCCGAGAGCGCCGAGACCAGAATGACCGGCGTGCCGTCGCTGTCGGTTGCGGCAAGCACGCGGCTGGCGAAAGGGAAGCCGGTCTCGGGATCGACGACTGCAAGCGCTACGTGTGGGCCGCTGTGGAGCAGACGCCGGGCCAGACGGCGCGCATCGTCATCTGTCTCGCGCAGGACGGAGGGCTTGTCGGTCATGTCGTCTCCTCGCATGAAAAAGGCGCATCCCGGCTGCGCCGCGATACGCCCTGTCGATTTGCAGCCTTCGCCTTGTTGCGCAAAAGCGGCGGTCTTTCCAGTGACAATTCCGTCAGGCGTTTTCCCGGCGGCGATGGCGCGTCAGGCCTTCGACGATATCCTGGGCGCTGATCGTGCCGATGACCGTGCCATTGTCGACGACGCCGATATTGCCGGGTTGGCGCGTCAGCGCGTCGAGGATGTCGACCAGCGGCGTATTGATCGTCGCCGTGGCGCTGACACCGGGCGCTCCGGTCTGAACGCCCGACTGCATGACGTCGCCGGCGGTCAGCATGTTGATCGGGTTCATGTTCTGCACAAAATCGGCGACATACTGGTTGGCCGGATTGCGCACGATCTCCTGCGGCGTGCCGCACTGGACGATGCGTCCGCCTTCCATGATGGCGATGCGGTTGCCGATGCGGAAGGCTTCGTCGAGATCGTGGCTGACGAAGAGGATGGTCTTCTTCAGCCGCCGCTGGAATTCGAGAAGCTCGTCCTGAAGGCGGGTGCGGATCAGCGGATCGAGCGCCGAGAACGGCTCGTCCATCAACAGGATCGGCGCGCCGGTGGCGAAGGCGCGGGCAAGGCCGACGCGTTGCTGCATGCCGCCCGAGAGTTCGTTGACCTTGCGGTTGGCCCATTTCGTCAGGTTGACGAGTTCGAGCTGTTCGGCCACGCGGCTCTTGCGCTCGGCGTCCGGCACGCCGGCCAACTCCAATCCGAAGCCGACATTGTCGGCGACGGTGCGCCACGGCAGCAGCGCGAACTGCTGGAACACCATCGAGACGGTGTGCATGCGGAAATCGCGCAAAGCCTTGGGAGAACAGGCGTAAGGGTCGATCGGCCCGGTTTTCGAGGCGACCGAGACCTTGCCGCGCACGACCGGCGCCAGCCCGTTGACGGCGCGCAGCAGCGTCGATTTGCCCGAGCCGGACAGGCCCATCAGCACGAGGATCTCGCCCTCGTGGATGGAGAGCGACGCCTTGGCGACGCCGAGCACCAGACCGGTTTCGTGGCCGATTTCGTCGCGGGTCTTGCCCGCGTCGATCATGGCGATCGCCTTGTCGGGATTGTTGCCGAAAACGATATCGATGTCGTTGAAGGTGACTGCATCGGTCATGCGCCGTCTCCTGCTTCGGAACTGCGGAAGACGCGATCGAGGATGATCGCGAGGATGACGATGCATAGGCCCGCCTCGAAGCCCTTGGCGACGTTGACGGTGTTCAGCGCGCGCACGACCGGCACGCCGAGGCCGTTGGCGCCGACGAGGGCTGCGATGACCACCATCGACAGCGACAGCATGATCGTCTGCGTCAGGCCCGCCATGATCTGCGGCATGGCGAAGGGCAGTTCCACCTTGCGCAGCACCTGCTGCGGCGTCGCGCCGAAGGCCTGGGCCGCTTCCACCAGCGAGGGCGGCGTCGAGATGATGCCGAGGCGGGTCAAGCGAATGGGAGCGGGAATGGCGAAGATGACGGTGGCGATCAGGCCCGGCACCATGCCGAGGCCGAAGAGGATCAGCGCCGGGATCAGGTAGACAAAGGTCGGGATCGTCTGCATCAGGTCGAGGATCGGCCGCATGATCGAATAGACCCAGGCGCGCCGCGCCGCGGCGATGCCGAGCGGCACGCCGACCAGCATGCTGACGGCGGTGGAGGCCAGAACCAGTGCCAGCGTTTCGGTCGTCTCTTTCCAGTAGCCCTGGTTGATGATGAACAGCAGGCCGATCGCCGTCATCGCAGCGACGCTGACCGAGCGGCGCAGCCACCAGCCGATGGCGGTCAGCACCACCACCACGATGAGCGGGTGCGGCGCCTGCAGAAGGAAGAGCATCGCCTTGATGCAGTTCGAAAGAATGAACGAGAGCTGGTTGAAGAACCAGCCGCCGTTTGTGGTCAGCCCATCGACGAAGGACTTCGCCCACGGTCCGATCGGGATCCTGTTGTCAGTTAGCCAGTTCACGCGCGCCCGCCTGTTCGATGAATTTCTCTCTTGTCGTTTGCAAGGGAAAATCCATTCCCTCTTTTCCCTTGCAAACGCCCGCTCTTATAAAAAAAGCGGCATTTGCGCCGCTCTTTTCACGCTGTTTCAGAGGCCGAGGCCGCTTTTGGCGGCGGCCAGCGCATCCTTGCCGTCAAGCGTGGTGACGCCGGCAAGCCAGGGCTCGATGGCAGAAGGATTGGCCTTCAGCCATTCGGAGGCTGCGGCTTCCGGCTCCTTGCCGTCGTTGAGGATCTTGCCCATGATCTCGTTTTCCATCTGCAACGAGAACTTGAGATTGGTGATGAACTTGCCGGCATTCGGGCATTCGGTCGTGTAGCCGGCGCGGATGTTGGTGAAGACCGTGGCGCCGCCGAAATTCGGTCCGAAGATGTCGTCGCCGCCGGAGAGATAGGTCAGCTTGTAGTTGGTGTTCATCGGGTGCGGTTCCCAGCCGAGGAAGACGACGGCCTTGCCTTCCTTGTCGGCGCGCGAAACCTGCGCCAGCATGCCCTGCTCGGAGGATTCGACCACCTCGAAGCCCTTGAGGCCGAAGGTGTCCTTGTCGACCATGTCGATGATCAGGCGGTTGCCGTCATTGCCCGGCTCGATGCCGTAGATCTTGCCGTCGAGATCGTCCTTATGGGCGGTGATGTCCTTGAAATCCTTGATGCCGAGTTCTGCGCCCTTGGCATTGGTGGCAAGCGTGTACTTGGCGCCTTCGAGGTTCGGGCCGAAGGATTCCACCGACTTGTCGGTGAGGAAGGGACGCACGTCGTTTTCCTGGGTCGGCATCCAGTTGCCGAGGAAGACGTCGATGTCCTTGTTCTTCAGCGACTGATAGGTGACCGGAACGGAAAGTACGGTCGTGGTCGGCTGGTAGCCGATGGCTTTCAGCACCACGGAAGCGGTCGCCGTCGTCGCGGTGATGTCCGTCCAGCCGACGTCCGAGAAGCGCACTGCGCCGCATGATTGCGGGTCTGCGGCGTAAGCGGGCGCCGAAGCCAGTACGCCAATCGAGGCGGTGGCGAGCATCGCCAGCGTGAAACTATTGATTTTCTTCATTGATAACTCCCAGCCGTTTATTGTTTGGGTCCCCAGCCAAGCACCAATACTAGCGAATTTCAAGCGGAGCGCTGTCTTTTCTAGGCGGATATCGTTGTCCTTTGCGACGTTTTGCACCCTGTTCAGCGTTGTAAAACCGGCGATGATGCGATGCGAGTCGCGCGGGATGGGTTTTTGCGCGGCGCAATCGGAGGTTCTGCCATGAAACGTCACTGTCTTGCCGCGCTCTGTCTTCTCGGCCTGTCCTCGGGGACTGCCCTTGCGGATGGCGATGCGAAGGCAGGGGGCATGGTGTTCAAGAAATGCGCCGCCTGTCATACCGCGACGGAGCCGGTGAACAAGGTCGGCCCGTCGTTGATGGGTGTTGTCGGTCGTCCGGTCGCGACCGCTCCCGGCTATAATTATTCATCGGCAATGCAGTCCTTCGGCGGCGGTAGCAAGGTCTGGGACGAGGCGGCGCTGACCACCTATCTCGCCAATCCCCGCTTCGTGGTGAAAGGCACCAAGATGACCTTCGCCGGCCTGAAGGCGCCGGCCGACATCGCGAATGTCATCGCCTATCTGAAGGATCCCGCTTCATCGAAGTAACGGGATTGGCGATACAATTCGCGGGACGGGTATGGTTTCATCCCGCACGGAATCCTATATGGTCTCTACCGGTTCGAGGGGGCGCGGGACGAGCGCTTCCTCCATCACTTGAGGAGAGGCACCTGCATGGCGACGCTACAGTCCTTCGACAGCGAAATTGCAAAGACCCGTTCCATCGTCGACGAGGTTCGCGGCAAGATGGCGCAATCGGGTGCGGCGCTCGACCAGTTCGCCAAGGCCGACACCAAGCTGGGCGACGTCAATTTCGATATCGAGAATGCGCGCATCCAGGACGTGCTCGTCCAGCAGAAGGCGATGGAAGCCAATATCGCCGACCTGATCATCGGTCTGGAGGACGCCACGAACGTGTTCGGCTCCGAATTCGAGAGCATGAAGACCTATACCGGCTATGAGAAATTCGTCGGTATCTTCTCCAAGCAGAAGGCGCAGCGCATGCGCACCGACCGCGTCCGCAACATGTCGCTGGCCGGAAACCTGCAGGAACTGCTGGTCAAGTCCGACACCATCGTCGGCATCCTGAAAGAGCAGCGCGGCATTCTCGACCAGCGCTACAAGAGCTCCGAGGCCAGCCTGATCCAGGTGATCGAGCGCCGCAAGCAGACGGTCGCCAATCTGGAGGCGACGCAGAAGCGCATCAACGAGATCAATCCGCAGCTTCTCGATATCGAGAACCGCATCGCCGCCTCCACCGAGCAGGGCCAGCGCACTCAGCTTGAAGGCGAGCGCTCGGCGCTGGCCACCGAATACAACCAGATGCAGGCGCGCGAGCAGGAATTGTTGGCCGAAAGCCAGACGCTGGAACGTTACACCTCGATGTTCCAGACCTTCGTGGATTCGCTCAACAACCAGATCGCCGCCCAGAATACGCTGATCAACAAGCTGACCATCGATACCGAGCAGCGCATCGTGCTTTACAAGGCGCTGGAAGACTCGCTGAAAACCGCCGCCCAGCAGGAAGTCGCCCACCGCATCAATACCTTGGGTTCGCAAGTCGATACGGCGGCCGAGGAGACCATGGCCGGCATCGGCGCAGCCGCCCAGCGCCATATCGGCGATCTGCTCGAAATGCACGAGAAGAACATGCTGGCGACGCAGGACATCCAGCGCCGCAAGAAGCTGGCCGACGACGCATTCGCCCGCCGTTTCAAGGCGGTCCTCGACAAGCACAACGCCGCCGATTACGTCCGCCAGTGACGGCATCGCGCGCATGAGCAAAGGCGGGGACGACAGGGGCAGGGCGGCGGCATGATCACTCCATCCGACGGCCCGGTGGCGCAGTATTTTTCGACGGTGAAGACGGCGCTTTCGGGGCTCGAGGTCTATCTCTCCGATCCCGATCGCGCCAATCCCGGCAATCCGTTTCCGCCGGCGATCCTTACGCCGTTCCTGAGGCGTTTTGCCGCCTCGCTGCAATGCTGGGAAAACCGTATCGGCTTCACCGAGCATTTCCGTATTTCCCGCGCCGAAAGCGGCTTTCCGGTGTTCCAGAACGTGCTGGAGCTGGAAAAGGATCGCAACACCGCCGAACAGCGGCTGGCCGCCATTCCCGAGGCCCAGACGCTGCGGACCGAGATGGCCGATTTCATCCTGCGCCACCGCGCTTTCCCTGAGGCGCTTCAGGCGCGCATGGCCGAGCGCATCTATCTGGAGGCGGTGTCGAAGGGCGAGATTTTTTCGCCGGTCGTGCTGCCGGAGACGGTGCATGTCGGCGTCAACCCGAAGAACCGGCGGCCCTATTACGTCGTCGTCTGGGGCGCGTTCGACGGCTCGCAGACGTTGCCGATGATCTATATCGCGCTGATCGAGGATTCCTCTGACGATCTGGTCGACATGCTGGTCGGCGACGACGGCACGCTCGATGCGTCCGTGCAGATCCCGCTTCCGGTCGGCGGGCTGCTCAATCCGCAACTGGCGGCGCGCTTCGACGATTTCGTTACCCGCAACAGCTCTTATGCGCTGACGCCGGCGACCATCGCCGCCAATCTCGACGCTGATTTCCCGACCCTGCATCCAAAGCAGCTGCGCCGCTTCGTGCTCGGGCCGTTCTATTCGGCAGGCATCACCGAAAACAACGACCGCATCACCGGTATCCTTTCAAAGGTGCGCAAGCCGGAAGACGCCTGGCTTCTGACCTGGACGCAGCAGGAAGTGTTTTCCCGATCGGAACGGCCGGCCGAGCGCGGCTTCTTTTCCTCCACTCCGGCGCGGCAGGAATTCCATATCGACACCGCCAATCTTGAAGCGACGCGCATGGGCGTCAGCGCCTATGAAAAACATGCTCTGGTGCCGCACGAAGCCTATCAGGCCTTGTATGCCGCGGGTGAGGCGGCGGCGATCTTCGGCGACTACAAGGTGCATGTCATTTCCGGCAATCAGGTGATCAGCGAGGTATGACGTCATGAGTTTGAACGCGGGCCTGACGACATTGCGCGAGGACGAAATCGCCCGCCATGTGGCGGCAGCGCAGGCGCTGGTCACGCGCTTTGCGCTGATCGAGGCCGATGGCGCACCGTCTTCCGCCCCCATCGCCGGCACCGGCCGCCGTTTCGTGCCGACCGTCTCGACGGCGGGCGTCAGGCGCACCCGCGATGTCGAGCTAACGGCGACGGTGCAAGCCGTGCATGCTGCCGATCCGCTCTTGTCGCCCGCCGGCCATATGCTGGTCTATCGCACAAGGCGCGGCGCGCAGGTGGCGCTTGCCGTTGCCGACGTGTTTGCGCGGCAGACGGTGCTGGAAGGCTTGCAGGCGCGCAATCTCGCCGCACCCTTGGCCGGCGCCGATGCGGTGCAGTTCAAGGCCTATCTCGCAGCCGCCGGCTTCGTCGCGGCCTTCACGCTGACCGCCTATCTGCAGGCGACGCTGCCGCCCGAGGAGGGCGAGGGCATCGACGTCAACGCCCCGGACTTCCTGTTCGAGACGCCGCAGGACGGGCTGAAAAGCATCGTCGCCGGACTTGCACGGGCGATTTCGGGTTCTGCCGACGACAAGGCGATGGCAGCGCGGGCGCGGGCCTATCTGGCGCTGACGCAGGAAGAGCTTCTGGCGCGCAAAAGCCGCTTCCCGGAAAGCGCCGCGTTTGAGACCATGCATATCCGGCTCGATGCCGATGACGTGACGCTGAACGGGTTCGAAGCCGGCACGGGCATCAAATCCAAGCCCTTGGCGATGAGCTTCAAGAAGCCGGAGGAAATCGTCGGCAACCACATCGCCAAATACCAGGCGATGAAGCTTGCCCGCATGCTGGTGGCCTATGATTTCGACCGGCAGATGAACCCCTTCGTCGAACTCGGCGGCTTCATCTTCACCTTCATGGGCGACGGCATGCCCGGCACCGGCAAGACCATCCTCATCCAGATGATCGCCGGCCTGCTCAACGATTATTGCCAGGTGGCCGGCTACGGTTTCCATTACGAGAATTTCGGCGTCGACCAGATTTCCTCCTATCAGGGCAAATCGGGGCAGAACTGCAAGGCCTTCGTCAATGCGGTGACCAATCCGCGCGCCATCGGCTTCGGCACCATCGATGACGTCGATCAGGTGGCGGCCAAGCGTTCCGACGACCGCGCCTCGGCCGGCCAGCAGGAGGTGACGGCGGTGCTGATGGAAAGCTTCGCCGGCGCCTCGACCGTGGTGCGCGGCAATTGCACCTTCGGCATGTTTTCCAACCATCCGGAAGCCGTGGACGATGCGCTGCGCCAGCGCGCCGGCGCCCGCTGGCTGATTGACGGCCCGCAGACCCGCGACGACTATATCGACATCTTCGCGTTGCTGATTGGCCGCAACCATGCGATTCCGCTCGGCGACCATACGCTTTATGCCGGTCAGTCGATCAAGACGGCGGTCAAGGCCTCCTATGACGGTCACTCGCGCCCCTCCGAGTCGGGCCTGGCGGCCGTGTGGGAGCGGTTCGAGAGCGAGAACGGCGGCATCAAGTCGCTCACGGACATCGGCAATTATCTCTACCGCATCAAGGAAGTCGAGCCGCGCTTCACCGGTCGCGCGATCAAGAACATCACCGACGCCATCAAGATGCGGGCGATGGATATCGACCTGCCGGACGAATGGTTCTCCAATCCCGAGCCCTTCCTGCACAAGAGCTATGACGAGAAGAAGCAGATGATCGAGGCGCTGCGCACGCCCATCACCCTCGACATGGTGCTGCAGGAGATCAACCGTTACGCCGATTCCGAATTCCGCTATTCCGATACCAGCGACCGCACCGCCATCGACGAGATCGTCCGGCGCGAAAAGCAGCGGGAGCGGGCGCTGAGTGAGATCGAAGCCCTGAAGCGGGACGGCAAATGGTAGACCGCCTGTTCGAGGCCGAATTGATCTATGGGCGGCTGCTGGAGATATCGGAGCCGCATCTGGTGGCGCGCTACAACAAGGCGCTGGCCGGCTTCGGCATGCGCCCGACGGCGCTCACAACATTCCGCATCGACATGACCGGTTTCTCGCCGGAGATTGCCGACGAATTCGGCGATCAGGACTATCTCGACCCCAACCGCGTCAACCGCCGTTTCGTCATCCTGACGCCGGAGCAGGAAAACCTGCCGGTCGTCCATACCAGCTTTTCCAATACGGGCGGGCTGATGCATGAATTCTTCGAGGCCAACCGGCGGGCGATCCATGCGGTGACCATCAAGGATGCGCTCTATGGCGAGATCGAGGATTCGGTCTCGGTGGTCGATAGTCTCGAAGATCTTCTGTCGATCAACGAGGTGAGTTTCCGCGTGCTTTCGGCCGAGGATCTGCTCGGCAAGGCCGGCGAATTGCGCCAGCTCGTCGACCGCCTGACCTCCGAGCCGGACGCCTGGCGCGACGACACCATGCTGACCCGTATGGTGGAACTGGCGCAGGTGACCGGCGACATCCGCCAGAACGCGCTGGTGCCCGATCAGCTGGTTTTTCGCCACGACGTGTTCTGGGCCAATCATTTCGGCGGCGTCTATGTCTTTCTCGACGGCAAGGCGACGACTGTCATCTGCGATCCCGCCGCCCCCGGCTTCCGCCGCTCGCGGCCCTGGCAGGTCGCCTATATTTCCTTGCGCGATCCGGCGACCATCTATGATTTCCTGGTGCGCACAGGCCGCATCGATCTGCCGCGCGCAAGCTGGGTGGAAGGCTCCGGCCTGCTCAAGCATCGCGCCGAGATGATCGTGCGTGGCCTCGTGCATCGCGCGCAGCCCGACGTCGATCTGGATACCGTCGATGCCATCTGGCTGCAGACCTGGATGCATCGCAATGCAGCGCTTGTGTCGAAGGACGGCGCCTATCCTTTCCTGATGGAGGCGCTGCGCAATATCGCCATTTCGGGCGAACTGAAGATGGCGGATGTGCCGCCGGCCTTTCGCTTCCTCGTCGTGCGCGCCCGGCCCGATCATCCCGACCGCTGGCTGGTCAGCCAGTTGATCAGCGAGATGGTGCCGGCCGATTTTGTCTCGCGCTTTGTCTTCGACAAGGAAGGTTTCTACCGTTCCTATGACAGCATGGCCGACATGATGCGCAAGCATGTTGTCAACGTGCTGGCGAACACTTACCTGAAAGACAAGAGAGCGTTCCGGATGCGCCTCTACGGACTTGGAGAGGATGACCATGCTTGATCCGATCATCGCCTTCTTCGTGCGCGTGTTCAGCGCCATCGGCAGGGGGCTCGGCATGTTCGTCGCCTGGCTGTTATGGCCATTCCTGGCGGCGCATGGTTGGTATCGCCGCCGCTCCTGGGTCATTCGCGGGCCGGTGCTGGCGATCCTGGCGCTGCTGATCGTCTCCTATGGTTATTTCATCTGGCAGACGCAGGTCTGGACCAACTTCAACACCAATATGGTGGATAATTACGGGCTGGCCCAGCGCAAGGTGCCAGCGGGGGCCGAACTGCCGGCGGCGGAAGGGCAGGCCAAGACCTGCCAGCGCTCGGCCGTCGTCGATGTCGCGGCGGATCTGACCGATTTCAACGTCAACCAGAACGCCTGGATCTCGTCCATGCTGCTTTACCGGCTGGGCTTCTTCGGCATGGATTGGGATCACACGCCCTTCCTCGACAACAAGGCCTCGTTCCAGCGCGGCGTCAACCAGGCGGTGCGCCGCACGTCGGTCGAGCTTGTCGATGCTCTGGGCCGCATGCGCGGCACCTCCAGCATCAACAACAACTTGCAGGATGCGCGCGGCAACATCCAGTTCGACGAATTCTCCTGGTATTTCGGCCTGCAGCCTTTCGGCCCGAAGACGCCGACGCCGAGCTATTATCGCGCTGCGATCAAGAGCCTGCGCGCCTTCAACGGCGAGCTTGCCTCCTGCGCCGCGGTCTTCGACGGCCGCTCCGACAACCTGCTGCAATTCGTCGACCGCATCGCCAACGATCTCGGCAACACCGCCTCGATCCTGCGCGATCGTTCGGAGAACTATAACGGCGGGTGGTTCGATACGCGCGCCGACGACCGCTTCTGGTTTGCCTATGGCCAGCTCTACGGCTATTACGCCATCCTTTCGGCGGCCCAGGCCGATTTTTCGCAGGTGATCGCGGAACGCAACCTGACGCCGATCTGGAACGATACGATGACGCAGTTCAAGGCTGCCTTGCGCATTCAGCCGCTCATCATCTCCAATGGCGAGGAAGACGGCTGGATCATGCCGACGCATCTGGCGACGATGGGATTTTATATCCTGCGCGTGCGCTCGGGTCTCGTCGAAGTCCGCTCGATCCTCGATCGTTGAGGCAGGTCCTGAATGGAGCGGATCAATCGTCGGCGAAGGCGACGAACTGGCGCAGGTCGTTCAGTTCGTAGGTGACGCCGACGATTTCTCCGACAGGCCGTTCCTTGTGACGCCGAAAGCTGGCGACCGAGCGGACGAACTTGTAGGTGTCGCCGTCCAGCACCCGGTAAAGATTGTGGTAGCCGACGCAATCCTTGCTCGCCCGCTCATAGGTTTCCATCAGCACCGTCAGGTCGTCGGGATGAATGCGCGCGGTCACCGCGACCATGTTCATTGGGCCGGTGGTATATTCGAGTCCGAAAATATCGAAGGTGGCCGCGGAGGCGAAGAAATGACCGGTCGCCAGATCGAAGCGCCAGATGCCGAAGCGGCGATAGGCCGAGACCAGATCGACAATATCGCGATCGGAGACGCCAAGCCGTTGCTGGTCATCGATCGCAAGCGGAATCCCATGGCTTTCATGCTGCTGTAACACGCTGTCCCCCGTCTCGACGCGGTCGTCCGGATACGCGATCTGGAACCTGCTACCTCTGCGGGCGGAACTCAGGCGATCAGCTTCAGCCGGATCGCCTTTGCGACCAATTGCGTCCTGTTCACGCAATCGAGCTTTTTGATGGCATTGTTGAGGTAGGCGTTCACGGTATGGTCGGACAAGGACAGGATTTGGCCAATTTCCGCCGAAGTCTTTCCTTGCGCCGTCCAGCGCACCACTTCAAGCTCGCGCGCCGACAGCGCATGCAGCACAGCCGGCTCGCGGGGGCGGACCGTCGCATAGGCCTCGAAGGCATAGAGCGAAACCATCGTCAGGGCATTGAGTTCGGCCATCTGCAAGCAATCGCGGTCGCCATCATAGCGCAGCAGCAGTCGCTCCCCGTCGAGGCCGGTCATGGAGACGACAACACCCATCGTCACGCCGTGGCTGAGCACGAAGCCGGCGAACGCCTGCCAATCGGCCGACTTTTCCCCCGGCGTCACGCTTTTCAGCGTCCAAGTTTGCGGCAGCAGCGAGCTTTGCAACTGTTCTGAAATGGGACAGATAGGCAAAAGCCCGTGGCGGTCGAAATCGCGGAAGAATTGTGGCGGGTGCGTCGTTTCGATCACCAGCGCGGCGATGTCCCGGTCGTCGGGGCCGGGCAGGCGCATCAGCGTTGCATGATGCAGCGAGAAGGCGGCGGCGATTCGCCTCAGCCCCTCAGCAAAAGCCTTGCAGGTTCTCACCGAGGAAAGCTCGGTAATCAACAATGACTGCCGGTCCTGAAAATTCATCAATGTCATTGCGTTGGCGTTTCGACGGGTTGGATGTTACCGCTAACAAAAATGCCGCCCGGCGGTCAATAGAAAGCTCCCGACATGCACGTCTCTTGCTTAATGCATGATTGTGACATGGGGCTTACTCCGCCTCGGCCGCCTTCGGTTCCGCCTTGCCCTTGGCCATCAGCCGCTCAAGAAAACCCAGCATCACGGCGGAAACGACGAAAGCGAGGTGAATGATGGTGTACCACATCAGCTTGCTGTCTGTGTACTGATTGGCATTGAGGAAAATCTGCAGGAGATGGATCGAGGAAATCGCCACGATGGAGGAGGCGACCTTGATCTTCAGGCTGCCGGCATCGAGCTTGCCGAGGAAGGAGACCGAATCGCCGGCTTCGTCGAAGCGGCTAACGAAATTCTCGTATCCCGAGATCATCACCATGACGACCAGGCTTGCCACCAGCGCCGCATCGATCAGGCCGAGCATGGCGAGAATCATCTCCGCCTCGTCATACTGAAAGACGTTGGTCGCCACCTTCAGGAACTTGTAGCCGAAGGAGAGAGCATAGACCGCCAGCGCCGCCGCAAGGCCGAGATAGAAGGCCACCAGAATCCAACGGCTCGAGAGGATGATCCGCTCGATGAGCAGTTCCAGCGCTTTCATGGTCATGTCTCCGGGGCAGGCGGTCACAGCGATCTTGCCCCAGCTTTTTAGAGGCCGGCATTTTGCCATGCAACAATTTTTGCCGCTGCGAAGCGACGATTTGCGAGTGGACCTGTCGGTCTTAAAATGAAAAATGTCGCAAATGAGAAAGATATTGACTTGAACCGGCGCGGGTTGCGTCGAGGCTTGGCCGCTAAATTCTGGCGGGAGATAAAGGGAGGATCGTCCATGACGGATGTGAAGTCGGATATCGAAATCGCACGCGCCGCAACAAAAAAGCCGATCCTGGACATCG
The DNA here is from genome assembly GCA_945952045.1 of uncultured Rhizobium sp. GTDB lineage: Bacteria > Pseudomonadota > Alphaproteobacteria > Rhizobiales > Rhizobiaceae > Metarhizobium. Next base: position 44,099 of record CAMFHE010000031.1, read on the forward strand.
GCGCAGCTCTCGGCATCGGGGCCGAGCACCTTCTGCCCTATGGGCATGACAAGGCCAAGATCGGGGCGGATTTCATCGCCGCCCAGCGTGGGCGGCCGGATGGCAAGCTGATCCTCGTCACCGCCATCAATCCGACCCCGGCCGGCGAAGGCAAGACCACGACGACGGTCGGCCTCGGCGACGGTCTGAACCGCATCGGCAAGAAGACCGTCGTGTGCATCCGCGAGGCCTCGCTCGGCCCCTGCTTCGGCGTCAAGGGGGGCGCTGCCGGCGGCGGTTATGCCCAGGTTGTGCCGATGGAAGACATCAACCTGCATTTCACTGGCGATTTCCATGCCATCACCGCGGCGCATAACCTGCTGGCGGCGCTGATCGACAACCACATCTACTGGGGAAACGAAGAGAATATCGATATTCGCCGCATCGCCTGGCGGCGGGTGATGGACATGAACGACCGTGCGCTGCGCGATATCGTCTGTTCGCTCGGCGGCGTCGCCAACGGTTTTCCGCGCGAGAACGGCTTCGATATCACGGTCGCGTCGGAGGTGATGGCTATCCTCTGTCTTGCCACGGATTTGCGCGATCTGGAGCGGCGGCTCGGCAATATCATCATTGCCTATCGCCGCGACCGAACGCCTGTTTATGCCCGCGACATCAAGGCGGACGGGGCGATGGCGGTGCTTTTGAAGGACGCGATGCAGCCGAACCTGGTGCAGACGCTGGAAAACAATCCCGCCTTCGTGCATGGCGGTCCCTTCGCCAACATCGCCCATGGCTGCAATTCCGTCATCGCCACGACGACGGCCTTGAAGCTCGCCGATTACGTGGTCACCGAAGCCGGTTTCGGGGCCGATCTGGGAGCGGAGAAATTCTTCGACATCAAATGCCGTAAAGCCGGGCTGAAGCCGGCGGCCGCCGTCATCGTCGCGACCGCGCGCGCCATGAAGATGAACGGCGGCGTGAAGAAGGACGATCTCGGCCGCGAGAATGTTGAGGCGATCGTCCGCGGCTGCGCCAATCTCGGCCGCCATATCCAGAACGTCAAGAAATTCGGCGTGCCCGTCGTCGTCGCCATCAATCATTTCACCTCGGATACGCCGGCCGAAATCCAGGCGATCAAGGAGTACGTGGCAAAGCTCGGCACGGAGGCGATCCTCTGCCGGCATTGGGCGCAAGGTTCGGCCGGGATCGAGGAACTGGCGCGCAAGGTGGCGGAGCTGGCTGAGGCCGGGCACTCGCAATTCGCGCCGCTCTATCCCGACGACATGCCGCTGTTCCACAAGATCGAGACCGTCGCCAAGTCGATCTACCATGCCGGCGCCGTCATCGCCGACAAGGCGGTGCGCGACCAGCTGCGCGCCTGGGAGGAGCAGGGCTATGGGCACCTGCCGATCTGCATGGCGAAGACGCAATATTCCTTTTCGACCGACCCCAACCTGCGCGGCGCGCCGGAAGGGCACACCGTGCCGGTGCGCGAGGTGCGCCTGTCGGCGGGTGCGGGCTTCGTCGTCGTCATCACCGGCGAGATCATGACCATGCCGGGTCTGCCGAAAGTGCCGTCGGCGGAAAAGATCTTCCTCAACGAGCAGGGCTATATCGAAGGCCTGTTCTGACAGCCTTGTGAAACAGGACGCCGCAGCCGGTTCGAGCCTGGCTGCGGCGTTTTGGTTAATTGAATGTTAATTAATGTACGCGAGAGTACCGAAATCATCTACCGGTCCATCGAAGGGAAAAATCATGGTGGGATCGATTTCCAGTACCTCGCTTCTGTCGTCATCGAGCAGCTCCGGCAGCACGCTGTCCAGCGCTGCCAGCGTCAAGGCGCAGAAGGCAGAGCTCGAAGCGCAGATCGCGGCCAAGCAGACAGCGCTTGGCGAAGCCAAGGACGACACCGCTAAGGCCGATATCGAAAAGGAGATCGCGGCGCTGAAGGCGCAGCTTGCCGCCCTCAAGGCCAATGAGAAGACCGAGGCCAAGCAGGCCGAGGCGCAGCCGAAGCAGGAACAGTCGAAGATCGGCACCCGCAATTTCAGCGACGACGATCCCTTCGGCGACCGCACGCTTTACGTCTGAGGCGCCGTTCCCCGGGCGAAGATGGCGATGCATCGTTTCAGGTGCTGACGCCGGATATCCGGCGTCATCCAGTCGCGCCCCTTCGGCCCTGGCCCACCGCGTGCGCCAAAAATCATGTCCATGAGAATGCGCGCGCCGCTCAAGGGATCGTCGATCTCGAGGCGGCCAAGGCTGTTCTGCAGGGTCAGCCATTCGGAAAGGTCGGTCAGCGAGCGCATCAGACCATCGCGATAGAGCACTTCGCCGATTTCGGGAAACCGGTCGACTTCCTGCATGACCATGTGGATGAAGGTCGCGCGCTTGCGCTCGGCCTCATCCGTGATGTCGAGCAGGAAGATGCGCTCCAGCGTTTCGGCGATCGGCAGACGCTCGTCGGCGGCGCGCGGCAGGTCGAGCATCATCTGCCGATGGGCGGCGACGGCGGCGACGAACAATTCCGCCTTGCTCGGAAAGAAGGCGTACAGCGTCTGCTTGGAGATGCGGCAACGAGCGGCGACCTCGTCCATGGTCGTGCCGGAATAACCGCGCTCGATGAAGTTTTCCAGCGCGGCCGTCGTTATCATGCCGCGCCGTTGGGCGTCCGGCATCGCCTTGCGACGGCCCGGCCGGCGCGCGACCGGCGGCTGTTTTTCATTCCCAGACATGGCATGTCCTTACCATGACGACCGCCTGCGGCAAGGCGAAAACGGCTCGTTTTACCGGCAGTAACGGTATCCGCCCTTGCGGGAGAGCACGTCGAGATGCAGGTGCTTTTCATGCGCGGCGTCGCTTTCCGGGTCGAGCACGGTGGTGAAATAGAGGCAGGCGGTTGCCGTCACGCTGCGCTGGAAGGCGCCGGACAGCGTCGCATCCTCGCGGCGCGGATGGATATCGACGCGCTCGCCGCCAGAGAGCGTGAAGGCGGAAACGTCGATGGCGTTGCCGCGCGCATGCTCCGAAATCTTGGCTTTCTCGGCATTGTTGCGCAGCCGGCAAATATAGGCCGAGGCAGTTTCCAGGGTTTGCAGCGTTTTCTCAGGAAAGGCGGCCTTGGCGGCCGGAACGATAGCCTCCTGCGTCCAGCGCGACAGGGCGACGGCGGCCGGGCAGGTCATGGTCGCACCCGGCTGCAACTTGATGCCGCCCGCCAAACCCGAGACCGAAACCGGCTTGTCGATCCCACAGCCTTCGCCTTCGTCGATTCGCTTCTCTTCCTTGAACACGGTGCCAAGCGCCGTCAGTGCCGCCACGCATTCTGCGTGATCCTCCGCGCTTTCCGGGGCGATGACCAGTTCTTCCTCCGGTGTCAGCACCGTGCCTTTCAAAGGGCCGGGTGCTTCCGTCTCCGCCCGGGGTGGCGCGGGCGGCCCCTGCATCTCGGGCTTCTCCATCGGCTGGGGTGCAGATTGCGGTTGCTGCTCCGTCGCCGCCTGCGGGGCGGGGCGCGTTGCGGGCAGCGGGCCGACCGGCGGCAGGTCTGCGGCAAGGCCCGGTGTCGCGGCCAGAATGGCGATAAAGGCGAGCGCCGACGCATGGCTGGATCTCATGCAATCTCCTTTCCCTTCAGACGAGCAGGGAAAGGCGAAACGCATGTGAGGCGGGATTCGTTGCAGCCTTGCCACGCCGGTGCCCCGGATAGAGACATGACTGACATACTCATGTTTATTTATTTGACAGCCACACTCATGTTTTTTATGGGACAGAAACAAGGCGTCGTTTTTGTCGCCGGCATTCGATATTCACTCTACCCAGCCAGCCCGCGCCGATCACGCGCAACAGCCAGCCCGGTATTCCCAAGAAAAGGAATAGTTTCATGGCTGTCCGGCATTCTCGGTCGGTTCTCTTGGCATGCACGGCGATCGCCACCCTGCTTTCGGCTCCGGCTGTGTGGGCGCAGAGCGCCGAAACGGCGGCGGCCGATGCCACGCCCCTGAAAAAGATCGTCGTTTCCAAGGGCGCGCGCGCTCCCGGCGCCGTTGCCGAGACGCCGCTGGCGCAGGAAACCACGCAGGAAGAGATCGAGGACAAGCAGGTAACCAGCATCGAGGATCTCGGTCGCAGCCTGCAGCCGGGTGTCAGCTATAACCGCAACACGGGCGCCGTGAACATCCGTGGTCTGGAAGGCAGCCGCGTGCTGACGACCGTCGACGGCATTCCGTTGTCGTATCTTTCGGATGCGACGCGCAGCGCCAGCGGTGGCGTCGATACGTTCGACTTCTCGTCGCTTTCTGCCGTCGATGTCGTTCGCGGTGCCGATTCCAGCCGTGCCGGCTCCGGTGCTCTCGGCGGCGTCTTCGCGCTGCGCACGCTCGAAGCCGACGACTTGATCGGTGAAGGCCGCGATTGGGGTGGCATTGCGAAATTCACCTATGACGGCTCCGACAAGAGCTTCAATCCGGCCGTTGCCGTTGCCAAGCGCTTCGAAAACACCTCCGTGCTGTTCCAGGGCAGCTACCGCAAGGGTCATGAGCGCGACAGCAAGGGTGACATCGACACCTACGGCCCGACGCGCAATGAGGCAAACCCGTCTGACTACAACCAGCATAACCTGCTGTTCAAGCTGCGCCAGAAGCTGGAAGGCGGCCACACGATCGGCGTGACGGCGGAAACCTTCCGCAAGGATCGCGATACGGATCTGCGCACCAGCCAGTCGCTGACCGGAAACTACCGCCCCGGCAATTACGACGGGCAGGAAGATGCCGACCGCGATCGCGTGTCGCTCGACTATCGTTACGAAGCGGAAAGCGCCGACAGCCTGCTCGATTCGGTCGAGACCTCGCTCTACTGGCTCGACCAGACGCGCCTCACCGGCTACACCGGCTATCGCTCGACCTCGGTCATCGGCCCGATCGGCCGCGCCAATACCTATGAGGAAAAGTCCTTCGGCCTGATCGGCTCGGCCAGCAAGGATTTCTCGACGGGCGCCTATAATCACCACCTGACCTTCGGCTGGGATCTGGCCCGCATCAGCTCCGAACAGTATTCGGCCGGCTACGACAATTGCGTCAAGCCTTACACCGGCGCGTTTGCGGCCTGTAACAACCTGCATACCAACCAGGCGGACACGCCGAAGGTGGATTCGGGTCGAATCGGCCTGTTCGTCGATGACGAGATCGCATTTGGCAATACCGGCTGGTCGGCAACGCCGGGCGTTCGCTTCGACTGGATCAAGCACGATCCGCAGATGACCGACGCCTATGCCAACAACGCCACCAGGCCGGCCCTGCCGGATGGTTTCAGCGACACGGCCGTTTCGCCGAAGCTGCGTATGGCCTACAAGCCGTATGAGGGGCTGGAACTCTACGGCCAGTGGGCCATGGGCTTCCGCGCGCCGACGGCGGGTGAACTCTATGCCGCCTTCGGTGCGCCGGGCACCTATCTGCGTGTCGGCAATCCGGCGCTCGAATCCGAAACCAGCAACGGTTTCGAACTCGGCGCCAATATCGGCGACGACGATTTCGGCGGCCGCGTCAACCTGTTCTACAACCGCTACAAGAACTTCATCGACACCAGGGCGCTGACGGCGGCGGAAGCGGCTGCCAACGGCTATGTCCTCTCGCAATACCCGCAGGGCGGCATCACGCAGAACATCAACCTCGACCGCGCCCGCATCTTCGGCGTCGAGCTTGGCGCTCACAAGCGCTTCGAAAACGGCTTCAGCGTCCGCGCCGCGCTTGCTTATGCCAACGGCAAGGACATGGATACGGGCAACTTCATCCAGTCCGTCGCGCCGCTCAAGGGCGTGCTGGGTCTCGCCTACGATACCGAGAACTGGGGCGTCGGCATCGACTGGATCACCTCGGCCGCCGGCCGTGGCGAATCCACCTCGACCTACTTCAAGACACCCGGCTATGGCATTGTCGACCTGACTGCCTGGTATGAACCGGAGCAGGTCAAGGGCTTGAAGATCAATGCCGGCGTCTACAACGTTTTCGACAAGACCTATTACGACTACGCCAATGCCCGCACCGGCCGCACCCAGCCGGAGGACTATTATTCGGAAGCCGGTCGTTACTTCAAGATCTCGCTGACCCAGCGCTTTTAAGCAACCCTAGCAAAACTGCGCAGCGGTTTTGCGTTCGGAGTTGCGTCGCGCTTCCAGTCCCTGCGGGAGCGCTTTTTGCGGGCGGTGCGTATAGCGCCGCCCGCGCCGCAATCGGCTCTTGCGCTGCGGCAAAGTTCGGTCTAACAGTTTTGCCCATGATGAAGTCTTTGAACATTGCGAACTGGTGGTGGGCACGCTAAAGGCGGCCTTGACCAGTCATGTCCAGAAGACAGACGAAAAGCCGCCCGCAACCCGAGGCGGCTTTGTTGTATCTGGCCACCTCGCATCCGGGCCTCGAAGAGGGAAGAGAGAGACGATGGCAACGATCATCCGGGATGACGGAGCGGAGATTTACGAAACCAAGGGCGGCGTCACCGTCACCCGTCAGCGGCGCGAGACGCCCTATGCCGATGCGGTGTCGAGTTATGTCGACCGGCTCGATGAACGCCGCGGCGCCGTCTTCTCCTCCAATTACGAATATCCGGGCCGCTATACCCGCTGGGATACCGCCGTCATCGATCCGCCCTTGGGCATTTCCTCTTTCGGCCGCTCCGTCTGGATCGAGGCCTATAACGGCCGTGGCGAGGTGCTGCTCGGCTTCATCGCCGACAGGCTGGCGACCGTTGCCGAACTGACGCTGGGCGAGCGTTCCGCAAGCCGGCTCGACCTCACCGTCAACCAGCCGGATCGTGTGTTCACCGAGGAAGAGCGCTCGAAGATGCCGACCGTCTTCACCGTGCTGCGCGCGGTGACCGACCTGTTCTTCTCGCAGGCCGATGCTAGCCTCGGCCTTTACGGCGCCTTCGGCTACGACCTCGCCTTCCAGTTCGACGCCATCGACCTGAAGCTCAAGCGTCCCGCCGACCAGCGCGACATGGTGCTTTACCTGCCGGACGAGATCCTCGTCGTCGACAATTATGCCGCCAAGGCCTGGATCGACCGCTACGATTTCGAGAAGGGCGGCGTCACCACCGCCGACCGTGACGGCGATATCGCCCCCGATCCCTTCCGCGCCACCGACACCATCCCGCCGCGCGGCGATCATCACCCCGGCGAATATGCGGCGCTGGTGACCAAGGCCAAGGAAAGTTTCCGTCGCGGCGACCTGTTCGAGGTGGTGCCGGGGCAAAAATTCATGGAGCGCTGCGACAGCAAGCCGTCTGCGATCTCCAAGCGGCTGAAGGCGATCAACCCGTCGCCCTATTCCTTCTTCATCAATCTCGGAAACCAGGAATATCTGGTCGGCGCCTCGCCGGAAATGTTCGTGCGCGTTTCGGGCCGGCGCATCGAGACCTGCCCGATTTCCGGCACGATCAAGCGCGGCGACGATCCGATCGCCGATTCCGAGCAGATCCTGAAACTGCTGAACTCCAAGAAGGACGAGTCGGAGCTGACCATGTGCTCCGACGTCGATCGCAACGACAAGAGCCGCGTTTGCGAGCCGGGTTCGGTCAAGGTGATCGGCCGCCGGCAGATCGAGATGTATTCGCGCCTGATCCACACGGTCGATCACATAGAAGGTCGTTTGCGCGCCGACATGGACGCCTTCGACGGCTTTTTGAGCCATGCATGGGCCGTCACCGTCACCGGTGCGCCGAAACTGTGGGCGATGCGCTTCATCGAGGCGCATGAAAAGAGCCCGCGCGCCTGGTATGGCGGCGCCATCGGCATGGTCGGCTTCAATGGCGACATGAACACCGGCCTGACGCTGCGCACCGTGCGCATCAAGGACGGCATCGCCGAGGTTCGCGCTGGCGCGACGCTGCTCAACGACAGCGACCCGCATGAGGAAGAAGCAGAAACCGAACTGAAGGCCTCCGCCATGATCGCCGCTATCCGCGACGCCAAGATCGGCAACAGCGCCAAAGCCTCGCGCGACGTCGCGAGCGTCGGCAAGGGCGTCAATATCCTGCTGGTCGACCACGAAGACAGTTTCGTGCACACGCTCGCCAATTATTTCCGCCAGACAGGCGCGACCGTCTCGACCGTGCGCACACCGGTGGCGGAAGAAATTTTCGACCGGATCGATCCCGATCTCGTCGTGCTGTCGCCGGGGCCGGGCAATCCGAAGGATTTCGACTGCAAGGCGACGATCAAGAAGGCGCGGGCCCGCAACCTGCCGGTCTTCGGCGTTTGCCTCGGCCTGCAGGCGATTGCAGAAGCCTATGGCGGCGAATTGCGCCATCTGGCGGTGCCGATGCATGGCAAGCCCTCGCGCATCCGCGTGCTGGAGCCGGGCATCGTCTTCTCGGGCCTCGGCAAGGAAGTGACGGTCGGCCGCTACCACTCGATCTTCGCCGATCCGTCGAGCCTGCCGGCCGATTTCATGATTACGGCGGAAAGCGAAGACGGCACGATCATGGGCATCGAGCATGTGCGCGAGCCGATCGCGGCGGTGCAGTTCCACCCGGAATCGATCATGACGCTCGGCGGCGATGCCGGCATGCGCATGATCGAGAATGTGGTGGCGCATCTGTCGCGCAAGGCCAAGACGAAGGCGGCCTGAGATAGCGCGCAGGCGCGGCTCAAGCGTTCACGCAACGGTCGCAAAAACATCATTTGCCTTCGGGGCGGAGACGCTTTAAACCAGCGTCAACCGGTCACCGAAAAGACCGCCAGGAGAAACGGAAAGACCCGCTTTGGCCCGAACCGGCTGGCGGGTTTTTTTGTTTCAAGTCGTGGGCTCCGCGTCCTGCCAGCCTTCCTCGAAGACCAGCTCGTCCAACGGCAGGCGCTGGCGCCACCCCTTCAGGGCCAGTTCCGGGCTATCGTAAAGACGGTCGACATAACCGAGGCACAGCCAGGCGACGATGGCGATGCGCGAGGGGATGTTGAGGATGCGCTTGATCGCATCCTCGTGGAAAATGCTGACCCAGCCGACACCGACGCCTTCGGCGCGCGCCGCAAGCCACAGGTTCTGCACGGCGCAGACGGTGGAATAGACGTCCATGGCCGGATTATGGGTGCGGCCAAGCACCACCGGCCCGGCGCGATCGCGGTCACAGGTGATGCAGATGCTGAGCGGCGCCTTGCGGATGCCCTCCAGCTTCAGCGCCCGATAGTGCGACTGGCGCTCGTCAGCGAACATGGCGGACGCCTCGTCATTGGCGGTACGGAACGCCTCCCAGATTTTCTCGCGGGTCTCCGGCTTCCTGACAAGTATGAAATTCCACGGCTGCATGAAACCGACCGAAGGCGCGTTATGGGCCGCAGTCAGCAGCCGGCGCACCAGCGCCTCGGGCAGGGGATCGGAGCGGAACTGGTCGCGCACGTCACGGCGCGTCTCGATGGCGCGATAGACTGCCGCCCGCTCGGCCTCCGAAAACGCGCCGGCGGAAACGAGGTGCTCAGCATCGATTGCCGAAAACGCCCCTGCGGACGACTCGTCCTCTACCGACGTTTCGCTGCGGTCTGTCGTCATGCGCTGGTTCCTCGATCTGCCGCCGAAATACGGCGCGGCCGTCCTTTTTAACCAAGACTTGTGCAAAGATTTTGCCCATGCGCGGCGTGCCGTGTTCATAGCCGACGCATTCGTGCGCTTGCCAGCAGGATGTTTTGACAAATTTGTAGAAGTGCTTCATAGGATCGGCAACGGAACCGTGCCGGCGAAACTTCGCCTGCACGGTTTTGCCGTTCTAGGGCCATTAAAACTGCAAATCATTCGCATCCGCACGAGGGAACGATATGACGGAAGAAGGCAACATCATCGTCAGGCGACTGGCTTTCTGGGGCATTCCCCTGTCTTTCGGGGTCATGGGTTTGAAACTGGTCGCCTGGTGGGTGACCGGTTCGGTCGCGCTGCTTTCGGACGGTCTGGAATCGACCGTCAACGTTGTGGCGGCCTTCATCGCATTTTTCGTCATCCGCTATGCGCAGAAGCCGGCGGATGACGATCACCCGTTCGGCCACCACAAGGCGGAATATCTCTCCGCGGTTATCGAAGGCGTGCTGATCGTCGTGGCGGCGCTGATGATCGCCCGCGAGGCGGTTATGGCGCTTGCCGAACCGACATTGCCGCAAGCGCCCGCACTTGGCCTCGGCATCAACATGGCCGCCGCCGCCATCAACGCGATCTGGGCCTATACGCTGATCCGCGTCGGGCGCAAATACCGCTCGCCTGCGCTGGTCGCCGATGGTCAGCACATCAATTCCGACGTCGTCACCTCGGTCGGGGTCTTCATTGGCCTGATCCTGGCGCTGGTGACCGGTTATGCGATCCTCGATCCGGTGCTTGCGATCCTGGTCTCGATCAACATCCTCTTCCAGGGCTGGAAGGTGATCTCGCATTCGATCGACGGGCTGATGGACAAGGCCGTCGATCTGGACGAGGAAAAGGATATCAAGGCGGCGATTGCCGCCCATGCCGGCGGCGCGCTCGGCGTGCACGATCTCAAGACGCGGCAGGCTGGCGCGGCAACCTTCGTCGCCTTCGATCTGGTGGTTCCGGGTTCGATGCCGGTCGGCGAGGCGCATGACATTTGCGATCGCCTTGAAGACGCCATCAAGGCGGCGCATCCGGGCGCACGCGTGGTGATCCATGTCGAGCCGGAAAGCGAAAAGGCGCACGGCGTAAAGGTCAAGGTCAAAGGAGCTGTGGCGCAATGACGAAAACGGATGTTTCAGGTCTGTCGATGCTGGGCGCGAAGGTGGATAGTCCCGTATCGCCCGAGGAGGCGGTGCTGGAAAGGGTGCCCTCCGGCAACAGGGGCACGAATTACGTGGTGCGCTTCACCGCCCCGGAATTCACCTCGCTCTGCCCGATGACCGGCCAGCCGGATTTCGCCCATATCGTCATCGATTACATTCCCGACGAATGGCTGGTGGAGTCTAAATCGCTGAAGCTGTTCCTGCATTCCTTCCGCAATCACGGCGCTTTCCATGAGGATTGCAGCCTCGATATCGCCAAGCGGCTGGTCGATCTGTTGAACCCCGTCTGGCTGCGCATCGGCGCTTACTGGTATCCGCGCGGCGGCATTCCCATCGACGTCTTCTGGCAGACGGGCGCGCCGCCGGAAGGCATATGGCTGCCCGACCAGGGCGTCGCTCCCTATCGCGGACGCGGCTGATCTCAACGAAAAGAGGCGCGAAACGGCCGTTTCGCGCCTCTCTCTCTTTTATGTCTCAGGCGTAATTGCTGTCGTCGCTGTCATCGATCGGCGTGTCGTCAAAGCCGGGATCGGTGTCGGCATCGGCTACCTGGCGGCTGTTGTCGTCCATGTAGTAGTTGTTGACGACGGTTTCCTCGACCTGCGGCTGGCCGGTGGCGCCCATGCCAAAGGGCGAGGCGAGACCCAGACCGCTCATATGGGAGCCGAAGGCGCCGCGTAGCGTATCGGCGAGCAGCATGCCGCCGGCAACGCCTGCGGCGGCGCCCAGCGCACCTTTCAGAAAGCTGCCGCCGCCGGAGGATGCCTGGCCCCATGGGCCGGCAGCGGGCGCGGCCATGCGCGGATCGTATTGCGGCTGCTGCTGACCCCAGGGACCGGGGCGCTGCGGCGGGGCATTGCGGTCATAATCGTCATAGAGCCGGCCCTGACGAGAATCGCGGTCGACGGTCTGGGCAAAGGCATCGCCGGCATGTTGCTGCTGCTGGCGCGGCTGTTCCGGCCCACGGCCGAAGATCGAGCCGAGGCCGCCGAGGAAACCGCCGCTTTCGGCGGGCGCGGGGCTGTCATGGGCCTGCTGAAGGTGCGCGACCTGATCTTCCAGCTCGCGAATGCGGGCGGAAGCGGCCTCGAGACCCTTCTCCTGCAGGATCACGGCCTGCGCCAGAAGATAGGGCGCATAGGGCTGCTCGCGCACGGAGGTATCGATGAGACTTTCGGCGTCGCGGTCGCGCGGGGCATTGGCGGCGGCGCGGGTGCGGTCGAAAAGGGATGACAGCAATTGGCGTTCTTCGGGTGACATGGCGACCTCCTTGGTCCTGTTCGATCACCGATGAAAAGGATTTAGGCAGCAACTGTGGCAAATGCAGCGGCGGGCAAAATTACATTTCGGTAAGGCTGCGCGACGCCGCCCGGCCTGTTGCGCCGATCTTGCCTTGTCTTTTTTCCGCATTGTTTTACGAGGGAGGAAGCACTATTTGCGGAACACGAGAAAAATTGGTGGAGACGTACGCATGAGCGACGAAGACGACAAGAAGACGGAAACGCCCTTGGGTAAGGAGGCGGAAGCCAACCTTTTCAAGTCCCGCTCCATCTTCATCTATGGCGGCATCACCCAGGAACTCGCGCAGAAGGTCTGCTCGCAGCTCGTGGCGCTTGCAGCGGCCAGCGACGACGACATCCGCATCTTCGTCTCTTCCCCGGGCGGCCATGTGGAATCGGGCGATTCGATCCATGACATGATCAAGTTCATCAAGCCGAAGGTCTGGATGATCGGCACTGGCTGGGTCGCTTCCGCCGGCGCGCTGATCTATGTCAGCGTTCCCAAGGAACAGCGCCTTTGCCTGCCCAACACCCGCTTCCTGCTGCATCAACCGTCCGGCGGCACCCGCGGCATGGCATCCGACATCGAGATCCAGGCCCGCGAAATCATCAAGATGAATGAGCGCCTCAACAAGATCTTCTCCGTCGCCACCGGCCAGCCGGTCGAGAAGATCGCCAAGGACACCGATCGCGACTACTGGCTCTCCGCCGAGGAAGCCAAGGGCTACGGCCTCGTCTCGCGCATCATCACCTCGCAGGCGGAAATCTGAGCCTTTCGGCCTGAAGCCTTTAAAAGAACCCGTGCCGGCGCTGTCGGCACGGGTTTTGTTTATCCGGGGCGACTTACTTCATCATGTCGCAGGACTTCATCATTTCGGCTTTTTTCATCTTGTTCTTTTCCATGCCGGCCTTGTGCATGCAGTCCTTCTTGTCCATCTTGGCCATGCTTTCCTTCTTCATCGTGTCCGTCTTCATGCTGGCGGCGTCGGCGGCGGTGCCGGCAAGGGAGAGGGCGGTCAGGGCAAGTGCGGCGGCGATTGCACGGGAGCGGATTGTCATGGGTGGTTTCCTCCGGAATTGGGGCGTGTCCGCCGGCGCCATGCCGGGGCTCACCTCTCCTCATTCGCAAGGCTGCCGAAAAGCGTTACGGCTTCACGGCGATGTGATCAGTTTGCTTTTGAAAAATTCGGCGGATTTTGCCGGTAACATTTTCGACCGTCCCGCGAATGAATCCCAGACGACATGACGGATACCCTTTCGGAAGAGACATTGAAGGCGCTGATGCTGCGTTCCCTGGATGGGGACGAGAGTGCCTACCGGCACTTGCTCACCGGTTTGCGCGGCCTGCTGCTTGCCTATTACCGGCGGCGGCTGGCGCCCGGCGCCCGGGGCGATCTGGAAGACCTGGTGCAGGACACGTTGCTGGCCCTGCATGCGCGCCGCGACACCTATGACCGGGCGCGGCCGTTTACCGCCTGGTTCTTCTCGATTGCCCGCTACAAGCTGGTCGATCATTTCAGACGCGGCGGCGGGCGGATGCTGGTCGATCTCGACGAAAACCTCGAAGCCGATTTCGGCGAAGAGGCGCTGACAGCCCGTATCGATGTCGAACGCCTGCTCGACGGCCTGCCGCCGCGCCAGCGCGAGCTGTTGCGCAACGTCAAGCTCGAGGGCCAATCGATTGCCGAAGCCGCCAGCCATGCCGGCCAGACCGAAACGGCGGCGCGGGTCGGCATCCATAGGAGCCTGAAGGCCCTGGCCAGAAAACTGCGGGGAGAGCCGTGAACAAGCCCGACGACCTTATCGAAAGCCTGGTGCGCGACCTCAAGCCGGTGCCTGCGCATGCGCTGGAGCGGCGGATGGCGGCGCTGGTGCTGCCGGCGCTCGGCCTGTCGCTGCTGGCGATGCTCGTCGTCCTCGGCCTCAGGGTCGATATGGCAGAGGCACTCAGACTGCCGGTCTTCTGGATCAAATCCGCCTATAATGCGCTGCTGGCCATACTCGCCTTTTTCGCGATCCGCCGCCTGTCGCGGCCGGATGGCGACGCCGGCGGTTTTTTTGCCGGGCTCGGGATCGTCGTTGCCGCGATGGCCATCGTTGCGGGCGTGCAGCTCGCCGTTTCGCCGGCGGAAACCTACCGGGTGCTCATTTTGGGCCGGTCGGCGCTGCATTGCCCGTTCCTCATTCTCGGCTTTGCGCTGCCGGTGCTGTACGCCAACTTGTCGCTGCTGCGCAAAAGCGCGCCCTTCGATAGCAGGCTTGCCGGTTTCGTGGCCGGTCTCGCGGCGGGCGCGGCGGGAGCCTGGGTCTATTCCTGGTTCTGCACCGAAAACGGCATGCCCTTCGTTCTGATCTGGTATTCGCTCGGCATTCTGCTCGTCGGCCTGATCGGGGCCATTGCCGGGCCGCGCCTGCTGCGCTGGTGAGGAACGTACCCGATCCTTCCGTCACCACCTTGCCAGCCGCGCGGTTTTTTGATCTGCAGTGACGATCCGATGTCGCGCGCTGCATTTCGAGACCCGCCATGCTGAAAGATTTTTCTCTCCAGAGCCTGTTCATGGGCTGCCTGACGGCCTTTGTCGGCTTCGCCAGTTCGTTTGCGGTGATTATCCAGGGGCTGAAGGGCGTCGGCGCTACCGATCTGGAGGCGGGGTCGGGGCTGATGGCGCTGTCGGTGTCGATGGGCGTCTGCGCCATCGTGCTCAGCCTGACGACGCGCCTGCCGATCAGCATCGCCTGGTCGACGCCGGGCGGGGCGCTGCTGGCAACGACAGGCGTGGTTGCGGGCGGGTTTCCGGCGGCGGTCGGGGCTTTCATCGTCTGCGCGCTGCTGATCGTCGTCGCCGGACTGTTCAAGCCTTTGGGGCGGGCCGTCGCCGCTATTCCCGCGCCACTCGCCAATGCCATGCTTTCGGGCGTCATCATCGGCCTGTGCTTTGCGCCGGTGAAGGCGATTTCGGCCAATCTCTGGCTCGGCCTGCCGATCGTCGTCGCATGGGTCGTCGTCGGTTCGTTCAAGCGGCTGTTTGCGGTGCCGGCGGCACTTGCCGCCTTCGTGCTGGTGCTGATGTTCGGCGTCGATATTCCCGCCGACGCATTTTCCGCGCTGTCGCAATCGCTGGCGCCGCCGATGGAATTCGTGCTGCCGACCTTCAATGTCCAGGCACTGATCTCGATCGCGCTGCCACTGTTCATCGTCACCATGGCCTCGCAGAACATTCCCGGCATCGCCGTGCTGAAGGTCAATCGCTACGAGCCGGATCCCGGCCCGCTGTTTGCGGCGACCGGCCTGTTTTCGCTGTTCAGCGCACCTTTCGGCGGCCATGCGGTCAATCTGGCGGCGATCACGGCGGCGATGTGCGCCGGCGAGGATGCCCATCCCGATCCCAAGCGCCGCTACTGGGCGTCTGTCGTCGGTGGGGTCGGTTATGTGATCTTCGGATTGCTGGCCGGCGTCGTCACCGCTTTCGTGGCGCTCGCGCCGCCGATTCTCATCCAGGCGGTCGCCGGTCTTGCGCTGATCGGCGCCTTTTCGGGCTCGGCGGTTGCAGCCTTCCAGGCGCCCGAGACGCGCGAGGCGGCGGCGCTGACCTTTCTGATTACCGCGTCGGGCGTGTCCTTCGGCGGCATTTCCGGCGCTTTCTGGGGTCTGCTGGCCGGCGGCGCGATGCTGGCCTTGCAACGGGCCGTGGCTCTGGCAAAAAAGTGAAACGGGCCTTGCGTCGTTTCGGAGCCGTGGTTATAAAACCTGCCATGACCATTCGCACCGCAACAAATTTTGGCGACCGGGCGCAGATTTCTGCGAATGCCCGTCCGTGCGGTGGCCTCTCGCTTCTTAGCCTCGACCTTACGCGCGGTTGCCGGGTCCGTTGAGGAGCGCCCGGCGGCCGAACCCGCCCTGGCAATCGCTCCTCATACACTAATCCAGATCTATAGAACCGATCCGCGTGGACAGCTGTGGCCAAAAGAGCCTCGTTCCGGGATTGCGAAGCAAGAGACATGACAATGGAAGCGAAGAACCAATCCTCCCACCAGGGCCAATTCCACAAGGGCCAATCCCACAAGGGCATGCCGGTGGCGGCGAACAAGTATCAGCCCTATCCGCAGATCAACCTGACCGACCGCACCTGGCCGGGCAAGACCATCACCAAGGCGCCGGTCTGGTGCTCGGTGGACTTGCGCGACGGCAACCAGTCGCTGGTCAACCCGATGGGTCACGACCGCAAGGCGCGGATGTTCCAGCTGCTGCTCGACATGGGCTTCAAGGAAATCGAGATCGGTTTCCCCTC
>CAMFHE010000032.1 GCA_945952045.1 uncultured Rhizobium sp.
AGTGGCCGACTTTTGCTCCGCCCCGTGGCCGGTTTTTACTCCGCCGTTGACACCGCCGAAAGGACTTTTTCGAGCGTCGGCAAGATCGATGGGATACTGGTTATCTCAAGACCCAGCATCAATGCTGAAAGACATACAGCGACAAGTGCCAAATTGTTTCTTGATGGTGGGTGCGTTGTCATGGGGCGGCCTTGCTCTCTCACGATGCAAGGCGGATCGCATTCAGCGAGATGCGAATACTTAGTGATACGACCTTGCACATTGCGTTTGTGTTCAGCGCCATTCTGCCGAATGCTTGACCATCCATCAATCGCATGGCAGAGTATTTCAGTGACAACAAATTTGGATAGATACTGGGTATGCTTGAGGTTGATGCCGTCCGGGCGTTCGTGATGATCGCCGACCTTCAGAGCTTCACCCGCGCCGCCGAGGCTCTCGGCTCGACGCAAGGCGCTGTCAGCGTGAAGTTGAAGCGTCTCGAAGACCGGCTTGGAAAGCGGCTAATCGAGCGCACGCCCCGGCAGGTCCGCCTCTCGGCACAGGGCGAAAGTTTCCTACCGCCGGCACGAGAGTTTCTGGCGGCTCACGAGCGCGCGCTGGCCGCGCTGACGGCTGAGCGGCAACGTTTCCGGCTCGGGATTGCCGCCCATATCATGGGGCCGGAAGTGCCGACCCTGCTGGCGAAGCTTAAGACGCTCGATCCCTGCATGACGGTCGAGGTCAGGAGCGACAATTCGCGCGCGCTGCTCGATGCCTATGAAGCCGGCGCGCTCGATGCCGTCATCGTGCGCAGCGACGACGACCGGCGAGATGGCGATGTGCTCGGTCCCGAGCATTTCGGGTGGTATGCGTCAGCCGATTTCGAGCATCATGCGGGCGAACCGCTGCCGCTCGCCAGCCATCCGTCCTGCTGCACCGTGCGCGAGGTGGCGACACGGTTGCTGGATGGCGCGTCGATCCCTTGGACGGAGGTCTTCATCGGCGGCACCTCGGCCGTCACAGCCGCTCTGTCCGCTGGTCTCGCGGTCGCGGCGTTTCCCTGCCGCCTGGCGACGCCGGACATGATCGAAGTCAGTCAGGCACTCGGCCTGCCACCCATTCCGTCTCTGTCGATCATACTGCATTCATCACTGACCGACGCCAAAACGCGCGAAACGCTACGGGCCATCACGGCAGCCTTCAGCGAGCATCGTAAGTCCAGTAACAGGCAGATCAGCCTCGCAAGTGCCTGATAGCAAAACCGACCATCGGATCAGCCCTACGTACTTAAGCGACTATTTGAAACGACTGCCCCGCCTGTTTTCGGTGGAATCTCGCACTAGAGCGACTATAATAGTCGTAGTTCTGGCGTGCGCTCGGGCCGTGATGGCTGGTGATCGGCATGATCACCGCCCGACAATCACGGGCCGCACGCGCGTTGCTGGGTTGGACACAGGAGACGCTCGCTGACAAGGCCTGCATATCGCTGACCGCGCTGAAGCGCCTCGAATCCGAAAGCGGGCTTGAGGTGTACGAGACGACGCGCGATCAGGTTCGCAGAGCCCTTGAAGCAGCCGGCATCGTTTTTCTGTCCACCGACCGGGGACACGGAGTGCTGCTCGTCGATGATCGCAGAAATTCAAAGAAATAATCGGTTGCCAGCCTGCGATGCTCCAGCGGCATCGGTCGATGTTTCCCGCATCCCATCCATTTCGGATGATCTATCGATAGGATGCCGGCCTTGTGCGCTATCTGTGCAGGCCGTGGGGCGATGTGATGATTGATCCGTTCGAAGATATGGCACCATCGGTCGAGCATCTGACCGACTATGACCGCTCGCATATCAAACTCTACATGCGGTTGCTGGATGCCACGGCGGACGGGGCCGACTGGCGGGAGGCCGTCGAAATCCTGTTCGGGATCGATCCGGCTCTTGAGCCCGAGCGTGCCCGTCATGTCCATGACAGCCATCTCTCTCGCGCGCGCTGGATGGCTCACACCGGCTACAAGCATTTGCTGCGCGAACCGCGCGTCTGAAGCGCATTGCGGTCGCGCCCCGAGGCCGCGATGCTTTGCCGACATCGCGCGATGTCGCTGGCCAATCTTCCGTCGAAGCCCGCAACTCGGAATCGTATTCAACTCGACCTGCGCGTGAGCGCTGAGGAGTTGAGCGATGAAGCCCGACACATCAAATTGGCGCGAGCGCTTCAGCTATGACGTCTTCGATGCCTTGTCTATCGAAGGACTGGCTTGGGAATGTCTTCGCCGGGATGAACCTTACCAGCGTCTTTACCACAGTCTGGTGAAGGCCAAAGCCGAAACCGAACCTTTGCCGCAGGAAGCCGAACGACGATGGGGGCTGCGATTTCCCGGCCCGTCCGGCCCTCTCCGCAACCGACCAGCCGGTAGTCTGGTCGCCTTTCGTCAATCCGGCGGTGGCGTTGCTCACGCGGCGCCCCGATCTTTTGCCGCCCCCATCGTCCCGACCGCGACCTGGCGACTGTACCATCCGCGATAGCCCCGAGGGACGGTACGCGATCGACGATCTCGCTCAGATGCCGTTCGTGCTGCTGGATGGTGCCGATCCCGACGCGCCGCTTGCCGCACTGATCCCTCTCGACGAGGAAACGCTTAGCCGGATCGAGGCCGTCACGCGGCTCTGGCGGGCCTGGAACGGCCGCATCGTCCCGCGCGACACACGCCTGACCCTCGACCAGCGCCGCCGTCTGCGCCTCAAGATACGCGCCGCCGACGGGCGCATGAACGGCGCGAGCTATCGCGAGATCGGCATTGCGATCTTCGGCGAGGTGCGTGTGTCCGCCGAGCCGTGGAAGACTTCCTCCTTGCGCGACACGGTGATCGAGCTGGTCCAGGGCGGCTTCGACCTGATCGCGGGCGGCTATCTGAAACTGCTTCGTCATCGTCGCCGATCCTAGCGGTTTCGATCAACCGCATGGGGTGGGGATTTTAGCCACCCGCAAGTTCCCCATCCCACCTGAAGCCTCCCCTTCGCCAGGGTGGTCGTTGCCCGCCGCTGATCCGCAGCGGCCATCGCAACCGCCACGGAGGCCCGATCCATGCGACCCGATCTCGCCGTTTTGCCGCCGCGCTTCCTGCGTACCAAGGAAGCCGCCGAATTCCTGAGCCTCTCCGCCCGCACGCTGGAGAAGCACCGCACCTACGGGACCGGGCCGAACTACCGCAAGCTCGGTGGTCGCGTCGTCTATTCGGTCGACGATCTCGAAGCCTGGGCGGCGCGCGGTGCCGTCACGTCCACCTCCGATCCGCGTGGGTCCGTGCTGCCGGCCAAGCGTCAGGCGCTGCCGGCCATGCCGCAGCCCGGCCGCTACGCACGCTGATCGCCCGGTTCCCTGATGATGGCGCGGCATCGTCCCCCCTCGGAGCGCGGACAGCTCGATCTGTTCCGGGCGCTCCCCGGCGACTTCGCGCCACGAGACGCGCAGGATCTCATGGCCTATCCGTTTTTCTCCCTCTCCAAATCCCATCGCGTCGCGCCGATCGATTTTTGCGCCGGCACGGTGTCGATCCGGGTCGAGGCCGTGCCCGATCACGGCATGGCGACCATCTGGGACGCTGACATCCTGATCTGGGCCGCCAGTCAGATCGTCGAGGCGCGCGACGCCGGGCTTCGCACCTCACGCCTTCTGGTCGCCACGCCTTACGAGATCCTCCGCTTCATCGGACGCGGCACGTCGATGCGCGACTATCAGCGCCTGAAGGCTGCACTCGACCGGCTCCAGTCCACCACGGTCGCAACCACGATCCGCCAGCCTGCCGAAGGCCGTCGTCACCGCTTCTCATGGATCAATGAGTGGAAGGAGCGCATCGACCGTCAGGGGCGACCTGACGGCATCGATATGATCCTTCCCGACTGGTTCTACCAAGCGGTGCTCGATGACGCGCTCGTGCTGACCATCGACCGGGCCTATTTCGATCTCACCGGCGGGTTGGAGCGCTGGCTGTATCGGATCGTGCGCAAGCATGGTGGTCGTCAGCGTCGCGGTTGGCGTTTCGATTTCCGGCACCTGCATCAGAAATCCGGCAGCCTGTCGCCGTTCAAGCGCTTTGCCTTCGAGCTGCGCGACATCATCCGCCGCCAGCCATTGCCTGGCTACACGTTGTTTGCCGAGATCGAGGTCGGCGGCCGGATGCTGCTCGCCTTCGAGCCATCCGCGGCCTGTGGACAAGCTGTGGAAACCGTCGTGCCATCCGGAACCCGGATCGGCGTGCTATCGGGAACCGGCCTCCCGTGCCATCGGGAACCGAAACCGGGTGTAACCCCTTCGCCTGTCGAAGAAAAGCGCGCCCTTAACTTAGACTCTAACATAGAATCTAACCTTGAAGAGCGCGCGCGCGAGGTGGAAAACCTCATCCGAGGCGCTGCGAAGAGCCTGAGTTCTACCGCGAAAACAGGCGGCATCGGCTCACAACGCGACCATAAGCCCGGTACGTCTTTCCGCAAAGACGGCTTTACGGCTGCCGGTTCTGGCAAGACTTCCCGCCTTTCTCAGGACGATCAGGCGGGTGAGCCATGATCGTCGCGCTGCTCAATCAAAAAGGTGGTGTCGGCAAGACGACGCTGGCGCTGAACCTCGCAGGTGAATGGGCGAGGCAGGGCAAGCGCGTGACGCTGATCGACGCCGATCCGCAAGGCTCGGCGCTGGACTGGTCGCAGCAGCGTGGCCGTGAGGGTCTGCCACGGTTGTTCGGTGTCGTGGGTCTCGCGCGAGACACGTTGCACCGGGAAGCGCCCGAGCTGGCGCGTGACGTTGATCACATCGTCATCGACGGCCCACCGCGTGTCGCCGCGCTGATGCGATCGGCACTGCTCGCTGCCGACCTGGTGCTGATCCCGGTGCAGCCGTCACCGCTCGATGGCTGGGCCTCGGCCGAGATGCTGGCGCTCCTGACGGAGGCGCGTATCTACAGGCCGGAGCTTGTCGCCCGCTTCGTCCTCAACCGCTGCGGCGCACGCACCGTGCTGGCACGAGAAACGACCGAGACGCTGGCCGACCATGATCCGCCGGTGCTTTCCGCCACAATCGGCCAGCGTGTCGCCTTCGCGGTGGCCGCGCAATCGGGCCGCTTGGTGTCCGAGTTGGACCACGACACGCCCGCCGCGCGCGAGATCGCGGCGCTGGCAGCGGGGATCGACGCTCTCGGCATCGGGAGGGCGGCACCATGAGTGAACGTCCGTCCCGTCGCGGGTTCGCATCTCGTCCCGCCGATCCCGAGCACTGGATAAAGGCGGCGGATAGCGCGTCGCGTGACGATAATGCCGCCGGTTTCACCGCGCGACTGACCATCGACGTGACGCCGGACTTGCGCGGCCGGATCAAGATCGCCGCGTTCCAGCGCGGTATCACCGTTGCAGACATGCTGCGCGAGCTGCTCGCGCGCGAATTCCCAACCACCCCAGGAGACCGATCATGACCGGCAACGCGGCTCCCCGCGTGCGCGGCGGCCCCGTGCCGTTCGCACGTTCATCCGACAGCCTCACCCATGTCGAGCTGACGCATATCGAAAAGCGGATCGAAAACTGGATCAGGTTCGGCCGTGAGGTTCACGAACAGATCCTCGATCGCCGTCGCCGTGTCTTCTCCTATCGGCCCGGCAGCATCTTCGCCTTCGTCCGCTGGGCCGCCAATGACTTCGGCACGGTGATTTCGCGCATCGACATCGTGTGCGCTGTCGAGCCGGGCGAAAGCTACCAGACGCTGCCCTTCGTGCGCCCCGGCGGCGACATTCTCCTGAAGATCGAAGGCTGGCCGAAGGTCGAACAGGTGCTCCGCCATATCGACGCGGTGGAGGCTGTCGGCATCGATGCGTGCGAAGTCGCGCCAGATCATTGGCGGCACGTCCATCACCGGATGACCGCCGGACACGAACCGCGTGCCTACACGCGGGAGCGCCATCAAGCGTGGCTCAAGCGGCGGGAGATCGAACGATGACCCGCTTCGGCTACGTCATGGTGACGTATTTTTCTGTGATGGGCGTTGCCATCGCCTCCTTCGTTCCGACGCCACTGCGCTTCGTCTGGAACGCCTCGGCCAGCGTGCCGATCGGTCTCTACGACCTCGGTCCGCCGCGCCATCTGACTGTCGGCGATCTCGTTGCCGTCATGCCGGACAAGTCGCTCGCCGACTTCTTGGTCGAGCGCGGCTATATCGGGCGCGGCGTACCGCTGATGAAGCATGTCGCGGCACTCGCCGGGCAAGAGGTCTGTCGGACTCAGAACACGATCACCATCGATGCGGTGCCGGTCGGCGACGCGCTCGACCGCGACCGGCGTGGGCACGAACTGCCTGTCTGGCAGGGCTGCCGCCGCATCGCTGACGGCGACATCTTCCTGATGAACCCGGACGTGCCGGACAGCCTGGATGGTCGCTATTTCGGCCCGATCCCGGCACGCACCGTCATCGGCAAGGCGACGCCGATTTACACCGACGAGGCGGGCGACGGACGTTTCGTCTGGCACGCGCCCACACGCTGACCGCCCATCCTTTCGCGTTCCATTGCACATTCACGGAGGTTTCCATGCCGCAGATCGGCATCTTCACGCGCGCGCCATCCGGCTTCTCCGGCCGCATCCGCACGCTCTCGTTTGACACAGAGTTTGTCATCGTTCGGGCAGAGCCGTCGGATGCCGAGAACGAGCCGGATTACCGTATTCACCTCGGCGACGAGGATGGGCCGGAGGTCGGGGCCGGTTGGAAGCGCACCGGCGAACGGGCTGGCGAATACCTCGCGCTCGTACTCGACGACCCCGTCTTCCTCGCACCGATCCGCGCCAACCTGTTCCGCGACGACGACACCGGCAATGCCTGGTCGCTGCACTGGAGCCGCCAGCCCCGTCGCGACGGGAGGGACTGACGCCATGCGCAGCACCGTCCTCCTTTTCCTTTCCGGCCTGTCCCTCGTCGGTGTCCTGCCCGTCGCCGCCTATGCACAGACGGCACCGGTCGCCCGGCCTTCGCCACGCGATCCCTATGCCGACATCATTGCCGAGGCGGCGCAGCGCTTCGCGCTTCCGGTCGCATGGATCAGGGCGGTGCTGCGCGCCGAGAGCGGCGGCGACCGCCAAGCGCTCTCGCCCAAGGGTGCGATCGGGCTGATGCAGATCATGCCGGAAACTTGGGGCGATCTGCGCGTCCGGCATCGTCTCGGCAACGATCCTTACGATCCGCACGACAACATCATCGCCGGTGCGGCCTATATCCGCGAACTGCTCGACCGTTACGGGTCGCCCGGCTGGATCGCCGCCTATAATGCCGGTCCCGGTCGTTATGAGGCGTCGCTGTCGGGCCGTCCGCTTCCCGCCGAGACACGCGCCTATGTCGCCACCGTCGCCCCCAATCTCGACGGCGTGGGCGACCCTACCGCCACCGTCGTCGTGGCAGTCGACCCGCTTTCCTGGACCCGCGCGCCGCTGTTCATCGCGCAACCCGATCGCCGTCCCGCTGTCGATCCTGCGTCCGTCGGGCGTTCGCCGGGTGATGCGGCATCGACGCCGATCGTGCGCGATGTGTCCGCCATCGTGCCGCAGTCGAGCGGCCTGTTCGTCGCGCGTGCCGACACGGGACGGCAGCCATGAGCGCGCGGGTTACTGATCGCACGATAGCGGGCGCTGGCGTGGTCTGGAGGGCGCAGAGGGGGAGCACGGGCAACACGACCGAAGGAGGGCAGGATAAAAGGCCGCGAGGTGCGGCGTCGGTCGGTTGTGGTTTTTCAATAGGTTATGAGGCGATTTCGCGAGGTGCGGGATTTCTCCGCACCTCGCGGCTACGCCGATTTTCCTGCGATTTCCTGCGCTTCGCGCGATGTGCGGGGCATCGGCCATGACCGGCGACAGCGATTTCCGCATCCGACCTGGCCGCATCCGTTCATCTCGTGCGCAGCAGGCCCGTCCCTTCATCGCGCAGGCTCTCGTCGCGGCGAAGAAGGCCGGAGCCGGCGTCTCGCGCTCTGGCCGGATCACATCGGGAAACCGCTCGCGCTTCGGGCGCGGACAACGTGCAAGCATCCAGGCGAACCGGCTGCTCACGGCCCGCTCGCGTGGCGCCGTCATCAAGGCGCGCGTCGTGCGTCACTCGGCTCGCGCCGCGCCTCTTGCCACCCACCTCAACTATCTGCGCCGCGAGGGCGTGACCCGTGATGGAGAGAAAGCCCATCTCTTCGGACCGGGCGGTGACGACGCCGATCCGAAGGCCTTCGCGGAGCGGTGTCAGGACGATCGCCACCATTTCCGATTCATCGTCTCGCCCGACGATGCCGTCGACATGGCCGATCTCCGGTCCTTCGCCCGTGATCTCGTCACGCAGATGGAAAAGGATCTCGACACCCGCCTCGATTGGGTCGCGGTCGACCACTGGAACACCGAGCATCCCCATGTCCATCTGATCGTCCGCGGGGTTCGTGACGACGGGCAGGATCTCGTCATCTCGCGCGACTACATCAAGGAAGGGATGCGCGATCGGGCGCGCGACCTCATCACGCAAGAGTTGGGACCGCGCACCGATCTCGACATCCAGCACCGCCTGGAACGCCAAGTCGGTGCCGAGCGCTTCACGCAGCTTGACCGTCAGCTAATTCGCGATGGCCATGCCACGGGCGTCGTCGACACGGCGATCGATCCGACCGCCCGGCCCGACGATTTTCACGCGCTGAAGGTCGGAAGGCTCCGTAAGCTGGAAACACTCGGCCTCGCCGAACAGCTTGGCCCAGGTCAATGGGCCATCGACCCGAAGGCCGAGGCGACCCTGCGTGAACTCGGAGAGCGCGGCGACATCATCAAGCGCATGCACCGGGCTTTGAAGGATCGCGGCATCGAGGGGGGCTCGGCGGGCTATGTGCTCGCCGCCGAGAGCCTTGATGCGCCCGTCATCGGCCGGCTGGTCGATCGCGGTCTTGATGACGAGCTCAAGGGCACGGCCTACGCCGTGGTCGATGGTGTCGACGGCCGCACCCATCACATCAAGCTGTCCGACCTCGATGCCGCTGGCGACAGCGCGCCAGGCTCGATCGTCGAGCTGCGCAAGTTCGACGACGCGCAGGGGCAGCGTCGCGTCGCCATCGCCGTCCGCTCCGATATCGACATCGATCGTCAGGTCACGGCGACCGGCGCAACCTGGCTCGACCGGCAGAACATCGCCCGTGAACCGGCCGCCCTGTCCGAGGGCGGCTTCGGCGCCGAGGTTCGACAGGCGCTGGATCGGCGCGCGGATCATCTGGTCGCGCAGGGCCTCGGCGAGCGGCAGGGCCAGCGCGTCACCTTCAATCGCGGGCTGATCGACACGTTGCGTCGTCGCGAGTTGGACGCCGTCGGCGAAAAACTCGCCGCCGACACCGGCCAGCCATTCAATCGGGCGGGCGGCGGCGAGAATGTCGCCGGCACCTATAGGCAGCGTATCGCGCTCGCCTCCGGCCGCTTCGCC
Source organism: uncultured Rhizobium sp. (assembly GCA_945952045.1). Lineage (GTDB taxonomy): Bacteria > Pseudomonadota > Alphaproteobacteria > Rhizobiales > Rhizobiaceae > Metarhizobium. The sequence goes on from CAMFHE010000032.1 coordinate 9,435, forward strand.
CTGTTGGACGACGGCCTTGGCTTCCAGCTCGTGCCCTGGTCGCCCTCCCTCGAAAAGCAGCTCGGCAAGCACGTCTCCGGCGTCGCCCGCGACGACGGCGGGATCGACTGGAGCTTCGGCCGCAAGCGGGGGCTCGGCCTCTAACTTCTCTGCGAAAGGATCGCCGTTATGTCCGCAACGAAAATCCTCTGGGGCCAGATCCTCACGGTCTTCCTAATCGTGCTCGCCACCACCTGGGGCGCCACCGAATATGTCGCCTGGAAGCTCGGGTTTCAGGCGCAGCTCGGCCCGGCCTGGTTCTCGGTGCTGAGCTGGCCCTTCTACTATCCGACCGCCTTTTACTGGTGGTGGTATTTCTACGACGCCTATGCGCCGTCGATCTTCGTCGGGGGCGCCTTCATCGCCGCATCCGGCGGCTTTATCTCGATTGCCGTCGCCATCGGCATGTCGGTTTGGCGCGCACGCGAGGCCAAGAAGGTCGAGACTTATGGCTCGGCGCGCTGGGCCGAGAAGAAGGAGGTGGAGGCGGCCGGCCTTCTCGGACCTGATGGCGTTGTGCTGGGGCGCTACGATCACGCCTATCTGCGCCATGACGGGCCGGAGCATGTCCTGTGCTTCGCGCCGACCCGATCCGGTAAGGGTGTCGGCCTGGTCGTGCCCTCGCTCCTGACCTGGCCGGGCTCGGCAATCGTCCACGACATCAAGGGCGAGAACTGGCAGCTCACCGCCGGCTTCCGCGCCAAACACGGCCGCGTCCTGCTTTTCGATCCGACCAACACCAAATCCGCAGCGTACAATCCGCTGCTCGAGGTGCGTCGTGGCGAGTGGGAGGTCCGCGACGTCCAGAACATCGCCGACATCCTGGTCGATCCCGAAGGTTCGCTTGAGAAGCGGAACCACTGGGAAAAAACCAGCCATGCGCTGCTCGTCGGCGCGATCCTCCATGTCCTCTATGCCGAGGATGACAAGACGCTCGCCGGTGTCGCGGCGTTCCTCTCCGATCCGAAGCGCCCGATCGAGTCGACGCTGGCAGCGATGATGAAGACCGCGCATCTCGGCGAGGCCGGCCCGCACCCTGTCATCGCCAGCGCCGCCCGCGAGCTGCTCAACAAATCCGACAACGAGCGCTCGGGCGTGCTCTCCACCGCCATGTCGTTCCTTGGCCTCTATCGCGATCCCGTCGTCGCCGAGGTGACGCGGAGTTGCGATTGGCGGATCACCGACATCGTGGGCGATAGGCGGCCGACGACGCTATACCTCGTCGTGCCGCCCTCCGACATCAACCGCACCAAGCCGCTGATCCGCCTGATCCTCAATCAGGTCGGCCGTCGCTTGACCGAGGACCTGCAGGCGAAGGCCGGGCGTCACCGGCTTCTGTTGATGCTTGATGAGTTTCCGGCGCTTGGCCGCCTCGACTTCTTCGAGTCGGCGCTGGCGTTCATGGCCGGCTATGGGCTGAAAAGCTTTCTCATCGCCCAGTCGCTCAACCAGATTGAAAAGGCCTACGGCGCGAACAACTCGATCCTCGACAATTGTCATGTGCGCGTCAGCTTCGCCACCAACGACGAGCGCACGGCGAAGAGGGTGTCGGACGCGCTCGGCACCGCCACCGAGATGAAGGCCATGAAGAACTATGCCGGCCACCGGCTGTCGCCTTGGCTTGGACATCTGATGGTGTCGCGTTCGGAAACCGCGCGGCCGCTGCTCACGCCCGGCGAGATCATGCAGCTCCCACCGGTCGACGAGATCGTCATGGTCGCCGGCACCCCGCCGATCCGTGCGAAAAAGGCGCGCTACTACGAGGATGCTCGCTTCAAGGAGCGCCTGCTGTCTCCGCCGTCGCTTGTCGTGCCGACCAAAGGACGGCCCGACGATTGGACGACATTGCCGCGTCCGACGCGCCCGGACCTGCTCGATTCCCACTCTGCGGGCGACGCATCCGACGAAGACCCGACCGAGTCGGAGCGTCGGCATCAGCCCGAGCTAAACCGGGTGCAGCCGGCGGAGAAGAAGCCACCTGTCGAGAACGAATTCGAGATCGACGTCGAGCATGATGAGGACGACGACGCGGCCGCACGCAACCGGCGCATGACGCGGATGATGCAGGGCGTGGCGCGGCAGGTTTCGCTCGATCCCAACGACGGCATGGAGCTGTGAGCCGCAGATGTCGAAACCACCGAGAAAGCAGCGCCTCTCAGTCTACCTCGACCCTGCCGTAATGGGACGACTGGCGGAACATGCTGCGCGCCGCGATCATTCGCGGTCCCTGATTGCCGAGGCGGCCATCGAGTCCTTCCTGTCACCAGATTCAGCGGAACGGCAGGAGGCCGTCGTCACTAAACGTCTGGACCAGCTCGATCGTCGCATGACGCGGTTGGAGCGGGATGTCGGTATCTCGGTTGAGACGCTCGCGGTGTTCATCCGCTTCTGGCTATCCACGACGCCGGCGCTTCCCGAACCAGCCGCGCAGGCCGCGCGCGCCAAGACCGGAGAGCGTTATGACCAGTTCGTGACGGCGCTTGGCCGGCGACTCGCCAAGGGGCCGAAGCTCCGACAGGAAATTTCCGAGGATGTTAGCCCTCAAGGGGATGAAGGGTAGCGAGTTGGTCGTCGTTTATCGAACAATTCCGAAAAGAGCAGCACAACCACTCTGCCGGTGAGGCTTTCTGGCCCATCTTGGTCATCTTCCGTCGCCCGAGAGAACTTCGCTAAGACGCTCGGTTTATCGAGAATTTCGGATGCTCCCGTCACTGCGATGACTTTTCGCATGATGCGGGCAAACCTGAAGCGTCGTTCACTTGCCAGGAAGGTGTTGATCACCTCGGTCAGATTCTTTTGCGCCGATCCGACCGGCTTGCCTTCAACGAACGACAATATCGCATTGATAAGTGCTCCGATGTCGGTCTCCTCCAGCGTTGAAGCATCAATCGAGTCGTCGACGAATTTCTCTGCCAGTTCGGAAAGCAGTGTGCTTCGAGCTGGCCACGGTGTCCCTTGCGGTTTCGTCGCTGCCAACCATCGTGTCCGAAAGTCGCGATGCCAAGGCGGAGGTGGAGCGACCGCATATGGCAAGCCAGACGAAGGCCATTCAAGATCAGGAAGTGCCGTGACCTTCGAGTTCCAACCAGAGCCGTGCTCCCAAAAGGCGCGAACGAGGAAAGTTCCTTTTTCCCGACTTTCTGAGACCACCGCATCGTCAAGCGAGAACAGATTCTTGTTGTGAGAGTAGAAGATATCCTCAAATGCTGTGAGCAAATGCGCCCGCTCAACGGGTACAAAGTTCCAAGTCAACCAAATGAGATGCCGCCCTTCGCGCTGATAGAAATCCTCGCGCGCGACGATGATTGGTATCTGGGTTGTTGCGAGTTGAATTTCGAAGGCGATCTGCTTTCCATCGTAGACCGCACGCACATCAGGGCGGCGTCGACTTTCCCCGCACACAACATATTCGTCGATCACGACAGATTCTGGTTCTGTACGCGGATCTGCAACTAGCAGCTCAGCAACCAGATGTTTGACGCGCAGATGCAACGGACTTTCTTGCGCACCCTGGAACTGCGAGGCACTTACTTCATCAGTTGAGTCGGGCTCGCCTGTCCACCACGGACAACTGCGAGGCGCGCCCTTATGATGTCGCCAAAATGGCAAACGTGTCTTGGGCTCCCTCGGAGCATAAACTGCGAAGCCGCAGTGGTCGCAGACGAAGGCTGGCTGCCCTTCGTTTCGAGCCCGTGTGGCGGCACGCCTGATTTCTTGGTAGCCATCTGCACCGATCCGAAGCAGATCATCACTCGAAATCACGGTCATGTCTTGGAGGCGAACGGCACGCTTCAATGTTCGTTGCAATCGTGACGTCATTCAGCTCTCCAGTAGCCTCGAATCAGTATGTCTCCTCGGGCGCGTTCAATTCATAGCAATGTCGCGATCTACGCTATCTCCTGTATTTGCACGCTACACTACTACGCCGATGAATCCTTGTTGAATCGGCCTAAAATCAGGCCCTTTTAATCATCCCCGTCCGGGGAAGGTCTGTCTCAGCCCCGTTGGAATCGGGGTTGTATGGCGGCGTCTCACCAAAATTCAGAAGGTTTTGCACGCGGTGCGCGGATGCTGCGCACCGCGCTCGGTCCCGCCATCGCACGCTATCTCGACGACGCCAGCATCGTCGAGGTGATGCTGAACCCTGACGGGCGGCTCTGGATCGACCGTCTTTCCGAGGGCCTGTCGGACACGGGCGAGCGGCTGTCGGCAGCGGATGGCGAGCGCATCGTCCGCCTGGTCGCCCACCATGTCGGCGCCGAGGTCCATGCCGGCGCGCCTCGTGTCTCGGCCGAGCTGCCGGAAACGGGAGAGCGGTTCGAGGGGCTTCTGCCCCCCGTCGTCGCCGCGCCGGCCTTCGCGATCCGCAAACCTGCCGTCGCCGTTTTCACCCTCGATGACTATGTCGCGGCCGGCATCATGTCGGCCGATCAGGCGGAAGCACTCCGGCAGGGAGTCGCCTCGCGCGCCAACATCCTCGTCGCCGGCGGCACGTCGACCGGCAAGACGACCCTCACCAACGCGCTGCTCGCCGAGGTCGCCAAGACCGCCGACCGCGTCGTCATCATTGAGGACACGCGCGAGCTGCAATGCGACGCGCCGAACCTTGTCGCCTTGCGCACGAAGGATGGCGTCGCCTCGCTCTCCGACCTCGTGCGCTCGTCGCTGCGCCTTCGCCCCGACCGCATTCCGGTCGGCGAGGTTCGCGGCGCGGAGGCGCTTGATCTGCTCAAGGCCTGGGGCACCGGCCATCCCGGCGGGGTCGGGACGATCCACGCCGGCAGCGCCATCGGCGCGCTGCGCCGGCTCGAACAGCTCATTCAGGAAGCGGTCGTCACCGTCCCGCGCGCCCTGATCGCCGAGACGATCGATCTCGTCGCGGTCTTGTCCGGCCGCGGCTCGCAGCGCCGGCTCGCCGAACTCGCCCGCGTCGAAGGGCTCGGTCCCGACGGCGACTACCGCGTCAGCCCCATCACCCCGAAGCTCCAAGAAGGAAAATCCACATGATCTCGCATGCCCGCAGCTTGCCTCGCCGTCTGATGATGACGGCATCGACCATCGTCATGAGCGTCGCGATGGCGCCCGCCGCCCACGCCTCCGGCTCGTCCATGCCGTGGGAACAGCCGCTCCAGCAGATCCTCCAGTCGATCGAAGGTCCGGTCGCGAAGATCATCGCGGTCATCATCATCATCGTCACGGGCTTGACGCTCGCCTTCGGCGACACGTCTGGCGGCTTCCGCCGGCTCATCCAGATCGTGTTCGGCCTGTCGATCGCGTTCGCGGCCAGCTCGTTCTTCCTCAGCTTCTTCAGCTTCGGCGGCGGAGCGCTGGTCTGATGGTGGGCGTCGTCGATCAGGACGTTCCGGGCTTCACGGTCACGGTCCACCGCGCACTGACCGAGCCGATCCTGCTCGGCGGCGCCCCGCGCGCCATCGCCATCATGAACGGCACGCTCGCGGGCGCTGTCGGGCTCGGCCTGCGCCTCTGGCTCGTCGGTATCGCGATCTGGGCGATCGGGCACGTCGCTGCCGTCTGGGCCGCCAAGCGCGACCCGCTCTTCGTCGATGTCGTGCGCCGGCATCTGCGCATCCCCGCGCATCTCGCGGTTTGAGGGAGGGCATCGCCATGATGAGCCTCGCCGAATACCGCAACCGCAACAGCCGGCTCGCCGATTTCCTGCCCTGGGTGGCGCTCGTCGGTTCTGGCGTCGTCCTGAACAAGGACGGCAGCTTCCAGCGCACCGCCCAATTCCGCGGCCCCGATCTGGACTCGGCGGTCCCCGCTGAGCTGGTCGCCGTCGCCGGGCGGCTAAACAACGCCTTTCGTCGTCTTGGCTCCGGCTGGGCGATCTTCGTCGAGGCGCAGCGCCACCCCTCCAATCGCTATCCCGACAGCAGATTTCCCGATGCGGCCTCGGCCCTGGTCGACGCCGAGCGTAAGGCGGATTTCGAGGAAGCCGGCGCGCATTTCGAGTCGAGCTACTTCCTGACCTTCGCCTGGTTGCCGCCGGCCGAGGACGCGGCGCGTGCCGAAACCTGGCTCTACGAGGGCCGCGAGACGTCGGGCATCGACCCGCGTGAGGCCCTGACCGGCTTTGCCGATCGCACCGACCGCATCCTGCGCCTGGTCGAGGCCTTCATGCCGGAATGCCGCTGGCTCGATGACGCCGAGACCCTGACCTATCTGCACGGCTGCGTTTCGACCAAGCGCCACCGCGTCCGCGTCCCCGAGACGCCGATCTATCTCGACGCACTGCTCGCCGATCAGCCGCTCGCCGGTGGTCTTGAGCCCCGGCTTGGTGACCAGCATGTCCGCGTCCTCACGATCACCGGGTTTCCGACCGCGACCACACCCGGCCTGCTCGACGAGCTGAACCGGCTCGCCTTTCCCTATCGCTGGTCGACCCGCGCGATCCTGCTCGACAAGACCGATGCGACCAAGCTTCTGACCAAGATCCGGCGGCAATGGTTCGCCAAGCGCAAGTCGATCGCGGCGATCCTCAAGGAGGTGATGACCAACGAGGCGTCCGTCCTCGTCGACACCGACGCCGCCAACAAGGCGGCCGACGCCGATATAGCGTTGCAAGAACTCGGCGCCGACTATGCCGGCATGGCCTATGTCACCGCGACGGTGACGGTCTGGGACGCCGATCCACGCGCGGCCGACGAGAAGCTGCGACTGGTCGAGAAGGTCATCCAGGGCCGCGACTTCACCGCCATGGTGGAGACCGTCAACGCGGTCGATGCCTGGCTCGGCTCGCTGCCCGGCCATGTCTACGCCAATGTTCGGCAACCGCCGATCTCCACGCTCAATCTCGCCCACATGATCCCGCTTTCGGCGGTATGGGCGGGACCGGAACGGGACGAGCACTTTGCAGCGCCCCCACTGCTCTTCGGCAAGACCGAAGGCTCGACCCCGTTCCGGCTTTCCATCCACGTCGGCGATGTCGGCCACACGCTGATCGTCGGCCCGACTGGCGCGGGCAAATCCGTGCTGCTCGCGCTGATGGCGCTCCAGTTCCGCCGTTATGTCCGCTCGCAGGTCGTGGCCTTCGACTTCGGGGGCTCCATCCGTGCGGCCGCGCTCGCGATGGGCGGCGACTGGCACGATCTCGGCGGCGACCTCAGCGATGGCGCTTCCGACAGCGTCAGCCTTCAGCCGCTCTCGCGCATCCATGATGTGCCGGAGCGTGCCTGGGCCGCTGACTGGCTGGTAGCGATCCTCGTTCGCGAAGGCGTGACCATCACGCCGGAAGTGAAGGAACATCTCTGGACGGCGCTGACCTCTCTCGCCAGCGCGCCGGTCGAAGAGCGGACCCTGACGGGCCTCGCCGTGCTGCTCCAGTCGAACGATCTGAAGCAGGCGCTCCGGCCGTATTGCGTTGGCGGTCCCTATGGCCGTCTGCTCGATGCCGAGCACGAATATCTCGGCACGGCATCGGTCCAGGCGTTCGAGACCGAGGGGCTGATCGGCACCGGTGCGGCGCCGGCCGTCCTCGCGTATCTCTTCCATCGCATCGATGATCGGCTCGATGGCTCGCCGACGCTGATCATCATCGACGAGGGCTGGCTTGCGCTCGACGACGAGGGATTCGCCGGCCAGCTCAGAGAGTGGCTGAAGACGCTCAGGAAAAAGAACGCCAGCGTCATCTTCGCCACGCAATCACTGTCGGACATTGACGGCTCGGCGATCGCTCCCGCGATCATCGAAAGCTGCCAGACCCGTCTGCTGCTCCCGAACGAGCGGGCGATAGAGCCGCAAATAACCGCGACCTACCGGCGTTTCGGTCTCAACGATCGCCAGATCGAGATCATCGCGCGGGCAATGCCGAAGCGCGACTACTACTGCCAGTCACGGCGCGGCAATCGCCTCTTCGAACTCGGCCTGTCCGATGTTGCGCTCGCGCTCTGCGCCGCGTCCGCCAAGACGGATCAGACGGCCATCGCCCGCATCGTCGCCGAGCACGGCCGCGACGGCTTCCTCATCGCCTGGCTGCACCACCGCGACGTCGGCTGGGCGGCGGATCTCGTTCCCACCCTCAACACCCAAGGAGAATTGACATGAAACTGCGCCATTCCCGCGCAGCGCGCTTTGCTGCCGCGTTGCTGACCGCCCCGATCGCGCTCGCGCCCATGATGGTGACGCCCGCGCACGCCATCATCGTCTACGACCCGACCAACTATGCGCAGAACGTCCTTCAGGCCGCCCACGCGCTGGAGCAGATCACCAACCAGATCACGTCGCTTCAGAACGAGGCGCAGATGCTGATCAACCAGGCGCGCAACCTGACCAGCCTGCCGTTCTCCGCGCTCCAGCAGTTACAGCAGTCGGTCCAGAAGACTCAAGCGCTCCTCAGCCAGGCGCAGCACATCGCCTACGACGTCCAGAAGATCGACCAGATGTTCCAGCAGAAATACGGGAACGTCTCGATGTCGGCGAGCGACCAGCAGCTCGTCTCCGATGCGCGCTCGCGCTGGCAGAACACCGTCGGCGGCTTGCAGGACGCAATGCGCGTGCAGGCCGGTGTTGTGGGCAACATCGATACCAACCGCGCGCAGATGTCGGCGCTCGTCGGCCAGAGCCAGGGCGCGACGGGCGCGCTTCAGGCGACGCAAGCCGGCAACCAGCTCCTCGCGCTTCAGGCCCAGCAGCTCGCCGATCTCACCGCCGTCGTCGCGGCGAATGGGCGCGCGCAGATGCTGACCGAAGCCGAGCGCGCGGCCGCTGCCGAACAGGGCCGCGAACAGCGTCGCCGCTTCCTTACACCGGGCACGGGCTACCAGCCCGGCAACACCCAGATGTTCAACAACCGGAACTGAGCGGGGGCGATCGCCATGGACGGCAAAATGTTCGCCCGGCTCGGCGCCGTCGTCTTCGTCGGCGTCGCCATCACCGCCACCGTCATCGAGCTGACCCGGAAAGAGGAGGAGCCGGAGATCCGCTCGCTGGCCCTCCGACCGGGCGTTGATGTCGAGGCCCTCCAGCGTCAGCTTCGCGGATGCCGGGATATGGGCGAGGCCGCGATCCGCGATCCGGCCTGCCTCAAGCTCTGGGCCGCCAATCGCGACCGCTTCCTGGGCCAGAACCGGCAAGCGCCGCAGACAGCCTCGCCGGATGCACCGACCCCGACCGCGACGATCGCGCCAGCGCCGACGCCGGGCTCGGCAATCAAGGAAAGCGCGCCGGTCATGCAGCCGGAGCCCGCGCGTCCGGGGACGAACTGACATGGGCGGCACCGGCGTCATCGACAACTTCCTGGGCGTCTTCACCCGCTACATCGATTCAGGCTTTGGCCTGCTCGGCGGGGAAGTCGCCTTCATCGCCACGACGCTCATCGTCATCGATGTGACGCTGGCCGCCCTGTTCTGGAGCTGGGGCGCCGATGACGACATCGTCGCCCGCCTCGTGAAGAAGACGCTGTTCGTCGGCGTCTTCGCCTATCTGATCTCCAACTGGAACAATCTCGCCCGCATCGTCTTCGAGAGCTTCGCCGGTCTCGGCCTGAAAGCTTCGGGGACCGGCTTCTCCGTCACCGATCTCCTGCGTCCCGGCAAGGTCGCGCAGACCGGCCTCGATGCCGGTCGGCCGCTGCTCGAATCCATCTCGAACCTGATGGGCTGGGTCGCCTTCTTCGAGAACTTTATCCAGATCGCCTGCCTGCTGTTCGCCTGGGCGCTGATCCTGCTCGCCTTCTTCATCCTCGCGGTCCAGCTCTTCGTCACCTTGATCGAGTTCAAGCTGACGACGCTCGCCGGCTTCGTGCTGATCCCGTTCGGCCTCTTCGGCAAATCTGCCTTCATGGCCGAGCGCGTGCTGGGCAACGTCATCTCCTCCGGCATCAAGGTGCTGGTGCTCGCCGTCATCATCGGCATCGGCTCCACCTTGTTCTCGCAGTTCACACAAGGCTTCGGCGGCCAGACCCCGACGATCGACGACGCTATGGCGATCGTGCTCGCCGCGCTCTCGCTTCTCGGTCTCGGCATCTTCGGACCCGGCATCGCCAACGGCCTCGTCTCGGGCGGGCCGCAGCTCGGCGCTGGCGCCGCGGTTGGTGTTGGCGTCGCAGCCGGCGGCATGGTCGCGGCAGGCGCTGCGTCAGTCGGCACCGTCGCCTCTGGCGGCGCGGCCCTCGCCAGTGGCGCGGCCGCCGCTGCGCGCGGCGGCGCTGCCGTCGCTGGTGGCGCTTCCACCGCCTACAGCCTCGGCGCAGCCGGTCAGTCGGGCGCGTCGGGCATTGCATCCGGCCTCGGCAATGTGGCGAGCACCGGCGCGAAGGCCGCTGCCTCGCCGCTGAAGCGCGCCGTGTCCCGTGCGTCCGACAGCCTCAGGTCCAGCTTCGACGCCGGCTCCCGTGCCGCGACCGAGATCTCCGGCGGCGCATCCAGTGACGGCGGCGCGACGGAAGCCGCGCCCGCTGCAACCGCGGCTGCCACCCGCGACGGTCCGCCTGCCTGGGCCAAGCGCATGAAACGCTCGCAGCAACTCGCCCACGGCGTCCAGGCAGCCGCCCATGCCGTCAAATCCGGCGACAGCCATGGCGGCGGCTCTTCCGTCAACCTCTCCGAAAGCGACTGACTATGAACTTCTTCAAACGACCATCGACCCACTACGGGAAAGCACCACAACCCGAAACGCCCTATCAACGCGCCGCACAGGTCTGGGACGACCGGATCGGTTCCGCCCGCGTGCAGGCTCGCAACTGGCGTTATATGGCCTTCGGCTGCCTGGCCCTTTCGGCCGGCCTGTCGGGCGGCCTCGTCTGGCAGTCGGCCAGCGGCACCATCGTTCCCTGGGTTGTGCAGGTCGACAAGCTCGGCCAGGCGCAGGCGATCGCCCCCGCCGTCGCCGACTATCGGCCGTCCGATCCGCAGATCGCGTTCCATCTTGCCCGCCTCATCGAGCAGGTTCGCTCGATCCCGGCCGACGCGATCATCGTGCGGCAGAATTGGCTGCGCGCCTACGAGTTCACCACACAGGGCGGCGCGCTCGCCCTCAATGACTATGCCCGCGCCAACGACCCCTTCACCAAGGTCGGCAAGCAACAGGTCGCCATTGAGGTGTCGAGCGTCATCAGGGCCTCCCCTGACTCATTCCGCGTGGCCTGGATCGAGCGCCGCTATCAGGACGGATCGCTCGCCGCGACCGAGCGCTGGTCCGCCATCCTCACCATTGTCGTGCAAACGCCGCGCGACGCCGAAAAGCTTCGAGCCAATCCGCTCGGAATCTACGTCAACGCCATCAACTGGTCGAAGGAGCTTGGACAATGACGCCTGCCTTCCGCACAGCCGGAAAGCCGGCTCTCAGCAAATCCTCGCTTGCGCTTCTGCTGGCCTGCACCTCGACTCTCGCCGGCTGCGCGACCAACACGCCGCCGCCCGAGATCAGCTATGATAACGCCGCGCCCGCCATGCAGACGGTCGACCCGCCGTCGCCGGTACGCATCGTCGAGCTGCCGAGGCCCTTGCCGCTTCCCGGCCAGATGAAGCCGGTGGACGGAGCGCGCCAGCCGGCCGAAGCCGCCGATCCCGCCGCTCGCGTCAATCAGGCCAATGCACAGGCGCGCGTGCAGCCGGTGCGCAACGGCTTCATCAACTCGATGCAGGTCTATCCCTTCACGCAAGGGGCGCTCTATCAGGTCTACACGGCGATCGGGCAGATCACGGACATCGCGCTCCAGCCCGGTGAGCAGCTCGTTGGCGCCGGCCCCGTCGCCGCCGGCGACACCGTGCGCTGGATCATCGGCGACACCGAGAGCGGCACCGGCGCGGCGAAACAGGTTCACATCCTGGTCAAGCCGACGCGGCCTGATCTGATGACGAACCTCGTCATCAACACCAACTTGCGCACCTATTATATGGAGCTGCGGTCCACGTCCTCGACCTATATGGCGTCGGTCTCCTGGCAATACCCACAGGATCAGCTCATCGCCTTGCGCCGCCAGAATGCGCAGGCGGAGGCCGCGCAGCCCGTGTCGACTAGCGTCGATCTCTCCCGCGTCAACTTCCGCTACGAGGTGACGGGCGACCGCGCCCCGTGGAAGCCGCTGCGCGCCTTCGACGATGGCCACCAGGTGTTCATCGAGTTTCCGCGTGGCATCGGCCAGGGTGAAATGCCGCCGCTCTTCGTTGTCGGCCCTGAGGGCGCGACCTCCGAGCTGGTGAACTACCGCGTGCGCGGCAACTATATGATCGTGGACCGGCTGTTCGCCGCCGCCGAACTGCGCTTCGGTGCCGACCGCAATCAGAAGCGTGTGCGGATCTCGCGCACCGACGGAAGGCCGGCGTCATGAGCGAGATCGAACCCGGAAAGGAGAAAGGGCCGGAGCCGTCCAGCGAGGACGGCGCGATGCCGCTGACCGGCGAGCCGGCAGCGCCGATGCGTCTGCGTCCGGAGCCGCCGCGCGTGACGCGGCTATCGCGAAAGGTGCTGGCCGGTCTCGGCCTAGTCGCCAGCGTCGGCATCGGCGGCGCGCTGATCTACGCCCTGCAAATCCAGGGCGGGCGCAAGGGCAACGAGGAGCTTTACGCGACGGACAACCGCGCGACCCCGGACGGACTCAACAGCTTGCCGCGCGACTATACCGGGCCGGTGCTCGGTCCGCCGCTACCCGGCGATTTGGGTCGGCCGATACTCAATGCACAAAATGCCGTACCGCCGCCAGCGATCGCGACGCCCAATCCCGGGATCAGCCCCGAGGAACAACGGCGACTCCAGGAGCTGGAATCAGCGCGGACCGCCCGGCTGTTCGCTTCGACCGAAACGCGCAGCGTCTCGACACAGCCGGCAGCGACAGCAACGCCGACCACTGCTCCCACCCTCGATCTCACAAATCTCAGCCTGGCGCCGCAGCCGGCGACGCCAACCGCGCAGGACCGTCAGCTCGCATTCCTCAACCAGGCGCCGGACAAGCGCACGGTCTCGCCCGGTCGTGTGGCCGCGCCGGCGTCGGTGAATGTGCTGCAGGCCGGCGCCGTCATTGCGGCAGCCCTCATCACCGGTATTCGCTCTGATCTTCCCGGCCAGATCACCGCCCAGGTGACAGAGAACATTTACGACAGCCCGACCGGCAAGATTCTGCTCGTTCCGCAGGGCACGCGCATCATCGGCCAGTACGACAACGGCGTCGGCTTCGGGCAGCGCCGCGTCCTGCTTGTCTGGAACCGGCTGATCTTCCCGAACGGCCGCTCGATCGTGCTTGAGCGCCAGCCCGGCGCGGACGCAGAAGGGTATGCCGGCCTCGAGGATGGCGTCGATTATCACTGGGGCGAGCTGTTCAAGGCGGCTGCTCTATCGACGCTGCTGAGCATCGGCGCGCAGACGGGATCATCGGGTGATGAGAGCGATATCGTTCGAGCTCTGCGCCAGGGCGCGGGCGAGAGCATCAGCCAGACAGGGCAACAGATCGTCAACCGCCAGCTCAACATAGCGCCGACACTGACGATCCGACCGGGCTTTCCCGTCCGCGTCATCGTCACGCGCGATCTCGTGCTCGAACCGTACGGAGGCTGAGATGGCCAAGCTGAAATTGGGACCGATCGCCGACGAAAAGCCGGTGAAAGTAACGCTGGAACTGCCCGCTAACTTGCATCGAGATCTCGCCGCCTATGCCAGCATCCTCGCCAGCGAGACCGGGCGGTCTGCAGCCGACCCGATCCGCCTGATCGTGCCGATGCTGGAACGCTTCATGGCGACTGATCGAGGGTTCGCGAAAGCGCGGCGATCAAATCCAGCTCACTGATCCTGCGAGGCATTTAACTCGGTCTTGCGGCTCCGACGCGCCTTCGCAATGCTCAAGAAGCGCCGGAAAGCAGGATTGTCGTTACGGGGTGACCAAACCGCTGCAAACGGGATCACTTCATCCGAAATCAGCCTCTGCACAATCCCAAGGCTACATCTCTCGGCCATAGACTCGGTAGCCAAGAGTATACCGCGGCCAATCGCCACTAAGGTCAATAAGTTATCGCAGCCAACATTTTGAGCCAGAACGGTTGGCCTGTATCCGACTTCGGCCAAGCGCTTCGTCAGGAGACCGTGTAATTCTTGGCGCAGGCCAGTTTCGGCTATGAAGAAGATCTCTCTTGTCAGATCCGGCCAAGACAGTTCCGCTCGATTAGATAAAGGGTGATCTTGAGGCAAAATCGTATAGATCCGCTCTGACCAAAGCGGCATGGAGTCGCACTCGCAACAAGGAAATGTGTCAGTGATGAAGGCTATGTCAAGATCAAAGTCTCGGATGGCTTTGATATGTGTTGTCGGATCGCCTTCGACAAGTTCGATCTGTACGCCTTCATGGTTTTTACTGAATTCTCCAAGAAGATCCTTCAGAAATCTGCTGGCAATTGGAGCCACCAACCCGATACGTAAAAGGCCCTCTACACCACATCCAGTTAGGGATACATCGCTTAGGCCGTCGTCAACCTGTTTAAGAATGGCTTGCGCTTTCCCCCTAAACCTCTCTCCAGCAACAGTGAGCCGGACTCCTCCGTTGGTGCGTTGAAACAGTGATACACCAAGTTGATCTTCAAGGTCGCGTATGCAACGACTGATTGTAGACTCCTGAATGCCAATAGAATTGCTGGCCTTACGAAAACTTCCATTCTTTGCAGATTCCAAGAAATATCTTAGATGGCGCAGCTCTGGGAAATTCAGATGCCTCGCCATCTTGGAGTTTCTCACTCTGGATTTGGCAAATTAATGTGATTTCCATTTGCCGAGCGGCTTGCTGTGACCCCCGCATTTCGGTCCATCTGACGCTAGAGTCCGGCCCCTTGAGAGGACCGGACCATGAAGCGATCGAGGTTCACGGAAGAGCAGATCATCGGCGTGCTGCGTGAGCAGGAGGCGGGCGGCAAGACGGCCGACGTCTGTCGCCGGCACGGCATCAGCACTGCGACGTTCTACGCCTGGAAGGCGAAGTTCGGCGGCATGGAGGTCTCCGAGGCGAAGCGGCTGAAGGCGCTCGAGGAGGAGAACGCCAAGCTGAAGCGCCTGTTGGCCGACGCCATTCTCGACGCCTCCGTTCTGAAAGACCTGCTGGCAAAAAAATGGTGACGCCCGCCGCCGTTCGGGAAGCCGTCGCCCATGTCCTGCGCGAGCACGACGTGAGCGAGCGGCGGGCGTGTTCCATCGTTGGTGCCGACCGGTCGACCATCCGTTACCGCTCCCGGCGGAACGACGACGCGCTGCTGCGTGGTCGTCTGCGGGAACTGGCGACGGAGCGGCGACGGTTCGGTTATCGGCGCCTCCACATCCTCCTGCGACAGGAGGGGCACGTCGTGAACCACAAGCGAACCCAACGGCTCTATCGCGAAGAGGGGCTGTCGGTTCGGCGGCGCTGTTGCCGCAAGCGGGCGATTGGAACCCGTGCGCCGATGATCGTTGAAGCGCGCCCCAACGCCCGTTGGTCCCTCGACTTCGTTCATGACCAGATGGCGTCCGGGCAGCGGTTCCGGGTGCTCAACGTCATCGACGACGTAACGAAGCAGTGCCTCGCCGCGATCCCCGACACGTCGATCTCGGGCAAGCGTGTCGCCCGGGAATTGACAGCGCTCATCGCCAGGTTCGGCAAGCCGAAGCTGATCGTCAGCGACAACGGGACGGAGTTCACCTCGAACGCCATCCTGCTGTGGGCGAAACAGACCAGCGTCGAATGGCACTACATCGCCCCGGGTCGTCCGATGCAGAACGGCTTCTGCGAGGCCTTCAACGGGCGGATGCGGGACGAACTCCTCAACGAGACGCTGTTCCGCGACCTCGACCATGCTCGGTCGGCGCTCGCTCGTTGGGTCATCGACTACAACGATCACCGCCCGCATTCGGCGCTCGGCTACCTGACGCCGAGAGCATTCGCATCGACCTTCACCGCAACGGACGATCGACTTCGCAATCTCGACCAGCTCCGCCGATCGACCGTTGCTCACCCGGCGCAGCAGCGTCAAAATCACCCAAGGACTCTGGCATCAGCTGGATGAGAGACTGGGCTCACAGCATTGCTCACCCGGCGCAGCAGCGTCAAAATCACCCAAGGACTCTGGCATCAGCTGGATGAGAGACTGGGCTCACAGCACGATGATCAGCAGAGCGGCTGTCATCAGATGCGGAAACCGTCGATGCAGCAGGTGACTTACCAGGAAGGACGCGGCGACAATTAGGACGCCTATTCCCACAAATGCGATCATCGCCGGATCTCCCAACGTAGTAATTTTACCGTTTTAGAGCAGGTAGATGGCATGATCGTTCTCATCTAGGGATTGTCGGGTGAACATAGCCCGAGAGTGCGCGGGAAATGAGAAAGCGAATGCCATGTTTATGGATCGGGAGAATGGTTTTGAGGTAGATTTCGCCCGCGCGATTGTGGGTGACGCAGACAGTAGAGACGGTTGCGAATTGCCCGCCGTTCTCAACGCTCTTCAGCACGGAAACCCGAAAATCCAAGTGCTTGTTGTCGCGCCCTGCGACGAGCTCGTCACCTGTTAACGTGAAGATGGGCCAAGCCCAGATGGTCTCGCCGACCCTGTACGTTGTTCGGCGTGCGTTCGAAAGAACGTCGGCGACAAGCGGTGTTTCAATACCGAATGGCTTAACCACGATGTTTCTCAGAACGATGGCGGCTTTCATCCACCCTGGCTTCCTACCGAAGATGCCGAGAAAGATATCGGTGACAGTCATGTCGGCCACCGGCAGCTCGAACCTGTAAGACTCTACGAGACTGGCACGGCTGACGAAATCCGCATGGATCTCAGAGTGCGAAGGGAAATCGACACTCGTCCATCCTGATGCCGAAGGTGCTTCGGTAAGGCTCGGTCGATCCATTCAGTCATCTCCTGCACGGGCAGAAGGCAGTCGATTTGCCGCAGCGTCTAGCAATGCCCGAGAGTACAAACAATGAAACCCAGTCAGAGCCCGGTAGCCAATGCCGATCCTGCTGCGTCCCTCCGCCGGCACGACGGCGGAGCCGGAATAGAGCGTGGTTTCCCCGCGCTTGGTTTCGATCATAAACCAGGATCTCGTGTTGCCCGACTTGTCGTTCAACATGATCTGATCTGGCTGGCGCGCCTCCACCTGCCAGACGGAAAAGCGGGACACCTCTCCGAGCGCCAGTCGGCGTGCATCCTGGTCGCTTGTGGCATAGCCAAACAGACCGAGAAGCCAGCGCTCGATCTTGAAAAGCGGCGTCGTGTAAAAGGCTTCGACATAATTCGTAAAATCAACATGTCCGGCAACTGTTACGGCGAAGCAGTCCGTGTAGACGCCCTCTCTTTGATAGGCGGCCAGCAATGCAGTGGTCGGTAGTTCGCAAGCGGCGACCGGTGACATCCTCCTCAATCGGGCAGGTCCGGATGTCGTCGAGGAGCCGGGCCTTTGATGCTCATTTGGGATCATTTCGATCGCTCCATGGCGCCGGTCGGCCAAAGACAAAGCCGATACGCTGAAGATGTTGTACGAACTCCGGTTGGAAGCCGAGGCGCTGGTAGACAGGATGGCGGATGGTAAGACGATCCTCCGCGCCGAAGCGCCGTATGGATTGCTTCTCGCTGAAGGAGTGGGTTTGGCAGATGACAACCGGACCCGACGAGGGGCCGCCGGTTCCGATGACGGGAACCGTCAGATAGGGCTTGCGCATGGAGGCGAACATGTTGCTGAAACCGATATGCCGCATAATCTGCCAGAAGGTGCGTATTGACTGGCGCTGGCCAATGCTCAACTCGCCATCTGCGATCAGGTGACCATCCTCTGACGGAAACTGGAAGTTGATCCGCTTCTTGCCTATCGCAATATCGCTGTGAGATATCTTCGCGTCCAAGCACAGATGCTCGCGGTTATAGCGCACGACACGCTCTGTGCTGTTCCACAATCCATGGCACACCATACGTGCGGGCGAGGCGGTGACGAGCGTGCGAAGAACGGCGTAGGGGCTGGCGGGAACTGGCTCGATTGGACGTGGTGCGGCAAAGAGCGAGATCTGGAGCTCGTGATGCGGTCCAAGATTGGCTTTGGAGAAATCGCAGATCCAGATCGCCGCGAGCGCGCGCCCCTGCGAATCGACAACCGGCACAAGGTCGGCTGGGGCCAGGAGCTCGGATGCGACCTTCGCTTCAACGGTCCCGCCTACCAGAAGCATTGTTCCATCCATGACGTGGTAGGGGGTTGAAAGCGCCTCGCCTGAAATGGTTACTTCGCCATCCAGCGGATGATCTCGAAAGAGGATGCTCTTGCCGTTCATTGTAATTCCCTGCCCAGATCAGGTGGAGTTGTTTCTTGCGTTGATCTCGGCGCCAG
Organism: uncultured Rhizobium sp.; assembly: GCA_945952045.1. Lineage (GTDB taxonomy): Bacteria > Pseudomonadota > Alphaproteobacteria > Rhizobiales > Rhizobiaceae > Metarhizobium. The sequence goes on from CAMFHE010000032.1 coordinate 27,753, forward strand.
CAACCGCATGAAAGTGCTGTAGAGACGCTCCATTTCCGCTGCGTTTTTGCCGTATCCGGTCGCGGTGAGGCCAATGAAGGCGGCGTTTTCGATGATGGCCAGATCTCTGGCGTCTTCGGGGGTGAAGTTGCCGCTGGCAAAATGCAGGTCGGCAAGATAGGAAATTCGGATTTGGTCGATCTCGGCAACCATCTGCTCGACTTCCTGGTTCTTCTCGGCAAGTCGTCGCATGCCATGGCCGATCCTGGGATCGAGATGGATGACGATGCGATTAAGGTGCTCCATTCGTTGCTGAGGCTCGGCTTCGGCTTCAACGCGTTCGATCACGTTTTCGGTGTAACGTTTGCGCCAATGCACGGCTAAGGCGATGATGAACTCGTCGTGACTTTGGAAATGCGCATAGAAAGAGCCCTTCGTCTTTCCGGCGCGCAGACAAAGCCCGTCGATTGTCAGGGAATCAGGGCCGCCCTCTGCCAAGGTTTCAAGGCCGAAATCGAGCCAGTCCAACACAGACATTCGTAGTCTGCCTGCCTTGCTCATGTCAGAAGGCCCGCAATGCCGAGAAGCCCCAGACCGAGAAACAGGATCCATTGGCCGAATTCCTTCATCGGCAGGCGAAAGATCGCGATCTGAATGACGTTGAGAAGCGCGAACAGGAACGACATGCTGGTCGCCAGAACCGCCAGATCCGAACTTGCGCCAGAACGCGAGGCATAAGCGAAAGCGGCTGCCAGCGCCGCTATGGTAATGGTGACGAGATGCCAGCAGTAATAGTGGGTGTACTTTGCGCTTCGATTAATCTCCGTCGAAGCCAGAAGTGGCCGTACTGCTTCACGACCTCCAGCGACAACGTGGATTGCACAAATAAGCGCTGCGGCACCCGCAGCAGAAAGGAACCATGCGTTCACGACCAACGCCTCCTAAAACAAATTAACAAACCATACCGTATCGTATTAATTTGGACAAGCGTGAATATTGAGACCTTTGGGTCTGCTGGCTTGGCCGCTACATCACGTGAGTGATCAGAGAGAAAAGACCTGCGCTAATGAGAAACGGTTCCGTTGAGCCACCGCAGTCGCAGTCGGTGGATATGGGTTGAGCCTGCGCGGCACCGGCCAGGATTTTTGTCACCTAAAAAAATTTTACCAATCGGATAGCTAAGCGGCTGACCCAAGTAGCAATTTGAGATGATTGCAGGCCCCCGCAACCAAATAAAACAAAAGCCCCGGCGCCAAATATGGACCGGGGCTTTTTGTCGTTGATGAACCCACGAAGATGGCTTCTGATCTGCTTACCATTTCGTGCCCATTGTTGAGACAGCGTTGTTGTCCGATGCGGCGGCGCAATTCCGGCCCACTTCCGCTCAGCAGGCCAGTCTTCCGAAAGAATGCAGGGCAAGGTTGGGCAAGTTCACTGGAGGGCAGCCGCGGTCCTTTTCTATTTGCCCGGGGACAGGCGCCTTCAGCGTTGTCCATCCTCGCCAATGACTGACTGCTTCAGAAGTCCACCGACCCGCGCGTTGGGACGGCCGCCGGTACCCATTACGAGAGCGAAGAGGATTTCGTCAGGTCGCGGTGCGTCCTGGATGCCAATTTCCATGCTGTTGAAATGACTGCGGACATAACAGGCATGGATATAATGGACTGGCACCATCAACCGATAGCCTGCCGCAGCGACAGCTTTGTTGGCCGGTACCAACGCTCTCGGCCGGCCGAGGGCCTCGCGCATTGCCCAGCCGCCGGCCTCGTGCCAGACGGCTGCGTGTTCGATCTCGCCGTTCACGCCCACGATCGCGGCCTTGCCGTAGACCTCGATATGTTCCTTACCGCCGAGCGCATCGATGATTTCGTTCGCCAGTTCGGTTCCGAGGCTCCGCAGTTCGGCCATGAAGGGGAGCAGGTCCTCCACATAATGGCCGGCATAGGGATTTTTGACGACGGCAGACGCTGCGGCCATGCGCAATGGAGTATCCAACACGCGCCCCATGTCCTGGCGAATCGTATCGATCGTCAAGCTTTTCTTGCGAATGCTAATCAGCGACATGTTTTTCTTCCGCACATTGCCGGATGGCAGCCGAGTGGCTGGCGAAGCGACCAACAAAGGACTCGGCGATGGCGAGCACGGCCGCATGGATCGGGCCGGCCGTCAGGCTTGGCATCACCGATGCATCCACCACGGATACATTGTCGAGAGCGCGCAGCTTCAGATTCCCATCAACAACCGCGCCTTCATCCTTACCCATGCGGCAGGTTCCGCAGGGATGGTGGTGGGTAATGACAGCCTTGGCGATGAAATCGTCGATCTCCCCTGGTGTCGTCAGACGGCCTGGCAGGATCTCTTCCGCACGCCAGTCATCGAGTCCGGAATGGTGCCCGATGGTGCGCGCGGCCTCAAGCGCCTGACGAAACAGGGCACGATCCTGTTCCGTCTGCAGATAGCAGGGGTCGATCACCAGCCGGTCGGAAATGTCCGGGCCGCTGATCCGGATGGTTCCCCGGCTCGTGGGGTGGGTGACGCCGAACAGAAGCGAGAAGGCGCCGCCGGGCGCCGGCGCCGTGAAGCGCTCCGAAACGATTGGCGCCACCCCGCAGCCCACGACGATGTCCGGCCGGCCCTTCTCCGTAAAGCTCCCGGCGCGCATATAGGCCATGGATTCCGAATGCTGCAGGCGCGACGCCGGCAAGGGTCGCCGAGTGGCATAGAGATTGCCGGCGCCAAGGAGATGGTCCTGCAGATTTTGGCCGATCTCCGCGACATCGATCAGGCATGGAACGCCGGCGGCCTTCAGGACGGCTTCAGGACCGATCCCCGAGCGCATGAGCAGTGCGGGGCTTTCCAGGGCGCCTGCGCAGAGAATGAGCGTATCGCTTGCGATGGTTTGTGCACCGGAGGGACCGAGAAGGTCGAGAGCCCGCGCGACCCTGCCCTCAAGTCTGATCTTCAATACCTGATGGCCGGTGAGGATCGTCAGGTTGTGCCGCGCCCGCACCGCGGGCGTCAGCCAGGCGTCGGCAACGGTGACGCGGCGGCCCTGGCGGATGTTGAGCGCGTTCGGCGTAACGCCGATCATGCGACCGCTGTTGTGTCCTGCGAGGCGCTCGAGCCCGAGAGCGGCGCCGCTTTCCATGAAGGCGGTTGTGAGCGGGCTCACTTCGTCGCCGGGCATGTAGACCGGCATCGGGCCGTTTGCCCCATGGGTGCCGTCGCCGCCGAGCGGATGGTTCTCATTTGCCATGAAGGCGGGAAGCAGCCCTTCCCAACTCCAGCGCGGATCGCCGGTCGCCTCCGCCCAAACAGCGAAATCCTGTGGGTGGCCGCGCATGTACCCCATTGCATGCAGGCAGCTCGATCCCCCCACGACCTTACCGCGGGCCCAGTGGTGCGAGCGTCCGGCCGTGCCGCTCTGGGGCTCGGTCACGTAATCACGGTCGTAGCTTCGGCCCTGGAGCGCGGGCCATGCGGCCGGCTTCCAGATGTCGGGGTCCTCGGGTTCGTATCCGGCCTCGATCAGGACGACCCGACAGCTTGCATCCTCACTCAGGCGCGCAGCGAGCAACGCCCCTGCAGAGCCACCTCCGACAATGGCCACATCATGGCCGATCCGGTCTGGCTGGTTCATTCAGATCTCCCCTGGAACGGTATCAACGAGCCGGGCAACGGTTACGCCGCCGTCAGGCGCTCTCGCCCATCGCCGCCTTCGCGGCCGCTTTCGCGCGCACGAGATGGCGATGCGCCGCCTTGCGGGCGGCCTTCTCGTCGCCGGCCGAAATGGCCTCGAAAATTTGCGTCATTTCTGCCAGGCTGCTTTGCGCGCGCCCCTTGAGCGACATCGAGCGTCCGCGGAAAAAGCTGATCCGGGCAAGCAGCCCGCGATGAACCTCCTCGATGATCGGATTTCCGCAATTGGCCAGGATGATCGCATAGAACTCTGCCGCCGCCATCACCCGCGCATAGCTGTCCTCGCTTGAGGCTGCCTCGCGAAATGCGCTCAGGGACTTTTCAAGGGCCGCGAGTTTCTCCTTGGTGATCAGCTTGGCGCAACGCCCGACCGCCTCGATTTCCAGAAGCTCGCGCACTTCGTAAATCGCGGTCGCCTCCTCCCACGTCAGCGTCGGCATCGACGGACCGCGGTTTGGGATGATTTCGATGAGCCGCTCCGCCTCGAGGCTGCGGAGCGCTTCGCGCAGGGACGGACGGCTCACGCCAAGCTCGGCGCAGAGCTGGCTTTCGACAAGGCGCGTGCCCGGCTGGAACATGCCCGAAAAAATCGCATGACGCAATTTTTCGACAGTCTCCTGCTGCACGGTTCGAGGTGAAATCCGCAGATTCAGAACCGGCTTCATGCAGGGGCCTCGCTGGCGTTTCGATGATGTTTCCACATATGTCACCCTTCCATATTCGCCTTAATGTCATTTTGCAAGATTGAAAGAATGTCTGACAATCCTGTTGACGCTTTTGGGAAAGTATGTTCACTTTGCCCCAACACAAAACAAAAAGAGGGGAGCGTTCGATGGGGGCGGATTTGCCTTACCGACGACTCGCGTCACGACGGATCGATATCGGCCGAATCGTGTTGAACATCCGGGAAGAGGGCGAAGGCCCGCTGATGCTCTTTCTGCATGGCATCACGGCGAATTCGGCCGTTTTCGCGCCGCTGATGGCGGATTTTTCAAGCCGGTTCCGCACGGTCGCTGTCGACCAGCGCGGTCATGGCCTCAGCGACAAGCCGCAGACCGGTTACGAGGCCGATGATTACGCCGAAGACATTGCCGCGCTGATCGGCACTCTTGATCTCGGCCCGGCGATCCTGATTGGCCATTCGCTTGGCTCGCGCAATTCGGTGACGGCCGCGGCCCGTCATCCGGCATTGGTGCGCTCGGTCGTTGCGATCGACTTTACGCCCTTCATCGAGGACGAGGTCTTCGATGCGCTGGAAGCGCGCGTGAATGCCGGGGATCAGGCTTTCGAAAGCATTGATGCGGTCGAGGCCTATCTTGCCCGGCGTTATCCCAACATTCCCGAGGGCGCGATCCGCACCCGCGCGGCCAGCGGCTACCAGAGAGGCCACGACGGCTATCGGCCCCTCGCCTCTCCCTCCGCGATGGCGCTGACAGCGAACGGGCTGCGGGCCGACCTTGCGCCCGCCTATCGGTCGGTGACGCGGCCGGTGCTTCTCGTGCGCGGCGGTGACAGCAAGCTCGTGTCCGCCGCAGCGCTGGCCAAGACCAGCGCCCTGAGGCCTGACCTGCCGGTCGTGGTCGTTCCAGGCGCCGACCATTACGTCAACGAGGTCTCGCCCGAGACCACCTCGCGAGCAATCACCCATTTTATCGACGCTTGAGACAGACGGAAAACGTGACATGGCTATTATCAATAAGAGTTCCGCGCGGTCGCGCCGCGCCGAAGTCGCAGGCGGCGGGTTTGCCGGTTTGACCGCTGCGATCGCCCTGCGCCAGAACGGCTGGGACGTGCGCCTCCACGAAAGAAGCAATGAACTGCGTGCCTTCGGGGCCGGCATCTATCTCTGGCACAACGGCTTGCGCGTGCTGGAAGGCGTCGGCGCATTGAACGAGGTCCTGGAGGGGTCGCACACCCCGCCGACCTATGAAACCTGGATGCACAACAAGTCCGTCTCGAAGGAGACCTTCAAGGGGCTGCCCTGGCGCGTCATGACGCGCAGCCATCTCCACGATGCGCTGGTGAACCGGGCCAAGGCGGTCGGTGTGGAGATCCGCGTTAATTCCGAAGCGGTCGCCGCGGATCCCGCGGGCCGTCTCACCCTGCAGACGGGAGAGGTCATAGAGGCAGATCTGATCGTCGGGGCGGACGGCGTCGGCTCGAAGGTGCGCGATTCCATCGGTTTCCAGCAGGAACGCTGGGGCTCCAAGGACGGCATCATCCGACTGATCGTCCCGCGCAAGAAGGCAGAGCTCGGCCATGGCGAATGGGACAACACCATCGACATGTGGAACTTCTGGCCGCGGGTCCAGCGCATTCTCTATTCGCCCTGCAACGAAAACGAACTTTATCTCGGCCTGATGGCGCCATCGGACGATGCGCGCGGATCGCGCGTGCCGCTCGATCTCGATGTGTGGGTGGAGATGTTTCCGTTCCTGGAGCCTTGCCTCATCGAGGCGGCCAAGCTCCAGACGGCTCGCTACGATCGATACGAGACGACCAAGTTGGACCGCTGGACCGCCGGCAAGGTGGCGCTGGTCGGCGATGCCGCACATGCGATGTGCCCCGCGCTGGCGCAGGGTGCGGGCTGTGCCATGGTCAACGCGTTCAGCCTGGCGCAGGATGTTGCCGCCGAAGGCGCGGTCGAGGATGCCCTGCTTGCCTGGGAAAGGCGCATTCGCCCGATTACGGACCGCACGCAGGCGATTTCCGCCGATTACGCTGCCAACCGGTCGCTGTCGAAGGGCAACATGTTCACGCCCGAAGCGCTCGAAGCTGCTCGGTACGACCCCATCAACCGCGTCTATTCCTGGCCTCAGTGAGGTCTTCAAGGCGCGTGCGCGGGCCGAACCAATCATCCACCTCTTGAGGAGATCGAGATGAATTATTCCATACAGGTTGAACAAAATTACGAGGTACGCGGGTGGTTCTCGTCTGTCCAGGAAATCTACCATGACGGTGGAGCGCCGCGGGAGAGCCTCGTTCGGGCTGCCGCCGGCGTCATTATCCGCAATCCCTTCGCCGGCAAGTTCGTGGCCGATCTGAGCCCGCTGACACATCCCAGCGATGCGATCGGTCATGCCCTCGGCCAACGCGCGGTCGCTCTGCTGGGTGGCCGGCCGGTCGAAAGCTACGGCAAGGGGGGCATCGCCGGCACTGCCGGGGAGCAGGAGCATGTCGTCGCCTGCATCACCACCACGTTCGGCAATCCGCTGCGCGAGCAGGTCGGGGGTGGAGCCGCCTGGATTTCCTCGGTCAGCAAGGTGGCCGCCGCCGGTACGGCCATCGACATCCCGCTGGCCCACAAGGACGAGCTTTACATCCGCTCGCATTACGACGCGATCACCTTCTGCGTGCCGGACGGTCCGCGCCCCGACGAAATCCTGATCTGCGTCGCCGTCGCCAGCGGCCCGCGCGTGCATCAGCGCGTCGGTGGCAAAACCGTCGCGGATCTGACGGCTTCCGTCTGACCCGCCAGAAACAACAAGGATCCCATTCATGCCCCTGAACATCAAAGACCTGAAGATCACCTCCTCGGATTTCGAACCTCTCGGTCGCCTGCGCGACGAGCATGCCGGCGACAAGGGCAATGTCCTGCCGAAGCTGACTGTCAGCGGCGTTCCCGCCGGCACGAAAGAACTGGCTGTCATCTGCCACGACCCGGACGCGCCTCTGGCCAATGGCTTCACGCACTGGACCGTCTACGGAATTTCTCCCGACGCAACCGACCTCTCCGACGCCCAACAGAAATATCGCGTTGGTCCCAATGGTGTCGGCGACAAGCAGTATTACGGCCCCCAACCGCCGGCCGGCCACGGCATTCATCATTACTACTTCTGGGTTTATGCGCTTGACACCCATGTCGAGGGAACGCCGACGCGCGAGGCATTCCTGCAGACCTATGGGGGCAACATCGTCGAGCAGAACCGCATCGTCGGCCTTTACGAGAACAGGTGAACATTTACGCCGCAACGCCGGTCACAACGATAAAAATCGGGATCGGCAACGCGGTCAACTGGGGGACTAGCAATGACAGACAAGACACCAAGCCGTCAGACCGTTTTCGAAGAGCTGGTCATGGCCACCAAGGTCCTCATCAACGAGGGGATCATGGACACGTTCGGGCACATCAGCGCCCGCGATCCCGATGATCCGAACGGCTTCTTCATGGCGTCCAAGCTGGCGCCCAGCCACATCACCGTTGCAGACATGCAGCGCTTCAATCTCGACGGCGAGACGACCGACAACCGGCCGTCCTATCTCGAGCGGTACATTCATAGCGAAATCTACAAGGTAAGGCCGGATGTGCAGTGCGTTCTGCACACACACTCGCCTGCCGTGCTGCCCTATTGCTTCGTGGACCAGCCGCTGCGCCCTGTCACGCATATGGGTGGCTTCATGGGTGAATCCGTGCCCGTCTACGAGATTCGCGACACGCATGGCGATGCGACGGATCTGTTCGGCGGCAGCCCATCCGTCTGCGCGGAAATCGCCAAGGCTCTCGGCAACCAGGCCGTCGTGCTGATGGCCCGTCACGGTGTGGTCAACGTCGGCGATTCCATCCGCCAGGTCGTCTTCCGCGCCTTCTATCTGGAGCAGGAAGCGGCCGCGCTGACCGCTGGCCTGCGGATCGGGAACGTCAAGTATCTTACGCCGGGCGAGGTCATCGCGGCGGGCAAGCTCGTCGGCGCCCAGATCGATCGTGGCTGGGATCACTGGACGCGCCGGCTTGAGCAGGCGGGCCTGGCCTGAAGCCGGAAGCCATTTGACGAGAGCCCGGCAACTCCGGGCCTCGCACTGGAGGCGTCCCGGCCGATCGAGGTCGTTTCGTGGTGCCGCAACGTGAAGCAAGGCGGTGAGGCAGATGCAGCACGCAAAAAGCTATGATTACGTGATCGTTGGAGCCGGCTCCGCCGGCTGTGTCCTGGCCAACAGACTGAGCGCCGACCCGGCATGCTCCGTGCTGTTGCTGGAGGCCGGTGGCTGGGATCGCGATCCGATGATCCACATACCCCTTGGCTGGGGAAAGATCCTCACCGAACGCCGGCATGACTGGATGTATTTCTGCGAGCCTGAGGACAATGTCGGCGGGCGACGGGTTGAATGCGCCCGCGGCAAGGTGATCGGCGGCTCGTCCTCAACCAATGCCATGGCTTATGTCCGCGGCAATCGCGGCGATTACGATCGCTGGGCCGCCAGTGGCCTCGCCGACTGGTCCTATGAAAAGGTGCTTCCCTACTTCCGCAAGCAGGAGACGTGGGAAGGCGGCGGAAGTGCGCTGCGGGGCGGTTCCGGTCCCGTCAACACCCAGTTCTGCAAATACAAGGATCCGCTGATCGAGGCTTTCGCGCAGGCCAGTGTCCAGGCAGGCTATCCACAGACCCGAGACTACAATGGCGAACAGCAGGAGGGTTTCGGACGCCTGCAGATGACGATTTCCCGGGGGCGACGCGCATCGACCGCGTCCGCCTACCTGAAGCCGGTGCTGAAGCGGCCGAATCTGACTGTTCTGACGGAGGCGATGGCGACGCAGGTGGTGCTGCAAGGCGCCCGCGCGACGGGGCTTCGTTTCCGTCACCAGGGCAGCGAGCACAGTGTCGAGGCGCGGCGCGAGGTGTTGCTGTCCGGCGGCGTGATCAATACGCCGCAACTGCTGATGCTTTCCGGCATCGGCGATCCGGGCGAGCTTTCCGGGCATGGTATCGAGACCCGGATTGCTATGCCGGCGGTCGGCAAGAACCTTCAGGACCATGTTTCGGTTATCCTGATGTATCGCCGCCGTCAGCCCGGTCCCTTCTTCAACAAGATGCGGGCCGACCGGATCGGTCTTGATTTCGCGAAGACCTATCTGACAGGGCGCGGCTTTTCCGGTGATGTACCCGGTGGTGTCGTGGCATTCCTGAAAAGCGGCGAGGATCGCCCGTTACCGGATGTGCAGTTGCTTTTTACCGCCGCGCCGCTTGCGGCCTGGCCGTATTTCAAGCCGTTCAAGCAGCCCTTCACCGACGGTTTTGCGACGCGCATCGTCGCCACGCAGCCGGAAAGCCGAGGCCTGATCAAGCTGGCATCCGCCGATCCGCAAGCGGCTCCCCTCATTCACCAGAATTTTCTGGCCTCGCCCAGGGACTGGGAATCGCTGCGCGCCGGCGTGCGGGTTGCCCGCACGCTTGCCGCCCAGCCTTCGATGCAGCCGTTCGTGGAAGCCGAATTCCTGCCCGGCCCGCAAAGCCAGAGCGATGCGGCGATCGATGAGCATATCCGTAAGACCTCCATCACCGTGCATCATCCGGCGGGCACCTGCCGCATGGGCGCCGACGCTGCTTCTGTGGTTGATCCGGAGCTGCGGGTGCGTGGTGTGGCCGGACTGCGTGTGGTCGATGCCTCGGTCATGCCCGACCTCGTCTGCGGCAACATCAATGCCGCCGTCATCATGATCGCCGAAAAAGCCGCCGATCTCGTCGCGGCGTCGAACCAAAGCAGGGAGGCAGCCTGATGTTCAAGCAAATCGCCGTCATCGGTCTGGGGACGATGGGTCCGGGAATGGTCGCCCGGCTTGCGCGCGGCGGCGTCGACGTCGTCGCCTATGACGTGGCGCCCCCTGCTATCGAGCGCGCCCGCTCAGCCTTTGCCATCGCCGAAACGGTGCTGGATTCGCTTGGCATCGCCGCGCCCTCGGGCGGCCCCGGCACCGTACGCTTCACGGCCGATCTGGCCGATGCCGTTTCAGGCGCCGACCTCGTCATCGAGAACGTGCCGGAAAACATCGACATCAAGGCGGAGGTCTATCGCGAGATCGACGCGCTGGTCGGCGCGGACACGATCGTCGCCTCCGACACGTCGGGCATCCCGATCACGCAGTTGCAGGCGCATCTTTCCAATCCGGCGCGCATGGTCGGCATGCACTGGTCAAATCCGCCGCACATCATTCCGATGATCGAGGTCATTGGTGGTGAACAGACGGCCGTGGACACGGTGAAGGCCATCGGTGACTTCATCCGCTCGCTCGGACTTCTGCCGGTCTTCGTCAAGAAGGACGTAAGGGGCTTCGTCGAAAACCGCGTGCTCTACGCGCTGCTTCGCGAGGTCGTCGATCTCGTCGAGCGTGGCGTGATCGATCCGGAGGATATCGACACCTGCGTGTCCTGGGGCATCGGTTACAAGCTCGCGGTGGTCGGGCCGATGGCGTTGCTCGATATGGCTGGGCTCGATATCTACAATTCCGTCGCCAGCCACCTCAACGCCGAACTTTGCGATCGCAAGGATGTGGCGCCGCTGGTCGGCAACAAGATGGATCAGGGCACGCTGGGTATCAAATCGGGCAGCGGCATCTATTCCTACACGCCCGATCGCATCGCCCATCTTCAGAAGGATCGCGCCCGCAAGCTCGTTGCCATACGCCGTATTCTCGAAGGCGGTGAGTGATCATGGCCGCGCCCGACACAGCCCGCCATGAGAAGCCGGAGGCGAGGCCCGAGCGCCGGTCGCGCGCCGACGCCTGGCTGAACGCTGTGCTCGGCATTGCCCTGCTGGCCGTCGTGGTCGTCAATGTGCTCAATGCCGTCGGCCGCTATCTGCTGGGCATCGCCCCGCTGGGGGTCGACGAGCTTATGGTCTACGTGGTGATCTGGTCGGTGATGCTGGGGTCCATCCTGTCGCTGGCGGCGCGCTCGCACATCAATGTCAATCTGCTGCCGTCGTACGCCGGCGGGCGGCTGCGCCACCTGCTGCATATGGTCCATGATGCCGCGGCCGTGTTCGCCGGCGCCTATGCCAGCTATGCGTCGTGGCTGTTCATCGGCCGCATATCGCGCATCGGGGTCAGAAGCATGGGGCTTGGCGTGCCGATGACCGTGCCGCATGGCGCGCTTCTCATCGGATTTGCAGGCCTGGCTGTGGTGGGCGCCGTCATGCTCGGGCGCGATACCGTCGCTTTCCTGCGAAATACGCCGCATGCGCAGGTGACGCCATGATCTGGTCTCTCGTCGTCCTGCCGCTGATCCTCCTCGCGCTTGGCACGCCCGTCTTTCTGGTATTTCTCGTCGGGGTCGCCGTGACCATGATGGTCGTTCTGCCGACGCCGGCCGTGGCGCTACAGCAGGTGCTGTTCGGCGGTCTCGACAATTATGCGCTTCTGGCGATTCCCTTCTTTGTTTTCGCCGGCGAACTGATGGGCGGATCGGGTATCGCGCAACGGCTGATTGCCTGGGCAATGGCGATGGCAGGGCGCGTGCCCGGCAGTCTTGGCGTAGCCACCGTGGGCGCATCGACCGCCATCGGCGCCATCAGCGGCTCGAGCGTCGCCACCGTCGCCGCCCTCGGCAAGACCCTCTATCCCAAGCTGATCGCCGCAGGTTACAGCAAGGAGCGCGCCAGCGGTCTGCTTGCGTCCAGCGGGGCCATCGATATCGTCATACCACCCAGCATCGCCATGATCCTCTATTGTCTGGCGGCCGAGCAATCGATCCCGAAACTCTTCATGGCCGGTGTTATGCCCGGCCTGCTGATGGCGGTGATGATGGGCGGCTTCGTGATGAATTCCGCCCGGCGCCAGGGCATCGCAAGCGGCCCGCGCTTTGACATGAAGCTTGCCTTGCGGGCAACGCGCGATGCCTTCTGGGCGCTGCTGATGCCGGTCTTCGTTCTCGGCGGCATTTACTACGGACTGTTTTCGCCGACGGAGGCTGGCGGTTTCGCCTGCGTGTATGCGATCGTCGTTGCGCTTTTCGTCTATCGCACGATGACGCTTGCAGACATCGTGCGCGCCGCAGGGAACTCGGCGATGCTGTCGGGTCAGATCCTGATCATCGTGGCTGCGGCCGGCGTCATCACCTGGATGGTCACGACCCAGGGCATACCCCAGGCCATCGTCGGCTGGATCAACACGCTCCAACTCAGCGCGGTGACGTTCCTGCTCGCAGTCAACGTCGTCCTGCTGATCATCGGCTGCTTTCTCGATCCGACATCGGCGATTCTTGTCTTTGCCCCGCTGCTGGTCCCCATCGCCATTTCGCTCGGCATCGATCCGATCCATTTCGGCATCGTCATGACGGTCAACCTGGCGATTGGCATGTTCACCCCGCCGTTCGGTCTCAACATCTTTGTGGCGCAGTCGGTCACCGGTCTTCCAGCCCACGTCCTCTATCGCGGGGTCGCGCCCTTCGTGGCGGTGCTCGTGATCGCGCTCTTCATCATCACCTATGTGCCGGCACTTTCGCTGATGCTCGGTTCCACGCTCTAGGAAGAAGGGAAACATCATGCTCAAGACGTTTTTCAAGGCTGCAGCGCTGAGCACGGCACTTGTGCTTGCGCCGATTGCGCCGGTATCCGCGCAAACGACGATGAAGCTTGCCTCTGCCACCATCAATGACGTCCAGCACGAATGGCAGAAGGTCTTTGCCCGCGAGCTGGAAACGAGGGCGCCAGGCGCGGTCAAGACCGAAATCTACCCGGCGAGCCAACTGGGTGCTATCCCTCGCATGGCTGAAGGCGTCCTGCTCGGTACCATCGAAGCCTTTACGACGCCCACCTCCTTCATGACCAACGTCGATCCACGCTTCCAGGCCTTCGACGTGCCTGGCCTGTTCAAGACGCCTGATGACGTCAAGGCTGCCATCCACGATCCGCAGTACCGCCCGCATCTGGAAGAAATGTTCCTCGACAAGGGCCTGCGGGTCATCGGCGCGATCTACAACAGCCCGACGGTGGTCTTCACCAAAAAGGATGTCGCGGCGCTTGAAGGTCTGCGGGGCCTGAAGATCCGCACCTTCGCCTCGCCCTTGCAGATCAAGCCGATCGAGATGCTGGGCGCGACGCCGGTCCCGCTGGCATTAACCGAGGTCATTCCACAGCTCGAATCCGGCGGGCTCGACGGCATGCTGGTCGGCGTGCCGATCCTGACCGCGTTCAAATACTACGATGTCGGAAAGAACATTCTCGATCTGCGATTCGCCGAGATCGTGTCGGTCACCGTGGTCAACGAGGACTGGTTCCAGTCGCAGACGGATGCGGTCAAGGTGGCGATCGTGGAGGCCGGACGCGCGGCGGAAACAGAGGTGTTTCCGTGGGGCGTCGCCAATGTCGAGAAGACCTACAAGGTCTGGACGGACAATGGAGGCAAGGTGAACGCGCTTTCGCCTGTAGAGCAGCAAACGATGAGCGCCGACTTCGCCAAACTGGCGGCAGACCTGATGGCCGCCGAGCCCGAGGTGAAGGTCGAATATGACCGGCTGCGCACCCTTGTCGATGCCAAGGGTGCGAAATGAGCGCGGCGATCACCTCGGCTTCATCGGCAAGTCAGGCGTTCGCCTTCGGCCCAGCAGGCCAGTTGCCGTGCCTGCGGCTTTGCCGACTTGAGACCGAGATCGAAGCGCGTCTCGTAGGTGTGGCCCTCCACCCCGCACCAGGCGCGTTCCACGGGCAGCGCTTCGTTGACCGTGTTCATTGCCGCCCACGTTCCGCTGTGCGTATTCACGCGAAGGCCGAGACTTGCGGTTTCGCCGGGCGCGACACGGGCCAGATCTGTGGCAAACCAGTGCGCGATCTCGGCCTGGCAGAGGATGGGTACGGACCCGTCATTGCGAATATCAAGCGCGACCGCCACCAGCCCATCCGTTTCCACGGTTTTTCCGGCAGTCGCCGGGTTCGCCGTGTAAAGCATGAATATCGCAGTGAAAACAAGGGGTGACTTCACGATGGGGAACTCCTCAAGAGATCATTGCCAATAAAAACAATATCAATAATGCACATAAATGGGAACTCAACAAGAAATCGGGAGTTTAGAATGTCGATTTTTTCCAAAAATAGCCTGATTGCTACAGTATTTGTGGCATTTATGAGTGGAACTGCTTTCGCAGGAGAAGTAAGTTCTATTGCGATACTGACGCCTGAAGAGGGTACTGACTTCGGCTGGAACCAGCAGGGCGTCGACGCGGCCAAGGCCGCCGCCGAGGCCGCCGGCATCAAGGTCGTCGTTGCCTCAGGGCTCGGCTATGGAGATGTCCGTCCCGCAATGCGTGAAGTTGCGGCCGATGGCGCAAGCCTGATCATTGCGCATGCCAGCGGCTATGCCACGGCAGCACCGGAGATCGCGGCGGAAACGAACATTCCGGTCGCCATCGTCGATTCTCCAAACGCCCTGAAGAAGGGCCTGGTTGCCGATTACACGCTCAGCGGTCATCAGGGCGCCTATCTCGCCGGTCGCATGGCCGCCAAGATGAGCAAGGCCAAGCATGTCGGCATCGTCGTATCGGGCGAACCCCCGTCCTGGAACTCGCAGTCGGCTGGTTTCGCGGAAGGCGTGAAGGCGGAGAACAAGGACGTCAAGATCACCTATGCCGTGATCGGTCCGGCCGCGTATAGCGATGCCGCCGGCGGCCGTCGCGTTACGGAAAGCGTGATCGCCTCGGGTGCCGATATTATCTTCGGACAGGGCAACGGCTCGAGCTTCGGCATGCTGCAGGCTGTCGAGACGACGAAAACGCCCGCTGGTGGCAAGGTTCTCTTCATCGACGTCATCGGTGACAAGACCTCGGTGGCCAAGGAGCACCTGCTGACCTCCGTCGTCTGGGATATCACGCCCGTCTATTCGGCGATGATCAAGGACCTGAAGGACGACACGTTCGGCACGAAGCGCTATGCGATCGGCCTGGCCGACAATTCGGTCAAGCTGATCAAGACGGCGCAGGTTCCTGACGACGTCTGGACCGATGTCCAGAAGATTCGTGACCAGATCGTTTCGGGCGAGATCAAGGTCGAACCCGTCTTCGAGGCCAAGGTGGTGCGAGGCCTGATGACCGACGTTTCCGCAGCCGCCCAATAAGCGACGCGCGACGTCCGGGGGGCAGGTGTGCCCCCCGGGCGGATGTCACTCATACTGGAAGGGAGCTGCCATGGGCACGCAGGCGCAAACGCCGATCGTCACGCTCGATGCCGTGACGAAGCGCTTTCCCGGCATCATAGCCAATGACAAGGTCGATCTTGAGATCAGGGCAGGTGAGGTGCATGTGCTGCTGGGCGAAAACGGCGCCGGCAAGTCGACCCTCATCGGCATGCTCTCCGGCTTGCAGCAGCCAGATGGCGGCCGCATCCTGATCGACGGCAATCCGATGAGCATCCGCTCGCCCAGCCATGCTCTCTCGCTTGGCATCGGCACGGTGTTCCAGCACAACATGCTGGTGCCGACGTTGACCGTCGGCGAAAATCTCGCGCTGGGCGGGCGCTGGTGGCAACGG
The DNA here is from genome assembly GCA_945952045.1 of uncultured Rhizobium sp. GTDB lineage: Bacteria > Pseudomonadota > Alphaproteobacteria > Rhizobiales > Rhizobiaceae > Metarhizobium. The sequence goes on from CAMFHE010000032.1 coordinate 43,661, forward strand.
CCGAAGCTCGCCGAGATTGCGGAACGGGTTGAAGCGGTGGCCGGTCCGCTGGGCATCAGGATCAATCTCGATGCGCGTGTGTCCGAGCTTTCCCTGGGCGAACAGCAGCAGGTCGAGATCGTCCGGGCGCTGCTGCGCGACAGCCGGCTCCTCATCCTCGACGAAGCGACATCCATGCTCACGCCCCGTGGCGTACTGGAGCTGGGCGCGCTGATGCGCCGGCTGGTGGAGCGCGGTTTTGCCGTCGTGTTCATCACGCACAAGCTGAACGAAGCAGCCGATTTCGGCGATCGTGTCTCGGTGCTGAAGCTTGGCCGCAAGGTTGGCGAGATCACGCCGAAACGATTGCGGGCGATCGATCGTGATGCGCTTGTGGCGGAGATCGTGGGCATGATGTTCGGTCGTCAGGCTGGCGACGAAACGATGTCCATCCCCCGTCGCGCGGCCAATGATGACCGATTGCTTGAGGTGTCCGGTCTCGAGGTCGCGCCGAGCGCAGATGCGCCGGGCCTGCACGCCATTTCCTTCGGTATCGGGCACGGCGAGATCCTCGGCGTGGCGGGCATTGATGGCAACGGACAGAAGCAACTGGCAGAAGCCCTGGCTGGCCAGCGGGCGACGGCGGGCGGCAGTGTCCGGCTCGGCCAGCAGGCGCTGGACGGGCTCGATGTCGGCGCGCGCCGCCGGCACGGACTGAGATACCTGACCGACGACCGGCTCGGCGAGGGCACTGTCGGTGCCTTTCCGGTGTCGATCAACTTCTTCCTCAAGCAGATCGGCGAGAAGCCGTTCTGGCGCAACGGCATCGAACAGTCCGGCGAGATCGTGGCTGAAGGCCGCAACCTCGTCCGGCAATATGATGTGCGCACGCCGAGCCTCGCAACCCCGATCGGGCGGCTGTCCGGCGGCAACATCCAGAAGGTGTTGATTGCCCGCGAACTGGCCGACGGCGCGCGCGCCGTCATCTTCAACAAGCCGACCTATGGGCTCGACCTCGCGAACAGTCTGGCGACCCGCCAGCGTATTCGCGACATCGCGAGCAGCGGCATGGCTGTGCTGCTCATCTCCACGGATCTCGAGGAGCTTCTAAGCATGTGTCACCGCATCGCGGTGATCTCTCAGGGTAAACTGGTCGGCATCGTCGAGAACGGTCCCGGTGCCGGGGAAAGCGTCGGACGCCTCATGATCGGACTCGCCGCATGACACAAGAATTCTCATCCTCCGGCGCTGCGGCCTTGAACGTCTCGACAGGGCAGATTGCCCGCCACGCCATGACCCGCCTTCTGATGACGACGATCGGGCCAATCCTGATCTCCCTGGTGCTTGCCGGCTGCCTTCTGATCGCCCTCGGCGTCGATCCGCTCAGCTATTACGGGTTCGTCGTTCAGCGCGGCGTTCTGTCGGGGCTCGGGCTGCAGCAGACTCTGACGCGCATGGCGCCGTTGCTGTTCATCGCCTCAGGCCTCATCGTCGCCTTCCGGGCCGGCATGTGGAACCTCGGCGGCGACGGCCAGTTCCTGCTGGGCGCCGTGATCGCTGCTGCAAGCGCAACTCTGATGATACCGGTGATGCCGGTCTGGCTCGCGCTGCTGGCCGCCAGCATCCTTTCCATCCTTGTCGCCGTCGTCTGGTCGCTTTTGCCGGCGCTGTTGCGGGCCTACCAGGGTGTAAACGAAATCATCACAACGCTGATGATGTCCTTTCTCGGCGTTTCGCTCGCCAACGTTCTGGTCAAGCTGATGTTTCTCGATCCGGGGACAACAGTGCCGCAGACGCGCACGCTTGCCGTCGAGGATCGCCTGCCGCGGCTTTTCGACACCACGATCACCAGTGGCCTCGTTTTCGGGCTGGCTGCGATCGTCGCCGTGCATCTGATGATGACGCGCACGGCGTTCGGGCTGAAACTGCGCATGGTGGGCGCCAATTCGCGCGCGGCCATTCACGCCGGTTTGAATGTGCCCCTGCTCACCGTCGCCGTCTTCGCGCTGTCGTCGGGCCTGATTGGTCTGGGTGGGGCGGTCGATATTCTCGGTATCCAGGGCAATGTCCGCGCCGACTGGAACCCCGCCTATGGCCTCGCGGTGATTCCGGTGGTGTTCCTTGCCCGCATGAATGGCTTTGCGGCCATCGCTTTCGTCTTTCTGCTGTCTGTCCTGGAGATCGGCGGCGAAAGCGCGGCGCGCAAGCTCGGCGTTCCCCACTATTTCACCCTGGTTCTGATTTCGATCGTCCTCCTCACGCTCGCGGTTGCGGAATATGTCGACCATCGGTTCACCAAAGCACGGAAGGCCTGACGGATGACTGGTTTCTTCAGCGATACGTTTCTGGCGGCGCTGCTCTTCGGGGCCGTGACGGCGGCCATTCCGCTGCTTCTGGCGGGCCTTGGCGAGCAGATGTCGGAGAAGGCCGGCGTCCTCAACATCGGCATCGAAGGCATGATGATCGCCGGCGCCTATGTCGGTTTCGTCAGCGCCTTTTATTCCGGCTCGCTCTGGATCGGCTTTCTCGCCGGGGCGGCCGGCGGCATGGCGGTCGCCGCGCTGATGGCGCTCCTGTGCGTGCGCATCGGGCTCAACCAGATCGTCATCGGCATCGCCCTGACGCTCGGGCTGGAGGGCTTGACGGCGCTCCTCTACCATTTTCAGTTTTCCCGCAGCTATCCCCGTCTGCCGGCCGCCGAGATCACGGCGATTCCGCTGCTCAGCGATCTGCCGCTTTTCGGACCGGCGCTCTTTCGCCACCATCTCATCGTCTATCTCGCCGTGGCGACAGTTGGCGTGATGGCATGGCTTTACCGGCGCACGCAATTTGGCCTCAACCTTCAAGCGGCCGGTGACAAGCCCGCCGCGCTCGACGTCGCGGGTATCGATGTCATTCGCACCCGCACCGTTGCCGTCCTTTTCACCGGCGGCATGGCCGGGCTTGGCGGCGCATATCTTTCGAATGTCGGCGCCGGCCTGTTCATTCCCTTCATCACCAATGGCGCCGGCTTCCTGGGCATCGTCCTGGCCATGCTGGCGCGGGGGCGGCCGATCTGGGTGCTGATCGGGGCGATGATCTTTGGCTGCTGCCTGTCGTTGACGACGGCCGCGCAGGTTGCCGGGATCAACGTGCCGATCGACGTCATCCAGATGCTGCCTTTCCTGGCCGTTATGGCAATGCTCGTCCTTTTCGGACGACGTGCCAGCCTGCCTGCCGCACTGGGCATTCCCTACGAGCGCGGCGCGCGCTGAACTTCCACAAAGGAGAGACGAAATGACGGATACAAAAGTATATCTTCTGGACGGCGGCTCCCTCGTTCTTGACGGTTTTCACGTCTTCTGGAACCGGGGGCCGGGTGGCGAGGTCCGCTTTCCCGTCTATTCGATCCTGGTCGAGCATGCGGAAGGGCGCTTCCTGATCGACACCGGTTTTGATTACGACCATGTCATGAAGGTTCTGCCCTTCGAGAAGCCGATTCAGTCGAAAGAACAGACGATTCCCGGCGCGCTCGGTCTTCTGGGACTGGAGCCCAAGGACGTCGGTGTGGTGATCAATTCGCATTTTCACTTCGACCATTGCGGCGGAAACAAATACTTCCCGCATGCGAAGAAGATCTGCCACAAGAGCGAGGTGGCCCAAGCCTGCAACCCGCAACCCTTCGAGCATCTCGGCTATTCCGACCTGAGCTTCTCCGTCGAGGCGGCGGAGGCGCGCGGCGCAACCAGCCAGCTTCTGGCCGGCACGACCCGGCAGAACTCCACCTTCGAAGGCGTTGAGGGGAATGTCGATCTGGCCAAAGGCGTGAAGCTGATCGCCACGCCCGGTCACTCCATCGGTCACTACAGCCTGCTCGTGGAATTTCAGACGCGCCGACCGATCCTCTTCACCATCGACGCCGCCTATACGCAAAAGAGCCTCGAAACGCTTTGCCAGGCCGCCTTCCATATCGATCCGGTGGCGGGTGTCGAGTCCATGCGGCTCGTGAAGAAGCTCGCCGAAGACCATGACGCCGAGCTTATGTTCTCCCACGACATGGAGAACTTCCTTGCCTATCGCACCGGCACCCAATTTTACGGCTGAGGATTGAAACCATGCGCTATAGCGATACCGCATTGCCCGTGATCACGCTGACATCCGGCCCGGTCAACGCCTATCCCGAAGTTTTGCAGGGACTGAGCCGGACCGTCCTTTACGATTATGACCCGGCCTTCCAGGCTTTCTACGAAAGGGTGGTGGAAAAAACGCAGGCGGCGATGCGTCTGTCGACCCGGCCAGTCATTCTGCAGGGCGAGCCGGTGCTCGGCCTCGAGGCAGCGGCTGCCTCGCTTATCACGGCTCAGGATACTGTGCTCAATCTCGCCTCCGGCGTCTATGGAAAGGGTTTCGGCTACTGGGCGGCCCGCTACACGCAAAATCTCCTGGAAATTGAGACAGCCTATAATGACGCGATCGATCCGCAGGCGGTCCGGGACATGCTGAAACGGCATCCCGAAATCAGCATCGTCTGCGTCTGCCATCACGATACGCCGTCCGGTACGATCAATCCAATCGACGAGATCGGCAAGGTGGTCGCCGAACATGGCGCCTATCTGATTGTCGATGCCGTGTCTTCCTTCGGCGGCATGCGCACGCATCCCGAAGAATGCCATGCTGACATCTACATCACAGGCCCCAACAAGTGCCTCGGAGCGCCTCCCGGCCTGACCATGGCCGGCATCAGCGACCGGGCCTGGGAAAAGATGAAGAGCAATCCGGCGGCCCCGCGCGCCTCGATGCTCTCCATCCTCGATTGGCAGCATGCCTGGTCTCGCAGTCAGCCTTTCCCGTTTACGCCCTCCGTGGCGGAAATGAATGGGCTCGACGTTGCGCTCGATCTTTATCTTACCGAAGGCCCCGAAGCGGTATGGGCCCGCCACGCGCTGACGGCCAAGGCGACCCGTGCCGGCCTTCGTGCCATGGGTATCGATATCTGGGCAGCGCGCGATGAGATCGCCTCGCCAACAACGACGGCGCTGAGAATTCCCGCTGGCATCGATGAAGCGGCGTTCCGTTCACAGGCGCGTGCCCGCTACGGTGTCGTCTTCTCGTCCGGCCGTGGCGAGACTCTCGGCAAGCTGACGCGGATCGGCCATATGGGCCCGACCGCGCAGCCGATCTACGCGATTGCCGCCTTGGCGGCCGTGGCGGGCGCGATGACCGCCTGCGGCGCCAGGACGGATGCCGGCGCCGCCATCACGGCCGCAATGGCCGTCATCGACCAGAATTGATGGACCCGAACAGGAAGGAAAAATGCAAATGAGCGGAAGACTTGCAGGACGAACCGCATTGGTGACCGGTGCGGCACAGGGCATCGGAAAGGCCATTGCCGCGCGGCTGGCCGCGGATGGGGCGAGCGTCGTCGTCAGCGACGTCAATGTTGAGGGCGCAAAGGCCGCCGCGGCGTCGATTGGTCACGCGGCGGTCGCGATTGCGGCCGACATCTCCGACCCGACGGCCGTTTCCGCCCTCTTTGCCGAGATCGGCGACAGGTTCGGCGCTTGCGACGTGCTCGTCAACAACGCCTCAATCGTGCCTTTCATTGCCTGGGATGACGTCGATCTCGCGCATTGGCAAAAGATCATCGACGTCAACCTGACCGGCACGTTCCTGGTCTCGAAAGCGGCAACAGATCAGATGCGCGCCAAGGGCAAGGCCGGGCGCGTGATCTCGATCGCGTCCAACACCTTTTTCGCCGGAACGCCCAACATGGCGGCCTATGTCGCCGCAAAGGGCGGGGTTATCGGGTTGACGCGGGCCATGGCCACAGAACTCGGCAAATACGGCATCACGGCAAATGCCATCACACCCGGGCTCATCGAAAGCGATGGCGTCAAGGGCAGCCCGCACAACAATGCCTTCGACTTCGTCGAGATGCTGCAGGCCGTCAAGGGCAAAGGCCAGCCGGAGCACATCGGGGACGTCGTTGCCTTCCTGGCCTCCGACGATGCCCGATGGATTACCGGTCAGACCATCAATGTCGATGCCGGCATGGTTCGTCACTGAGGTTCGAGACGTGGCTTGGCGCGTGCCAGGTGATTGTCCAAATAAAGGCAAGGCGTTCCTTTCCCAGCAAGCAGCGAGAAGGGAACGCTCTGCGCCGATGGGCGAGGGATACCTGGGGTGTAATCCGACGGAGTGAAACGGCGATCGACAAGATCCTGCTTCACAACAAGGAACTCAAAGCGACGATCCGATTCATTCAGATCGAGAAGCCTCTTTCGTCAAAACTCAGACAACCGCCACATATGCCTTCACCGGCAGGTGATCCGACGCGACACGCGACAACGCACTGTCATGCGCACCGTACCAGCCGATCAAACCAGCTCTGTCCGACACAATCCGGTCCAGCGCAAACAACGGCAGTCGCGACGGAAAACTCGCAACCGGCGCCGGGACGTCGCAGAACAGCGGCGCCAATCCCCTCAGGGACGAACCGCGCCCCAGCCGCCATTCGTTCAGGTCTCCCATCAAAACCGTCGGAATTTCGCGACGCGACGATACGAAACCCGACAAGGCATCGGCCTGCAAGCGACGCGAATGGCGCAGCAGCCCGAAATGCGCGCCGATCACCCGAAGCCTGAAACCGCTCTTCAGCTCCAACTCCGCAACCAGCGCACCGCGCGGCTCGAGACCGGGCAGACGTACAGGGTGAAGATCGCGAACGATGCTGTGGCGCGCAAGCACCACATTGCCGTGCCAGCCATGCGAACGCGCCCCACCGGTCGTGCCGACCCAGCTCAGCCCCACCTCCCGCTCCAGATGCGCAAGATCCAGGAGACCGACACGCTCCCCAAACCGCTTGTCCGCCTCCTGCAGCGCGATGATATCAGGATCGATCTCCTTGATCACCTGCGCGATCCGGCCAGGATCGAAACGTCCATCCGTGCCAACGCATTTGTGCACGTTATACGACGCGATCAGAACACGGCTCCCATCGCGGCCATGCGCAGCGCTCACGTCAGGGCGCTTCTTCCGGTTGCGAAGCGCCAAAGATATCTGCGTCCGAAGACGATAGCTGTCCGGCTCCATCGCACCTCCCTTATCGGCCTGCATATGCCCGGCTCCCTATTCAAAGATAGGGCGAACCAAGCCACAATACCCTGTCCAACAGCCGCAACGCAAAAGGCCTTGCCCGCAGGTTTTCCAGCGTCACTGCGCTTGCATTGGCCAGCGCGTGGCCGATGCGGGTTTCGATCTCAGTGGAGAAGGTGGTGTCGAGCACCTCGATGTCAACTTCGAAATTCAGCCGCAGCGAACGTGGGTCCAGATTGGACGAGCCGACATAGGCCCAGCAACCGTCGACAGAGAGCAGTTTCGAATGGTCGAAAGTGCCTTCGGCGCGCCAGATGCGGCAATAATGCTTGAGCAACTGGTCGAACTGACCGGTCATGGCATGATCGACAAGGGTCAGGTTGTTTTTGGCAGGAATGACGATATCGACTTCGACACCACGCCGCGCTGCGGTGATGAGGGCGCTGATAAGCTCCCGATCCGGCAGGAAATAGGGAGACATGATGCGGATCGAGCGGCGCGCCACCGAAAACGCCCCCATCAGCATCTTGTGGTTGGTTTCGAGATTGCGGTCAGGTCCGGAAGCGACGACCCGCATCAGCACGCCTTCGCCCTGCTCACGGACAGGGTCGGTGATCGTCCAGCAAGGATCGGTCAATGCTTCGTCACTGGCGAAGCGCCAGTCTTCGGCGGCGATGGCGAAGAGATCGGCGACAACAGGCCCGACGACACGGAAATGTGTATCGCGGCCGGCCAGTTCGCCGGCGAACTCACGCGCAAAACCCTCGCGGATATTCATGCCGCCGGTGAAAGCGACGGCACCGTCGATGATGATGATCTTGCGGTGAGTGCGCAGATTGGCATAGGGCAGCCGCAGGCCCATGATGACATTGCCGTTGAAGACATCGACGGTCACGCCGCGCTTGCGCAGGTGCCCCAAAATGCTTGGCACCGAATAACGGGCGCCGACGGCATCGATGAGCACCCGCACCGTGACGCCACGCTGCACCGCGGCAACCAGCGCCGCTGCGATGCGCAGGCCGATGCGGTCGCGATCGAAAATATAGGTTTCGAGCAGGATGGAGCGCTCGGCCCCTTCGATGGCCCGCAGGATGGCGGCATAGGCCTCATCGCCGGTTCCGAGAAGATCGATGGCGTTTCCGGCGACGAGGCGGCTTTTCGTCACCCGGTCGCCAAGCGTCTTCAGGGCGGTGAAGCGATTGCCATAGGCCTGGGCGATCATCGCCGGCTCGACGCGAAAGTCCTCGAAGGCCGGCCGGCCGGTTTCGGTCTGGACACTATGATGCTGCAGCATCGAGGCGCGGCGAATGCGGTTGATTCCGGCGATTAGGTAGATCGCGGCACCCACCAGCGGCGACAGCACGATGACGCCGACCCAGCCGATGGCGGAGCGGACATCCTCTTTCGTCATGGCGGCGTGAACGGCGCCAAGCGTACCGGTCACCAGGGAAATCGCGGCCAGAATATGCGGCCAGTAATGGGCGAGCGCGTCGAGCATGGCCAAGATATAGCCGCTGCGCGAACAAGTTCAATCGGGCCGAGCGGTCTTAGACTTTACGCCGCGCCGCGAGAAACATCGGCCCGCCCTTGTGAGAGGGAAAACCATAGCCGTTGATCATGACGAGGTCGATATCGCCAGCGCTGCGGGCAATTCCCTCGGCAATCAAGGCCCGGCCTTCGTCAGCCATGGCGTCGAGGATCCGGCTAACGATCTCGGTATCCGCGATCTCCCGTGCGACGATGCCCTTGTCGGCGCGGCTGTCGCGGATCATGGCTTCGACCTCGGGGTCGATCTGTTTGCGGCCCTCGTCGTAGCGATACCAGCCAAGGCCGGATTTCTGGCCGAAACGGCCGGCTTCGCAGAGGCGGTCGGCGATGTCGACGTAACGTTCGGCGGGATCGCGGCTGGCGGCTTGGCGCTTGCGCCGCGCCCAGGCGATTTCGAGGCCGGCGAGATCGAAGACGGCGAACGGCCCCATGGCCATGCCGAAACCTTCCATCGCCCGGTCGATATCCTGCGGCAGGGCGCCGTCCTCGACCAGGAATTCGGCCTCGCGGCGATAGCGTGAAAAGATGCGGTTGCCGATAAAGCCCTCGCAAACGCCGCAGACGATCGGCAGCTTGCCGAGACGCTTGGCGACGGCAAGCCCGGTGGCGAGCACATCAGGCGCTGTCGCGGCGCAATCGACCACCTCGACCAGCCGCATGATATTCGCCGGCGAGAAGAAATGCAGGCCGAGGACGCGGGCCGGATGCGCGGTCGCGGCGGCGATGGTGTCGGGGTCGAGATAGCTGGTATTGGTGGCGAGGATGGCGTCCGGGCGGACGATGCCATCCAGCGTCTTGAACAGCGTGGTCTTGACGTCGAGATCGTCGAACACGGCTTCGATGACCAGATCGGCATCGGCCAGCGCCGTGGGCGTGCCGGCAACCGACAGCCGGGTAATAGCTTGCTCATGGGCGGCCGGCGTCATGCGGCCGGAGGCGAGATTGCGGTCGAGCAGGCCGGTGATGCGGGCGTGACCTTTTTCGGCGGCTTCTTGCGTTTGCTCGATGCCGATGACGGTGTAGCCGGCGGTCAGTGCGGCCACCGCAATGCCCGAGCCCATCAGGCCGGTTCCGACGATGCCGATCGTGTTGACGGTGCGGGGCTGGATGCCGTCGAGAGCGGGGATTTTTGCCGCATCGCGTTCGGCGAAGAAGACATGGCGCAGAGCGGCCGCCTGTTCGGAATCACGCAGCCGCAAAAAGGTTTCGCGCTCGTCGGCGAGGCCTTCGGCAAGCGTTCGTTCGGCCGACTGGCGAACGAGGCGGGCGGCTTCGGCCGGCGCGGCCTGGCCACGGCTGCGGGATAGCAGCTTGCTGGCGATCCCATCGAGATCGCCGCTATCAGGCGGCACGGGCAGCTGGCCGGTGCGGCGCAGCGGGGTGCCGGCAAGGCGTTTTGCGGCGGCGATGGCATCCGCGATCAGGGCTTCGGAGACGGCGTCGATCGTGCCGTTGGTTTTTGCGGCGGCGGCATCGACCGGCTTGCCGGTGACGATCATGTCGAGCGCCGCGCCAAGACCCGTCAGGCGCGGCAGGCGCTGGGTGCCGCCCGCACCCGGCACAAGGCCGAGCTTGACTTCCGGCAGGCCGAGTTTTGCGGTTGCAAGCGCGATGCGGTGATGGCAGGCGAGCGCCACTTCCAGCCCGCCGCCCAGTGCCGCGCCATTGATGGCGGCGACCACCGGTTTGTCGAAGGCCTCGATGGCGTCGATGACTGTCGGCAGCAGCGGCTCTGCCGGCGGCTTGCCGAATTCCTTGATGTCGGCGCCGCCAATGAAGGTTTTCCCGGCGCCGGTGACGACCACGCCGGCAATCGCTGGATCGTCCTTGGCATGGGCGAGTGCTGCCATCAGGCCGGCGCGCACATCCTGCGACAGGGCATTGACCGGCGGATTGTCGATGGTGACCACCAGAACGCCGTCATCGGCCAAGCCGCCGACATGGGTTGAAAAGCGCTGCATGATGGCCTCCGGGGTAGCTCAGACGGGAAATGCAACTCCGGCGAAACCCAATGCGGTTTTGCCGGAGTTGCGAAGACAAAAGGGTCAGTCGGGAATGACGGCGGTTGCCTGGATCTCGATCTTGGCGCGTTCCTCGACCAAGGCCACCACCTGCAGGGCGGCCATGGCGGGGAAATTCCGGCCAATGACCTCGCGATAGGCGGCGCCCAGGCCTTTGAGATTGGCGAGGTATTCGGCGCGATCGGTGAAATACCAGGTCATCGACGTAATATGTTCCGGGCCGGCGCCGCCTTCGGCGAGCACGGCGACGACATTCTTCAGCGTCTGGCGCACCTGCTCGACGAAATCGTCGGTCTCGAACTGGCATTGCCCATTCCAGCCGATCTGCCCGCCGACAAAGACGGTGCGGCCGCGAGCCATGACGCCGTTGGCATAGCCGATCGGTTTGGCCCAGCCTTCGGGTTGCAGGATTGTGTGCATCGGTTCTCTCCGGTCAAATGGGCAGGTCAGGAATGGCGGTCAGGACCGCGGCTCGGCTTTCAGCAATTCGCGGGCGACGATGAGTTTTTGCACCTCGGTCGCCCCTTCATAGATGCGCAAAGCGCGGATTTCGCGGTACAGCTTTTCGACGATCTCGCCGCTGCGAACGCCGCGGCCGCCGAACATCTGCACGGCGCGGTCGATCACGCCCTGCGCGGTTTCGGTGGCGGTCATCTTGGCCATGGCCGCTTCCTTGGTGGTCGACAGTCCCTGCACGTCGCGGCGCCAGGCGGCGCGATAGGTGAGCAAGGCGGCGGAATCGATGCAAGTCGCCATGTCGCCGAGACCGGCCTGCGTCAGTTGCAGATCGGCCAGCGTCGCCCCGAACATGTTTCGCGCTTTGGCGTGGGCGACCGCTTCGTCCAGGGCGCGGCGGGCAAAACCGAGCGCGGCGGCGGCCACCGACGCCCGAAAAATGTCGAGCGTGCGCATGGCGATCTTGAAACCTTCGCCGGGTGCGCCGAGGCGGCGCGAGGCGGGAATGCGGCAAGCATCGAAGCGGATGGTCGCCAGCGGATGCGGGGCGATCACGTCGATGCGCCCGGAGATGGAAAAGCCGGGATCGTCGGCAAAGACGACGAAGGCGGAAATGCCGCGCGTGCCCGGCGCTTCGCCGGTGCGGGCAAAGACGGTGTAGACATCGGCGATGCCGCCATTGGAAATCCAGGTCTTCTCGCCGTCGAGAATGTAAGCATCGCCCTCGGCGCGGGCGGCGCAGGCCATGGCCGCGACATCCGAGCCCGCTTCCTTTTCCGACAGCGCGAAGGCGGAAAGCCATTGCCCGCTCGTCACCTTGGGCAGCACGGCGTCCTTCAGGGCCTGTCCGCCGGACAAGCCGATGGCGCCGGTGCCAAGGCCCTGCATGGCGAAGGCGAAATCGGCAAGACCGTCATACCAGGCGAGTGTTTCGCGGGCGAGGCAGACGCGGCGGGAATCGATGGCGCTGCGGCCGGCATCGCCGGTCGCGGCGGCCAGCAGGCCGGCTTCCCCGAGCAGCGATACCAGCTTGCGGCAGGCGGCATCCGTATCGGTATGATCGACCGAGGCGAGCACGCCTGATGCGGCGAAGCCATCGAGTTTTTGGACGAAATCGCGATGCTCCGGCCCGAAGAAGGGCCAGTCGAGATGCTCGCGCGTCGGACCGGGAAGAAAGGAGGGCGCGGCCATGGCCTCAATTGCCCTCGAAGGCGGGTTTGCGCTTGGCGGCGAAGGCCTCGAAGGCGCGACGGAAATCCTGCGTCGCCATGCAGATCGCCTGAGCCTGTGCCTCGGATTCGACCATTTCGTCGATGCCCATCGCCCATTCCTGGTTGAACATCGTCTTGGTGATGCCATGGGCGAACCACGGGCCGTCGGCCAGCGAATGCGCCAGCTTTTCCGCTTCGGCATCCAGCGCATCGGCGGCATGCAGGGCGTTGTAGAACCCCCAGGCATGACCCTCCGCGGCGGTCATCGAGCGGCCGGTATACAAAAGCTCGGCGGCGCGGCCCTGGCCGATGATGCGCGGAAGAATGCCGCAAGCGCCCATGTCGGCGCCGGCAAGGCCGACGCGGGTGAAGAGGAAGGCGGTCTTGGCTTCCGGCGTCGCCAGGCGCAGATCCGAGGCCATCGACAGGATGGCGCCAGCGCCGGCGCAGATGCCGTCGACTGAGGCGATGATCGGCTGCGGGCATTTGCGCATCGCCTTGACGACATCGCCGGTCATGCGGGTGAAGGCTAGCAGATCGGGCATCGTCATGCGCGTCAGCGGCTCGATGATCTCGAAGACGTCGCCGCCGGAGGAAAAATTGCCGCCGGCGCCCTTGAGGACGATGGCACGGACATCCGAGGCATAGACGAGATCGCGGAACAGGTCGCGCAGCTCGGCATAGCTGTCGAAGGTCAGCGGGTTCTTGCGCTCCGGCCGGTTGAGCGTCAGCGTCGCGACGCGGCCGTCCTCGCTGACCGACCAGAGGAAATGCTTCGCCTGGTAATCGCGAAAGTCGCGCTTCATCTGTGTCATCGCATCGCTCATCGTCGTCGTCCTTTTCGTGTGCGTTCGTGCCTTTCGGCTGCCCGTCATCCGGCCTGCCGGCCACCTTCTCCCCGTAAACGGGGCGAAGGGGATACGCCGCGCCGTTTCCCCAACCAAATCCCGTTTGCGGGGAGAGGGCCAGGGTGAGGGGCTTAAATCAAATCAGTCATTCGCTTCCGGCGGCAGGAAATCGACGTCGTGCTCGGCAGAGAGCCGGACGATCTCGGCGATATCGCTCTTGTCGTGAAGCTGCTTGAACAGGTCTTCCAGCTTGCCGGCCGGCGAAACCCAGAACAGGGCGCGGCAGGGGGTCTCGGATTTGTTGAAATAGCCATGCGGAATGCCGCGCGGCATGCGCACGAGATCGCCGGCCTTGGCCTTGAACCATTTGCCGTCGAGCTTCAGGTCCAGTTCGCCCTCCTGCACCAGGATGAATTCGTCCTGGGTCGGGTGGATATGCACCGGCACGAACTGGCCGGGCGCGCTGTTGGTCTCGAAGGCGAAGGTGTCTTCGCTGACCGCCTTCGGAAAATAGACCTGGCCGAGAATATTCCATTGCGTGCCGTTATAGCCGGCGCCGTTTTCGGTAATGCCTTTTTCCAATGCCATGCTCGCCTCCCGGTTTGAATGTTCCTGATGACTCACTGACGGTTCAGCCCGCCATGACTTCCCCGCCGGCCACGGCAATCGCCTGGCCGGTGATCGATGCCGCACCGGGCGAAGCGAGCCAGAGGACGGTCGAAGCGACCTCCTGCGGCTGGATCAGACGCCCCTGCGGATTGGATTTGGTGAATTCGGCCAATGCGGCTTCACGCGTGCGGCCGGTCTTTTCCGCAATCGCGGCAATCGAGCGCTCGATGATCGGCGTATCGGTGAAGCCGGGGCAGACGGCGTTGACGGTCACGCCCTTCTTCGCCAGTTCCAGCGCCAGTGCCCGTGTCAGCCCGACGACGCCATGCTTGGCGGCGCAATAGGCCGAGACATAGGCATAACCGGTCAGCCCCGCCGTCGAGGCGATGTTGATAATGCGCGCGCCTTCGCCATGCGCCTTGAGATCGGGCAGGACGGCTTGAGTCACGTGAAACACGCCGGTCAGATCCGTGCCGATCACGTGGCCCCACATGTCGAGGCTGGTCTTTTCGAAAGGCGCGCTCGGCGCTTCGCCGGCATTGTTGATGAGGATCGACACCGGGCCGAAGCCGGCGCGGGCGGCATCGAGGCCGCGCGCAATGGCGGCGGGGTCGGTGACGTCAAAACCATCGGCGACGAAGGCATTTTCGCCCAGTTCCGCCGCCAGCGCCTCCAGCGGCGCGCGCCGCCGGCCGGCGAGCGTCACCCGCGCACCCTCCGCCGCAAGCGCCCGGGCGATGGCCGTGCCGATGCCGGAGCCTGCGCCGGTCACCAGCGCATGTCGTCCGTCGAGTGTGCCGCTGCCGCTCATCGCTTTGCCTTACTTCGCCGGTGTTGCCGTCGCCGCGCGGGCGAGGTTGGCTTCGAACTGATACTTGGCCGATTGATACTGTTTCGGCCAGGCGATGTTGGTCAGGCCGATCTTCGCCGCCTCATGCAGGATCCAGGAGGGATCGGCCAGATGCGGGCGGGCGATGGCGCAGAGATCGGCACGGCCGGCGGAGATGATCGAATTGGCGTGGTCGGCCTCGGAGATGGCCCCGACCGCGATGGTGGGAATGCCGATTTCGTTGCGGATCTTGTCGGAGAACGGCGTCTGGAACAAGCGGCCGTAAACTGGTTTTTCCTCCTTCGACACCTGCCCCGAGGAGCAGTCGATCAGATCAGCCCCGGCCTCCTTGAACATCGTTGCGAAGATCGCCGCATCCTCTGGCGTATTGCCCGCCCCCTCCACCCAGTCATGGCAGGAAAGACGCACGGAGATCGGCTTGTCCGCAGGCCAGACGGCGCGGACAGCCTTGAAGACTTCCAGCGGGAAGCGGGCGCGGTTTTCGTGGCTGCCGCCGTATTCGTCGCTGCGCTGGTTGGTCAGCGGCGACAGGAAGCTGGAGAGCAGGTAGCCATGGGCGCAATGCAGTTCCAGCCAGTCGGCGCCGGTGGTGGCGGCAAGCTCGGCAGTGCGGACGTGATCGGCCAGAACCCGATCCATGTCGGCCCGGTCCATCGCCTTCGGCACCTGGCTGTTTTTCAAATAGGGGATGGCGGAAGCCGAGATGAGCGGCCAGTCGCCCTCTTCCAGCGGCTGGTCGATGCCGTCCCAGGCAAGCTTCGTTGCACCCTTTCGGCCCGCATGGCCGATCTGGATGCCGACCTTGGCATGGCTGTTGCCATGCACGAAATCGACGACGCGCCGCCAGCCGGCCGCCTGCTCGTCGTTCCAGAGCCCGAGGCAGCCGGGGGTAATGCGTGCATCCGGCGAAACGCAGGTCATTTCGGCAAAGACGAGGCCGGCGCCGCCCATGGCGCGGGCGCCCAGATGCACCATATGGAAATCGCCGATCAGCCCGTCCGTCGCCGAATACATCGCCATCGGCGAGACGACGATGCGGTTGGCGAGCGTGACGCCGCGCGCCGTGAACGGCGTGAACATCGGCGGCAGCGGCCGGCCGTCGCCAGTCTTGAGGCCGGCATGTTCTGCAAACCAGCGTTCGAACCCTTCGAGCCAGGTCTTGTCGCGCAGGCGCAGGTTTTCATGGCTGATGCGCTGCGAGCGCGTCAGCATCGAATACATGAACTGTTCCGGCTCCAGCGTATCGGCATAACGTTCGCCGACGACCTCGAACCATTCCATGGCGTTGCGCGCCGCATTCTGGATGCGGGCGACGTCGACGCGGCGGATATCCTCATAGGTTTCGAGCACGGCCGGGATCTTGTCCTTGCTATGCCCATGCACCTCAAACTGCCGCGTCAGCTCGATGGCGTCGTCGATGGCGAGCTTGGTGCCGGAGCCGATGGCGAAATGGGCGGTATGGGCGGCGTCGCCCATCAGCACCACATGCGCATTGCCGTTGAAATGGCTCCACTTGCCGCAGATCAGCCGGTTGAAGTTCAGCCAGG
>CAMFHE010000033.1 GCA_945952045.1 uncultured Rhizobium sp.
CTGTCACGCCGGAGGTCGCGGGTTCGAGCCCCGTCACTCGCGCCATTTCTTTCTCTACTTTTCTGAATGAAATGATGCAACGCCACTTGGGCGGCTGCGTCGTCTCGGGGCGCGCATAGTGCACTGCGAGACTGCGCCGTTCAAGGCTTTTTCGCTTGCATCGGACGATTCGCGATGCTTTCTTGGGTTGCGGTTTTCGCGGGGACAGAAAGTCCCGCGCGGCCTGTCGAATTCATGGTCCATGACTTGCATGAAGGCGCGGGCTGCGCTAACCACGGCTCGTTGCAACGCTCTTTCGGCTTGCTGGCTGAACGCCACGGATGTCGCCCGGCATTCGCGACAAGCATGGATGACTATGATGACCGAACTTCTCAGTTCCTATCTCCCAATTGCGATTTTCATCGGTATCGCGCTGGTGATCGGACTGGCGCTGTTGATCGCGCCTTTCGCCGTCGCCTACAAGGCGCCCGATTCGGAAAAGCTTTCCGCCTATGAGTGCGGCTTCAATGCCTTCGACGACGCACGCATGAAATTCGACATCCGCTTCTATCTGGTGTCGATCCTGTTCATCATCTTCGACCTCGAAGTCGCCTTCCTGTTTCCCTGGGCCGTTTCCTTCGGCGAAATCGGCTGGTTCGGCTTCTGGTCCATGATGGCGTTCCTCTTCGTGCTCACCATCGGCTTTATCTATGAATGGAAGAAAGGAGCGCTGGAATGGGAGTGATCCAACAAGGGAGCACGCTCGTCGCGCAACAGCCGAAGGGCATCATCGATCCCAATACCGGCAAGCCGATCGGCGCCAACGATCCGTTCTTCGGCGAGATCAACAACGAGCTCGCCGACAAGGGTTTTCTCGTCACCTCCACCGACGAACTCATCACCTGGGCGCGCACCGGCTCGCTGATGTGGATGACCTTCGGTCTCGCCTGCTGCGCGGTCGAGATGATGCAGGTCTCCATGCCGCGTTACGACGTCGAGCGCTTCGGTTTCGCGCCGCGCGCCAGCCCGCGCCAGTCGGACGTGATGATCGTCGCCGGCACGCTGACCAACAAGATGGCGCCGGCGCTGCGCAAGGTCTATGACCAGATGCCGGAGCCGCGTTACGTCATCTCCATGGGCTCCTGCGCCAATGGCGGCGGCTATTATCACTATTCCTATTCGGTCGTGCGTGGCTGCGACCGCATCGTTCCCATCGATATCTACGTTCCCGGCTGTCCCCCCACGGCGGAAGCGCTGCTTTACGGCGTGCTCCTGCTGCAGAAGAAGATTCGCCGGACGGGTACGATCGAGCGGTAAGCGTTAGAGGACGACGACAATGAGCGAAGCCTTGAACGAGCTTGCTACTTACCTGACGGAAACCCGTGGCGCGCTGATCGCCGGTTCCGAGATCCGTTACGGCGAACTGACGCTGACGGCGACCGGCGACAACCTGATCGCGCTGCTGACCTTCCTGCGTGACGACGCCCGTTGCGGCTTCGTCAACATGGTCGATATCTGCGGCGTCGACTGGCCGCAACGGCCGCAGCGTTTCGACGTGGTCTATCACCTCCTGTCGCCGAAGCAGAACCAGCGCATCCGCATCAAGGTTGCGACCTCGGAGGACGAGCCTGTGCCGTCGGCAACGCCGGTGTATCCGGGCGCCGACTGGTTCGAGCGCGAAGCCTGGGACATGTACGGCATCCTGTTTACCGGCCATCCGGATCTGCGCCGCATCCTCACCGATTACGGTTTCGAGGGCCACCCGCTGCGCAAGGATTTCCCGACGACCGGTTTCGTCGAGGTTCGTTATGACGACGCCCAGAAGCGCGTGGTCTACGAACCGGTGGAACTGAAGCAGGAATTCCGCAACTTCGACTTCCTTAGCCCCTGGGAAGGCACGGATTACGTGCTTCCGGGCGACGAGAAGGCGAAGGCCTGATCCCGACGCCGGTGACTTCAGAGGTCGCCGGCGAAATGCCGATTGTACACGGCGCCCGTTCGGCGTAACAGGTGCCGCCAAGGTTGTGAATAAGGACAATCGAGATGACGACGTTTCACTGTCCGGACTTCCATATCGACTCAAACATGCGAGCATGGCGATGACCGAACACAATGTCCGCAATTTCAATATCAATTTCGGACCGCAGCATCCGGCTGCGCACGGCGTTTTGCGTCTCGTGCTGGAACTGGACGGCGAAATCGTCGAGCGCGTCGATCCGCATATCGGCCTGCTGCATCGCGGCACCGAAAAGCTGATCGAAACCAAGACCTATCTGCAGGCGCTGCCCTATTTCGATCGTCTCGACTACGTCGCGCCGATGAACCAGGAGCATGCCTATTCGCTGGCGGTTGAAAAGCTGCTCGGCGTCGAAATTCCGATTCGCGGCCAGTTGATCCGCGTCCTCTATTCGGAAATCGGCCGCATCCTGTCGCATCTGCTGAACGTCACGACGCAGGCCATGGACGTCGGCGCGCTGACGCCGCCGCTGTGGGGCTTCGAAGAGCGCGAAAAGCTGATGGTGTTCTATGAGCGCGCCTCCGGCTCGCGCATGCACGCCGCTTTCGTGCGTCCCGGCGGCGTTCACCAGGACCTGCCGACGGAGCTGGTGGAAGACATCGGCAAGTGGATCGACCCTTTCCTGAAGACCGTCGACGATATCGACGAGCTCCTGACCGACAACCGCATCTTCAAACAACGCAACGTCGATATCGGCGTCGTGTCGCTGGAAGACGCCTGGGCCTGGGGTTTCTCGGGCGTGATGGTGCGCGGTTCTGGCGCTGCGTGGGATCTGCGGCGCTCGCAGCCCTATGAATGCTATTCCGAACTCGATTTCGACATTCCGATCGGCAAGAACGGCGACTGCTACGACCGTTACCTGATCCGCATGATCGAGATGCGCGAATCGGCCAAGATCATGCGCCAATGCGTCAATCGTCTGCTCGGCGATGCCCGCACCGGTCCGGTCTCGTCGCTGGACGGCAAGGTCGTGCCGCCGAAGCGTGGGCAGATGAAGCGTTCGATGGAAGCGCTGATCCACCACTTCAAGCTCTACACCGAAGGCTATCACGTCCCGGCCGGCGAGGTTTATGCCGCCGTCGAAGCGCCGAAGGGCGAATTTGGCGTCTTCCTCGTTTCCGACGGTTCGAACAAGCCGTATCGCTGCAAGATTCGTGCGCCGGGCTATGCGCATCTGCAGGCCATGGACTTCATGTGCCGCGGCCATCAGCTCGCCGACGTTTCGGCCGTGCTCGGTTCGCTCGATATCGTCTTCGGCGAGGTGGATCGCTGATGCGCATCGCGCTCGCCTTGATCGCTGGTCTTTTTGCCGCCGGTTCCGCTGCTGCTCAGGCGCAGCAGCAGCCGGATGGCGCGGGCAGCGCGATGGGCGAGGTCGCGAGCATGGCGCAGCTTCTGGCTGCGGGGTATGAAATTCGCGCTGCCGTTCCCAACGGCAGCAAAATCATCGTGTTTATGCAGAAAGACCAGTCGGCCTACGCCTGCGAATTCGCCTCGCTGGCGAAAACGCGGTGTGGAACCATAAACTGAGATAGGCGTGAGGAAGAATGTCCGTTCGTCGACTTGCCGAAGAGAACGTCCAACCCGCAAGTTTTGCCTTCAATGAGCAGAACGCGATCTGGGCAGAAGCCACCATCCGGAAATATCCGGAGGGGCGGCAGCAATCCGCCGTCATCCCGCTGTTGATGCGGGCGCAGGAACAGGACGGCTGGGTCACGCGCGTTTGCATCGAGTCGATCGCGCGCATGCTCGACATGCCCTATATTCGCGTTCTCGAAGTGGCGACCTTCTATACGCAGTTCCAGCTGAAGCCGGTCGGCACGCGCGCCCATATCCAGGTCTGCGGCACCACGCCCTGCATGCTGCGCGGCTCTGAAGAGCTGATGGACGTCTGCAAGCGCAAGATCCACAAGGATCCCTTCCATCTCAACGAGGGCGGCACGCTGTCCTGGGAAGAGGTGGAATGTCAGGGCGCCTGCGTCAACGCGCCGATGGTCATCATCTTCAAGGATGCCTATGAAGACCTGACGCCCGAGCGTCTGGAACAGATCATCGACGAGTTCGAGGCAGGCCGCGGCGCCGAGGTCAAGACCGGACCGCAAAACGACCGCTGGTTCTCGGCTCCCGCCGGTGGCCCGACGACGCTGCTCGGCGACGAGGCCAGCGCGACCGGGAGTGCCTTGGGAAACGGGGTAGGTGACGGCGCCAGCGTCCCGCCGTCGAATGCCGCCCGCGCCAAGACGGCGGCTGATGAAACCAACCCGACGCTGAATACGCCGGCAACGGCGCCTGCAAAGGCCGAAGAGAATGCGAAAGCCGCTGAAGCGGCCGCGCCTTCCGGCACGACCGAAGCCGGTGCCGCCAAGCCGACGCTCGACGATCCGAATCGCCCGCAGGCTGTGGCCCGTCCGGAAAAGCTGGACGATCTGCAGATGATTGCAGGCGTCGGCCCGAAAATCGAGCAGACCCTGCACGATCTCGGCATCTTTACCTTTGCACAGGTCGCCGCATGGGATAAGCCGCAGCGCGACTGGGTCGATGGCTACCTGAACTTCCGGGGCCGAATCGACCGCGACGACTGGGTGCGCCAGGCGAAAGTTCTGGCCGAAGGCGGCGAAGAAGAATACATCAAGGTATTCGGTAGAAAGCCTCGATAGAGAATTGGAATGGTTGAGAGTGTGGCTTTCACACTCTATCATCCGCAAGGGTTTTGGCGGTTGCTTCAAGCGGCCTCCGGCTCAAGCGGGAAAATGGATGAACCGGCGGAACAAGAGCCATGCTAGCTGATCAGGATCGCATCTTTACCAACATCTACGGCCTCAAGGACAAGTCGCTGAAAGGCGCCATGAGCCGTGGTCAGTGGGATGGCACCAAGCAGATTCTCGAAAAAGGCCGGGACTGGATCATCAACGAGATGAAGGCGTCCGGCCTGCGCGGCCGTGGCGGCGCCGGCTTCCCGACCGGCCTGAAGTGGTCCTTCATGCCGAAGGAAAGCGATGGCCGCCCGCATTACCTCGTCGTCAATGCCGACGAATCGGAGCCCGGCACCTGCAAGGACCGCGAAATCATGCGCCACGATCCGCATACGCTGATCGAGGGCTGCGTCATCGCCTCCTTCGCCATGGGCGCCCATGCCGCTTACATCTACGTGCGCGGCGAATATATGCGCGAGCGCGAAGCGCTGCAGACAGCAATTGACGAATGCTATGACGCCGGCCTGCTCGGCAAGAACAACAAGCTCGGCTGGGATATGGACATCTACGTCCATCACGGCGCCGGCGCCTACATCTGCGGCGAAGAGACCGCGCTGCTCGAAAGCCTTGAAGGCAAGAAGGGTCAGCCGCGCCTGAAGCCGCCGTTCCCGGCAAACATGGGTCTCTACGGATGCCCGACGACGGTCAACAACGTCGAATCGATTGCCGTTGCCCCGACGATCCTGCGCCGTGGCGCCGGCTGGTTCTCGGCCATCGGCCGTCCGAACAATGTCGGCACCAAGCTGTTCATGATCTCCGGCCACGTCAACAAGCCGTGCACGGTCGAGGAAGCCATGGGCATTTCCTTCCGTGAACTGATCGAGCGTCACGCCGGCGGCATTCGCGGCGGTTGGGACAACCTGCTGGCGGTCATCCCCGGCGGCGCGTCATGCCCGGTCGTCAAGGCGGAGGACATCATCGACTGTCCAATGGATTTCGATGGTCTGCGCGACGTGAAGTCTTCTTTCGGTACGGCGGCGGTGATCGTCATGGATCGCTCGACCGACATCATCAAGGCGATTGCCCGTCTGGCGGCTTTCTTCAAGCATGAGAGCTGCGGCCAGTGCACGCCTTGCCGCGAAGGCACGGGCTGGATGTGGCGCGTCATGGAGCGCATGGTCAAGGGCAACGCCCAGAAGCGCGAAATCGACATGCTCTTCCAGGTCTCCAAGCAGATCGAAGGCCACACCATCTGCGCGCTCGGCGACGCGGCTGCATGGCCGATCCAGGGCCTGATCCGCAATTTCCGCCCGGAAATGGAACAGCGTATTGACGAATTCACTCGCAACGCGACGCCGCGCGGCGCCGTGATGCAGGCTGCGGAGTAATCCGATGACCGGTCCTGCCGAACAGCACAAGAAGGGGGAGGGCGCCGAGGCTAAAGAGGCTGCGGCGTCCGCAAATCCGTTCCTGCATTCGGCGGCAGCCTTTGCGGCTGCGGCAGTCGCCGGCCTCGATTTCCAGCGCCAGCTTGCTAACACCATGCTCGGTTTCTTCGAGACCGCGCTTCGCGGCGCCAAGGGTGACGACAAGGCCAAGAGTGACGATAAGGCAAAGACCGAAAGCGCCCCTGTTGCGGTAAAGCCGGTGGAACCGGTGGTTGCCCCTATGGCGGCTGTTGTCGTTGCGGCATCCGAACCGGCGGCCGCGCCGGTCAAGGTAGCGAAGGTCTCCACTGTCAAGGCAAAGCCGAAGGTGGTGGTTGCCAAGGTTCCGGCGGTAAATCCGGCCGCGGCCAAGGCTCCGGCCCGTCGCGCCGCTGAAGCACCGGCGCCGGTTGTTGCCGCATCGTCCGCACCGGCTCGCAAGACGCGGGCAGCCAAGGACGATCTCAAGCAGATTTCGGGCGTCGGCCCGAAGCTGGAGCAGGTTTTGAACGGCAAGGGCATCTCCCGCTTTGCCGACATCGCGGCCTGGAGCGACGCAGATGTTGCGCGCATCGATGCCGAACTCGGTTTCGACGGCCGGATCGGCCGGGACGACTGGGTGGGGCAGGCGAAGGCCCTGAGCGGCGGCCGCAAGGCCAGGAAATGATTTTTCGCCCGGTAAACGGGCGGACAGAACGATGAAATGTGCGGCGTCTGCGCCAGTGGACGGAAACAGGACATAAGTACGATGGCGAAGCTAAAAGTAGACGGCAAAGAGATCGAGGTACCGGATCATTTCACGCTGCTGCAGGCGTGCGAGGAAGCCGGGGCCGAAGTTCCGCGCTTTTGTTTTCACGAGCGCTTGTCGGTCGCCGGCAATTGCCGCATGTGTCTGATCGAAGTGAAGGGTGGCCCGCCGAAGCCGGCTGCCTCCTGCGCCATGGGCGTGCGCGATGTGCGCGGCGGCCCGAACGGCGAATTGCCGGAAATCTTCACCAACACGCCGATGGTCAAGAAGGCCCGCGAAGGCGTGATGGAATTCCTGCTGATCAACCACCCGCTCGATTGTCCGATCTGTGACCAGGGCGGTGAATGCGACCTGCAGGACCAGGCCATGGCCTTCGGTATCGACACCTCGCGCTATCAGGAAGACAAGCGCGCCGTCGAGGACAAGTATATCGGCCCGTTGGTCAAGACTGTGATGAACCGCTGCATCCACTGCACGCGTTGCGTCCGCTTCACCACGGAAGTCGGCGGCATTGCAGAACTCGGCCTGATCGGCCGCGGCGAAGATGCCGAAATCACCACCTATCTCGAGCAGGCGATGACCTCCGAGCTGCAGGGCAACGTCGTCGATCTTTGCCCGGTCGGCGCGCTGACCTCAAAGCCCTTCGCCTTCACGGCGCGTCCGTGGGAGCTGAACAAGACCGAATCCATCGACGTCATGGACGCGCTCGGTTCCGCCATCCGCGTCGATACGCGTGGTCGCGAAGTCATGCGCATCCTGCCCCGCGTCAACGAGGCGATCAACGAAGAGTGGATCTCCGACAAGACCCGTTTCATCTGGGACGGCCTCAAGACGCAGCGCCTGGATCGTCCTTACGTCCGTCGTGACGGCCGTCTGCAGGCCGCGACCTGGGGCGAAGCCTTCGGCGCCATCAAGGCCGCCGTTGCCGCAACCTCCGGCAACAAGATCGGCGCGATCGCCGGCGACCTCGCTTCCGTAGAAGAGATGTATGCGCTCTCGGCGCTGATCAAGTCCCTCGGCTCGGAAAATCTCGATTGCCGCCAGGATGGCGCCGCGCTCGACCCGTCGCTCGGCCGCGCCAGCTATCTCTTCAACCCCGGCATCGAAGGCATCGAGGCGGCTGACGCCCTGCTGATCGTCGGCGCCAACCCGCGCTACGAAGCGGCCGTGCTCAACGCCCGCATCCGCAAGCGCTGGCGTCGCGGCGGTTTCCCGATCGGCGTGATCGGCGAAGCCGGCGAACTGCGTTACGACTACGATTACCTCGGTGCTGGCGCCGATACGCTCGCCGATCTTGTCGCCGGCAACCATTCCTTCATCGAGAAGCTGCGCGCCGCAAAGAACCCGTTGATCATTGTCGGTCAGGGCGCGCTTGCCCGTGCGGATGGCGCAGCCGTCCTGTCGCAGGTTGCTGCGCTTGCCGTTTCGGTCGGCGCTGTCAGCGAAGAGTGGAACGGTCTTGCCGTGCTGCACACCGCCGCCTCGCGCGTCGGTGGCCTCGATCTCGGCTTTGTGCCGGGCGCCAATGGCCTCGATGCGGCCGCGATGCTCGGCTCGATGGATGTCCTGTTCCTGCTTGGCGCCGACGAACTGGATTTCTCTGCCAAGGCTGCGAAGTTCACTGTCTATATCGGCAGTCACGGCGATGCCGGCGCCCATGGCGCCGACGTCATCCTGCCGGGTGCGGCCTACACCGAAAAGTCGGGTATCTGGGTCAACACCGAAGGCCGTGTTCAGATGGGCAACCGCGCCGGCTTCGCGCCGGGCGATGCCCGCGAGGACTGGGCCATCCTGCGTGCGCTTTCGGACGTGCTTGGCAAGAAGCTGCCCTTTGATTCGCTGGTGCAATTGCGTGCCAAGCTCTATGCCGACCACCCGCATTTCGCCGCCATCGACGAGATCGCGGTTGCGGATTCGGCAGCAATTGCTGCACTTGCGCAAAAAGGCGGGAACATTGCGAAATCCGGGTTTGCGTCGACCGTCAAAGACTTCTATTTGACGAACCCGATCGCGCGTGCGTCGGCCGTCATGGCTGAATGCTCGGCGCTTGCGCGCAACAATTTCAAAGTCGCGGCAGAGTAAGGGCAGGGACGATGGACTCTTTCGTATCTAACTATGTCTGGCCGACGGCAATCATGGTCGGACAGTCGTTGCTTCTGCTCGTCTGCCTGCTGCTGTTCATTGCCTATATCCTTCTCGCCGACCGCAAAATCTGGGCGGCTGTCCAGCTGCGCCGCGGCCCGAACGTCGTCGGCCCCTGGGGTCTGTTCCAGTCCTTCGCCGACCTGTTGAAGTTCGTGTTCAAGGAGCCGATCATTCCGGCCGGCGCCAATAAGGGCGTGTTCCTGCTGGCTCCGCTCGTCGCGGTGACGCTGGCGCTCGCCACCTGGGCCGTGATCCCGCTCAACGAAGGCTGGGTCATCGCCAACATCAATGTCGGCATTCTCTACGTCTTCGCGATCTCGTCGCTGGAAGTCTATGGCATCATCATGGGCGGCTGGGCTTCGAACTCGAAGTATCCGTTCCTCGGCGCGCTGCGTTCGGCTGCGCAGATGGTGTCTTACGAAGTCTCGATCGGCTTCGTCATCGTCACCGTTCTGCTCTGCGTCGGCTCGTTGAACCTGACGGACATCGTTCTGGCCCAGAAGGATGGTCTCGGCACCATGCTCGGTCTGCCGTCGTCGTTCCTCGACTGGCATTGGCTGGCGCTGTTCCCGATGTTCATCATCTTCTTCATTTCGGCGCTCGCCGAAACGAACCGCCCGCCTTTCGATCTTCCGGAAGCGGAGTCGGAACTCGTCGCCGGCTTCATGGTGGAATATTCTTCCTCGCCCTACATGATGTTCATGCTCGGCGAATATGCTGCCATCGTCCTGATGTGCTCGTTGACGACGATCCTGTTCCTCGGTGGCTGGCTGCCGCCGCTCGACATCGCCGTCCTGAACTGGGTTCCGGGCATCATCTGGTTCGTCCTGAAAGCGACGATGGTGTTCTTCATGTTCGCGATGGTGAAGGCGTTCGTACCGCGCTACCGCTACGACCAGCTGATGCGTCTTGGCTGGAAGGTCTTCCTTCCCATCTCGCTCGCGATGGTCGTCATTGTTGCATTCGTTCTGAAGCTGATGGGGTGGGCATAATGGCTGACGCTATCGTTTCGGGAAAAGTCGGAGTCTAAGATGGCCAGCCTGTCTCAATCCATCAGTTCGCTCTTCCTCAAGGAATTCGTCGGCGCCTTCTTCCTGTCGATGCGGTATTTCTTCCGTGCCAAGGCAACGGTGAACTACCCCTTCGAAAAGGGTCCGGTCAGCCCACGTTTCCGTGGCGAGCATGCGCTTCGCCGTTATCCCAACGGCGAAGAGCGCTGCATCGCCTGCAAGCTGTGCGAGGCGATCTGTCCTGCCCAGGCGATCACCATCGAAGCCGGCCCGCGCCGCAATGACGGCACCCGCCGTACAGTGCGTTACGACATCGACATGGTGAAGTGCATCTATTGCGGCTTCTGCCAGGAGGCTTGCCCTGTCGATGCCATCGTCGAAGGTCCGAACTTCGAATTCGCGACGGAAACGCGCGAAGAGCTCTATTTCGACAAGGCGCGGCTGCTCGACAATGGCGATCGTTGGGAGCGCGAAATCGCGCGCAACATCGCGATGGACGCACCGTATCGCTGATCTGATCCGAAGTCGCCGCGCCCCGGTCGGGATGCGACGCACTGATATCACGGAGCGCCGGCCACGGATGGCCGGCAAAACTTCAACGGGCCGGGACAAGACCGCGCCCGCAGAAGACGAAAAGGCACCAACATGGGTCTGCAGGCTCTCTTTTTCTATCTGTTCGCCTTCATCGCCGTGGCTTCGGCGTTCATGGTGATCTCGGCACGGAACCCGGTTCACTCGGTTCTGTTCCTCATTCTCACCTTCTTCAATTCCGCCGGTCTGTTCCTGCTGACGGGAGCGGAGTTCCTGGCGATGATCCTGCTCGTCGTTTATGTCGGCGCCGTGGCGGTTCTCTTCCTTTTCGTCGTGATGATGCTCGATATCGATTTCGCCGAACTGCGCTCGGGCGTGCTCGAATATGCGCCGGTCGGGGCCCTGATCGGTTTGATCCTCGCGGCCGAACTGGTGATCGTCATCGGCGGCAGCGTCATCTCGCCCGAGATCGCCAAGACGGTGTCGATGCCGATCCCGGCGCTGACGGAACGCACGAATACTGCGGCGCTCGGCGATGTGCTCTACACCCACTACATCTATTTGTTCCAGATTGCCGGCCTCGTTCTGCTGGTGGCCATGATCGGCGCGATCGTGCTGACGCTCAGGCATCGCCAGAACATCAAGCGGCAGGATATTTCCCGTCAGGTCGCGCGCTCGCCGGAAACGGCAGTGCATGTGGTCAAGGTCAAGCCGGGGCAGGGCGTGTGATGCGCGCGCGAGGCTGAGGATTTAAAAACATGGAAATCGGTCTTTCCCACTATCTCACGGTCAGTGCCATTCTCTTCACGCTTGGCGTGTTCGGCATTTTTCTCAATCGCAAGAACGTCATCGTCATCCTGATGTCGGTGGAATTGATCCTGCTTGCGGTCAACATCAACATGGTCGCGTTCTCCTCCTTCCTGAACGACATTACGGGTCAGGTCTTCGCACTGTTCATTCTGACAGTCGCGGCGGCGGAAGCGGCGATCGGTCTTGCAATCCTCGTGGTCTTCTACCGTAACCGCGGCTCCATCGCCGTCGAAGACGTGAATATGATGAAGGGCTGATACGGCTATGATCCTTTATAAAGCGATCGTCTTTCTTCCTTTGATCGGCGCCCTCGTCGCTGGGCTGTTCGGGCGCGCGATCGGCGCCAAGGCGTCGGAATACGTCACGACCGGTCTGATGCTGATTGCCGCGGCCCTGTCCTGGGTCGTGTTCTTCCAGGTCGCGCTCGGCCACGGCGAAGCCGGTGAAGTCATCAAGGTTCCCGTCCTGCGCTGGATCCAGTCCGGCGGCATCGATGTCGAATGGGCCTTCCGCGTCGACACGCTGACCTCGGTCATGTTCGTTGTCGTCAACACCGTGTCGAGCCTCGTGCATCTGTATTCGATCGGATACATGCATCACGATCCGCATCGTCCGCGCTTCTTCGCCTATCTGTCGCTGTTCACCTTCATGATGCTGATGCTCATCACGTCGGACAATCTGCTGCAGATGTTCTTCGGTTGGGAAGGCGTGGGTCTGGCCTCGTATCTGCTGATCGGCTTCTGGTTCAAGAAGCCCTCTGCCAATGCGGCCGCCATGAAGGCCTTCGTCGTCAACCGCGTCGGCGACTTCGGCTTTATCCTCGGCATTTCCGGCGTCTTCGTGCTGTTCGGCTCGATCAATTTCGAAACGATCTTCGCCACGGCCGCCACCTACCTGCCGGCGGAAGGCGCGAGCGACGCCAATGCGGCGGTCATCAACCTGTTCGGCATGCAGCTCGATAAGGCGCATGCGATCACCGGTGTCTGCCTGCTGCTCTTCATGGGCGCGATGGGCAAGTCGGCTCAGTTCCTGCTGCACACCTGGCTTCCGGACGCCATGGAAGGCCCGACCCCGGTTTCGGCGCTCATTCATGCCGCGACCATGGTCACCGCCGGTGTCTTCCTCGTCGCCCGCATGTCGCCGCTGTTCGAACTGTCGCATGATGCCCTGACGGTCGTCACCATCATCGGCGCGATCACCGCCTTCTTCGCCGCAACCGTCGGCCTGGTGCAGAACGACATCAAGCGTGTCATCGCCTATTCGACCTGCTCCCAGCTCGGCTATATGTTCGTGGCGCTCGGCGTCGGCGCCTATGGCGCGGCGGTATTCCACCTGTTCACGCATGCCTTCTTCAAGGCGCTTCTGTTCCTTGGCGCCGGCTCGGTCATCCATGCCGTCGACGGCGAGCAGGACATGCGTTACATGGGCGGTCTGCGCAAGCACATCCCGATCACCTTCTGGATGATGACCATCGGCACGCTGGCGCTGACCGGCGTCGGCATCCCCGGCACCATGATCGGCTTTGCAGGCTTCTTCTCCAAGGACGTGATCATCGAGTCGGCCTACGCGTCGCACTCGGCCGTCTCGGGCTTCGCCTTCACGCTGCTTGTCATCGCCGCGCTGTTTACGAGCTTCTATTCCTGGCGTCTGGCCTTCCTGACCTTCTTTGGCAAGCCCCGCGCTTCCCACGAAGTTATGCACCATGTCCATGAATCGCCCGCCGTCATGCTTGTGCCGCTATATGTGCTGGCAATCGGCGCGGTTCTCGCCGGTGTCCTGTTCGAAGGCTATTTCTTCGGCCATGAATATGCAGAATTCTGGAAGGGCGCTCTGTTCACCTTGCCGGAAAACGAGATCCTCGAGCACTTCCATCATGTTCCGACATTGGTGAAGTGGAGCCCGTTCATTGCGATGGCGCTCGGTTTCGTCACCGCCTGGTACATGTACATCAAGTCGCCGGAAACGCCGAAGGTTCTGGCTCGCCAGCATCGCGTGCTTTACGAATTCCTGCTGAACAAGTGGTACTTCGACGAGCTGTACGACCTGCTGTTCGTCCGCTCCGCCAAGGCGCTCGGCCGGTTCTTCTGGAAGAAGGGTGACGTCGGCGTCATCGATACCTACGGCCCGAACGGCATTGCCGCCCGCGTGGTTGACGTGACCAACCGCGTGGTGCGCCTGCAGACCGGTTACCTTTATCATTATGCCTTTGCGATGCTGATCGGCGTTGCGGCGCTTGTCACCTGGATGATGCTCGGGAGTTCCTTCTGATGACCGATTGGCCCATTCTTTCAACGGTCACCTTCCTGCCGCTGGTCGGCGTGCTGTTGCTGCTCATGGTGCGCGACGACACGCCCTCGGGCCGGAAGAACGTGCTGAACATCGCACTGTTCACGACGGTCTTCACCTTCATCGTTTCGCTGTTCATCTGGATCGGTTTCGACAATTCGAACCCGGGCTTCCAGATGGTCGAGAAGCATGACTGGCTCGGCACCGGTATTTCCTACCATGTCGGCGTCGACGGCATCTCCATGCTGTTCGTCATCCTGTCGACGCTTTTGATGCCCTTCTGCGTGCTGGCCAGCTGGCTTTCGATCGAGAAGCGCATCAAGGACTACATGATCGCCTTCCTAATGCTGGAAGTGCTGATGGTCGGCGTGTTCGTATCGCTCGACATCGTGTTGTTCTACGTCTTCTTCGAAGGCGGCCTGATCCCGATGTTCCTGATCATCGGCGTCTGGGGCGGCAAGGATCGCGTCTACGCGTCCTACAAGTTTTTCCTCTATACGCTGCTCGGCTCGGTGCTGATGCTGCTCGCCATCATGGCCATGTACTGGCAGGCCGGCACGACCGACATTACCCAGCTCCTGCAGTTCAAGTTCCCGGGCGGCATGCAGACCTGGCTATGGCTCGCCTTCTTTGCGTCGTTCGCGGTGAAGATGCCGATGTGGCCAGTGCATACCTGGCTTCCCGACGCCCACGTTCAGGCGCCGACCGCAGGTTCGGTCATCCTGGCTGGTATCCTCCTGAAGCTCGGCGGCTACGGCATGATCCGCTTCTCGCTGGCCATGTTCCCGCTGGCGTCGGCCCATTTCGCCCCGTTCGTCTTCGCGCTCTCGGTCATCGCCATCATCTACACCTCGCTGGTGGCGCTGATGCAGGAGGACATGAAAAAGCTGATCGCCTACTCGTCCGTGGCCCACATGGGTTACGTGACCATGGGTATCTTCGCGGCGAACCAGCAGGGCGTCCAGGGCGCGCTGTTCCAGATGATTTCGCATGGCTTCGTCTCCGGCGCGCTCTTCCTCTGCGTCGGCGTCGTCTATGATCGCCTGCATACCCGTGAAATCGCCGCTTACGGCGGTCTGGCCAGCAACATGCCGAAATATGCCTTCGCTTTCATGGTCTTCACCATGGCGAACGTCGGCCTTCCCGGCACCTCGGGCTTCATCGGCGAATTCCTTACCCTGATCGGCGTCTTCCGTGCCAACACCTGGGTGGCGCTGTTTGCCGCGACGGGCGTCATCCTGTCGGCCAGCTATGCCTTGTGGCTGTATCGTCGTATGATTTTCGGCGCGCTCGACAAGGAAAGCCTCAAGGCGATGCTCGATCTGTCGCCGCGCGAACAGGCGCTTCTCTATCCGTTGATCGCGCTGACCATCTTCTTCGGCGTCTATCCGGCTCCGATCTTCGATGCGACCGCCGCGTCGGTCGATCTGCTGGTCAACAATTATACGGCAGCGGTGCAGGCAGCGCACGACGTCGCGCTGACGCTCAAGTGAACAGGAATTTTTGAGACATGACTTCTGAACTCTTGCTTGCAAGTCTGCATCTCGCGACGCCGGAGCTGATCCTCGCCATCGGCGCGCTGGCGCTGCTGATGATCGGGGTATTCTCCGGCTCGAAATCCTCAGGCCCGGTCACGGGCCTGGCGATCCTGTTGCTGCTGGTTGCCGGCGCTTGGATCCTGATGGCCGGTTCGGAAGGGCTGGCTTTCGGTGGCGCCTTCATCGCCGATGGTTTCGCTCGCTTCCTCAAGGTCGTGGCGCTAATCGGCGCGATCACCGCCATGATCATGACCATGGGCCAGTCGCGCTCGGAGCATCTGAACCAATTCGAATTCCCGGTTCTCCTGGTTCTCGCGACCGTCGGCATGCTGCTGATGATCTCGGCCAACGATCTGATCTCGGCCTATCTTGCGCTGGAACTCCAGTCGCTGGCGCTTTATGTCGTTGCCGCCATCAACCGCGACAACCTGCGCTCGACGGAAGCCGGCCTGAAATATTTCGTTCTCGGCGCTCTGTCCTCGGGCATGATGCTGTACGGCATGTCGCTGGTCTACGGCTTTACCGGCCATACCGGCTTCACCGATATCGCAGCCGCCCTGACCGGCGAACACCGCTCGCTCGGGCTGCTGTTCGGCCTCGTCTTCGTGCTGACCGGCTTCGCCTTCAAGATCTCGGCCGTGCCGTTCCACATGTGGACGCCGGACGTCTACGAAGGTGCGCCGACCCCGGTCACCGCCTTCTTTGCCGCAGCCCCGAAGATCGCTGCCATGGCTATGCTCGTTCGCATCGTTGCGACTGCCTTCGAGCCGGTCATTGCCGATTGGCGCCAGGTCATCACCTTCATCGCGCTCGCCTCGATGCTGCTCGGCGCTTTCGCGGCCATCGGTCAGCGCAACATCAAGCGCCTGATGGCCTATTCGTCCATCGGCCACATGGGGTATGCGCTGGTCGGTCTTGCCGCCGGCACCAAGACCGGTGTGTCCGGCGTCGTCATCTACATGACCATCTATATGGTCATGACGCTCGGCACCTTCGCGATCATCATGTCGATGCGCCGCAAGGACGGTGAAGTCACCGAAAACATCGACGATCTCGCCGGCCTGTCGCAGACCAATCCCTTCATGGCCGTCGTGCTCACGGCACTGATGTTCTCGCTCGCTGGTATCCCGCCGCTGGCCGGCTTCTTCGGGAAGTACTTCGTCTTCGTTGCCGCCATCGAAGCCAAGCTTTATGCGCTTGCCATCATCGGCGTGCTCGCATCTGTCGTCGGCGCTTATTATTATCTGCGCGTCGTCAAGCTGATGTGGTTCGATGACGCCAAGGGCGAGTTTGCGGCACCGTCGGGTGCGCTGAAGCTGGTCTACGGCCTGTCGGGCCTGTTCGTCGCCGGTTACGTGCTGATCGGCGGTTCGATCGGTGCGGCTGCGGGAGCGGCGGCGGCCTCGTTCTTTTGATGGCGGATGGGCTGAACAGCCACCGGTTTGACGACGACATCCGGCATATCGCGCTCGGTGACGTCGTCTCGACCAACACCGTTTGTTTCGACCATGCGCGGTCCGGCGATGCCGGGCCGCTTTGGGTTACCGCGCGCCGGCAGACCGGTGGGCGCGGTCGTCGCGGTCGTGCCTGGGCGTCCGAGCCCGGCAATCTCTATGCGTCGATGTTGTTGACCGATCCGGGGCCGTTGGAGGCCGTGCGCACATTGCCGTTGGCTGTCGCCGTGGCGGTTCATGCGGCAATCAGCCGGGTGATGCCCGCAGGCGGCAATCCGGTCGAGATCAAGTGGCCGAACGACGTTTTGATCGCGCGCGCCAAGACCTGCGGTATCCTTCTGGAAAGCGAAGCGACCGCCGATGGCCGGCTGATCGTGGTGATCGGCATCGGAATCAACATGGCGGTCAAGCCGGATATGGCGCAATATCCCGTCACTTGCCTTGGCGAGCAGGGCGTGGCTGCGTCGCCGGAAGAATTGTTTGCGCACCTGTATCTTGAGATGAACCGGGCGCTCAGTGAGTGGGACGGCGGGGCCGGCGCTGCTGCGATTGTCGCGCGTTGGCGCGCGGCTGCCTGCGGCATCGGTGAGCGGATTACGGTCAATCTGCAGACCCGTTCGCTCACCGGCCTGTTTGCCGGCATCGACGATCAGGGTTATTTGATTTTGGAAACCGGGCGCGAGACGATGTCGATCGCAGCCGGGGATGTTTTCTTTGCATGAATGGAACGACCATGGCGACCAAGGATGAACTGGTATTTCTGCCGCTGGGAGGCGTGGGCGAGATCGGCATGAATCTCGCGCTGTACGGCTATGGGCCGCCGTCGAACCGGCAGTGGATCATGGTCGATTGCGGCGTGACCTTTCCGGGCCTCGATCTGCCGGGCGTCGATCTGGTGTTGCCCGATATCCGTTTCCTCGCCGAGGAACGCCATAATCTCAAGGCGATCATCATCACCCATGCGCATGAGGACCATTACGGTGGTCTGAACGACCTCTGGCCGGGCCTCAATGTGCCGGTCTATGCTTCCGCCTTCACCGCCGGTCTTCTCGAAGCCAAGCGTAAATACGAGGAATCGCGCGGCGATATCCCGGTGACGCTGTTCAAGGCGGGCGACGTCATCAATGTCGGCCCCTTCAGCATCGAGGGTGTTGCCGTCAACCATTCGATCCCCGAGCCGATGGCGCTTGTGATCCGCACGCCGCTCGGCAATGTCGTCCATACCGGCGACTGGAAGATCGATCTCGCGCCCTCCCTGGGTCCATTGACCGACGAGACGCGATTCCGGGCGATCGGCGACGAAGGCGTTCTCGCGCTGATGTGCGATTCCACCAATGCCGTGCGCGATGGCGTTTCGCCGTCGGAGCGCGAGGTTGAGGAGAGCCTGCGTTCGATCATCGAAAAGGCGGAAGGGCGTGTGCTCGTCACCACCTTCTCCTCGAATGTCGGGCGTATTCGCTCGGTTGCCGAGGCGGCGCAAGCCGCCGGCCGCGAAGTGCTGCTGCTTGGCAGCTCGCTGAAGCGCGTTGTCGATGTCTCCCGCGAAATCGGCCTGCTGGAAGGCATCCGGCCGTTCATCTCGGAAGATCAGTATGCGACGATGCCGCGCAAGAAGATCGTTGTCATCCTGACAGGCAGCCAGGGCGAGCCGCGCGCGGCGCTGGCGAAACTGTCGCGCGATGAAATGCGCAACGTCTCGCTCGCCGGCGGCGATATGGTCGTCTTCTCCTCGCGCGCCATTCCCGGAAACGAAAAGGCGATTCAGGACATCAAGAACGGGCTGATCGAGCAGGGCGTTAAGGTCGTCACCGATTCCGACGCGCTCGTGCATGTCTCCGGCCATCCGCGCCGCAGCGAGTTGCAGCAGATGTATGCCTGGATTCGTCCCGAGATTCTCGTCCCCGTCCATGGCGAGGCGACGCATCTGACGGCGCAGGCCGAGCTCGGCTTCCAGTCGGGTATCGTCAACATTCCCCGCGTGCGCAATGGCGACGTGTTGCGCCTTGCGCCCGGACCGGCCGAGGTGATCGACGAAGCGCCGCATGGGCGCATCTTCAAGGATGGCAAGCTGATCGGCGACTATGACGAGATGGGGGTCGGCGAGCGTCGGAAGATCTCCTTCTCCGGCCATGTCGCGGTCAGCGTTCTGCTCGACAGCCGCTTCGATTTCGTCGGCGATCCCGAAGTCGTGCCGATCGGCCTGCCAGAATATGACTATGAGGGCGAGAACATGGAGGATACGCTCTATGACGCCGTGCTCGGCGCTGTGGAGAGCATTCCGCGCGCCCGTCGCAAGGATCTCGACATGGTCAAGGAAGCGGTGCGCCGCGCCGTGCGCTCGACGGCAAACGAGATGTGGGGCAAGAAGCCGGTGGTCACCGTCTTCCTGAACCGCGTCTGATCTGAAGATGCTCAGGGAGGGGAACTGACATGCTGGGCCGCGTCAACCATATCGCCATCGCCGTGCCGGATATCGACAAGGCGACGGCGTCCTATCGCGATGTGCTCGGTGCATCGGTTTCGCAGAAGCAGGTTTTGCCGGAGCATGGCGTGACGATCGTTTTCGTCAACCTGCCGAACACCAAGGTGGAATTGCTGGAACCACTCGGCGCGGAATCGCCGATTACAGCCTTTCTCGGACGCAACCCGGATGGCGGCATCCACCATATCTGCTACGAGGTCGACGACATCCTGGCGGCGCGCGACAAGTTGACGGCCGAAGGCGCGCGCGTGCTTGGCAAGGGCGATCCGAAAATCGGCGCGCATGGCAAGCCGGTGCTGTTCCTGCACCCCAAGGATTTTTACGGCACCCTGATCGAGCTTGAGCAGGTGTGACAATTCGGCCGGTTGCGGCTGAGGGGGCAGGGCGTTAGAGCATTTCCTGGAAAAGTGCGAAGCGGTTTTCCGTCCGGAAATGCGTCGAAACAAAGAGATAGAGCGTTTTCGCGATTTGAGGAAAAGCGGAATCGCTCTAGGGTCAAAACTCAATCAGCTTGGGTGTTTTGTGGATGCGGCTGGGATTGAATGGAAGCGAACAAGCGCAAGGCAAGGCCAGAAGGCCTTTTCGAGCATTGTTCGCAATCAGGCGGCCCAGCCGCATCCACCCTTCGGGCTGGCCATAGACTGGGCCTGCGGGCGTCGGAAAGGTTTGAAAGTGATCGGCACTTCCTGCACCTTTCCTCCTACTCAGGACCAGTCTATGGCCAGCAAAACACCCAAGCTGATTAAGTTTTGACCCTGAGGCCTGCGAGTAATCAGGACGGATTTCCGCAGGGGAATGCGTGCCCACAAAGAGACTGCAGCGACGCCTGCGCGGTCCATGGAGCGTGAATATGCAGTTGTTTTCGGTCTTTGCGATCTATTTCATCATCTGGTGGGTGACGCTCTTCGCTGTCCTGCCATTTGGCATGCGCACCCAGGCGGAAGACAATTACGTCGTGCCGGGGACGCCTGAAAGCGCGCCAACGCGATTCCAGGCCAAGAAGGTTCTGCTTCTGACGACCGTGGTCGCCGCGCTGATCTATGGCGGCTGGCATCTGAGCACGATCTATTTCGGCATCAGCATGGATTCGCTGCGCATCATTCCAAATTTCGAGCAGAGCGGCCCAGCCGGCGTCGATTGAGGCGAAAATCGCCAGGATTCCAGCCCTCTGTTGGAATCCGGTAACATTCATTCGCTATGCTGCGGACATGAAGGCAAAAAAAAACAAGGCCAAGGCCTTGTTTTTAAATTATCGCGTGATCTTCAACCGTTACCGGGGCTGCGACAAGCGCGCCTAAGACCTAATCCTCCCAAGACTTTAACCGCGAAACGACAAGAATTTAATCTCCCTGCCTCTTTTCTGAGCCGAACCTAGCCCAAGGTTTGGGCTTTGTCATCCATTTTTTTGCAATTATGCTACAGTCACGGATAATTTTTCTGTTGACAAACTTGTTACGCAAATCCTTTGCTTTTGGCCTCAATTCCGCCTTGGAATCAGTAGTGCTGTGCGTCGCGAAACGCCCAAGCGGTGGAAGCTCTGATGAGCGGGTTTTCTTCCTCCGGCGAAGCGGCTAAGACATCGTCTGTCAAAACGTCGATGCGATTGATTCCCGTAATTGCGAACCCGTATCCCATAGTCTGGAACTTAAGCTGATGCGCCTTTCCCGCTTTTTCATGCCCATTCTGAAGGAAAACCCCAAGGAAGCGGAAATCGTTTCCCACCGGTTGATGCTGCGCACGGGCATGGTCCGTCAGCAGTCGCAGGGCATCTATAGCTGGTTGCCACTCGGCAAGAAGGTTCTCGACAAGGTCAACGCCATCATCCGCGAGGAGCAGAACCGCTCCGGCGCCATTGAGCTGCTGATGCCGACGCTGCAATCGGCCGAGCTCTGGCAGGAAAGCGGCCGTTATGACGATTACGGCAAGGAAATGCTGCGCATCAAGGATCGCCAGGAGCGTCCTATGTTGTACGGCCCGACCAACGAGGAGATGATCACCGACATCTTCCGGTCCTACATCAAGTCCTACAAGAACCTGCCGCTGAACCTCTATCACATCCAGCTGAAGTTCCGCGACGAGATCCGTCCGCGCTTCGGCACGATGCGCTCGCGCGAATTCCTGATGAAGGACGCCTATTCCTTCGATCTCAACAAGGAAGCCGCGATCCACGCCTATAACCGTATGTTCGCGGCCTATCTGCGCACCTTCTCGCGCATGGGCCTGCGCGCCATTCCCATGCGCGCCGACACCGGCCCGATCGGCGGCAACCACAGCCACGAATTCATCATCCTCGCTGAAACCGGCGAATCGGAAGTCTTCAGCCACCGCGATTTCGTCAATTTCGACATTCCGGCCGAAGACACCGACTTCGATGATGTCGCCGGCCTGCAGGCGATCTTCGACAAGTGGACCTCGGTCTATGCGGCGACGTCTGAAATGCATGACGAGGCGGCTTTCAACGCCATTCCGGAAGGCGAACGTCTGTCGGCGCGCGGCATCGAAGTCGGCCATATCTTCTATTTCGGCACCAAGTATTCCGAGCCGATGGGCGCCAAGGTTCAAGGCCCCGACGGCAAGGAGCATCTGGTGCATATGGGTTCCTACGGCATTGGCCCGACGCGCCTTGTGCCCGCCATTATCGAAGCGTCCCATGACGAGAACGGCATCATCTGGCCGGCTGCGGTCGCGCCTTTCGATGTCGTTTTGATCAACATGAAGGCCGGCGACGCGGTCTGCGACGCGGCATGCGAGCGTCTTTATACGGCCCTGCGCAATGCCGGCAAGGATCCGCTCTACGACGATACGGATGATCGCGCCGGCACCAAATTCGCAACAGCCGATTTGATCGGCGTCCCGGTTCAGGTGATTGCTGGTCCGCGCGGTCTCGCGAACGGCGAAGTCGAGCTCAAGGATCGCAAGACCGGTGCGCGCGAAACGCTGACGGTGGAAGCGGCGCTGAACAAGCTCGTCGGCTGACGGAACGGGGATTGGGCATGGCGGTGGATGCGGGCAAGCAGGAGACGGCCGCTCAGGGGAAGAGCAAGGCCGGACGGCCGTTCTCGGCCTTCGAGCGGGTCGTGGCGTGGCGGTATCTGCGCGCCAGGCGCAAGGAAGCCTTCATATCGGTGATCGCCGGGTTTTCCTTCCTCGGCATCATGCTGGGCGTGGCGACCCTGATCATCGTCATGGCGGTGATGAACGGGTTCCGCACCGAGCTGATCTCGCGCATCCTGGGCATCAACGGCCATATGATCGTCCAGCCGATCGACGCGCCATTGGAAAATTACGGCGCGCTCGCCAAGAAGTTCGCAAGCATTCCGGGCGTCACCATGGCTTTGCCGCTGGTCGAAGGCCAGACGCTGGCCTCGGGCAAGGGCGGGGCCGGCACTGGCGCGCTGGTGCGCGGCATCCGCGCCGACGACTTGAAGGCTCTCAAGACGGTTTCGGGCAACATCAAGAGCGGCAATATCGATGGCTTCGTCGCCGGTGACGGCGTGCTCGTCGGCTCGCGCATGGCCGCCCAGCTCGGGCTGACCGCCGGTGATCAGATCACGCTGATGTCGCCGGAAGGCGACGTAACGCCGATGGGCGTCAACCCGCGCATCAAATCCTACACCGTCTCGGGCATTTTCGAGATCGGCATGTCGGAATATGACGCGTCTATGATCTACATGCCGCTCGAGGAAGCGCAGCTTTATTTCAATGCCGAAGGCATCGTGCAATCGATCGAGCTGTTCGTTTCGCATCCAGACGATGTCGATGCGCTCAGGACCAAGGTCGAGGATGCGGCCGAGCGGCAGATCTTCATTACCGACTGGCGCCAGCGCAACCAGACCTTCTTCTCGGCCCTGCAGGTCGAGCGCAATGTGATGTTCATGATCCTGACGCTGATCGTTCTGGTCGCGGCGCTGAACATCATCTCCGGCCTGATCATGCTGGTGAAGGACAAGGGTAGCGATATCGCCATTCTGCGCACCATGGGTGCGACGTCGGGATCGATCATGCGCATCTTCTTCATGACGGGCGCGGCGATCGGCACGGCAGGCACCTTTGCCGGCGTCCTCCTCGGCGTCATCGTCTGTCTCAACATCGAATCCATTCGCCAGTTCTTCTCCTGGGTTTCGGGCACGGTGCTGTTCGACCCCGAACTTTATTTCCTCAGCCAGTTGCCGGCGGATATGAATGCCGGCGAGACGGTCTCGGTGGTGGTGATGGCGCTGACGCTGTCCTTCCTGGCGACCATCGTTCCCGCATGGCGGGCCTCGCGGCTCGATCCGGTGCAGGCGCTGCGTTACGAATAAGGAAAACACCATCGATGAAACGGCAGATCGCATTGCAGCTTTCCGGGGTCGAACGCCGCTACGGCCAGGGCGATACCGTCCTGTCCATCCTGAAAGGCGCTGACCTGACGCTGCATCGCGGCGAGATCGTCGCGTTGGTGGCGCCGTCGGGAACCGGCAAGTCGACCCTGCTGCATGTCGCCGGGCTTTTGGAACACCCGGAGGCCGGCGAGGTTCTGATCAACGGCCGCTCTTGCAACAATCTCAGCGACGATGAGCGCACGGCCATCCGGCGCGCCGATATCGGTTTCGTCTACCAGTTCCACCATTTGCTGCCGGAGTTTTCGGCGCTCGAAAACATCATGATGCCGCAGCTGATCGGCGGCCTGCCGTGGAACGAGACGCGTGAGCGCGCAGCACAGCTCCTCGATTATATGCGCATCGGCCATCGCGGCGATCATCGCCCGGCCGAACTTTCCGGCGGCGAGCAGCAACGCGTCGCCATTGCCCGCGCCGTTGCGAATGCGCCGCTGGTGCTGCTGGCCGACGAGCCGACCGGAAACCTCGATCCCGCCACTGCGCATTATGTCTTCGATGCGCTGGAAGCCCTGGTTCGCCAGTCAGGTCTGGCCGCGCTGATCGCCACGCATAATCATGATCTTGCCGCGCGCATGGATCGCCGCATCACCATTGCCGATGGCAAGGTCGAAGAACTTTAAGTCCTTCTGGCTTAAATAAAAAAGCCATCCGATGTGGATGGCTTTTTTGTTTCGGCGCGCTGTGTCAGCCGGTCGGGCAAGGGCCGCGATCCTTTTCCTCATCCCAATTCTCGATCTTGATGGTTTTCGGCGCAACCTTTACCGGCTTGTCGTTGACCATCGCCTTGCCGCTGAGGACATTGTAGTCGCACTTGCCGGCGCTGTCGGGATCGAGCGTATCGTAATAGCTGTAGGTGTAGCCGGCGACGACGAAGTCGCCGTTGCGGTAGGCGATGGTCAGCGTCTGCTCCCAGCGATTGCGCCCGATTGCGCTTTGCTGGGACGTGACGGCAATCGAGCCATTGCCAAGCGCCTTGATATCGGGGTCGTTTCCGTAAAGCCCGTCATGGCTGTAATTGCCGAAAATCTTGTCGCGGGCCTTCGCCGCCGGCTTCAGGAGCTTGTGATCGTCGCTCTGCAGGAAAATGTCGATGGAGATCATGTCGCTGTCGTCTCCGGGCGCCACAAGCAATGCCAGGTCCTGAGCGCCGTCCTTGTTCCAGTCGCCAGTCGCCGCCGCGATGATGCGGTCGGCCGGAAACTCCTGCGCCATTGCCGTGCATGCCGGCAAAGCCAATGCGATCGCAGCAAGAATATGCCGATTCATCGATATCTCCCTTGATGATGCCAAGAGAAATAACGTCTGCCGGCGATGCGGTCCAGCGGGCGCTGGCATCTGCTCAAATGTGGCTTGACGACGGAACATAAATAGAACAAGATAGGAACATAACGAAATGGAGATCAGCAATGACCGATGTTATTCGCGATATCGCAGCCTTCGCATCCATCGTCACTTTCGTCACCAGCATTTGCTTCATCGTTCTCGCCATTTGAGCTTCAAAGGCGCGCCGGCGCTGCCTTGAGGCGCCGGCCTTTTATCGTGCTTCTCTAATGCTGCTTTGGATACGACATCCGCTCAAAGCCTTGCATAACATCTTTCCCATGCTGGACTTGGCTGCCTTCCCGGCCGAAAATAGGCTTTGAGTCTCTTGGATGCGGAAGATGGTCATGGATGTTGGAAGCGGTGTGAGTGCGGATGCAGGCGAGCCGGTTCGCTTCGTTCATCTGCGGGTGCATTCCGCCTATTCGCTGCTTGAAGGCGCATTGCCGCTGAAGAAGCTGCTCAGCAAGGCTCTGGCCGATCATCAGCCTGCTATTGCCGTCACCGATACAAACAATCTGTTCGTTGCGCTGGAATTCGCGCAGAAGGCCATCGGCGACGGTTTGCAGCCGATCATCGGCTGCCAGATGGCCATCGACATGGAAGATGGCATGGAAGCGGAGCGGCGCGGGCCGCAGGCCTTCGTCAAGCTGCCGTCCATTATTCTGCTGGCCGCCGATGCCGGCGGTTACGAGCGGCTGGTCGATCTGGTCAGCCGTGCCTATCTCGGCGGCGAAGGCAATGCCGCCATCAATATCCGTCTGTCCTGGTTGGAGGAGATCGGCACTGAGGGGCTGATTGTGCTGACGGGGGCTTCGACCGGGCCGGTGGACGGCGCGGTGCGCGAAGGGCAGGGCGCGGTTGTTGCCAGCCGCCTTTCAGCGCTAAAGCGCCTGTTCGGCGACCGCCTTTATGTCGAACTGCAGCGCCAGCGCGGTTACGATCGTCGCCACGAGGCGAAGATGATCGACCTTGCTTATGAACACGATCTGCCGCTGGTCGCCACCAACGAGGCCTTCTTTCCGTCGCCAGACGATTTCGAGGCCCATGATGCGCTGATGGCTGTCGCCCATAACGCCATCGTCTCCGACGACAGCCGTTTTCGCCTGACGCCGGATCATTATCTCAAAAGCCGGGCGGAGATGGCAAAGCTGTTCGCCGATCTGCCGGAGGCGCTGGAAAGCACCGTCGAGATCGCGCAGCGCTGCTCGTTTATTCTCAATACCCGCAAGCCGATCCTGCCGCGCTTCACCGGCGCGACGGCCGACCCGGCCGAGGCGGAACGTGCGGAGTCCTCGGAACTGCGCCGCCAGGCGCAGGACGGTCTCGACGAGCGCATCGCGCTGCTTGGCATTGCCGATGGTTATACCGAGCAGGAATATCGTGATCGGTTGGAGTTCGAACTCAGCGTCATCGAGCGCATGGGTTTCCCCGGCTACTTCCTGATCGTTGCCGACTTCATCAAATGGGCCAAGCAGAACGACATTCCGGTCGGGCCGGGCCGTGGTTCGGGCGCCGGTTCGCTGGTGGCCTATGCGCTGACCA
Organism: uncultured Rhizobium sp.; assembly: GCA_945952045.1. GTDB lineage: Bacteria > Pseudomonadota > Alphaproteobacteria > Rhizobiales > Rhizobiaceae > Metarhizobium. Next base: position 26,365 of record CAMFHE010000033.1, read on the forward strand.
TCACGGATGTCGACCCATTGCGTTTTTCGCTGCTGTTCGAGCGCTTCCTCAATCCCGACCGCGTGTCGATGCCAGACTTCGATATCGACTTCTGCCAGGATCGGCGTGAAGAGGTTATCCGCTACGTGCAGGGCAAGTATGGCCGCGAGCAGGTGGCCCAGATCATCACCTTCGGTTCGCTGCAAGCGCGCGCCGCCTTGCGCGACGTCGGCCGTGTGCTGGAAATGCCCTATGGTCAGGTCGACAAGATCTGCAAGCTGGTGCCGAACAATCCCGCCAATCCGACGCCGCTTTCCAAGGCGATCGAGGAGGAGCCGCGCCTGCGCGAGGAGGCGGAAAAAGAGCCGGTCGTCGGCCGCCTGCTGGATATCGCCCAGAAGATCGAGGGGCTCTATCGTCACGCCTCGACCCACGCCGCAGGCATCGTCATCGGCGACCGGCCGCTGTCGAAGCTGGTGCCGATGTATCGCGATCCGCGCTCGGATATGCCGGTCACCCAGTTCAATATGAAATGGGTGGAGCAGGCCGGTCTCGTCAAATTCGACTTCCTTGGCCTCAAGACGCTGACCGTCTTGAAGACTGCGGTGGATTTCGTTCGTCGCCGTGGCATCGACATCAATCTCTCGGCCATCCCGCTGGATGATCCCAAGACCTACGACATGCTGTCGCGCGGCGAGACGGTCGGTATCTTCCAGGTGGAAAGTGCCGGCATGCGCAAGGCGCTGATCGGCATGCGCCCGGACTGCATCGAGGATATCATCGCGCTGGTGGCGCTCTATCGCCCCGGCCCGATGGAAAACATCCCGGTCTACAATGCCCGCAAGCATCAAGAGGAGGAGATCGAGACCATCCATCCGATGATCGATCACCTGCTCAAGGAAACGCAAGGGGTTATCGTCTACCAGGAACAGGTGATGCAGATCGCCCAGGTGCTGTCGGGTTATTCGCTTGGCGAAGCCGACCTGCTGCGCCGCGCCATGGGCAAGAAGATCAAGGCGGAGATGGACCAGCAGCGCGAGCGCTTCGTCACCGGCGCTATCGCCAACAAGGTGTCGAAGCCGCAGGCCGATCTGATCTTCGATCTCCTGGCGAAATTCGCCAATTACGGCTTCAACAAGTCGCACGCCGCTGCCTACGCCATCGTCTCCTATCAGACGGCCTATCTGAAGGCGCATCATCCGGTCGAGTTTCTTGCCGCGTCGATGACCTACGATATGGCCAATACCGACAAGCTGAACGACTTCCGCCAGGATGCCAAGCGTCTTGGCATCAAGGTCGTGCCGCCGTCGGTGCAGACTTCCCACCGCCTGTTCGAGGTCGGCGAAAACTGCATCTATTACTCGCTTGCGGCGATCAAGGGCGTCGGCGAGGCGGCTGTGGAGCATATCATGGCGGTGCGCGGCGATACGCCTTTCGCCGGCATCGAGGATTTCTGCCTGCGCATCGATCCCAAGCAGGTCAACCGCCGCGTTTTCGAAAGCCTGATCTGCGCCGGCGCTTTTGACTGCTTCGGTTACGATCGTGCCGAGATGGTGGCCGGGCTGGATCGCATTATCGGTTATGCCCAGCGCGCCCAGGAAAACAAGTCGAGCGGCCAGTCGGATATGTTCGGCTCGGGTGCGGCCACCGGTCCGGAAACCATTACCTTCCCGACCTATACCGCCTGGCTGCCATCGGAGCGGCTGCACCGGGAATTCCAGGTGCTCGGTTTTTATCTCTCCGCTCATCCGCTCGACAGCTACGATGCCATTCTGAAAAAGATGCGCGTCCAGAATTTCGCCGACTTCTCCGTTGCGGTGAAACAGGGCGCAACGGCTGGCCGGCTGGCGGGTACGGTGACCTCGAAGCAGGAGCGTAAGACGCGCACCGGCAACAAGATGGGCATCGTCGCTTTTTCCGATGCCTCCGGCCAGTATGAGGCCGTGCTGTTTTCGGAAGGGCTGAACCAGTATCGCGACCTTCTGGAGGCCGGCAAATCGCTGATCATCACTGTTGCCGCCGAGGAGCGGCCGGAAGGCATTGGCCTGCGCATTCAGACGGCGCAGTCCCTCGAAGAGAAATCGGTGCAGATGCAGAAGGCGCTGCGCGTCTATGTGCGCGATTCCGGGCCTTTGAAGGCAGTGGCGACCCATCTGAATGCCAAGGGCGATGGGTTGGTGTCGTTCATCGTCATCAAGGAAGACGGCCGCCGCGAAATCGAGGTGGAACTATCGGACAAGTATCGGATATCGCCGGAGATTGCCGCAGCGCTACGGGCTTCCCCCGGCGTCATCGACGTCGAACTGGTGTAGTTGCCTGACTCACGGTCAGGCAACTCACGATACGGCAGTTATCAGCCGGCCGGATTGCTGGCGGTGCGCGTCAGCGTGATGAAATCAGTGCCCTGACCGGTTTCCGGGCCGAGGCCGGTATCGGAAATCGTGATCGACGATCCCTCGCTGATCAGCGGCTCGATCTTGCGGCGCACGTCGTCGGGAATGGTGATGCGATCGAGCGTGCGCGCAAGTGCATTGATTTCATCCGCATCGGCCTGGCTGGTGATGCCCAGGCGCTTCATCGTTGCTGGTGACAGGCGGTTTTCCAACGTCATCGCGTTCCATTCCGCCGTTCCCGCCGTACGGTGAACGTCGGTTGCCTGAATGAAATGCGTGCCGAGCGCGACTTCAGGATCGGCGATCTCGATTGGCGCCTCCAGCAGGGGCGCGAAGCGCTGGCGCACGAGGATCTGCCCATGCGGCGGGTGCCCCTTGCCGGCCGCCTGATACAGCGCGTTCAGGAATTCCTCGCTGAGCAGCGCCTTGGCCGCAATCGTCTTGTCGGACTTGAAGCGCGAGATTGCATCCAGCGTCGCGCGTCCGGCCTGGCCATCGATCGTGCTGGCATAATAGCCAAGGCTGGTCAGGATCGTCTGGACGTCGATCAGCGTTTCGCGGTCGGTGCGCCGGGTGATGAGAATACGCACCGGCGCGGTGTCGGCGACGACGGCGGTTGCGGTCGCGCCCATCTTCGGCAGCACCTCATTCATCGCCATCTCGACCTTGCGCAGCGACGGATCGGGCGTCGTCGGGCGGAAATCGGCGTCGGACAGGAGAACGGGGTCGGTGACCGGATTGCGCGGCTTGAACAGGGCCGGGTGACTGAAGACCTCAGGCGCCACCGCACGGTCGGTGATGATCACATGCCCGCCGCGCTCGGTCATCTGGTAGAGCGCCTTGGCGAATTTGGCCGGCAGACGCACGCAGCCATGCGACGCCGGATAGTTCGGCACGCTGTTGGATTCATGCAGCGCGATGCCCGACCAGGTGATGCGCTGCATGTAGGGCATCGGCGCATTCGAATAGATGTTTGATTCGTGATACTTTTTCTTCTCGATGATCGAGAAGATGCCGGTCGGCGTGGAATGTCCGGCTTTGCCGGTCGAGACCTTGGATTTGGCGACGATCTGTCCGCCGTCATAGACGACGAGCGACTGAGTGTCCTTCGAAACGACGATTTGCAAATCGCGCGCGCTATCGGCGAGGGCCGGGGTGACGAACGCAGTCGTGGAAAGCAGGCCGAGGCCGAAAATCAGGCGGCTCATCATGGTGCACCCTCATACGCAAAACACATTGCGACACCATACGCCGCTAAGTTTAATAAGGTTTGAAGTGTATCCCGGCAGTGTGGGTCGCCATTGCGATGCGCATCCTGCGCCAACCGCCGGGAATCAAGGATTTCCCGGCAGTCGCGATAGCGCACGGCATCTGCCGCATCACGCGATCACGCTCTATTGATCTGGCGTGTTGGGACGGAATGTATAGCCGGTCTCGACGCTCTTCTTGCCGAATTTATCGCGCAACTTGTCGATGGCCGCCTCCGCCGCGGCGCGCCGTGTCGCCTGCTCGTCGACGAGATCGGGCGGGTCGGCGCGACTGGGGTCGCAAAGGTCGGTGACGCCGATGCCGATCAGGCGGAATTTCGTGCCATCCGTCTCCTTTTCGAGCAATGTCAGCCCGGTGCGAAAGATGCGGTCGGCGAGCATGGTCGGATCGGCCAGCCGACGGTTGCGGGTGCGACTCTTGAAGTCCGACGTCTTCAATTTCAGCACGACGGTATAGCCGGCGATGGCGCTCTTCTTCAGCCGTCGCGCCACTTTCTCGGAAAGATCGCGCAGGATCGGCACCAGATCGTCATGGCGATGAATATGGTCGAAGAAGGTCGTCTCGGAGGAAACGCTTTTTGCCGCGTCGTTGGCGTGGACCTCGCGATCGTCGATGCCACGCGAAAGGCGGTAAAGGCGCTGGCCCATGGTGCCGTAGCGGCGCATGAGGTCGCCTTCTTCCATCGTCTGCAATTGGCCGATCATGCGGATACCGTCGCTCTCCAGCGTCGCGGCAAAGGCTCTGCCGACACCCCAGATGGTGGTCACCGGCCGGGCGGCAAGGAAGGTGAGGGCCTCCTCGCGACCGATCACCGAAAAGCCGCGCGGCTTCTGCAGGTCGGAGGCGACCTTGGCGAGGAACTTGCAATAGGAGAGGCCAACGGAAACACTAATCCCGATTTCGGCCTCGATGCGGCGGGCGAAACGCGCCAGCGTCAAGGCGGGCGGTGCATGATGCAGTCGCTCGGTGCCAGCGAGATCGAGAAAGGCCTCATCGATGGAAAGCGGTTGGACGAGCGGTGTGAGTTCCTGCATCAACGCCCGCACCTGCCGGCCGACGGTGACGTATTTCTCCATGTTCGGCGGCAGCACCACGGCTTGCGGGCAGGCTTCCAGCGCCTTGAACATCGGCATGGCCGAGCGCACGCCATGGATGCGGGCGATATAACAGGCGGTGGAAACGACGCCGCGTTTCCCGCCGCCGATGATCAGCGGCTTGTCGGCAAGTTCGGGATTGTCGCGCTTTTCGACGGCTGCGTAGAAGGCGTCGCAATCGATATGGGCGATGGTGAGGTCGAGCAATTCTCCGTGCCGCACAAGCCGGGGGCTGCCACAGGCGCGGCAACGTCTGGCGTCAGTGGCATCTTCCCTGAGGCAGTCCCGGCAAAATCCCGGCATTCTTGCTGGTTGCGGCGTCATGATCGGGAACAAAGGTTGAACATCTCTTCATAGCGCCTTTGCACGCGCCCCTCAAGCGCCTCAGCCTGTCATCCCCTGTTCTCTGTGCAATGGCTCTGGATACGCGCCGCCAGATCACGCCAGCCAATGACGGTTTCGACGCCGACGGCGGGCGGGGCGGCCAGCGAGCGGAAATCCGCATTGGCGATCATGCGGATCAGAAGGCAGGAAGGCACTTCCTCGCCAACGGATTGCAGGTTCCGATCGATATCGTCGATGAAGATAACCGGCAGCGAGCGTCCGCGATGAAGCTCTCGCACCGCCAGTCCTTTAGGTCCTTCGGTCGCAATCATCGGGAAATGCAGGCCGAAACTGTCGAGTGCGGCGCGGCGCAGCGCCTTGTGATGCGGCTTCATCGCCGTCAGGAAGACGATGTCGTGATCGGCGGAAAGCGCATGCAGCGTCTCGACGGCATCGCAGGCGGGTGTCTGCCAACGATTCTGGTCGCCGAAGAAGGTGTCGATCAGATCGGTCACCCGTTGCGCCTCGATTTCCGCGCCATCGGTCTCCGAGACGATGTTTCCATGCAGGCGGAAGGAGCGCGGTAGCAGGCGGCAGCCATTGGCGGCGAGAAAGGCGGAGAAGGGTGAGATGAATTCGAACACGACTTCATCCACGTCGCTGACGATCAGCGGCCGCTCTCGAAGCGTCACATCCGCAATTTCGGCGAGGCAGGCGGTTTCAATACTCACCGGACGCCAATCCCGGCCCGGACAGCCTGTTCCAGGCTGTGGCGACCGCTTCCGGCGCAAAGCCGGACGCTTCGCAAAAGGCCATCAGGCTCGGCTCGTCCTGCATGACGAAATCGAGCAGGCCCGCCTGAAAGCCGGCATCGGCCATATGCGCGCGCAGATCGACGGGCGCCACACCCGACAAGGCCAGGAAGCGGCCGAGCATGTCCGCTTCATTGGCCAGCCAGCCGAGTATGGCGATGGCGATCTCCTGGGGGTCGACCGGAGCGACCTTCTGCATTGCTGGTCTCTTCTGCATTTTGCGAACGGATTACCTTTTTCTCAACCAAATGACTTTACGCTGCCGGCAGCAGAATAGAATCAGCGCCGTGCGTACCTATATTAGAATGTGCGCCGTGCGCATTCTCGGTTCAAGGACAGGTCGGATGCCAAAACAGGTCATGATCGTAGAAGATAACGAGCTGAACATGAAGCTGTTTCGCGACCTCATCGAAGCGTCCGGCTACACGACTATTCAGACACGCAACGGCATGGAGGCGCTCGATCTCGCGCGCAAGCATCGCCCCGACCTGATTCTGATGGATATCCAGCTTCCCGAGGTCTCCGGTCTCGAAGTGACCAAGTGGTTGAAGGAAGATGACGATTTGCACGTCATTCCGGTCATTGCGGTCACCGCCTTCGCCATGAAGGGTGATGAGGAGCGCATTCGCCAGGGCGGTTGCGAGGCTTATGTTTCCAAGCCGATCTCGGTGCCGAAATTCATCGAGACCATAAAGACCTATCTCGGCGACGCCTGAAGGGACGCGTCATGACAGCACGTATTCTGGTCGTCGACGACATTCCGGCCAACGTGAAGCTGCTCGAAGCCCGCCTTCTGGCGGAATATTTCGACGTGCTGACGGCGGCCGATGGTCATGCCTGTCTCGATCTATGCGCCCGAACCCAGGTGGATTTGATCCTGCTCGACATCATGATGCCGGGCATGGACGGCTTCGAGGTCTGCGAGCGGCTGAAATCCAACCCCAAGACGATGCATATCCCGGTCGTCATGGTCACCGCGCTCGATCAGCCGACCGACCGTGTACGTGGTCTCAAGGCCGGCGCCGACGACTTCCTCACCAAGCCGGTCAACGACCTGCAACTCATCTCGCGGGTCAAGAGCCTGCTGCGCCTCAAGGCGCTAAGCGACGAACTTCGCCTGCGTGCGCAGACAGCGCATACGATCGGCATGGAAGAGCTGATGAAGGCGGAGATGGGCAATGACGAGAGCGGCAATGTCCTGCTCGTCGATAGCCGCGGAAGCTCGCAGGAGCGCATCGTCAAGGCGCTGAAGCCGATTGCCCAGGTTTCGGCCATGTCCGATCCGCAGGCGGCTCTGTTCGAGGCGGCGGAAACGCCGTTCGAACTGGTCATCGTCAATTCGAATTTCGACGATTACGACCCGCTGCGTCTATGCTCGCAGCTTCGCTCGCTCGAGCGCACCCGCTTCGTCCCCGTTCTGCTGGTTGCCGATCAGGGCGCCGATACGATGATCGTGCGCGCCCTCGATCTCGGGGTCAACGATTACATCATTCGCCCGCTCGATCCCAATGAACTGATTGCCCGCTGCCTGACACAGATCCGCCGCAAGCGTTTCAACGACCGGCTGCGCAACAGCGTGCAGCAAACCATCGAGCTGGCGGTTACCGATGCGCTCACCGGTCTGAACAATCGCCGCTACCTCGACAACCACCTCAATGTGCTCTTCCAGCGCGCAGCGGCGCGCGGCCGACCACTGTCTCTGTGCATTACGGACATAGACCGCTTCAAATCGGTCAACGATACCTATGGTCACGACGCCGGCGACGAGGTTCTGAGGGAATTCGCTCGTCGCATTCGTTCGACGGTGCGCGGCGCCGATCTTGCCTGTCGTTACGGCGGCGAGGAATTCGTGCTGGTCATGCCGGATACCGGTCCGGAAATGGCGGCTGCCGTTGCGGAGCGCCTGCGCGCAGTTATCGAGAACGAGCCTTTCCGACTGAAGGCTGCCGGGCTCGATCTGCACATCACCGCATCCGTTGGCCTGTCCTCGACGCTCTGGAACGTGCAATCGCCCGAGAGCCTCCTCAAGGATGCCGACCGCGCGCTTTACGAGGCCAAGCGTGCCGGCCGCAATCGTGTGGTTGCCGCCGCAGCCTGAAATGGCGCCTGCGTAAAGCGAATCGCACGCGGTTTGATTTTGTTTCCGACGTAATGCGCGCAATGGTAGAATGCGTATAATTCGGCTTGATGTGTCGTCTCGTCGCATTTCCACCAATATGGTCGTCAGACGGTTGGGGATAACCGTCGTTGATGTCGTAAAGACTACATGAATGATAGATAGTCTCTTCTCACGGGATCGCTCCGGCGATTTGGGATTTACTGGCGCTCATCATCGCAGAGTTGGGCTACATGACCTTATGATGCGCGCGCCTGGACCGCGGATCGATGTCTATCTGTCATAAATTTTCTTGATTGATGCAAATCGTTTTCGGTCTTTCTTGTTAAGGTTCGGGATAATCTTGAATCTTGAAGAAGAAATACTATTATATTCCAGACTCTGAAAATACATCAGGCGAAACAACCCGCCGCTCTTTAACCATATGGGGACAAAGCTTGGGTTGTGGATTAAGAATTTGTTGATTTTCTTCAGGATTTGGGCAAACTGAGAACAGAAAAGAAGACAACCTCGGTGACGAGGATACGGTTACCCCATGATGTCAGGTCCGCCGCATCTCCTGGGTCGTGGGGTCGGCCGGCTGCTAGGCGAATATACGGTTCCTCGTGCCGTCCGTCAGCAGTCGGCCCCCATTTTAAGAAACGCCGCTTTCCCTCTCGGAAACGCGGCGTTTTTCATGTCTGGTGCTTAGCCCGCCCTAGCGATGGGCACAAAAAAAGCGCGGATCGGAGATCCACGCTTTTTTGAAAGTCCGGTAAGCCGATCTTACTTGATCTTGGCTTCCTTGAACTCGACGTGCTTCTTGGCAACCGGGTCGTACTTCGTCTTCGTCATCTTTTCCGTCATCGTACGGCTGTTCTTGGTCGTGACGTAGAAGAAGCCCGTGTCGGCGGTCGACAGCAGCTTGATCTTGATCGTTGTAGCTTTCGCCATGGTCATCCTGCCTTATTCTAAAAAATGATGCCGTGGACAGCCGGAAGGGCCCACGGCAAATTCTGGCGCGAAACTACTTCCCGCGCCCGAAAAGTCAAGTCCGTTTTGGCCCAAAAAGCGTGCGCCCAAGCGATAGGACTGTGTAAAGACCGAAGAATCCGGCGATTGCCCAGGCAAAACCGTTGTTTCCGCTGATATCGATGGCCGCACCGATCGCCTGCGGGCCGGCGACCGTGCCGACGGCATAGCAGAAGATGAAGGCGGCGTTTGCGGCAGCGAGGTCGGCGCCGGTGAGTCGTGAACCGAGATGGCTGAGGCCCACCGTATAGAGCCCGGCCACGCAGCCGCCGAAGAACAACAGCACGGTTGCCATCAGCAGCCAGTTCCATGCGAGCCAGGGCAGGGCGAGCGAGCCGCAAACGCCGATGACCGCCATCAGCGACAGCAGCGTGCGCCGGTCCTTCATACGGTCGGAGAGCATGCCGAGGGGAATCTGGAAGACGACGTTGCCAAGGCCCATGATGGTCAGCAGCAAGGCAGCCTGCGATTCGGTAAAGCCGGAGCGGGTGGCGTAGATCGGGAAGAGCGACAGCCCGCCTGCCTCGACCGCGCCGAAGATGAACACGGCCGCCGTGGCGCTCGGCACCAAGAAGACGTAGCGGAAGAAATGCAGCTCCGGCTTTTCGTCGAGGACCGGGCTTTCGTTCCGTGCGATGAAGATGGGGATGGCGGCCACGAGAATGGCGATGGCGCCAATGGCGAAGGGCAGGATGCCCTCGCTGCCGACGATCGAGAAGATCAGAGGTCCCGTAGCGAAGCCGAGCGACAGCACGGTGGAATAAATGCCGAGCACAAGCCCGCGCCGGTGTGGCGGGGAGGCGGCGTTGATCCAGAACTCCGACAGCACGAAAAGGGTCGTGGTGGCGCCGTGGAACGCCACACGCAGCGGAAACCACATCCAGAAGGCTTCCGCATAATAGAAGCCCAGCGCGCTCAGCGCCGAGATGAGCACTGCCCAGATCATCGTCGTGGCGACGCCGAATTGGTGGGCGAACCAGGTCGTGACCGGCGCTGCCGCCATGGCGGCGATGCCGGCCATGGCCGAGTTCAGCCCGATCAACGTCGAGGAAATGCCGCGCTTTTCGAGAATGATGCTCAGCAGGGGCAGGCCGAGGCCGATGGCGATGCCGACGGCGGTGATGGCCGAGACGGCCGCGACCAGAGACGGCCAGTGAATGACTTCAGGATGATCCGGAGAGCCGTTGGGCGGCGAAGACATGCGAAATCCTGTCAGAGCATGTTGTGAAGTGGCATGCGGCGGTTTTGCAATAACAACATGCGGTAAAACAAAGCGCTACAGATTGCTGCGCAGGAACTGCCCGCGCCGGCAATAATAAAACGGCACGTTTTTGCCGAAAGGCAAAGCTGGATCGTCGTTCAGCTGGTTCGCCAGATCGCCCAATACCGAGCGGGTGATCCACGGCACATTGAGGCCGTCGAGCGCCTGCAGGTCATGCCAGCCGAGATCGTGCAATTCGTTGGTGTCGGCGATCCTGTCGAGCATCATGCCGGCCTCGTCCGCGAAGGTCGAGAAGAAGCGCGTATCGAAGCGGCGAACGCTGCCGGGCGGCGTGATGGCGCGCGCCACATAGCGCAGGGTGCCGAGTTGCGCATGCAGCCGTCCGGAGACCTGTTCGCCAAGCAGCAGCCCGGTTTCCTCTTCCAGCTCCCGCACGGCGGCCAGAGCGATGGCGCGCGCGCCGCGCTCGGATGCATTGCGGCTGCGTTCGGCCATCAGGCGGGAGAGAACGTCGGGGTGAAGGTCGCTGGAAAAGGGCAGGATATGATCGAGCTTGTCGCGGCGGCCGCCGGGAAAGACATAGGTATCGGGCATGAAGACATGTTTGCTGCTGCGCTTGCCGAGCAGCACCCGCGGACGCCCGCCGCTGCGGTCGAGCAGAATGAGCGTGGCGGCGTCGCGTGGCCGGACCGGCGGGTTTCGCAATTCGCCAGGATGTATCTGTTCGACGCGGCCCAGTCGTTCCGGCATGCTCATTCGCGATATCCTCCGGCGTCGGGATCATCAAGCTCGTCCTCATGCCCGCCGAACCCGTGCATACGCAAGGCCCATTGCAATCCGATGACGCCGCCCTTGATCGGCTGGATCGACAGGAGCGCCGTCAACAGGGTAATCGGCGTCCAGATCGCCAGATGCGCCCAGGTTGGCATTTGCCATACCATATCCGTCATCATGTAGCCGCCGACAGTGACGTGGCCGACGATGAAGATGACGAGATAGGGTGGAAGGTCGTCGGAGCGCTGATGCGTCATATCCTCGCCGCAGGCCGCGCAATGATCGACCGGCTTCAGGAAAGCGCGAAACAGCTTGCCGCTGCCGCAGGCCGGGCAGGTGTTGAACAGGCCGCGCATGATCGAGCGGCCGACCGGCCGTTCGGCCTTGTCCTGACCGCCAAAGCGGACCATGTCATGGCTGTGATCGGTCGACATTCATTTCTCCTTGTCCGTTGTCGGCAGGCTGGAATTATCGCCGCCCGCGCGGCGGGCGCGTTCCGGGTTTGCGCGGCCGTCCGCCATCGCGTCGCGACGCCTTGTGGAACGAACGCGTCGCGGTCGGCATCTTGCGCCCCTCGCTCAGCATTTCGAAGCGCAGCGCGCCGGCCAGCGGCACCGCCTCGACAAGTCGCACATCGACGCGGTCGCCAAGTTGGTAGCCAAGTCCTGTGCGTTCGCCGGTCAACGCCTGATGCGCCTCGTCATAGATGAAGTAATCCTGCCCCAGCGTCGAAACCGGCACGAAACCGTCTGCGCCATATTCCGGCAGGGAAACGAACAGGCCGGCCTTGGTGACGCCCCGCACCTGGCCGCTGAATTCCTGTCCGATACGGCCGGACAGGTGATGGGCGATCAGCCGGTCCACCGTCTCGCGTTCGGCGGCCATGGCGCGGCGTTCGAAGGTGGAGATTTCAGCGGCGATATCGTCCAGCGTGCCTTCTTCCTCTGGCGTGATGCCACCTTCGCCGAGACCCAGCGAGCCGACCAGCGCCCGATGCACGATCAGATCGGCATACCGACGGATCGGCGAGGTAAAGTGCGCGTATTTCATCAGATTGAGGCCGAAATGGCCGATATTTTCCGGGCTGTAGATCGCCTGGCTCTGCGACCGCAACACCATCTCGTTGACCATGGTCTGCTGCGGCGTGCCTTCGGCCTTGGCGAGAATGCCGTTGAAGGAATTGGCGCGCACATTGCCGCCCTTGGCGAGCGGAATATTGAGCGTCGCCAGGAACTCGCGAAGACCCTCCTGCTTGGCCAGCGACGGTGCGTCGTGGATGCGGTAGATCAGCGGCTGGCGCTTCGTTTCCAGCGTCTCGGCGGCGCAGACGTTCGCCTGGATCATCATCTCCTCGATCAGCTTGTGGGCATCGAGGCGCGGCGGCACGAAGACCCGATCGACGGTGCCGTCGGGCTTCAGCAGGATCTTCCGCTCGGGCATGTCGAGCTCGAGCGGCTGGCGGCGGTCGCGGCCGCGCTTCATCGTCTCATAAGCGCGCCACAGCGGCTTGAGGATCGGCTCCAGCAGCGGCCCGGCCTTGTCGTCGGGATTGCCATCAATGGCGGCCTGCGCCTGCTGGTAGGACAGCTTGGCCGCGCTCTTCATCATGATGCGATGGAAGGTGTGGCCGATCTTGCGGCCGTCGCGGGAGAAGACCATGCGCACGGCGAGCGCCGGCCGTTCTTCGCCTTCACGCAGCGAGCAGAGATCGTTGGAAATGCGTTCGGGGAGCATCGGCACGACACGGTCCGGGAAATAGACCGAATTTCCGCGCTTCAGCGCTTCCCGGTCGAGCGGCGCATTTGGTCGCACATACCAGGAGACGTCGGCGATGGCGACGGTGACGATCGCGCCGCCTTCATTGTCGGGCGAGGGATCGTCCTCGGCATAGACGGCGTCGTCATGGTCCTTGGCGTCGGCCGGATCGATGGTGATCAGCGGCAGGTCGCGCCAGTCGTCGCGCTTGCCCATCGGCGCCGGCTTTGCGTCTTCCGCATCGGCGATCACGGCGGGCGGGAAGATATAGGGAATGCCATGCGAATGGATGGCGATCATCGAGATCGCCTTTTCCGAGGCGACCGAGCCGATGACCGATAGAACCTTGCCGCGCGCCAGCCCGTAGCGGCCAAGACGCGCCACCTCGACTTCGATCAGGTCGCCGTCCTTGGCCTCGCCGGTGAAATCCGGGTCGATGACCATTTCCTCGCCGCGCTTGTCGATCGGCATCAGTCGGCCACCGCCGCCCGGCGTTTCGCGGTAGACGCCGAGCAGCGCATTGCGCCGGCGGTCGAGCAGCTTGATGATGCGTGCGGTATAGGCGGGGCCGCCGCGATCGCCGGCGGGGAAGATTTTCGCCAGCACCCGGTCGCCAAGGCCGCCGACCGGCGCCTTGCCCTTGGCGCGCGCCTGCGACGACTGGCGGATCAGCACGGCGGGCGCCACGCCCGCATCTTCGGGCCATTCGGCAGGCCGGCCGATCAATTCGCCATCCTTGTCGCGGGTGGTGATGTCGAGCACGGTGACCGGCGGCAGCGCGCCGGGGCGGATCAGCGACTTGCGGTTCTTCTGAACCAGCCCGTCGTCTTCCAGCGTGCGCAGCAGCTCCTTCAATTCGACCCGCTGCTCGCCCTTCAGCCCGAAGGCCTTGGCGAGTTCGCGCTTCGACGCCTTTTCCGGATGCTCGGCGATGAAGCGAAGCACGACCTCACGCGGCGGAAGAACGCCGTGGACGAGTTCGGGTGCGGTTTCGGAAGCGTCCGCGCGGCGCGCCTTGCCAGTCGGTTTTCCGGCAGATGCCCTGCCGCGCGGTGATTTCGTCGCCATCAGCTCTTCTTTGTCTTCGCTTTCGCGGCCGGCTTGGCCATGGATTTCGCAGCCTTCGGTTTGGCAGCCTTGGCGGTCTCGCCGTCGCCGGCATCGGCCGCCTTGGCCTTTGATTTGGGCGCGGCCTTGGCCTTGGTCGCCTTGGCCGGGGTCTTTCCGGCCTTCTCGACGATCAGCGCAAGCGCATCCTCCATCGTCACGTCCTCGGGCGTCTTGCCCTTGGGCAATGTAGCATTGACCTTGCCCCAGTTCACGTAGGGGCCATAACGGCCGTCGCGAACGGTAATCGGGCCGCCATCGGGGTGATCGCCGAGCGACTTCAATGCCGCAGGAGCAGCCCGTCCGCGCGCGCCGGCGCCCTTGGTCTGCTTGTCGGCCAGCACCGAGACGGCGCGGTTGAGGCCGATGGTGAAGACCTCGTCGACGCCTTCGAGATTGGCATAGGTCCCGTCATGCAGCACGAAGGGACCGTAACGGCCGAGGCCTGTCGAGATCATCTTGCCGCTTTCGGGATGCTGGCCGACATCGCGCGGCAGCGACAAGAGCGCGAGCGCCTTCTCATGATCGATGCTGTCAGGCGTCCAGCCCTTTGGCAGCGAGGAGCGCTTGGCTTCCTTGCCGTCGCCGCGCTGGATATAGGGACCGAAACGGCCGCTGCGAAGGGTGATTTCCTCGCCGGTCATCGGGTCCTTGCCGAGCGCCTTCGGCTCGTTGAGGCCGGCCGCGTCGGCTTCCGCACCGCCCTCGGAAGAGAGCTGGCGGGTATAGTTGCATTCCGGATAGTTCGAGCAGCCGACGAATGCGCCATACTTGCCGAGCTTCAGCGACAATTGCCCGGTGCCGCAGACCTGGCAGACGCGCGGATTGGAGCCGTCTTCGCGCTTGGGGAAGACCAGCGGCGCCAGCATGTCGTTCAGCGCATCGAGCACATTGGTGACGCGCAGTTCCTTGGTGTCCTCGATCTGGGCGAAGAAATCGCGCCAGAAATCGCGCAGCACGTCCTTCCAGTTCAATTCGCCGGCGGAGATGCGGTCGAGCTTCTCTTCGAGGTCGGCGGTGAAATCATACTCGACGTAGCGGTTGAAGAAGCTTTCGAGGAAGGCTGTCACCAGCCGGCCCTTGGCCTGCGGCAAAAGCTTGCGCTTATCGATGGTCACGTAGTCGCGGTCGCGCAGCGTCGCCAGCGTCGCGGCATAGGTGGAAGGGCGGCCGATGCCGAGCTCTTCCATCTTCTTGATCAGCGATGCTTCGGAATAGCGCGGCGGCGGCTCGGTGAAATGCTGGGTGGCGTTGACCTTGTTCTTCGCCAGCTTTTCCCGGGCGTTGATTTCCGGCAGGCGGCCGCCGTCCTCGCTGTCGTCTGCCTGCTCGCCGTCTTCCTTCTGGTCGGTATAGGCGGCGATGAAGCCATCGAAACGGATGACCGAGCCGACGGCGCGCAGGCCCGCCTTGTCACCGCCATTGTCGGCGACGATCTCGACGGTGGTGCGCTCGATTTCGGCAGACGCCATCTGGCTGGCGATGCCGCGCTTCCAGACGAGATCGTAGAGGCGCAGCTGATCGGGATCGAGATATCGCGCCACCTGGTCGGGCGTGCGATTGAAGTCGGTCGGGCGGATCGCTTCGTGGGCTTCCTGGGCGTTCTTTGCCTTGGTGGAGTAGAGGCGCGGCTTTTCCGGCAGGTAGCGAGGGCCGAACTGATCGCCGATGGCGGCGCGGGCGGCGTCGATGGCTTCCGGGGCCATCTGCACGCCGTCGGTACGCATATAAGTAATGAGACCGACGGTCTCGCCGCCGATGTCGATGCCTTCATACAGCTTCTGCGCCACCTGCATGGTGCGCGAGGCCGAGAAGCCGAGCTTGGAGGAGGCGGCCTGCTGCAGCGTCGAGGTGGTGAAGGGCGGGCTCGGATTGCGCTTGACGGGCTTTGCCTCGACGCTCTCGACCACATAGGACGCGCCGTCCAGCAGGTTGCGCAAGCGGTCGGCGGCTTCCCGGTTGGTGATGCCGCGCGGCGGCAGGCGCTTGCCGTCGGCCGAGACCAGTCGCGCTTCGAACTCGTCGCCGCGCGGCGTCTTCAGAAGGGCGGCGATCTGCCAGTATTCTTCGGTGACGAAACGCTCGATTTCCGACTCGCGGTCGCAGACGAGGCGCAGCGCGACGGACTGGACGCGGCCGGCGGAACGCGCGCCCGGCAACTTGCGCCACAGCACCGGCGACAGATTGAAGCCGACGAGGTAATCGAGGGCGCGGCGCGCCAGATAGGCGTCGACCAAGGCGATGTCGATATCGCGCGGCTGCGCCATCGCATCCAGAACCGCCTTCTTGGTGATGGCGTTGAAGACGACGCGCTTGACCGGCTTGTCGCCGATGACGCGCTTCTTCTTGAGAAGATCGAGCACATGCCAGGAAATGGCTTCCCCTTCGCGATCCGGGTCGGTCGCGAGGATGAGGCCGTCTGAGGATTTCACCGCGTCGGCAATGTCCTTCACCCGTTTCTGCGAGGCGCCGTCGACCTCCCACAGCATTTCGAAATCCTGGTCGGGCAGCACGGAGCCGTCCTTGGCGGGAAGATCGCGCACATGACCGAACGAGGCGAGAACCTTGTAACCAGGCCCAAGATACTTGTTGATGGTCTTGGCCTTGGCCGGCGATTCTACCACTACAACATTCATCGCATATCTCTAAAGAATTGGATCGCGGGATTGCGGCCGGCTTCGTTCTCGTCGCGAACCGGTCTTTCGGGCTTTCGACATGGACAGTGATTTCGTCCGGGTCAAGAGGGATGACGCAAATTATGCGCCATGTCCGGGAATGCAACTTTGGATTATATAGAAGATGTATTGCAATTTATGATGAATTGCCTATCTTCAAGTCTGCAACGAAGAGTAGAAGGCGAGCGCGCCTGCACCCAGGAACGGAACAGCAACAATGGTGGCCAAACCCTCCCTTAGCCCCGTGGTCGAGATGGAGCGCCGCGAGAATATCTCCTATATCCGCCAGCTTGTCGGTGAGTTGCGTCTTATCGCCAGGCGGGAAAACGCAGACATGCTCGGCTATTTCCTGGAAATGGCTTATATGGAGGCCGGCGATCTCCTCGCTGGCAAACAGACCCTGCCGCAACAACGCCGCACCTCAGGCAAGCATGGCCAATGACACCTGTCCGCCGGCATGGCGGTTCAGGCGACCGGCAAGATCGAGTTCCAGCAGGATCATGTGAACCACCGCCGTCGGCAATCCCGTATGGTCGATGATGGCGTCGATATCCACGGGGCTTGCGCCGAGCGCATTGACGATTGCGGTGCGGTCGTCTTCACCGGGTGGGGCCATCGGTTGCCTCATGTCTTCATGCGGCGGCTCCTTCAGTTCGGCTGCGGAAAACAGGTCGATGCGCGATAGTGGCTGAAGACTGTCGAGAATGTCTGCCGCTTCCGTCGTGACGATGGCGCCATCCTTGAGCAACCCGTTGGTGCCCTGGCAGCGCGGATCGAGCGGCGATCCGGGTACGGCAAAGACCAGCCGCCCGAATTCGCCGGCGAGACGTGCGGTGATCAGCGATCCGGAGCGGCTCGCCGCTTCCACCACGACGAGCCCGAGCGCCGCGCCGGCGATCAGGCGGTTGCGCCGTGGAAAGTCGCGGGCGCGAGGTTCCCAGCCGAAGGGCATTTCGCTGATCGCCAATCCGCGCCCTTCGCAGATTTCGTTGAGAAGGGGAATGTTTTCCGGCGGGTAGGGGCGGTCGAGGCCGCCAGCCATTGCCGCGATGGTTCCGGTCTCGAGGCTGGCGCGATGGGCGGCGGTGTCGATGCCGCGCGCCAGGCCCGATATGATCGTGTAGCCGGCGCGCCCGGTTTCCCGCGCGATCATCGCCGCAAAGCGCGCGCCATGAATGGAGGCGTTGCGCGCGCCGACGATGCCGACCACGGGATGTGTCGCCGAAGCGATGTCACCCTTGACAGCGAGAAGCGGCGGCGCGCCGTCGATCTGGCGGAGCGCAGACGGGTAGCCGGGTTCGCCGATACCGAGGAAGCGTGCGCCAAAGCGGGTGGCGATTTCCAGCTCGCGTTCGGCCTCGTCGCGACTGGCGATGCGGATCGCCCGTCTTGCGCCGCCGCGGCGGGACAATTCCGGCAGCATGTCCAGCGCCGTTTGCGCCGAGCCGAAGTGGTTGATGAGGTCGCGAAAGGTGACGGGGCCGACATTATCGCTGCGGATCAGCCGCAGCCAGGCTATTCTCTGGGGTTCGGTCAGCGCAATTCCGGTTCGTCTTGCGCTGGCGTCGCCCATGTCATCCCTTCTTTCCGATCTTGCTTTCGGTGCCGAGAATCAGCCGCTCGATATTCGGCTTGTGCTTCCACCAGGTAATCAGCGTCAGCAGCGCCATGACGAGGCAAAGCTTTTCCTGACCAATGAGCCACAATACAACCGGCGTGACAAGTGTCGCAATCAATGCGGACAACGATGAGTAGCGGCTAAGGAAAGCGATTGTCAGCCAGACGACCGCGAAAACCAGCACCATACCCGGCGAAAGGCCAAGCAGCACACCGATATAGGTGGCCACGCCCTTGCCGCCCTTGAAGCCGAGCCAGACGGGAAAGAGATGGCCGAGAAAGGCGCCGAGACCGGCGATCATGCCGGCTTCCGGCCCAAATGCCTTGGCGGCGAGCAGCACGGCGGCGGTTCCCTTGAAGGCATCCAGCAGAAGCGTCAGCAGGGCGAGCTTCTTGTTTCCCGTGCGCAGGACGTTTGTCGCGCCGATATTGCCCGAGCCGATATTGCGCACGTCGCCAAGGCCGGCCGCCCGCGTCAGCAGCAGGCCGAACGGGATAGAGCCGAGCAGATAGCCGATTGCGAGTGCGGCCAGCGCCAGCAAGGGCGCAATCTGCCAGTTCCAAAGTTCGCTCATGCCTGTCTCCCTCGGCGATGCTCTGCGGTGTTACCGGACGTAAACTCGGCTGCCGCCCACATAGGTCTCAACAGCGCGGCCGCTGAAACGGGCGTTTTCGAATGGCGTGTTCTTGGAGCGCGACGCGATGCTGTCTTCGGTCACCAGCCACGGTTCGTCGAGATCGAGAAGCGCGATATCGGCTTTCGCGCCCGGCTTCAGCGTCCCGGCATCCAGACCGAAGATTTCGGCGGGGCGGGTCGACATCGCCGCAACCAGTCGCTTCAGCGGCACCCGGCCGCTATGGTGCAGGCGAAGTGCGGCGCTCAGCAGGGTCTCGAGGCCGATGGCCCCGTCGGCGGCATCGGCAAACGGCAGGCGCTTGGTGTCGACATCCTGCGGATCATGCGAGGAGACGATGATATCGATCGTGCCGTCTGCCAGCGCATCGACCATGGCATTGCGGTCGTCTTCGCTGCGCAGCGGCGGCGACAGCTTGAAGAAGCTGCGGTATTCGCCGATATCGTTCTCGTTGAGCGACAGGTGATTGATGGAAATGCCGCAGGTGACGTTGGCGCCGCGCCCGCGCGCCACACGGATCGCCTCGGCCGATTCCGGCACCGAGATTTTCGCCGCATGATATTTGCCGCGCGTCAGCGCCGCGATGCGCAGGTCGCGCTCCAGCGGAATGATTTCGGCTTCGCGCGGTACGCCGGAAAGCCCGAGCCAGCTGGCGAACAGCCCTTCGTTCATGACGCCATTGGCGCCGAGATACCTGTCGCGGCTTTCGAGCGCGATAACCGCGTCGAATTCACGCGCATAGGTCAGCGCCCGACGCAAGATCAGCGTATCGTGCAACGGCGCGCGGCCATTGGTCAGGCAAACGGCGCCGGCTTCGAGCAGCAGGCCGAATTCGCTCATCTCTTCGCCGGCCAGCCCCTTGGTCAGCGCCGCCGCCGGATAGACATTGACCAGCGCCTTGTCGCGCGCCGTCTTCAGCACGTATTCGACCAGCGCGATATCGTCGATCACGGGATCGGTATCGGGCATCATGATGAAGGAGGTGACGCCGCCCGCCGCTGCCGCGCGGCTGGCCGAAGCGATGGTCTCGCGGTGTTCCGCGCCTGGCTCGCCGGTATAGACGCGGGCGTCGACAAGGCCGGGAACGGCGACGAGACCGGAGCAGTCGCGCACATCAGCGCCTTCCGGCTCGCCCTGATTGAGCGCATCCGCGCCGGCGGCTGCAATGCGGCCGTCCTTGATGACGATGGTGCCGGTCTCGTCGAGGTCGCGCGAGGGATCGACGATGCGGAGGTTCTTGAGAATCGTGACGGCGCTCATGCCCGCTCTCCGTTGTTCTGCGACACCAGCAGCGCCTCCATCACCGCCATGCGCACGGCGACACCCATTTCCACCTGTTGTTCGATGACGCTCTGCGGCCCGTCGGCGATTTCGGAGGCGATCTCGACGCCGCGGTTCATCGGGCCGGGATGCATGACCAGCGCGTCTTCCTTGGCGTATTTCAGTTTTTCGGCATCGAGCCCGTAGAAGCGGAAGTACTCGCGCACCGAAGGTACGAAGGAGCCGGCCATGCGCTCGCGCTGCAGGCGCAGCATCATCACGACATCGGCGTCCTTCAGCCCTTCTTCCATCGAGTGGAAGACCTCGACGCTCATGTCGGCAATGCCCGAAGGCATCAGCGTCGCCGGGCCGACGACGCGCACCCTGGCACCCATGGCGTTCAACAGAATGATGTTGGAGCGGGCGACGCGCGAATGCAGCACATCGCCGCAGATGGCGACGATGATGCCCGAAAGCCGGCCCTTGGCGCGACGGATGGTCAGCGCATCGAGCAGCGCCTGTGTGGGATGCTCATGCGCGCCGTCGCCGGCATTGACGACCGCGCAGGATACCTTCTGCGCCAGAAGAGCGGCGGCGCCCGCCGAGGAATGGCGCACCACCAGCACATCCGGGTGCATGGCGTTCAGCGTCATCGCCGTATCGATCAGCGTTTCGCCCTTCTTCACCGAGGAATTGCCGACCGACATGTTCATGACATCGGCGCCGAGACGCTTGCCCGCCAGCTCGAAAGAGGATTGAGTGCGGGTGGAAGCCTCGAAGAACAGGTTGATCTGTGTGAGGCCGCGCAGGGTGGATGTTTTCTTCTCCCGCTGCCGGCTGATCTTCACGGCCTCATCGGCCTTGTCGAGAAGATAGGTGATGTCCGGGGGCGTGAGCCCCTTGATGCCGATCAAATGTCGGTGGGGAAAGAAGACCATGAAAATGCCTCCGGGCCATGTTCAGGCGGTCTATAAAGACTGCCGCCGATCCCGGCAAGCTGTCGCGTAAACTTATGGAGCGGTTTTGCCGACCCCAAGGCAATGTTAATCATCTCGCACTACAGCCTGACCAAGCCACGCTAATTTTGGAAGTTAAATGCGCCGGACCGAAGACAAACTCGCCGACCTCAACCAGCCGAAATTGTGGTCGGGCGTCAATGCCTACAGGCTCGATCCGATGCTGGTGGATCTCACCTCGCGCTGGCCGCGCGGCGTGCGCGAGGAACTGGAAGCGCTGGGTCGCCATGTGACGGCGCCGGAGGTGCAGGATCTCGCCCGCATGGCCAATGAGAGCACGCCGAAGCTGCGCACCCATGGTCCACGCGGCGAACGCATCGATGTCGTCGAATTCCATCCCGCCTGGCATGCACTGATGCGCCGCTCCATGGCGAACGGCCTGCATTGCTCTGTCTGGGAAACCCAGAACGATCCCGAACTCAAGACCAATGCGCACCGCATCCGCGCCGCGCGATTCTTTCTGACCGCGCAGGCCGAAACCGGGCATCTTTGCCCGCTGACCATGACCAGCGCCTCCGTCGCCGCGTTGATGGCGGCACCCGCTGTGCAGAAGGAGTGGGCGCCGAAGATCCTGTCGCGCACCTATGATTCCACCAACAAGCCGGCCATGCAGAAATCGGCCGTGACGCTCGGCATGGGCATGACGGAAAAGCAGGGCGGCACCGACGTGCGCGCCATCACCTCGACCGCCGAGCGGGTGGGCGAGGGCATCTACCGTCTTTCAGGCCACAAATGGTTCCTCTCCGCGCCGATGAGCGACGGCTTCGTCATGCTGGCGCGCACCCGTGAAGGCATGGGCTGCTTTCTCGTGCCGCGCCTGCTGGAGGATGGCACGCCGAACGGCCTGCAGATCCAGCGCCTCAAGGACAAGCTCGGCAATCGCTCCAATGCCTCGGCCGAAGTCGAATTCACCGATACGTTCGGTTTCCTGCTCGGTTCCCCCGATGCCGGCATCCGCACCATCCTGGACATGGTGACGCTGACGCGGCTCGATTGCGCCGTCGCTTCCGCCGGCATCATGCGCGCTTCGCTGGCCGAAGCCGTTCACCACGCCCGTGGCCGCAGCGTTTTCGGCAAGATGCTGGTCAACCAGCCGATCATGACACGGGTATTGGCCGATATGGCGCTCGACGTCGCTGCCGCGACCGCGCTCTCCTTCCGCCTGGCGCAGGCCTTCGACCGCGCTGGAGAAAACAAGGCGGAAGCAGCTTACGCGCGGCTGATGACGCCGGTGACCAAATACTGGTGCTGCAAGATCGCGCCGGCCCTGATCTACGAGGCGATGGAATGCCTTGGTGGCAGCGGTTATGTCGAGGAGCGGCCCATCGCCCGCCACTATCGCGAGGCCCCGGTCAACGCCATCTGGGAAGGCTCCGGCAATGTCATGGCGCTCGACGTGTTGCGCGTCTTGAGCCGTGGTCGCGACATTTTCGAGACCGTATTCGAAGGGTTGTCACGCGATCTCGGCCGTTCGGGACGCAAGATCGTCGAGGTTCTGCATGCCGCCATGGCGCTTTGCGACCGTGACGAGGGGGCAGGGCGGTTGCTGATCGAACAGCTTGCGCTGGCCGCCGCCGCCGCCGAACTTTACCGTCTCGGCGCGGGCAAGGTTGCCGACGCCTTCCTCGAAACACGCCTTGCCGCCGGTTGGCGTTCCACTTACGGCATGCTCGATTCCCGCTTCGACGCCGGCTACATCGTCGACCTCCTCTATCCGCCGGCAAGCTGAAAACGCCGTGAAAACGATGGCTTATCCCAAAGTCATCCACAGCGGGCAGGTGCGCCGTTAACCTTAATAAAGGGTTTACGTTGCGCAAACAGGGTTAACGCGCCACTTTGTTGGAATGTACTGTGTTAACCAACGGAAACGGTGGTCCCCGTGGCGCGATTTGCGTTGCTTATCGTCATGATGACGTTTTTTGCCGTGCTGGCGCTGGATATCAGCGTGCCTGCTGTCGTGCTTAGCTTGATGGCGTTGTCGAATGTCGTGGTTCTGCCGAAAGGCGAAGCATTTCCAGGAAAAGTGGATACCGGTTTTCCGTCCGGAAATGCGCTGAACAAAAGAGCACGGCAGGAGCGGATGGCATGAAGTGGCTGCTGATCTTCTGGGCCGGCCCGATCGCCTTGCTGGGCAGCTGGTACAGCCTGTCCTACTACGACATGAGCTTTGGCGTGTTCATGCTGACGCGGCAGGCGCATGACCTCGTCTTCAATATCTACGGCCATGTGCTTGGCATTCCGCCTGAGACGATTCCGCCGCTGGTCATGCGCGCCATCGTTCTCGACAGCCTCGTGCTGTTTTCGCTGGTCGCCTTCCGCCGCCGCAAGGCGATTGCCGCCTGGTGGCGGGGTCGTCAGTCCTCCGAGGAAGAGGCGAGACGCGACAGTGCCGAGAGCCTGTCCAACGCGCCCTGAAGAATGAAGCTGGCGGCAGCCGAATCGATGCGTTCGGCCCGCTTGGCGCGAGAGACATCCATTTCCAGCAGCGCCCGCTCGGCGGCGACCGTCGATAGCCGCTCGTCCCAGAAGATGAAGGGCAGCTCGGTCTTGTCCTGCATCGAGCGCACGAAGGCGCGCGTCGCCTGAACACGCGGACCGCCGGAACCGTCCATGTTCATCGGCAGGCCGATGACGAAGGCGACGATCTTTTCCTTGGCTGCAAAAGCGAGCAGGGTCTCGGCATCCTGCGTGAATTTCGTGCGCCTCAGCACGGGTCGCGGATTGGCCAGCCGCCTTCCGAGATCGGAGACGGCAAGCCCGATGGTCTTGGTGCCCAGATCCAGCCCGGCAATCGGCTGGCCGGGCTGCAGGGCGGTTGCCAGTTCCTCGATGGTGAGAACGCCCATGGCTTAACGCTTGCGCACGAATTCGGTGCGCAGCACGAGACCCTTGATGGTGTCGTGCCTGCAATCGATCAGTTCGGGATCGTCGGTCAGGCGGATGGAGCGGATCACCGTCCCCTGCTTCAGCGTCGTGCTGGTGCCTTTGACCTTGAGATCCTTGATCAGCGTAACCGAATCGCCGTCGGCCAGCGCATTGCCGGCGCTGTCCTGCACAACGATTGCATTTGCCGCCGCCATTTCGGAAGCCGGGCGCCACTCGCCGCTGGCTTCGTCATACACATAATCGTCATCGCCGGCGCTCATCGTCATTTCCTGTTCTGTCTGGTGTATTTCTTCTGTATCGACCTACTGCAGAATTCCTCAAGCCGAAATCGGTTTGAGGAATTCTGCAGCCGTTCTAAATCATACAGCGTCTTTTGAGCGCCATGAATAACGCGCGGCGCTGTATGTCATAACCCGTCTGAGATTCCAAAGGGAGCATCCGATGAAAATCACCTGGCTCGGCCATTCCGCCTTCCGTCTTGAAACCGCCAAGGCAAAAATCCTGATCGATCCCTTCTTCAGCGGCAATCCGGGCTTCGGCGGCCTGGATGCGAAGGATGCGGCTGCTGATCTCACCCATATCCTGCTGACCCACGGTCATGGCGACCATGTCGGCGATACGATCCAGCTTGCCAAGGACACCGGCGCCACCGTGCTCGCCAATGCCGATCTCGCCGCCTGGCTCGGCTCCAAGGGTGTCGAGAAGCTGGAAATGGGCAATACCGGCGGCACCGTCTCCTTCGGTTCCTTCAGCGTCACCTTCACCAATGCCCTGCATTCCTCGGCGCAGATCACCGAAGACGGCGTCTCGCATGCGCTTGGCAATGCCAACGGCCTGATGCTGCATTTCGACGACGAGCCGACTTTGTTCCACATGGGCGATACCGACATCTTCTCCGACATGGCCCTGATCAACGAACTGCATGCGCCGGAAATCGGTCTTGTGCCGGTCGGAGATCGCTTCACCATGGGCGGTGCGGTTGCCGCGCTCGCCTGCCAGCGCTTCTTCAATTTCTCCACCGTCCTGCCCTGCCATTACGGCTCCTTCCCGATCATCGACCAGACGCCCGAGAAATTCGTGGCCGGCATGGATGGCGCGAAGGCCAGGATCGAGACGCCGAAGGCCGGCGAGAGCCTGTCGCTTTGACAAATCCCCGTTGCACGGGAAGGGCAGGGCCTTTATAGCGAGGAAAAACGGGATGCCCTCCGGCGGAGGGTGTCCCCATGCCATAACCGGAGAAGACAGATGTCCGTAGACCTCGCCACCGTGAAGCGCGTCGCCCATCTTGCCCGTATCGCCGTCAGCGAAGACGAGGCCAATCGCATGATGAGCGAGCTGAACGGCATTCTGGGGTTCGTCGAGCAGCTTTCCGAAGTGAACGTCGATGGCGTCGAGGCGATGACCTCGGTCATGCCGATGGCGATGAAGAAGCGGCAGGATGCCGTCACCGATGGCGACAAGGCGGCCGACATCGTCGCCAATGCACCCGTTACCGATCAGAATTTCTTCCTCGTGCCGAAGGTGGTGGAGTGAGCGGGCTTAACGCCCAGCCTTCCGCCCGCGACCCCCATTTTTCGAAAGCCTGACCGATGACCGATCTGACCCGCCTGACCATCGCCGAAGCCCGTGAAAAGCTGCGCGCCAAGGAATTTTCCGCCGTCGAACTGACCGATGCCTATATCGCCGCCATCGACGCCGCCAACGACAAGATCAATGCCTATGTCTCCGTGACGCCGGACAAGGCGCGCGCCATGGCCAAGGCTTCCGACGCGCGCATCGCCAAGGGCGAAGCCGGCGCGCTGGAAGGTATTCCGCTCGGCATCAAGGATCTGTTCGCCACCGAAGGCGAACATACCCAGGCCTGCAGCCATATCCTCGACGGCTTCAAACCGCGTTACGAATCGACCGTCACCCAGAACCTCTGGAACGATGGCGCCGTCATGCTCGGCAAGCTGAACATGGACGAATTCGCCATGGGCTCGTCCAACGAGACCTCCTATTACGGCCCGGTCATCAACCCCTGGCGCGCCAAGGGTTCGAACCAGCAACTCGTGCCGGGCGGTTCCTCAGGCGGTTCCGCCGCTGCCGTCGCCGCCTTCCTGTGCGCTGGCGCCACCGCCACCGATACCGGCGGCTCGATCCGCCAGCCCGCCGCCTTCACCGGCACTGTCGGCATCAAGCCGACCTATGGCCGCTGCTCGCGCTGGGGCACGGTTGCCTTCGCCTCGTCGCTCGATCAGGCCGGCCCGATCGCCCGTGACGTTCGCGACGCCGCGATCCTGTTGAAGTCCATGGCGAGCGTCGATGCCAAGGACACCACCTCCGTCGATCTGCCGGTTCCGGATTACGAAGCCTCGCTCGGCCAGTCGGTGCGCGGCATGAAGATCGGTATTCCCAAGGAATACCGCGTCGACGGCATGCCGGAAGAAATCGAAGCCTTCTGGCAGAAGGGCATTGCCTGGCTGAAGGATGCCGGCGCCGAGATCGTCGACATCTCGCTGCCGCACACGAAATACGCCCTGCCGGCCTATTACATCGTTGCGCCCGCCGAGGCATCCTCGAACCTCGCCCGTTACGACGGCGTGCGCTACGGCCTGCGCGTTGACGGCAAGGATATCGTCGATCTCTACGAGAAAACCCGCGCCGCCGGCTTCGGCAAGGAAGTCAAGCGCCGCATCATGATCGGCACCTATGTGCTGTCGGCCGGCTATTACGACGCCTATTACCTGCGCGCCCAGAAAGTGCGCACACTGATCAAGCGTGACTTCGAACTGGCCTTCCAGGCCGGCGTCGATGCGATCCTGACGCCCGCGACACCGTCCTCCGCATTCGGCATCGCCGACGAGGATCTGGCGTCCGATCCGGTGAAGATGTACCTCAACGACATCTTTACGGTCACCGTCAACATGGCGGGCCTGCCGGGCATCGCCGTTCCCGGCGGTCTGGACAGCCGCGGCCTGCCGCTCGGCCTGCAGCTCATCGGCAAGCCCTTTGAAGAGGAAACCCTGTTCAAGACGGCGCATGTCATCGAACAGGCGGTCGGCAAGCTGTCGCCGGAGAAGTGGTGGTAATTCTCACCGCTTTTGGCTGACCATACCAACCCGCCTTTGCGTCACGAAGGCGGGTTTTCTTTTTTGCGAGGGGAAGAATGATCGGGATACGACGCGCGCGAGACGACGAGGCGAGCATCCTAGCCGGCATCGGCCTTGCCGCCTGGAAACGCGCCGTCGCAGGCCTTGGCGCATCCACAGACATGGAACGCCGCGCGGCAAACGCCTTCACCGGCTTCGTGCGCGAATCCTGGCGCACGATCACCGTCGTCGAGCGCAACGGCCGCGCCGCCGGTTGGGCGGCGCGCGAGGCGGCGAACGAAGTCATCAGCGATTTCTGGATCGATCCGGCCGTCGTCCGACAGGGGCTGGGCGCGGCGCTGCTCGCGGTGATCGAGGACGATATCCGCCGGCAAGGCTTCGATTCGGTCAGCCTCCAGACGCATGCCCGCAACGAGCCGGCCATCGCCTTTTTCAAGCGTCACGGCTACCGGGTGCAATGGCTGTCGGTCGCCTATGCGGCGAAGCTGGACCGCGATATCGAGTCGGTTGGGTTGATCCGCGATTTTCTGCCCGATGCGTCGGATACATACGGCCCCGGAATCTGAGCGAAAACCTGTTGAGCCTTGCGCCGCCGCAGCAATTGCTCTACCTCACAAACACTATGAAAACAGACTTCACGAGCATCCGATGAGCATTGTCGACGTCCGCACACCCGATCCGAAGCGCCTGATCCCCGGAGCCACCGGCGACTGGGAAATTGTCATCGGCATGGAAGTCCATGCGCAGGTGCTGAGCCAGTCCAAGCTGTTCTCCGGCGCTTCGACCGAATTCGGCAAGCCGGCCAATTCCAACGTCTCGCTGGTCGATGCCGCCATGCCCGGCATGCTGCCTGTGATCAACGAGGAATGCGTGGCGCAGGCTGTGCGCACCGGCCTCGGCCTCAAGGCGAAGATCAACAACCGCTCGATCTTCGACCGCAAGAACTATTTCTATCCCGACCTGCCGCAGGGCTATCAGATTTCGCAGTTCAAGGATCCGATCGTCGGCGAGGGCCAGATCGTCATCTCGCTCGGTCCGGACCGTCAGGGCAATTTCGAGGATATCGAAATCGGCATCGAGCGCCTGCATTTGGAGCAGGACGCCGGCAAGTCGATGCACGACCAGCATCCGACAATGTCCTATGTCGATCTCAACCGCTCCGGCGTAGCGCTGATGGAAATCGTTTCCAAGCCGGACATGCGCTCATCCGACGAGGCCAAGGCGTATCTCACCAAGCTGCGCTCCATCGTCCGTTACCTCGGCACCTGCGACGGCAACATGGACGAAGGCTCGATGCGCGCCGACGTCAACGTCTCCGTGCGCCGCCCGGGCGGCGAATTCGGCACGCGTTGCGAGATCAAGAACGTCAACTCTATCCGTTTCGTCGGCCAAGCCATCGAATATGAGGCGCGCCGCCAGATCGCCATCCTCGAAGACGGTGGCTCCATCGACCAGGAAACCCGGCTTTTCGATCCTGGCAAGGGCGAGACGCGCTCGATGCGCTCAAAGGAAGACGCGCATGATTATCGCTACTTCCCCGATCCGGACCTGCTGCCGCTGGAATTCGACGATGCCTTCGTCGAGTCGCTGAAGGCCGATCTGCCGGAGTTGCCCGACGACAAGAAAGCCCGTTTCGTGCGTGAACTCGGCCTGTCGGTCTATGACGCCTCGGTGCTGGTCTCGGAAAAGGCGATTGCCGATTATTTCGAAGCTGTTGCTGCCGGCCGCGACGGCAAGGCCGCCGCCAACTGGGTCATCAACGACCTGCTGGGCGCCTTGAACAGAACCGGCAAAAGCATTGAAGAGACTCCGGTTTCGCCCGCCCAACTCGGCGGCATCATCGACCTGATCAAGGCCGAGACCATCTCCGGCAAGATCGCCAAGGATCTGTTCGAGATCGTGCTGGCCGAAGGCGGCGACCCGGCGGAAATCGTTGAAAGCCGCGGCATGAAGCAGGTGACCGATACCGGCGCCATCGAAAAGGCCGTTGATGACATCATCGCCGCCAACCCGGATCAGGTCGCCAAGGTACAGGCCAAGCCGACGCTGGCCGGCTGGTTCGTCGGCCAGGTGATGAAGGCGACCGGCGGCAAGGCCAATCCGCAGGCCGTGCAGGCCTTGGTGAAGGCCAAGCTCGGCATCGAGGAATAAAGCAATTCCAGGAAAAGTGTGAAGCGGTTTTCCGTCCGGAATTGCTTCGACAAAGGAGCTTCTTATGTTCTTTGTGCGCACTGCCGGCGAGCGCGATCTCGACAAGGTGCGCACGCTGATGCGCGAAACGCTGCATGCGACGCTGAACGTTCTGCATGTGGCGGATGAGGCCGAAGACCTGATCGCGGCGGAAACGTCGCCGGAAAAGCTCCGCGCCGCGCTGAAGGAAAAGGGAAGCGAGTTCCTCGTTGCCGATAGCGGCCGCGAGATCGCCGGCATGGGTTATGCCATGATGTCGCGCGATTTCGCCAAGACGGCCGAGATCCGCTGGATCCTCGTCCATCCCGCCCATCAGCGCCAGGGCATCGGCCGCGACATTTTCGCCGAGCTGGAAACCTGTTTCCCCGATTCCGAGATCCTGCGGCTGGAGATCGATGCCCGCAACCGCGCCGCGCTCGCCTTCTTCAATGCCCATGGCATGGTCGAAATCGACCGCATCGAGCGGGCAGGTGGCCCGGCGCCGCTGACATTGGTGCTCGAAAAACCGCTCGGTGTCGATTGACAGGATGGCTTGATTCCGGTGTCTGCGACGCCGGAATCGCTGGACAATTCAGGCTTGAGGCGGCATAAGCGGAACAGCAGATTGCGCATGACAAGCGGGTTTCCGCGGTGCCGAAGGAATACAGATGAAGAATCTTCTCTTGCAGATTTTCACATGGTGGAGCGGCCAGACGATCGGCACGCGCTTTCATACCTGGCGTCATGGCGAGCGCGTCGGCCAAGACGATTTCGGCAATGTCTATTACCAGGGCGGCAAGGATTCAGAAGGCCGCACGCGTCGTTGGGTGATCTTCAATGGGTATGCCGAAGCCTCGGCGATCCCGCCCGGCTGGCACGGCTGGATGCATCATCGCACCGATACCCCGCCATCCAAGGAAAACTACGCCGCCCGCGACTGGCAGAAGGCGCACCGCGCCAACCCGACCGGCACGCCCTTCGCCTATCGCCCGCCGGGCTCGATTTCCGCCAGCGGCGAACGTCCCCGCGTGACCGGCGATTACGACGCCTGGACGCCCGGCAACTGACACCGGCCGACTTGCGCCGGAGTGTTTTCGTGGTTCCAAGAAATGCGAAAATACTCTGGCCATAATTGGAGGTTAGCTCCAAGGTGAACCGGTAAGTCTGGAGACGGGAAGCGATGCAATTTTCACGGCGGTTTTGGAGCAAGCGAGGCATGGTCCTTGCGCTTGCAGGCTTGGCATTGGCTGCCGGCGCCGTCGTTGAAGCTGAGGCTGCCCGCGTCAACAATCGCGTGGCCGTGTTCTCCGGCATCGACAAGATTACCGGCCGCATCACCACCTTCGACGTTTATATCGATGAGACCGTGCAGTTCGGCGCGCTGCAGGTCACGCCGCGCGTCTGCTATTCCCGTGACGATACGGAAGCGCAGAAGGTCGATGCCTTCGTCGAGGTCGATGAAATCACCCTCGACCGCAAGATCCGCCGCATCTTTTCAGGCTGGATGTTCGCCGAAAGCCCCGGCCTCAACGCCGTCGAGCACCCGATCTACGACGTCTGGCTGAAGGAATGCAAACAGAAGTCCGACGTGCCGGCGCCAGATTCGGCAGCATCCGCGCCAAGCGGGCAATAATTTAGCATAGTCTCTGTGGATTACGCGCTGCCGGCCGTGTGGTGGCATCGGACGCCTGTGCTCTTCAAAACGCCAGGTCGGCCGTTTCCATCGCATCCGCGAGCAATTTCGCGTAGTCGTCTTTCGATACATCGATAGCGCCAAACGTCTTCAGATGCTCGGTGGTGAACTGTGTGTCGAGCAGCCGAAAACCTTTTTCGCGCAGGCGTTCGACGAGATGCACCAGACAGATTTTTGAGGCGTTTGTGGCGCGGGAAAACATGCTTTCGCCGAAGAAGGCAGCGCCGAGAGAGACGCCGTAGAGGCCACCCACCAATTCGCCATCCTTCCACGCTTCGACGGAGTGAGCGTAGCCGTAGCGGTTCAGCGTGGAGTAGAGCGAGCGGATCGTGGTGTTGATCCAGGTCGTGGGCCGGTCACCGGTCGATTCGGCGCATCCGGCGATGACGTCATCGAAGGCGGTATCGAAACGAATGTCGAAGGGTTTCTTGCGCATCTCCTTGGCCAGGCTGCGCGAGACGTGAAAATGGGCCAGCGGAATGATGCCGCGCATCTCGGGTTCCACCCAGAAGATGCGCGGGTCGTCTGCGGACTCGGCCATCGGAAACAGGCCGATGGAATAGGCGCGCAGCAGAACCTCGGGTGTAACCTTCGAATATCCGCTGCGCCTCGCCACCGTGGTTTAGTTGGCCTTTCCGCCGAGGTAGTTTTCCAGCCAGTGGATATCGTAGTCGCCATTGGCGATATCCGGGTTGGAGATCAGATCCTGGAACAGCGGCAGCGTCGTCTTGATGCCGTCGATGACGAATTCGTCGAGAACGCGACGCAGGCGCATCATGCATTCGTTGCGCGTACGGCCGTGGACGATGAGCTTACCAATCAGGCTGTCGTAGTAGGGCGGGATTTTATAGCCCTGATAGGCGCCCGAATCCACGCGAACGCCAAGGCCGCCCGGTGCGTGGAAATGCGTGATCGTTCCCGGAGAGGGCACGAAGGTGCGCGGATCTTCGGCATTGATGCGGCACTCGATGGCGTGACCCTGGAAGGAAATCTCGTCCTGGGTGACCGACAACCCGCCGCCGGAGGCAACGCGGATCTGCTCGTGCACCAGGTCGATGCCGGTGATCGCCTCGGTGATCGGATGCTCCACCTGCAGGCGGGTGTTCATTTCGATGAAATAGAACTCGCCGTTTTCGT
>CAMFHE010000034.1 GCA_945952045.1 uncultured Rhizobium sp.
CATCCTGATGTGCATGAAGTGCATGGGCGTTCGCACGACTGTGTTGGCTATCAGAAACGGGGTCTCTCGTGTCTAAATCTCTCGATAGTTTCAATTGCCGCTCCACCTTGAGCGTGGATGGCAAGGACTATGTCTATTTCAGCCTGCCGAAGGCCGAAGCCAATGGCTTGCCCGGCGTTTCCAAGCTGCCCTTCTCGATGAAGGTTCTGCTGGAAAACCTGCTGCGCAACGAAGACGGCCGTTCGGTCACCAAGAACGACATTCTCGCCGTCGCCAAGTGGCTTGAGAACAAGGGCCTGGAAGAAGCCGAAATCGCCTATCGTCCGGCGCGCGTGCTGATGCAGGACTTCACCGGCGTTCCCGCCGTCGTCGACCTCGCCGCCATGCGCGACGCGATGGTCTCGCTCGGCGGCGATCCGGAAAAGATCAACCCGCTGGTGCCCGTCGATCTCGTCATCGACCACTCGGTCATCGTCGATGAATTCGGCTCGGCTTCGGCCTTTGCCCGCAATGTCGAGCTGGAATACCAGCGCAACGGCGAGCGCTACCGCTTCCTCAAGTGGGGCCAGCAGGCGTTCAAGAATTTTCGCGTCGTTCCGCCCGGCACCGGCATCTGTCACCAAGTGAACCTCGAATATCTCGGCCAGACCGTCTGGACGAAGGACGAGGACGGCGAAACCGTCGCCTATCCCGACACCTGCGTCGGCACCGATTCGCACACCACGATGATCAACGGCCTTGGCGTTCTCGGCTGGGGCGTCGGCGGCATCGAAGCGGAAGCGGCCATGCTCGGCCAGCCTGTCTCCATGCTGCTGCCGGAGGTTATCGGCTTCAAGCTGACCGGCAAGCTCAAGGAAGGCGTCACCGCCACCGACCTGGTGCTGACCGTCGTGCAGATGCTGCGCAAGAAGGGCGTGGTTTCCAAGTTCGTCGAATTCTTCGGCCCGGGCATGGACAACCTGCCGCTCGCCGACCGCGCCACCATCGGCAATATGGGCCCGGAATACGGCGCGACCTGCGGCTTCTTCCCGGTCGATGGCGAAACCATCAACTACCTAACCATCTCCGGCCGCAAGACCGACCGTATCGCGCTCGTTGAAGCCTATTCGAAGGCGCAAGGCATGTGGCGTGACGGCGACGGCTCCGACCTCGTCTTCACCGACACGCTCGAGCTCGACCTCGGCGACGTCGTGCCATCCATGGCCGGCCCGAAGCGTCCGGAGGGACGTCTGCCGCTCGAAACCATCGCGCCGAACTTCGCGACGGCCCTCGAGAACGACTACAAGAAGCCCGGCCAGCTCACCAACCGCTATGCCGTCGAAGGCGAAAACTTCGATCTCGGCCATGGCGACGTGGCGATCGCCGCCATCACCTCCTGCACCAACACCTCGAACCCGAGCGTGCTGATCGCTGCCGGCCTTCTCGCCCGCAACGCCGTCGCCAAGGGCCTGAAGTCCAAGCCGTGGGTCAAGACCTCGCTGGCGCCCGGAAGCCAGGTGGTCGGCGAATACCTCTCCCGCTCCGGCCTGCAGGCGGATCTGGATGCGCTCGGCTTCAACCTCGTCGGCTTCGGCTGCACGACCTGCATCGGCAATTCCGGCCCGCTGCCGGCGCCGATCTCGAAGACGATCAACGACAAGGGCCTGATCACCGCCGGTGTCCTCTCGGGCAACCGCAACTTCGAAGGCCGCATCTCGCCTGATGTCCAGGCGAACTACCTCGCTTCGCCGCCGCTGGTCGTGGCTTACGCGCTGGCCGGCACGGTCCAGAAGGATCTGACCAAGGAGCCGATCGGTGAAGACCAGAACGGCAACCCGGTCTACCTCAAGGACATCTGGCCGACCTCGCACGAGATCCAGGAATTCATCCAGAAATACGTCACCCGCGAACTCTATGAGAGCAAGTATGCGGACGTGTTCAAGGGAGACGAGAACTGGCAGGCGGTTCAGGTTCCGGCCGGCCAGACCTATGCCTGGGACGACCAGTCGACCTACGTTCAGAACCCGCCTTACTTCGTGGGCATGGGCAAAACCGGCTCGGGCATTTCCGACATCAAGGGCGCGCGCGTCCTCGGGCTGTTCGGCGACAAGATCACCACCGACCACATTTCTCCGGCCGGTTCGATCAAGGCCGCCTCGCCGGCCGGTGCCTACCTCATCGACCATGGCGTCGGCGTCGCCGACTTCAACCAGTACGGCACGCGCCGCGGCAATCATGAAGTGATGATGCGCGGCACCTTCGCCAACATCCGTATCCGCAACCACATGCTCGGCCCGAACGGCAAGGAAGGTGGCTACACCATCCACTATCCGTCCAAGGAAGAGATGTCGATCTACGATGCGGCCATGCAGTACAAGGCCGAGGGCGTTCCGCTCGTCATCTTCGCCGGTGTCGAATATGGCAACGGCTCGTCGCGCGACTGGGCTGCCAAGGGCACCAACCTGCTCGGCGTCAAGGCGGTCATCGCCCAGTCCTTCGAGCGTATCCATCGCTCGAACCTCGTCGGCATGGGCATCGTGCCCTTCGTCTTCGAGGAAGGCACGACCTGGGCCAGCCTCGGCCTCAAGGGCGACGAAGTCGTTTCCATCGAGGGCCTCGGCGACGTCAAGCCCCGCGAATGGAAAACCGCCAAGATCACCTATGCCGACGGCACGGTGAAGGAAGTCAACATCCTCTGCCGCATCGATACGCTGGACGAGGTGACCTACATGAACAATGGCGGCATTCTGCAGACCGTTCTGCGCGATCTGGCCGCCTGAGCCTGATCTGATAAATCGATCCTTCGAAGCCGCCGGGAAGTTTCTTTCCGGCGGCTTTTTTCTCGCCTGCCGCCCCGCAAGGGCGCAGACGGGTTTTAGCCGTAAAATCGGGTAAAAACGCGCACGCAAGCTTCACCCCATCGTGACTTTTCGTTGAAGATGGGAGGGTGTAGAGACAGCACATAAGATAACGCAGGGTGTGGCGCTGCCGATCCGGCAGAGGTCGCCCGTATGTATGGCGGGTGCCGGCGAACGATCCGGTGGAAAGGTGCAGGAAACGATGCCGGTGTGGCGTTTCACGACGGTTCTGGCGATCGGTGTCGCAGCGGCCTCGCCGCTTTGCGCCGAACAAGCGGTCAAGCCGAAGGGCGTCGTCGAATTGTTCACCTCTCAGGGCTGCGCCTCCTGCCCGCCCGCCGATGCCAAGCTCGAAACGCTGATCCGCCAGGGCGACGTCATCGCGCTCTCCTATCACGTCGACTACTGGGATTATCTCGGCTGGAAGGACACGCTGAGCTCCAAGGATAACACCGAGCGCCAATATGGCTATGCCCGGACCATGGGCCGCAGCAATGTCTATACGCCGCAGGCCGTGCTGAACGGCCAGGACCATATCAGCGGCGCCGATCTTGACGGCATCAATGCCAAGCTCGAAGCGCTGCGCGCCGACGGCAAGGGGCTGAATGTCGATGTCGATGCCAAGATGCGCGGCGACGAACTTGAAATCAATGTCGGACCGGGCAATGGCAAGGCCAATGTCGTCATCGCCTATTTCAACAAGGAGCAGGTGATCCAGATGGACAAGGGCGAGAATGCCGGCCGCAAGATCACCTATTGGAACACCGTCAGCGACGTACAGACCGTCGGCATGTGGGACGGCAAGCCGCTGAAACTGGTGCTGCCGGCAAGCGTCGTCGGCACCCAGCGCAAACAGGGCTGCGCCGTGCTGTTGCAGGCGACCTCCCCCAAGGGCGACCCGGCAGCCATTCGTGGTGCGGCGGTGCTGAAACCCGTCCAGAGCGGCGGCTGAGCAAGAGCCTGTCTTGTTTTCGTTCGTCTTTTCGGAAAAAACGACGTTCTTTTTTCTCTGACGACCGCTGGCAGCGACATACCGTCGCTTGCATTTTCGCCCCGCTGAGGCACACTGTCACGATTCTGTTGTGATCAACAGATTTGAAGGAGTGCTTATGACCGATCAGCCGGATGTGTCGCACCGCAACGATCGAAACGCCGACGTCGTCGTCGATCTCCGAGAATACCGGCAAAGTCGCGACCCCGACCCCGTCACCTTCCATCGTCGCGAGCTGGATGCCATCTTGCGCATCTATGGCCGCATGGTCGGCGAAGGCGAATGGCGCGATTACGCCATCGATCATCTCCGGGACAAGGCGGTGTTCTCGATCTTCAAACGATCCGGCGAAATGCCGCTGTTTCGCATCGAGAAGAACCCGAAGCTCGCCAACAAGCAGGGCGCCTTCAGCGTCATCAACATCAACGGCATGGTGCTGAAGCGCGGCCACGAGCTGCCGCAGGTGCTGAAGGTCTTCGACAAGGTGCTGAAGCTGATCGACACCTGACCCGTCAGGCCAGCATGCCCGGATAGCTGACCGTCAGGTCAATATTCCCGGATAGCTGACCGTCAGGTCAGTATCCCGGATAGCTTTCCGGATCGGGCAATGATTCGATCCCCTCGCCCAAACTCTTCTGCATCAGCACCGTATCCAGCCAGCGGCCGTGCTTGAAGCCGGCGCCGACGATGCGGCCGGCATCGGCGAAGCCGCAGGCCGCATGCAGCGCCACCGAAGCCGGATGGCCTCCGCCGATCACCGCCAGCATCTGTCGGAAACCCAGTTCCGCACAACGCTCAAGCAGACGCAAAAGCAACGCCTTGCCGATGCCGCGTCCCTGCGCATCCGGGGATAGATAGATCGAATCCTCCACGAGCCAGCGATAGGCCGGCCGGGTGCGGAACGGGCCGGCATAGGCATAACCGAGAACCCTGCCCTCCTCCTCGGCGACCAGATAGGGATAGCCGCGCGTCGTAATCGCGCCGAAGCGCGCCGCCATCTCGTCTTGGGCGGGCGGGTCGATCTCATAGCTGGCGACGCCGTTCAACACCGCATGGGCATAGATGGCGGTAATGGCGTCGAGATCGGCGGGTATAGCCGGACGCAGGAGAAAATTCATGAGGCTTCTTCCGAAAAGCGAGCACAAAAAAGGCGGCCGAAGCCGCCTTTCCAAGTCCGTCTGCCCGTTCCTTAGTTGTTGCGGTTGCCGAACAACTGAAGGAGGAACATGAACAGGTTGATGAAGTCGAGATAGAGCTGCAGCGCGCCCATGATCGCCTTGCGACCCATGACGGCGACATCGTCGTTCTCGAGATACATTTCCTTGATCTTCTGCGTGTCGTAGGCCGTCAGGCCAGCGAAGACGAGAACGCCGATCACCGAGATGGCGAACTGAAGCGCGGAAGACTGCAGGAACAGGTTGACGAGCGCGGCGATGATCAGGCCGAACAGACCCATGATCAGGAACGAACCCATGGCCGACAGGTCACGCTTGGTCGTGTAGCCGAACAGCGACAGGCCACCGAAGGCGGCGGCGGTCACGAAGAAGGTCTGCACGATGCTCTGGCCGGTGAAGACGATGAAGATCGACGACAGCGACAGGCCCATCAGCGCGGCATAGATCCAGAAGGTCATCTGCGCGGCCGAGACCGACATCCGGTTGATTCGGTAGCTCAGGAAGAACACGACGCCGACCGGGGCCAGCATGACCACCCAGCGCAGCGGCGAGGCAAACAGAAGCTGTGCGAAGGCCGGGTTGCTGATCGCCAGCGCATAGGTGCCGTAAGCCGCCAGACCGGTGATCGCCAGTCCAAGCGCCATCAGGTTGTAAACCTTCAGCATATAGGTGCGCAGGCCCTGGTCAATCATCTGACCGGATTGCGCGCCCGCATAACCCGTCCGGTTCTGGTAGTTTCGAAGATCAGCCATTCTTTCCTCTTTCAAGCTCCGATGAAGTCACGGGGTCGCGGACACCGGGTCCGGGCGCCGCTGCGGAGCTTCCAGCATGCGTATGGCAAATATGATGCGAGAACGAGGCGCTTACAAGGCCCGTATGCCGCGAATCGAACGGAGGGATCGGCACGCGCGGCCAAAAGCCGCGCGTGGTTAACGCCAAACCCGTCTACAATTCCCTCAGAACAGGCGCCGCCTTCTGACCGAGCACGCGCCAGGTGCCGATCAGGCCGATGCCGACGGTCATGACCAGCGCCACGACGACCGTTCCGACCGCGACATCGCCGAGGAAGGCGGAGGGGAGTTTCATCACGCGCGTGACCACGAACCAGGCCGAGACACCGCCGGCTGCAAGCGCAAAAATGGCCGTCGCCAGCCCGAGCAGCAGATATTCGTAGGAGAAGGCGCGAATCAGCAGGCCGCGCGTCGCACCCAGCGTCTTCAGGACGACGGCATCATGCGTGCGGGCGCGGTTGCCCGCCGCGAGCGCGCCGGCCAGCACCAGCACCGAGGCCACCAGCGCCACCGAAGCCGCCGCCCTTATCGCCACCGCCAGCTGACCGACAAGACCGCTGACGATATCCAGCGCATCCTTGACGCGCACGCTGGTGATCGTCGGATAGGTGTTGGTGACCTTGCGCAGCAGCGTCGCCTCTTCGGTCGCGGTCGCGCCCGGATCGGTCAGCGTCGCCAGCCAGGCATGCGGCGCGCCGGCAAAGGTATTGGGCGAAAACACCATGACGAAATTGATCGACAGCGATTCCCACTGCACCTGTCTCAAATTGGCGATCTTGGCGGTGATGCTGCGGCCGAGCACGTTGACGGTGACGCTATCGCCGAGCTTGAGACCGAGATCGCCGGCCTCCTGCGCCGAGAAGGAGACGAGCGGTTCGCCGCTATAATCTGCCGGCCACCATTCCCCTTGGGTCACCAGCGATCCCTCCGGCAGGGCTTGCGCATAGGTAATGCCGCGATCGCCGCGCAGCACCCAGCGGGCGTTTGGCGGCACGTCCATGTTGCTTACGTCCTGGCCGTTGAAGGCGAGGATGCGACCGCGCAGCATCGGTACTTCCGTCAGCTTGCTCTCAGGTAATTCCGTGGAGATGAGTTTTCGAAAACCTTCGACCTCGCTGCCCTGAATATCGACAAAGAAGAAATTCGGGGCGCGTTCCGGCAGGTTTCGGGTCAGGGCCTGGCGCAAATTGCCGTCGATCAGCGCCAGCGTCACCAAGAGCGCAAGCCCGAGGCCGAGGGACAGCACGACGGACGGCGTCAGCGCGCCGGGGCGATGGATATTGCCGATGGCAAGCCGCAATGCCGGTGAATGCACCTGCGGACTGCGCTTGGCCAGCGCCGCGATGCCTGCCGCCACCAGCCGCAGCAGCACGAAAGCGCCGGCAACCGAAACGAGGAAAATAGCCGCGATGAAGCGGTCGAAGGCGGTGGCGACCACCAATCCGCACAGAAGCGCAAGGATCAGCCCCGCTGCCACCAGATAAGGCCAGGACGGGAGCCCGGCACGCTCAAAACCCTGCTCGCGAAACAGCGCCGTCGCCGGCACTTCCCGCGCATGGCCAAGCGGCAGGATGGCAAAGGCGAGCGTCGTCAAAAGGCCGAAGACGGCAGCCAGCGCCAATGCCGCCGGATAGAGCGTCGGCTCCGCCGGAACCGGCAGCACCGCCGCCAGAAACGGGGCCGCCACCATCGGCGCCACGCCCCCGAGGACGAGACCGATCAGGATGCCGATGCCGGCGATCAACAGGATCTGGATAAGATAGATTGCCGCGACCACGGAGGCCGGCGCGCCGAGGCACTTGAAAGTGGCGATGGTGGTGCGCTTGGCATCGAGGAAGGCGCGCACCGCATTGGCGACGCCGACGCCGCCGACGATCAGTGCGGTCAGCCCGACCAGCGTCAGGAATTGCGAAAAGCGGGTGACGTTGTCGCTGAGCGCCGGTGCGGCGCGGTCGCTGGTGCGGATCGACCAGCCGGCATCGGGAAACTTTTTCGTCGCTTCCGCCTGCAACGCGGTCGGGGTCGCCGAGCCCGGTTTCAGGCGGATTTTATAGGCGTTTTCCACAAGGCTGCCGGTCTGGGTCAGGCCCGTCGCCGCCAGGGCCTCGCGGCTGATCAGCAGGCGCGGCGCAAAGCCGAAGCCTTCGGAAATCGCATCCGGTTCCGTCTTGATCGTGCCGGCGATCACCAGCCGCGCTTTGCCGAGCAAGAGCGTATCGCCAAGCTTGAGACCGAGGCGATCGAGGATCAGGGGGGCGACCACCGCGCCGAAGGCGTCGTCGCGCTTGCCGATCAACTCGGCAAGCGAACCGCCTTGATCAGCTTCGAAAGCGCCGTAGAGCGGATAGGCCG
This sequence comes from uncultured Rhizobium sp., assembly GCA_945952045.1. Lineage (GTDB taxonomy): Bacteria > Pseudomonadota > Alphaproteobacteria > Rhizobiales > Rhizobiaceae > Metarhizobium. The sequence continues at coordinate 8,147 of CAMFHE010000034.1, forward strand.
AATCGACCGCCTTCACTTCCGTCAGCGATTGATCGGAACCATCCGGCAGGCGCGCCATGGAGCGCAAGCCGGTGGAAACCGCGATATCGCCGAGGCTCCTCAGATAGGCCAACTCGTCCGGCGACGCCTCGCGATTGTTGAGCTCGAAGCGCAAGTCGCCGGCCAGCAGTGTCTGGCCTTGCGCCGCAATCGCATCCGAGATCGACGACGAGACGGAATTGACCGCCGCGATCGCCCCGGTGCCGAGTGCGATGCAGGCGAGGAAGATGTAGAAACCGGAGAGGCCGCCGCGCAATTCGCGCAGCGCCAGCCGGAAAGCGAGCTTCAGCCGCGACCCCAAACCGCTCATGCATAAACCGCCGAAGTGGCGGAGGCAGACGCGGCGCTATCACCGGCGATCTTGCCGGAGCGGACGCGAATCTGCCGCGAGCAGCGCGCCGCAAGCGTCTGGTCATGCGTGACCAGAACCAGCGTCATGCCACGCTCGGCCTGCTTGGCAAACAGGAGATCGGCGATCTGGCGGCCGGTCTCGGTGTCGAGATTGCCGGTCGGCTCGTCGGCGATCAGCACGGCCGGCGACGGCGCGAGCGCACGGGCAATCGCCACGCGCTGCTGCTCGCCACCCGAAAGCTGGCCGGGATAATGATGCAGACGTTCACCAAGACCGACGGCGGTCAGCTCGCGTCGGGCGATGTCGAAGGCATCGCGCACATTGGCAAGCTCCAGCGGCACCGCGACGTTTTCAAGGGCGGTCATGTTGGCGATCAGGTGGAAGGACTGGAAGACGATGCCGATATTGCGGCCGCGAAAATCGGCCAGCGCATCCTCGCCGAGCCCATGCAGCGCCGTGCCGTTGATTTGGATTTCGCCGGAATCGAGCCGCTCCAGCCCGGCCAGCACCATCAGAAGCGTCGATTTTCCCGAACCCGAGGGACCGATGATGCCGACGGCCTCACCCGCATCGATGGTCAGGTCGATCCCTTTGAGGACATGGACCGAGGCGGCGTCGCGCCCCAGCGTCAAATCGGCCTGCTTCAGCGCGATGATGGTTTTCGTCAAGGCAAACCTTCCTATATTGGGGGCCCATATCGGGAGAACGGACGCTGGGAATGATCCCGGCCAAGATAGGAAGCGGTCGATGCGATTTAAAGCGGCGCTCATTCACTTCATCGTCATCGCGGCGGCCTTCGCCGCAGGCGCAGGCAGCGTTTCGGCGCGCACGCTGCAGGTGGTCGGCTTCGGCGACAGCCTGATGGCCGGCTATCAGCTTGCTCCTGAAGAGGCCTACCCCGCCAAGCTGGAAGCCGCCTTGAAAGCGAAAGGCATCGACATTGCGATCACCAATGCCGGCGTTTCCGGCGACACGACCTCGGCCGGCCTCGCCCGCATCGACTGGTCGGTACCGGACGGTACGGATGCGGTCATTCTCGAGCTTGGCGCCAATGACGCCTTGCGCGGCGTGCCGCCTGCCGAAACCGAGCGCAATCTCGATGCGATCCTGTCGCGGCTGAAGGCGCGCGGCATCCCGGTCATCCTGATGGGCATGATGGCGCCGCCGAACATGGGCGGCGAATTCGGGGAAAAATTCAATCCCATCTATCCGAAGCTTTCCGAAAAATACGGCGTGCCGCTCTACCCGTTTTTCCTCGATGGCGTGGCGGCGCAGGGCGCTTTGCAGCTGGAGGACGGCATGCATCCAAACCCCAAGGGCGTCGATGTCATGGTTGAAAAATCCTTAAGCGCAGTGCAAGGTTTCCTGGGTACGATTTCTGGTGGAACAAAATAGGGATTGCGCGGATTTTCTTTGCGTGATTCGCTGTCGATATCAGCACAAGATTCGGGGAGCTCGTGATGCCGAGACTGTTTACCGCCCTCGAAATTCCTCGCAACGTGGCCTTGAGCCTGTCCCTGTTGCGTGGTGGCCTGCCGGGAGCCCGCTGGATCGACGTCGAGAACTATCACATCACCCTGCGCTTCATCGGCGATGTCGACGGGCGCACGGCCGATGAGATCGTCGACCGGCTCGACCGCATCGACCGCCCGGAATTCCAGCTTTCGATGACCGGAATCGGTTCGTTTGGCGGCAAGAAGCCCCATTCGGTCTTCGCCGGCGTGACGCAAGCCCCGGAAATGTTCGCGCTGCAGGCGGAAATCGAACGGCTGTGCCAGCGTCTCGGCCTGCCGCCGGATCCGCGCAAATTCACGCCCCATGTCACGCTTGCCCGCCTGAAAGGCGCCCGCGTCGACGATGTCGTGCATTATCTCTCCGGTCGCGGCAATTTCCAGACCGCGCCGTTCACCGTTCCGCGCTTCGTGCTGCTTTCGTCGCGCGATTCGGTGGGAGGCGGCCCTTATCTCACCGAAGAAATTTTCCCGCTGCGCGAGGAAATCACCCGCGGCAGCTGGGATCGGGCGAGCGCCGTGCCGGAGAAAAGCCTGTTGTAGACACAGGAGGTTTTACGAGTATGGCCTATGAAAAACTGGAGCCTGCGACGGTTGCCGAGCGGCTGGCGGTTCTTTCGCACTGGACGCCGATCCGCGACGGCGCAGCCATATCGCGCGATTTCAAGTTCGGCAACTTCGTCGAGGCCTTCGGTTTCATGACCGAGGCCGCTCTGGCGGCGGAAAAGCTGAACCACCATCCCGAATGGCTGAACGTCTACGGCCGCGTCGAAGTCGTGCTCACCACCCATGCCAGCAAGGGTCTGACCGAGCTGGATTTCAAGCTTGCGGCGCTGATGGACAAGGCGGCGGCCCGGCGCAAGGATTGAACTTGCTGCTGCCCCTTCCCATATCTGGAGCGACGACCCGGAGGACAAGGTGACAGCGGACGACGTTAAATTCGGAGAGATTCTCCTGCCCGGCGATGAGGAAACCCAGAACCGGCGCGAAAAATCGGTCAAGGCCAGGTTCTGGCCGACCTTTCGCAAGGCGGTTCGTTACCTGCCCTTCGGCCGCGATGTCGTCGCCGCCTATTTCTGTGCGACCGACCCACAAACGCCGACGCGGGTGCGCGGCATTCTGCTCGCCGCGCTTGCCTATTTCGTCATGCCGCTGGACATGATCCCGGATATTTTCGCCGTGGTCGGCTTTTCCGACGACGTCGCCGTGCTGAGTGCTGCGCTCGCCATGATCCGTGGACATATGAACGAGCGTCACTACGATGCCGCCGACAAGGCCTTGGCCGACCGCGAAAGCTGATTTCGGCGACGGCGACGCGACCGTTTTGCGACAAATTCTTGCCCGATTCTTTGTGTCAAACCCGAAGAACGGGAACAGCGCGCAGCCGGGTCGAGTGAATTTGCCGACAGTCTTGAGTTTCGGGGCAAAAAAGGCCGGTTACGGCTCGGTTTGGCGCATTTCCGATGGCATTCTCGTTCGCGTTCACGGTTTGGTAACCTGAATAAAGTCAAAATGAACGGGATCCATGACGATAATTTAGCCTGGCCCCGGCCCCGGGGTTCGGATGGCGCACGAACCGGCAGGAAATCATGTTCACAAGACGTTTCGCTCTCGCTCTTTCCCTCGTAGTGGCCAGCGCTGGCATCGCATCCGCCCAGTCTCCCACCCGCATCCAGCAGTTCAAGGCCTGGGGCGCCTATACCTACAAATCCGGCAACAGCAATGTCTGCTACGTGCTTTCGGTTCCGACGACCAAGGAGCCGGCCAATGTCGATCACGGCGACATCTTCTTCATCATTTCGCAGCGCCCCGGCCAGCACGTCTCCTACGAGCCGCAGGCCATGATGGGTTATGTGATGAAGGAAAATTCCAAGGTCAACGTCACCATCGACAACAAGACCTTCGTGATGTTCACCAAGGAAAAGGCCGCCTGGGTCGAGAACGCCGCCGAGGAACCGGCGCTGGTCGCCGCCATGAAAACCGGCCACAACATGACCGTCAAGGCCATGTCGCGCAAGGGCACCGTCACCTCCTATTCCTATTCCCTGCAGGGCATTTCCGCCGCGCTGAAGCAGATCGAGCGCTGCAAGTAAGCCCGCAAGGCCCAGGGAAATCGACGATCGACCAAGCCGGCCGCCAGGCCGGCTTTGCCGTTTTTGACGCCGACGCAAATTCATGATAGACGCGCGCCAAAAGAGCATTTCCGGGAGACCGGGAGACCGGTTTTCCGTTCGGAAATGCGACAGACGTAAACGGACGGATCGATCCTTGCCGCCAAGCCGGCGCCCGTCCTTTTTTCTTTCATTGCACATGCCTTGTCCGCCGCGGGAACCGCCAGGCGTTCCGGCCGTGCTGAAACGGGATAATGACGATGGATGTCACGGAAACCCTTGCCGCACCGGTGAAGAAGCCGGTTGTCGCCAGCCCGCTCGATGCCGGCGTCAAGCCGACCCTGATCGGCCTGACGCGTGAAGAGATGGCGGACGCCTTGAAGGGCGTCGGCGTCGCCGAGCGGCAGCTGCGCATGCGCGTCAGCCAGATCTGGAACTGGCTCTATGTGCGCGGCGTCTCCGATTTCGACCATATGACCAATGTCGCCAAGGACATGCGCGAAACGCTGAAGAAGCATTTCACCATTGCCCGGCCGGAAATCGTCGAGGAACAGGTCTCCAATGACGGCACCCGCAAATGGCTGCTGCGCTTTCCGCCACGCGGCGCCGGCCGCCCGGTCGAGGTCGAGACCGTCTATATTCCCGAGGAAGGCCGCGGCACGCTGTGCATCTCCAGCCAGGTCGGCTGTTCGCTCACCTGTTCCTTCTGCCACACCGGCACGCAGCGGCTGGTGCGCAACCTGACGGCGGAAGAGATCCTGTCGCAGCTTCTGCTTGCCCGCGACCGGCTCGGCGATTTCCCCGACCGCGACGCGCCGGTCGGCGCCATGATGCCGTCGGAGGGCCGCAAGGTCTCCAACATCGTCATGATGGGCATGGGCGAACCGCTCTACAATTTCGATGCCGTCAAGACGGCCCTGCTGATCGCCTCGGATGGCGACGGATTGTCGCTGTCGAAGCGGCGCATCACGCTGTCGACCTCCGGCGTCGTGCCGGAAATCTTCCGCACTGGCGACGAGATCGGCGTCATGCTGGCGATCTCGCTGCATGCCGTGCGCGACGATCTGCGCGACATGCTGGTGCCGATCAACAAGAAGTTTCCGCTGAAAGAGCTGATGGACGCCTGCCGCAAATATCCGGGCCTTTCGAATGCGCGGCGCATCACCTTCGAATATGTGATGCTGAAGGACGTCAACGACAGCCTGGAAGACGCCAAGGGCCTGATCCAGCTTCTGAAAGGCATTCCCGCCAAGATCAACCTCATTCCGTTCAACCCGTGGCCGGGCACGAATTATCAGTGCTCCGACTGGGCGACGATCGAGAAGTTTGCCGATTTCATCAATGCGGCCGGCTACGCCTCGCCGATCCGCACCCCGCGCGGCCGCGACATCCTCGCCGCCTGCGGCCAGCTGAAGTCGGAATCGGAACGCATGCGCAAGACCGAGCGCCTCGCCTTCGAAGCGATGATGATCGCCAATCACGGTGAGGATTGAGCGAAGGCTCCGATCAACAAGTTTGATGGGAAAGCCACCCGGCCTCAGTTGATTTTATAGGCAGCCTGCCTGTAAAAGCGGCGGATTATTGCCCTCGGGAGACTTTCATGCGTTCACTTCTCATCGCTTTCGCCGCCACGCTGGCGCTGTCCACCGCCGTCAAGGCGCAGGACGTCACCGTTGCCGTCACGGCCATCGTCGAGCACCCTGCCCTCGATGCCGCCCGTGACGGCGTCAAGGAAGCATTGGCGGCTGCCGGCTACAAGGAAGGCGAAAACCTGAAGTTCGTCTACCAGTCGGCGCAGGGCAACCCGGCCACCGCCGCCCAGATCGCCCGCCAGTTCGCCGGCGACGGCCCCGATGTGATCGTGCCGATCTCGACGCCGTCTGCCCAGGCCGCAGTTTCCGCCACGCGCGACATTCCGATTGTCTTCACCGCCGTGTCCGATCCGCTTGGCGCCCAGCTCGTCAAGGACATGGACAAGCCCGGTGGCAACGTCACCGGCCTGTCCGACATGTCGCCAGTCGCCGAACACGTCGCACTGATCAAGGAAATCCTGCCGAACGCCAAGACGATCGGCTATCTTTACAATTCCGGCGAAGCCAATTCGGTGTCGCTGCTCGCCGTTCTCAAGACGGAAGCCGAAAAGGCCGGCCTGACGGTGGTCGAATCGGCCGCCACCAAGTCGGCCGAAGTGCAGGGCGCGGCCCGCGCACTGATCGGCAAGGCCGACGCCATCTACGTTCCCACCGACAACACGATCATTTCGGCACTGGAAGGTGCAGTCGGCGTTGCCGAGGAAGCCAAGCTGCCGCTGTTCACCGCCGACACCGATTCGGTGTCGCGCGGCTCGCTCGCAGCGCTCGGCTTCAACTATCACGATGTCGGCAAGCAGACCGGCGAGATCGTCGTGCGCATCCTCAAGGGTGAAAACCCCGGCGATATCGCCGTGAAGGTTGCCGCCGGCAGCGATCTGGTCATCAACAAGGGCGCCGCCGCCAAGATGGGCGTCACCCTGCCGGAAAGCGTCGTCAAGCGCGCCACCCGCGTCGTCGAATAATTTCGCCGAACGACATTACCGATCCATCGCAGCCGCCCTCATCAACCGTGAGGGCGGTTTGCTTGTTAAAATGACGCCTCCCCGCTTTCCCGGCGGAGGCTTTTGAAAAAGGGCCGTCGCTTGAGTGTGATCGCTTTCTGGGGAGCCGTGGAACTGGGGCTGATCTATGCCTTCGTTGCGCTCGGCGTATTCCTTGCCTTCCGCGTGCTCGATTTTCCTGACCTGACGGTCGACGGATCCTTTCCGCTGGGTGCGGCGGTGACCGCCGTGCTGATCACTGCCGGGCTGAATGCCTGGGCGGCGGCGGGCATCGCCATGATCGCGGGCGCTGCCGCTGGTATCGTTACGGCCATCCTCAATGTCCGTTTCAAGATCCTCAACCTGCTGGCCTCGATCCTGACGATGATCGCGCTGTTCTCGGTCAATCTGCGCGTCATGGGCAAGCCCAACGTCGCGCTGATCAATGCCGATACGATGCTCAGCCCGTTCTTCGGCCATGGCCTCAAGGAATTCTACGTGCGGCCGTTGTTCATCGGCGTGCTGGTCATCGTTGCCCTGATCGCCGTCTGGCGTTTCCTCGAAAGCGATGCCGGCCTTGCGATGCGCGCCACCGGCGCCAATGCCCGCATGGCCCGCGCCCAAGGCGTCGACACCAGCTTCCAGATCTATTTGGGCATGGCGCTGTCGAATGCGCTGGTGGCGCTGGGTGGGGCGCTGTTTGCCCAGACGAGCGGCTTTGCCGATGTCACCTCCGGCGTCGGCACCATCGTCGTCGGCCTTGCCGCCGTCATCATCGGCGAGACGCTGCTGGGCGCGCGCGGCATCCTGATCGCGCTGATCGGCTGCGTGCTCGGCTCGATCCTCTATCGCATCGCCATCCAGCTCGCGCTGTCGACGGACATGCTGGGCCTGCAGGCTTCCGACCTCAACCTGGTCACCGCCGTGCTCGTCACCGTCGCGCTCATTCTTCCCCGTCTTCGCCGTGGAGGTGCCGCATGATCGCCGTCGAGGATATCAAGGTCGTCTTTGGCCGGGGCACGCCGCTGGAAAAGCAGGCGCTGAAACGCGTCAGCCTGACCATCGAAGAGGGCAGTTTCGTCACCGTCATCGGCTCGAACGGCGCCGGCAAGTCGACGCTGCTCGGCGTGCTCGCCGGCGACGTGCTGCCGACCGACGGCAAGGTGACCATCGGCACCCGCGACGTCACGCGGCTGGCCACCGCCGGCCGCGCCGGCATGGTCGCCCGCGTCTTCCAGGATCCGCTGACCGGAAGCTGCGGCGCGCTGTCCATCGAGGAAAACCTGGCGCTCGCCGCCCGCCGTGGCGAAACGCGCGGCCTCGCCTCGGCGCTCGGCCCCTCGCGCCGCTCGGTCTTCCGCGAGCGCATCGCCGAACTCAACCTCGGCCTGGAAAACCGCATGAAGGACCGCATGGACCTGCTCTCCGGCGGCCAGCGGCAGGCGGTGTCGCTGGTCATGGCGACGCTCTCCGGCTCCGACGTACTGCTGCTCGACGAGCACACCGCCGCGCTCGATCCGGGCATGGCCGAGTTCATCATGAAGCTCACCCAGAAGATCGTTTCCGAACGCAAGCTGACGACGCTGATGGTCACCCATTCCATGCGCCAGGCGCTGGATTACGGCCACCGCACCGTCATGCTGCATGGCGGCGAGATCGTGCTCGACGTCACCGGCGACAGCCGCAAGACGCTGTCGGTCGAAGACCTCATCGACATGTTCCGCAAGATGCGCGGCGAGACGCTGGATGACGATGCCCTGCTGATCGGCTGAGGCATTTTCCGAAAAACGACAAGGGCGGCGAAAATTTTTCGCCGCCCTTGTCGATTGGCTTGCATCCCGTTCGTCATCAGGCACCAATCGCAATCGGGCGATTGGCCGACCCATGGAGAATGACGATGAAATACATGGCCCTGATCTATATCGACCCCTCGCGCATGACCCCACCGGATTCGCCCGAGTTCGGCAAGATGATGTCCGGTTACCGCGAGGCGAACGAGACCTATCAGCGCGACGGCGTCTACGTCTCTGGCGATGCCTTGCAGGCGGCCTCGACCGCGACCACCATCCGCGTGCGCGACGGCCGCACCGAATCCATGGACGGCCCCTTCACCGAGACCAAGGAGCAGCTCGCCGGCTTCTACATTCTCGATTGCGCCAGCCTCGACGACGCCATCCGTTATGCCGCGCTCATTCCCGGTGCAGCACACGGCGCTGTCGAAATCCGGCCGATCATGGTCTTCGATCGCTGATGGTCCTGCCTGGCATCGCTGCCGCCGTCGATGCGCTGATGCGCGCCGATGGCGGCCGGCTGCTCGCCCATCTCGTCGGCGCCGTCAGGGATTTCCAGCTCGCCGAGGACAGTCTGCAGGATGCGCTGGAATCGGCGCTGCATCACTGGTCGCGCAACGGCCTGCCGCGCTCGCCGCCGGCCTGGGTGATGCAGACCGCCCGCCGCAAGGCCATCGACCGGCTGCGGCGCTCCGCCAGTTTCCGCGCCAAATCCGCCGAGATCGCCCATCTGATCGATCTCGATGCCCATGCCGCCGACTGGACCGAGCCGGAGCCGATCGCCGACGAGCGGCTGAAACTAATCTTCACCTGCTGCCACCCCGCCATCGATCGCAAGACGGCGGTGGCGCTGACGCTGCGCTCCGTCTGCGGCTTGAAGACGGAAGAGGTAGCCGACGCCTTCCTCGATGCCGAACCGGCCATGGCGCAACGGCTGGTGCGCGCCCGCCACAAGATCGCCAAGGCCGGCATCACCTATGAAGTGCCGGGGCCGGAACATTGGCCGGCGCGGCTCGAAAGCGTACTCGCCGTGCTCTATCTGATGTTCAACGAGGGGTATGCCTCCTCGGACGCGCGTTATATCCGCGCCGATCTCTGCGACGAGGCGATTAGGCTTTCCCGGCTGCTGATCGACCTCTGCCCCGACGAGGCGGAGCCGGAAGGGCTGCTGGCGCTGATGCTGCTCCACCATGCCCGCCGCGCCGGCCGGCTTGGTGCAGACGGCGGCTTCCTGCCGCTCGACAGCCAGGACCGCAGCCTGTGGGACCGGGCAAAGATCGCCGACGGCGTCCGCCTGCTCGAACATGCGCTCAGGCGCGGCCGGCCGGGGCCGTACCAGCTCCAGGCGGCCATCGTCGCTATCCACGCCGAAGCGCCGCGTTTTGAAGAAACCGACTGGCGCGAAATCGTGCTGATCTATGGTGTGCTGATCGAACGTGACGACAATCCCGTTTATCGGCTGAACCGCGCCGTCGCCCTGTCCTTTGCCGAGACGGCAGCCGCCGCCCTGCCCCTGCTCGATCCGCTGGAGGAAAGCCTCGGCGGCTACCAGCCCTTCCATGCGGCGAAAGCCGACCTGCTTGCCCGCGCCGGCCGGCCGGAAGAGGCAAGGCAGGCCTATACCCAGGCGATCGCGCTCGCCGCCGCCCCGGCCGAGCGCGACTTTCTGCGCAGCAAGCGCGATCGGATCTGAGGCCGCTTAGCGCGCCTGAGTTAGAAAGATTTTCGCTGCAAAGACCGAGAACACGCCGGCAAAAGTATAGTCGATGCCGCGCAGCACATGCTTGTTGCTCTGCAGCCAGCCTGCCAGCCGGTCGGCGGCAAAAATCACCGCCAGATTGAACGGCGAGCAGATGACGATGAAGAAGAAGCCAAGGAATAGCAGCTTATGTGTCACGGCCGGATCGTTGGCGGTGACGAATTGCGGCAGGAAGGTCATGAAGAAAATGATGACCTTGGGATTGAGCAGATTGACGGCAAAGCCGGTCATGATGTTGGCGAGCGGCGTGCCGCGCGCCTCTTCGACCTTTGTCACCGTGAGATTGGAGCCATAGCGCACCGCCTGGATCGCCAGCCACAGAAGATAGGCGGCGCCGCCGGTCTTCAGGATCAGGAAGGCTGTGGGTGACGCCGTGATCAGCGCCGAGACGCCGAAGGCAACCAGCATCGTGTGGATGACGATTCCGAGGCTGGTGCCGACCACCACGAACAGCGCCGCATTGCGCCCCTGCGCCAGAGCCCGGCTGATCGACAGGGTCATGTCAGGACCGGGCGTCGCGGCCAGCAACATACTGGCGGCGCTGAAAGCGAGAAGGGTCGGCAGGCTGGGCAGGAAATCCATGATGCGCAGGTCCGTCAAAAACCGGATAAGGTGGCTCTTCCTTATCCGGCTTTCGATCTTTTGCCAATCAGGCTGTTTGGCCGCCCGAGTGCCGTTTGAAGGCATCGGCATGATCGGGATGCCAGCGCGACAGTGGTGGGCGGTTCTCGACAATGTCGAGCGCCGCCCACAGGATGCGTTTCTCATCGGTCGGGCGATCGACATCGTTATCGGGGCACAGGATGTAGAAATCGCCGCGCTCGATGCTTTCCATCATGAACTCGACCGTCTGATCCGCCGTCCAGGCGCTTGCCGGCTTTTCGGTGCGGCCGTTTGCGGTCAGGCCGGTAAAGACGAAGCCGGGGATCAAAAGATGCGCCGTCGTATGGGCATCGGGCGTGTTGCGAAGCTCATGCTGCAGCGCTTCGGTAAAGACTTTGACGCCGGCCTTGGCGACATTGTAGGCGGGATCGCCGGGCGGCGTGGTGATGCCCTGCTTCGAGCCGGTATTGATGATGACGGCGGGATCGCCATGCGCGATCATGCCGGGTCCGAAGGTGCGCGTGCCGTTGACGACGCCCATCAGATTGACGGCCAGCACATTGTCCCAGGCGACCTGCGGCCCGAAGATCGAGGAGCCCGGCTGGATACCGGCATTGTTCATCAGCACATGCACGCGCCCGAAGCGCTGGATGACGGCGCGTTCGAGCGCTTCCAGCGAGGCGCGGTCGGACACGTCGGTCTCGATGGCCGCCACCTGTTCGACGCCACCCTCGGCGATCGCTACGGTTTCCTCGAGCGCCTGCGCCAGCTTGTCGCCGCCAAGATCGGCCAGCACGACGCTCATGCCACGGCGCGCAAAGGCCTTGGCGGCAGAAAGGCCGATGCCGGAGGCGGCGCCCGTCACCACGGCGACGTTGTTTTTCGCAAAAGCGGGTTGGTTAGCCATAGGAATCTCCCTCTACGGTTCACGTTGCTTGATCGCATCTCCTTATCGCAAGACCGCCATACAGTTTTGCGATGCTCCAATGCCAATGGCAGTTCCCGATATGGTGTGCGACGCAGCGAAGTCAAATCTGAGGGCGCAAACCCTTGCGCGGCGCGACAATCTCGCTAAAAGTGCCCGCCATCCTTCTCTCATCGAGGGCGGCCCCGCGCCGCGCATATTCGAACGGATCTTCATCATGGCATCTCATCCGCAAGTCAAGAAAGTGGTTCTCGCCTATTCCGGCGGCCTCGACACGTCGATCATCCTGAAATGGCTGCAGACCGAACTCGGCGCAGAGGTCGTGACCTTCACCGCCGATCTCGGCCAGGGCGAGGAACTTGAGCCGGCGCGCAAGAAGGCCGAGATGCTCGGCATCAAGGAGATCTACATCGAAGACGTGCGCGAGGAGTTCGTGCGCGATTTCGTCTTCCCGATGTTCCGCGCCAATGCCGTCTACGAAGGCGTCTACCTGCTCGGCACGTCGATTGCCCGCCCGCTGATCTCCAAGCATCTGATCGACATCGCCCGCAAGACCGGCGCCGACGCCATTGCCCATGGCGCCACCGGCAAGGGCAACGACCAGGTCCGTTTCGAGCTTTCGGCTTACGCGCTGAACCCGGACATCAAGATCATCGCGCCTTGGCGCGACTGGTCGTTCAAGAGCCGCACCGACCTGCTCGAATTCGCCGAAAAGCACCAGATCCCGGTCGCCAAGGACAAGAAGGGCGAAGCGCCCTTCTCGGTCGACGCCAACCTGCTGCACTCCTCTTCCGAGGGCAAGGTTCTCGAAGATCCGGCCCTGGAAGCGCCCGAATACGTGCATATGCGCACGATTTCGCCTGAGGCCGCGCCGGACCAGCCGACGATCATCAAGATCGGCTTCGAAAAGGGCGATGCCGTCTCGATCAATGGCGTGCGCCTGTCGCCGGCCACCCTGCTGGCGAAGCTCAACGATTACGGTCGTGACAACGGAATCGGCCGCCTCGACCTCGTCGAAAACCGTTTCGTCGGCATGAAGAGCCGCGGCGTCTACGAAACACCCGGCGGCACCATCCTGCTGTCGGCCCACCGCGCCATCGAAAGCATCACGCTGGATCGCGGCGCGGCCCATCTCAAGGACGATCTGATGCCGCGTTATGCGGAGCTGATCTATTACGGCTTCTGGTTCTCGCCGGAGCGCCAGATGCTGCAGGCCGCCATCGACCTCAGCCAGAAGGATGTCGAAGGCGAAGTGACGCTGAAGCTCTACAAGGGCAATGTCATGGTCATCGGTCGCGAGTCGGACAAGTCGCTCTATTCCGACAAGCTGGTCACCTTCGAGGACGACCAGGGTGCCTACGACCAGAAGGACGCCGCCGGCTTCATCAAGCTGAACGCGCTGCGCCTGCGCACGCTGGCCAAGCGCAATCTCGGCGGCTGATCCGTCGAAACACCTGAAATGCCGAAAAGGCCGAAGCGGTGTGCCGCTTCGGCCTTTTTCGTGTCAGCAGCGCATGCGGCTGAAAACAAAAAATCCCCGATATCGATCGGGGATCTTGCTGGTCGGAAAAGCCGGAACTTCCAGTTACTGTTTCGAAGCGGCATCGCCGCCCGTCACCGGGTTACGGCAGGACGCCGCAAACCACGGCCACGACGAACAGGAAAGCCGCGGCAAAAAGCGCGCCATTCAGCGCCGTCTGAAACTGCGCCCGTCGCGAGCGAACCGGCTTGGTATCGATGACCGTATGATAGTGCGCCATGGGTGCCTCCAAATTCATGAGCCGGATGAAGCCGCAGCCCATCCTTTCGACCTCGGCGGAGGGACCGAAAAGCCCCTCTGTCTATTCAATTTATAGACTATCCCGACAAAGTTTGCAGGGACAGTTTTCCGTCTTTCGACGTCGGGAGAGAAAAAATACCCCCGAAAATGCCTGCGATATCAGCAGAAAAGATGCCAGGGCCAGACGATGGGCCGCAGCCGGTCGTCATCCCCTGCGCGGTCGTCGCGGTCGCCAAACAGCGAAACGACGGGCGGTTGGTCTGCGGTCTTGGTCTGGCACATGCTGAGCGCCGGGGCCGTGTCGGGCACGACCGAATGGGGGGTCAGATATCCAAGTGTCAGTCCACCAAGATAGAACATCGGCACCTCATCGCACGATTGATCCACAAGAGCGTCAACTCTTGACACAAAGATGCCATATTGCGGCCATGAGTCAACTATCTCTAGTCATTTGGTCGATAATTAATTTGCCGTTCACCCTGTTGCGCCGCTGTCGGTGGTCGTTTGCGCATTTGAGAATCGACCTCGCGGCGGAAAGTCATTCTTAATTGGATGACGGCAAAGTGACGGCATTGAAATGTCATGTCTGGCCAAAATGCCGGATAGGACCTGTTTTTGGATGAGTTGGGAGGCCCATGGCATCGGCCCGGACCCTGGAAGAATTGCACGCCATCATCCGGCGGCTCAGATTCGCCCTGGAATCCTCTGATATCGGCGTCTGGGAACACAATCTGGCGACTGACGAGATCCGTTGGGACCCTCAGATGCATGCTCTGTATCAGACAGGGCAATCCGGGGAAGTCATCGATCCCAGGCACTGGACCCATTCGATCCATCCCGACGATCATGACAAGGCCATCGCCGATTTTCATGCCGCCGTGACCGCGCGCGGCGCTTATTCATCCGATTTCCGCATTATCCTGCCATCCGGCGACATCCGCCATATTCGCTCCCGCGCCCATTATTTCGATGAGGACGGTCCGCCGGTCATGCTGGGCGCCGAATGGGACATCACCGCCGATGTGCAACTGACCCGGCAGCTGGCCGAGCAGAAGGCGATTGCCGAAGACCGCGCCAGGGCGCTGGAGGAAAGCCGGCGGCAGATCGCCTATGCCGCCGAGCATGACTACCTCACCGGTCTGCCGAACCGGCGCAGCCTCGATCAGGAATTCCAGCGGCTCTGCCTGTCGACGCTGAGGCGATTGGCAATCCTGCATATCGATATCGACAATTTCAAACAGATCAACGACAGTTTCGGCCATGCCGGCGGCGATGCCGTGTTGGCGGCGACTGCGGCCAACATCGCCACGGAAGTGCCGGCGCGGAGCTTCTCGGCGCGCATCGGCGGTGACGAATTCGTGGTGCTCATCCCCGATTTCCAGTCCGAAGCGGCGGTGCAGGCCATCGCCGACGGAATCGTACGGCGACAGAAGAATGGCGCCCGCTATGGCGACAAGCCGATCCGCACCAGCGTGTCGATCGGCGTCGCCTGGACCGTCGATGGCGCCATCGCCTCGCTGCTCGCCGATTCCGACATTGCGCTTTACGCGGCAAAGCGCGCCGGGCGCGGACGGGCCGAAGTGTTTTCCGCGGCCATGCGCGCCGGTATCCGCCGCGAGCGACAGCTTGCCGAACAGTTCAAGATCGGCCTTGAGCGCGGTGAAATCGTCCCCTTCTATCAGGTGCAGGTCGATGCCTGCACCCGACGCATCGTCGCCATGGAGGCTTTGGCCCGCTGGCAGCACCCTGATCTTGGACTGCTGGCGCCGGCCGCCTTCATGCCGATGGTGGAACGCGCGGGACTGGCCGGCCAACTCGACGCCGCCATGCTCGACGCTGTCCTGAACGACCGCCGCCGCTGGCAGGCGCTCGACCTCGCCGTCCCGCGTCTCTCGGTCAATATTTCCGCAATCCGCCTGAACGACCCGAATCTGATCGCCGAGCTTGAAGCGCGCGCACCGGAGCCGGAAACGCTGAGCTTCGAACTTCTGGAAACCATTTTCCTCGACGAGATCGAAAGCGACACGGTCGCTACCCTCGACCGGCTGAAGCAGATGCATATCGATCTGGAGGTCGACGATTTCGGCTCCGGCCACGCCTCCATCGTCGGGCTGGTAAAACTGAAGCCGGACAGGCTGAAGATAGACCGTCGTCTGGTGATGCCGGTTACCGATTCAGCCGAGCAGTCGAGCCTGGTGGAATCGATCATCGGCATCGCCAGAGCGCTGAACATCGAGGTCATCGCCGAGGGCGTCGAGACCGAAGCGCATGCGACGCTCCTCACACGGATCGGCTGCCACATCCTTCAAGGCTATGCCATCTCGCGGCCGGCGCCGGCCGAGGACATCATCGCGCTGCTGAATGCAGGGCGCGCCTGAATTCAGGGCACCGCTTCCCCGACGGTATCGGCGACATAGGCGCCGCGTTCGCCGATCGGCTGCGGCGCGCCCGTCGTCGTGTCGCGCGCCGTCTGATGCTCCAGTTCGGCGTTGATTTCGGCGCCGACAATCAGGATGATGACCGAAATCCACGTCCACACCATGAAGCCGATCAGCGTGCCGAGCGCGCCATAGGTCACATTGTAATTGCCGAAATTGGTGAAATAGAAACTGAAGCCGAACGAAGCGACCAGCCAGAGAAGCGTGCTGAACAGCGCGCCCCAGCTGAGCCAGGTCAGGCGCGCCCGTTCGCGGCTTGGCCCGAAGCGGTAGATCAACAGGATACCGCCGCCGACCATCAGCAGAATGAGCGGCCAGCGGGCGACGAAAGCCAGCGTTTCCAGCCATCGGTCGAGCCAGACATAGGCGAGGATCACCGGAATCAGGCCGATGCAGAAGATCATCGTAACCGCCACAAGCAGCGCGCCGAAGGTGAACAGCAACGACATCAGATTGAGGCGGATGAAGCTGCGCTTCTCCTCCTCGCCATAGGCGATGTTCATCGCCTCGAACAATGCCTTGACGCCGTTGTTGGCACTCCACAGCGCAATCAGCAGGCCGGCGAAAAAACCGAAGCCGAGCGTCGTGGTCTTCTGCATCGTCAAGGCCGAAAGCTGGTCGGTGATGATGTCGAAGGAACCGGGCGGCAGCACCGCGACGAGAAAACCGATATGCCCCGAAATCGTCGAGGGATCGGCGACGAGACCATAAAGGGACACGAGCGCCGTCAGCGCCGGAAACAGGGCAAGCAGCAGATAGTAGGTCACGCCGGCGGCAATCAGCGACACGCGATCTTCGGACACTTCCGCAACGACGCGCCAGAACACGTCGCGCAGACCGCGCCTGGGGATTTCGTGCGGCGCTTCGGCATCGCGCCCGTGCCCGTCATCGGGAATGGCCCGGGGGACGTTTGCCTCTGCATGCCGAACCATCGTCTGCCCCTTCGCCCAAGTCAGTCACGATTGGCTCTTTAATGAACGAAAGCAGGGCTTTGTTCCCTCTGAGACGTGAGAGGGCCACGCAAAAAGGCCGGCGGATCGCTCCGCCGGCCTTGCTCTGAGATTGGTGATGCGATCAGGCCGCTTCCGGTTCGGCCGCATGAGCCTTGCGGACTTCCTCGTCCGTGAGGATGCCGCTGGCGCGGAGCAGGGCGGCGAAGCGGCCGTTGCTCTGGCTGAGCTCCTGGAAACCACCCATTTCCACAACCCGACCTTCGTCCAGGAAGATGACCAGGTCCGCCTCGCGCACCGTCGACAGGCGGTGGGCGATGATGAAGGTGGTGCGGTCGCGGCGCAGATTGTCGATAGCGACCTTGACCCGCTCCTCGGTTTCGACGTCGAGCGCGCTGGTCGCCTCGTCGAGCACCAGGATCGGCGCATCCTTGAGGATGGCGCGGGCAATGGCGATGCGCTGGCGCTCGCCGCCCGACAGGCGGTTACCGCGTTCGCCGACAGGCGTATCGTAACCGCTGTTGCGGCTTTCGATGAAATCGGCGGCAGCGGCAGCACAGGCGGCCTTGACCACATCCTCGTCGCTCGCGCCTTCGCGGCCGAGGCGGATGTTGTCGCTGATCGTGCGGTTCATCAAGCCGGCATCCTGGAACACCGTGGCGATGGAGCGGCGCAGCGACTTGCGGGTAACCGACGAAATATCGGTGCCGTCGATCAGGATCTGGCCCTTCTGCGGCTCGTAGACGCGCTGCAGCAGGTTGATCAGGGTCGTCTTGCCCGAGCCGGTCGGGCCGACGATGGCAATCGTCTGGCCAGCCTTGACGGTGAAGGACACGTCGCGAACGCCCTGGTTGGTGTTGGCGAACTCGAACGAAACGTCGCGGAATTCGACCGTACCGGCCACCTGGCCGAGATCGCCGGCATTGGCAGGCTCTTCGCGTTCGCGCACCGAGTCTTCCAGCTTGAAGAAGTCTTCCAGCTTGGCGCGGGCTTCGAAAATCTGCGTCACGAAGGCGCGCATCTGGTCGAGACGGCCGATCAGCAGGGTGGCGAAACCGATGAAGGCCACGACATCACCCACGCGCAGCTCGCCGCGCTGGACCAGGACCGTGCCGATGACGAGGATGATCATCATCGAGATGGTCGAGGCCATGCGGTTCAGCGCGCTGGCCAGAGCCCACCAGTCGAGCACCGGATACTGAGCCGAGAGCAGCTTTTCCGTAAAGGACTTCAGCGCCTTGGTTTCGGCATCGATACGGTTGTAGCTATGCACGACGGACACGTTCGAGATCGCGTCGCTGACATGCGAAAAGACGCTGTGATAGTGATTCTCGACGGCAGCCTGGCCTTCCTTCGTGCGGCTCATGACCAGACGGCCGATGAACCAGTAGGCAATGCCGAGCACGATCAGCACGATCGACAGACGGTAATCCATCGAGATCGCGGTCGGGATCAGAAGCGTCAATGCAACGGCGGTCGCCAGATGCGTGCGCATGAATTCGAGCCAGAGGCCGAACAGCGTCTCGCTGGCGCGCAACAGCGTATGCAGCGCATTGGACGTGCCGCGCTGGTTGTGCCAGGACAGCGGCATGGAGATGATGCGGCCGAAAGCCTCGGTCAACAGCGTCGCGCGACGGCCATGCGCCAGACGGTCGGCCTGACGCGCCACCGCAACGAAGGCGACGGTATTGAACACGCCGAAGGCTGCCCACATCAGAAGCATGGGGGTGACTTCGCCCTTGGACGAGATGGCATCGATAATGCGGCCGAACAGGATCGGCTCGGCAATCGTGATCACGGCCAACACGATGTTGGCGACGACCACCATGGAGACGCGCAGTCGGTATGTCGCGAGATACTGCAGCGCCCTTGCATAAACCTGAAATAGGGACACGTCGTTTCCTCTTGTGCACCGAAATTGGATGATTGATGCCAAGACTAGCGAAGCCTACCTGAACTCAGGATTAACAATTGAGGCCACCGTTGTGCGCCGCAAAAATATTGATCGAAACCGCGATAAAAGCGGCCTTGCCCGCCATACCGCTGGTATGAACAATAAAAATTTACCCGTACAGCTAGATTTAGCAATTGCAGAGATACGCAATTTCAATAAAGCACAACCATTAGAATTAAACGCATGACGCGTGTGGGCTGGTCTTCGCTCGCACCCTCCGTTTCAAGAAAGACCAAAGTGCGCACGGAACCGATCATCAGACTGTTGGGAGCCGCGGACGAGACCTCGACATCGGAGGATCTGATCGAGGATTTCGAGGCTGCGATCGCGCTCTACCGGTTCGAATCCTATCTGCTTTTGCGCCATGCCGGCGCTGGCGAAGACGGGGCCGTGGCCCTGGCCGGCAAATGCTTCATGACGCCGGTCGCGCCGGCCGCCCGGCTTCCCGATCCCGTCCTGCAGCACCTGCGCACCGCGCGCGGCGGCTTTCGCATCCGGGACGCGCTTTCCGGTCTGAAACGTGCCCGCAAACCGCGCGGCGACGCCGCAAGTGCGGCTTCGATTGCGCGGTGGAGCGAAGGTTACGTCTTTCCCGTCCATACCGGTCGCGGTTTCGCCGGCAGCCTGGCGCTCGGCGGCACGCCTGCACTTAACCAGCTCGAAGTCGCCCTTTTCGAAGCCGCGGCGCGACTGCTGTTTCGCAGGCTTTCGGATGCGGACGGCGACAGCGAACCCAGCGCCATCACGCTGACGCGGCGTGAAAGCGAAGTGCTCGATTGTCTCTCCGCCGGCTTGACGTCCAATGAAATCGGCAAGGTGATGAAGATCTCCACCCACACGGTCGATTGGTACATGAACGGGCTGCAGGACAAGTTCGAGGCGCGCAACCGGCATCATCTCGTGGCGCTTGCGTTTCGGTTGGGCATGATCGGCTGACGCCGTCATGCCGCAATTATGACACAAGATGACCCCGGGGAAATTGACATCCCCATGCAAGCGGCTATGGATTCACTTCGCGGGTGCAGCATTGCCCGTTCGCGCTGTTGGGGAGACTGCCGTTGTCGATCAAGAAAATCCTTGTTGCCAATCGTTCGGAAATTGCCATTCGCGTGTTTCGCGCGGCCAATGAGCTTGGCATAAAAACGGTTGCGATATGGGCGGAGGAGGACAAGCTCGCGCTGCACCGCTTCAAGGCCGACGAAAGCTACCAGATCGGCCGAGGCCCGCATCTGGATCGCGATCTCGGTCCGATCGAGAGCTATCTGTCGATCGACGAAGTGATCCGCGTCGCCAAGCTTTCGGGCGCCGACGCCATCCATCCGGGCTATGGCCTTCTGTCGGAAAGCCCTGAATTCGTCGATGCCTGCGACGCCGCCGGCATCACTTTCATCGGCCCGAAAGCCGCGACCATGCGCCAGCTCGGCAACAAGGTCGCCGCCCGCAATCTGGCGATCTCCGTCAACGTTCCGGTCGTGCCGGCCACCGAGCCACTTCCGGACGACATGACCGAGATCGCCCGCATGGCCGCAGAAATCGGCTACCCGGTGATGCTGAAGGCCTCCTGGGGCGGCGGCGGTCGCGGCATGCGCGCCATCCGCGCCGAGGCCGATCTCGCCCGCGAGGTCACGGAAGCCAAGCGCGAGGCGAAAGCCGCCTTCGGCAAGGACGAGGTCTATCTCGAAAAGCTGGTCGAACGCGCCCGCCATGTCGAAAGCCAGGTACTCGGCGATACCCACGGCAATGTCGTGCATCTGTTCGAGCGCGACTGCTCCATCCAGCGCCGCAACCAGAAGGTTGTCGAGCGCGCGCCCGCCCCTTATCTGACCGAGGCGCAACGCCAGGAACTGGCCGGCTATTCGCTGCGCATCGCCGAGGCCACCGGCTATATCGGCGCCGGCACCGTCGAATATCTGATGGATATGGACACCGGCAAGTTCTACTTCATCGAGGTCAATCCGCGCATCCAGGTCGAGCACACCGTCACCGAAGTCGTGACCGGCATCGACATCGTCAAGGCCCAGATCCACATCCTCGAAGGCTTCGCCATCGGCTCGCCTGACTCGGGCGTGCCGGCCCAGGAAGATATCCGCCTCAACGGCCATGCGCTGCAGTGCCGCATCACGACGGAAGATCCGGAACAGAACTTCATTCCCGACTATGGCCGCATCACCGGCTATCGCTCGGCTTCCGGCTTCGGCATCCGTCTCGATGGCGGCACCGCCTATCCGGGCGCCGTCATCACCCGCTTCTACGATCCACTCTTGGTCAAGGTCACCGCCTGGGCGCCGAACCCGCTGGAGGCGATCGCCCGCATGGACCGCGCGCTGCGCGAATTCCGTATCCGTGGCGTCGCCACCAACCTGACCTTCCTCGAAGCGATCATTGGCCACGCCAAGTTCAAGGACAACAGCTACACCACGCGCTTCATCGACTCGACGCCGGAACTGTTCCAGCAGGTCAAGCGTCAGGACCGCGCCACCAAGCTTTTGACCTATCTCGCCGACGTCACCGTCAACGGTCATCCGGAAGCCAAGGGCCGGCCGAAGCCGAGCCCGGACGCGGCAAAGCCGGTCGTGCCGATCATCGATGCCCCGCTCGTCGATGGCACCAAGCAGAAACTCGACGCGCTCGGCCCGAAGAAATTCGCCGAATGGGTGCGGGCCGAAAAGCCGGTGCTTCTGACCGACACCACCATGCGCGACGGTCACCAGTCGCTGCTCGCCACCCGCGTGCGCACCCATGACATCGCCCGCGTCGCCGGCACCTATGCACGGGCGCTGCCGAACCTGTTCTCGCTGGAATGCTGGGGCGGCGCCACCTTCGACGTTTCGATGCGCTTCCTGACCGAAGACCCGTGGGAGCGCCTGTCGCTGATCCGCGAGGCCGCGCCCAACATCCTGTTGCAGATGCTGCTGCGCGGCGCCAACGGCGTCGGCTACAAGAACTATCCCGACAATGTCGTGAAGTATTTCGTGCGCCAGGCGGCCAAGGGCGGCATCGACGTCTTCCGCGTCTTCGACTGCCTCAACTGGGTCGAAAACATGCGCGTCTCCATGGACGCGGTGGCCGAGGAGAACCGCATCTGCGAAGCGGCGATCTGCTATACCGGCGACATCCTCAATTCGGCCCGCCCGAAATACGACCTGAAATACTATACCGCGCTCGCCGCCGATCTGGAAAAGGCCGGCGCGCATATGATCGCGGTCAAGGACATGGCCGGCCTGTTGAAGCCGGCGGCTGCGAAGCAGCTGTTCAAGGCGCTGCGCGAGGCGACCGACCTGCCAATCCACTTCCACACCCATGACACGTCCGGCATTTCCGCAGCGACGGTTCTGTCAGCGGTCGATGCCGGCGTCGACGTGATCGATGCAGCCATGGATGCCTTCTCCGGCAATACCTCGCAGCCCTGCCTCGGCTCGATCGTCGCGGCCTTGGCTGGCGGCGAACGGGATACTGGTCTGGACGCCGAATGGGTTCGCAAGATTTCCTTCTATTGGGAAGCGGTGCGCAACCAGTATGCCGCCTTCGAAAGCGACCTCAAGGGTCCGGCCTCGGAAGTCTACCTGCATGAAATGCCGGGCGGTCAGTTCACCAACCTCAAGGAACAGGCCCGCTCGCTCGGCCTCGAAACCCGCTGGCATCAGGTGGCGCAGGCCTATGCCGACGCCAACCAGATGTTCGGCGATATCGTCAAGGTGACGCCGTCCTCCAAGGTGGTCGGCGACATGGCGCTGATGATGGTCTCGCAGGATCTGACGGTCGCCGACGTCGAAAACCCGGCCAAAGACATCGCCTTCCCGGAGTCGGTCGTCTCGATGCTGAAGGGCGATCTCGGCCAGCCTCCGGGCGGATGGCCGCAGGCGCTGCAGGCCAAGGTTCTGAAGGGTGACGCGGCCTTCACCGCGCGTCCAGGCTCGCTGCTCGCCGATGCCGATCTCGATGCCGAACGCAAGGAGATCGAGGAGAAGCTCGGCCGCGACGTCTCCGACTTCGAATTCGCTTCGTATCTGATGTATCCGAAGGTGTTCACCGACTACGCGCTGGCCGCCGATACCTATGGCCCGGTCAGCGTGCTGCCGACGCCGGCCTATTTCTACGGCCTGCCGACCGGCGGCGAAGTGCTGCCGGAAATCGAAAAGGGCAAGACGCTGGTGGTGCTTTTGCAGGCCAAGAGCGACCCCGACGAGCAGGGCATGGTCAAGGTGTTCTTCGAGCTGAACGGCCAGCCGCGCCTGATCAAGGTGCCGGATCGCAATCGCGCCGCTTCGTCGGTGGCCCGCCGCAAGGCCGAGACCGGCAACGTCACCCATCTCGGCGCGCCGATGCCGGGCGTCATCTCGACGGTTGCCGTCTCCGCCGGCCAGTCGGTCAAGGCCGGCGACGTCCTGCTTTCCATCGAGGCGATGAAGATGGAAACCGCCCTGCACGCCGAAAAGGACGGCACGATCTCGGAAGTGCTGGTCAAGGCCGGCGACCAGATCGACACCAAGGATCTGCTGATCGTCTACGGCGCCTGAGTGTAGCCGATATCGAAAAGATGGAAGGCCGGCCCAGCGCCGGCCTTTTTCATGCGGTCACGGTGCTGCGCCGACGTTCGCTGACGATGATGATGACACCGGCCGAAACGATCAGCACCGCGCCGATCATGACGCCGATCTTCGGGACGTCGCCCCAGATCAGGTAGCCGAGCGCAAAGGCCCAGACGAGCGAGGTATATTCGAACGGCGCCAGCACCGAGACCGGCGCGCGGCGCATGCCTTCGAAAAAGGCGAATTGCGCGATACCGCCGATGACCCCGGTCGCGACGAGCAGCAAGGCTTCGCCCGGCGTCGGCGTCTTCCACACGAAGAACAGTGCGATACCGGTCATGACCAGGAAGAACAGGTTCGACATCGACATCTGCACGATGCTTTTTTCCGCCATCGCCGTCTTGCGCAGAAGGATGGTGCCGGTCGCCCACAGGCAGGCGGCCTGCAAGGCGAGATAGACGGGCAATGACAAGCTGAGCCCCACCGGATTGCTGGCGATGACGACACCGGTGAAGCCGACCGCGACCGCCAGCCAGCGCGGCCAGGATACGTCCTCCTTGAGGATCAGCGCCGCCAGCACCGTCGCGACCACGGGAGCGGCGAAATAGAGCGTCGTCAGTTCGGCCAGCGGCAGGCTGCGTGCGGCGGTATAATAGGAAAGCCATGCGGTGAGCAGGAACAGGCTGCGCACCGCCATCGGCTTCTGGATCGGCGAATGGATGAGCCGTTGGACGAGTTCGCCACGCCCGACGATGAAACAGGCGACCAGGATCGTCAGCGAGCGCATGAACAGGATCTGCCAGACCGGCAGCGTCTCGACCAGAAGCTTGATGGTGACGTCATGCCCGGTGAACAGGAAATAGGCGAGGCTTGTCAGCAGAATGCCGATCCCGATCGAGCTTTTCACGGCGCACCAAAAAATAAAAGGCGCCCCCGAGGGGAACGCCGGCGTTTATGAGAAATGCGTCTGACAACGACGCCTGGTCACACTGATCCCGCCATGACCGTCCTGTCAATGGCCAGAATTCGCACCTTACCCGGGTTTGACAGCCGTGAGCACTCGCCTTACCAGAGATTGCGCCCGCCATGGCCCGACACCATTCACGCTTGGAAATAAATCGTGACGTTTGGCTTTCGCGCATCAACTTGCAAATTCAATCGATTTAAATATGGTCTGCATCGAGATAGCCGGGCTTTATGACCGGCAAGACGCAAGACAAAGAGAGTGATGTCATGGATGCACCGATTCGCGGACCTGTCGCCACCCCGGCTACCGGCCTGTTTCCGAAAACCCGGATCGGCGTGTCGCTGCTGTTCCTGATGAACGGTTTCATGATCGGCTCCTGGGCGCCGAAGATCCCTGAATTTGCCGAACGCCTGACGCTGACCGAAGGTCAGCTCGGCCTGATGATCCTGACCTTCGGCATCGGTTCGCTGGTCATGATGCCGCTTGCCGGCGCGCAGATCGCCCGGCACGGCTCGATGATCGTCGCAACGATCATGGCTGTCTGCCTGGTGCCGACCCTCCTTTTCGTATCGCTCGCCGGCAATGTCTGGCTGGGCGCGGTCTCTATGTTCCTGTTCGGCGGTTTCGCCGGGGCGATGGATGTCGCCATGAACGCCAATGCCGTCGAGGTGGAGAAATCCATGCGCCGGTCGATCATGTCGTCCTGCCACGCCTTCTGGAGCCTCGGCGGCCTGATCGGCGCCGGCATCGGCGGTTTCGTCATTGCCCATGCCGGCGTCATGACCCATGCCGTCCTGCTGACCGTGATCGCCGCCGCCATGCTGGCGGTCGCCTGGCCGATGGTGCTCAAGGATCTGCCGCATCCCGGCGAAGACAAGCCGAAGGCGAAGCTGCCGATGACGCCGCTACCCTGGCTGATCGGCATCGTCGCGCTGTTCTGCATGGTTCCGGAAGGCTCGATCCTCGATTGGGGCGCGATGTATCTTCGCAAGGAGCTCGGCGCTTCGGTGACGCTTTCCGGCTTTGCCTATGCCGCCTTCTCGCTGACCATGGCGGTCATGCGTTTTGCCGGCGATCTGCTGCGCGATCGTTTGGGCGCCGTGCGCACCATGCGCATCAGCGCCGTGCTCGCCATCATCGGCATGACCATGGCCGGCCTTGCCCCGAATTCCGCCACCGTCATCGTCGGTTTCGCCATTGCCGGCATCGGCATTTCCAACATGGTGCCGATCGCCTTCTCGGCCGCCGGCAACATGCCGGGCCTGGCGCCGGGCGTCGGCATTTCGGTCGCCACCTTCCTCGGCTATTCCGGCATGCTGTTTGCGCCGTCGCTGATTGGCTTCGTCGCCGAGCATACCGGCTTTGCGGTGGTGTTTCTGGCCCTGCCGGTGTTGTTCATCGTGGTGCTCATCCTCTCGCACCTTGCGCGCCACGCCGACAGCATCAAGTGACAGGTCCTATCCGGCAATTGTGATGGGCGACGTGGTTGACAAGCCACAATGCTTCGGCCACCTGAAAAGCAGCGAAATCTGCGGATGAGACCCTATGTCCTCTGATTATGATCCGAAACCGCGCCGCGCCTCGGTCGCCGTCGATGTCGGCGGCGTGATCGTCGGCGGCGGCGCGCCTGTCGTCGTTCAATCGATGACCAATACCGATACCGCCGATATCGACGCCACCGTCGCCCAGGTAGCGGCCCTGTTCAGGGCCGGCTCGGAGATCGTGCGCATCACCGTCGATCGCGACGAAAGCGCTGCGGCCGTGCCGAAGATCCGCGACCGTCTGCTGCGGCTGGGCATGGACGTGCCGCTGGTCGGCGATTTCCACTATATCGGCCACAAGCTGCTGGCCGATCACCCGGCCTGCGCCGAGGCTCTGGCGAAGTATCGCATCAATCCCGGCAATGTCGGCTTCAAGGACAAGAAGGACAAGCAGTTCGGCGATATCGTCGAAATGGCGATCCGCTACAACAAGCCGGTGCGCATCGGCGTCAACTGGGGTTCGCTCGACCAGGAACTCCTGACCGCGCTAATGGACCGCAATCAGGCGGAGGGCTTTCCGCTCTCGGCCCGGCAGGTGACGCGCGAGGCGATCGTGCAATCGGCGCTGATCTCGGCCAATCTGGCCGAGGAAATCGGCCTGCCGCGCAACCGCATCATCCTCTCGGCCAAGGTCAGCCAGGTGCAGGACCTGATCGCCGTCTATTCGATGCTGTCGGAACGTTCCGACCACGCGCTGCATCTCGGCCTCACCGAGGCCGGCATGGGCTCCAAGGGCATCGTCGCCTCCTCGGCCGCCATGGGCTACGTGCTGCAACACGGCATCGGCGATACCATCCGTGTTTCGCTGACGCCGGAGCCGAACGGCGACCGCACCCGCGAGGTGCAGGTGGCGCAGGAACTGCTGCAGGTCATGGGTTTCCGGCAATTCGTGCCGGTCGTCGCCGCCTGTCCGGGCTGCGGGCGCACCACCTCGACGGTGTTCCAGGAACTCGCCCAGAACATCCAGAACGACCTTCGCAAGAACATGCCGGTCTGGCGCGAGAAATATCCGGGCGTCGAGGCGCTGAACGTCGCGGTCATGGGCTGTATCGTCAACGGCCCCGGCGAAAGCAAGCATGCCGATATCGGCATCTCGCTGCCCGGCACCGGCGAATCGCCGGCCGCCCCCGTCTTCATCGACGGCCAGAAGGCGATGACGCTGCGTGGCCCCAACATCGCCGCCGATTTCGAGGCGCTGGTGATCGATTACATCGAGAAGCGTTTCGGGCAGAAGACGGCGGCCGAATAGGCCGCCGTATCGGATCGCCGCTCAGTTCAGATCCATCAGCTCGATATATTCGGCCGTGGCGGTCATCAGGTTCAGCTCGTATTGCTGGCCGTAAAACTTCCAGCCCTTCTTGCGGTCGTTGACGCCGACGACGGTCATCAGCAGGCCGGCTTCGCGTTCCGGCGCGACGGTCTTGCCGCGCACCTTGTTGCGGTAATCGTTTCGGCCGACGGTCTTGCTGAAGCCGCCGACATTCGCCTTCATCCTGGCGGTGTCGATATGGCCGTCCTCGGTCTGGAAATTGACATGTGCGACGCGCGCCGAGCCGTTCTTGAAGGTCGAGAGCGCGAAGGAGCAACCGCTCATCGGCGCGGTAAACATGAAGGGCACGTCGTTGGACAGCGTCGCCGTGCGGCACTGGTTGGCCTCGTAGGGCAGCCAGATGCCCGGCACCGTGCCATTGCCGCTGCCGCCTTTCCAGCTGACCTTCAGCACCTCGATGTCGTGCGCGTCCTTCCAGAAATACTTGGATTTGCGCTTGACGTTGTCATATCGCAGATCGCGATCAATGGTGAAATTGCCCAGCACCGGCGTCTGCGAACCGCAGACGCCGTCTGCCGAGGTGTTCATGACCAGAAGATTGTTCTTCAGAAAACTGCGCGGATTGAGATAAAATTCGGACAGATCGACAGGCATTGGAAGACCCTCTTTTGGGAGTGATCTTCGATAGCGACAGCAGGCTTGTCAACAGGCCTTAAACACGCCTCAGCGGCGGCGGTGGGCGATGAATCGCGCCGCCTGCAAAAGAGCCTCAGCCCGCTCCCCGTAAGGCTCGAGCAACCCCTCCGCCTCGCCGACCAGCGCGGCAAGGCGCGCTTCCGTCCAGGCAATGCCGTGCAGCGAGGGCAGCGTGCCCTTGCCGCGCGCTGCATCCTTACCCGTCGCCTTGCCGAGCGTCGCGGCATCGGCCGTCAGGTCGAGCAGGTCGTCGGCAAGCTGGAAGGCAAGGCCGATCTTTTCGCCGAAGCGGCGCAGCCGCAACCGGCCTTCGCTGTCGGCGCCAGACAGGATCGCGCCCGCCTCGCAGGCGAAGCGGATCAACGCACCGGTTTTCATGGCCTGCAGCCTGACAATGCCGGCTTCGTCGGGGCTTTGCGTTTCCGCCTGCAGGTCGAACATCTGGCCGCCGGCCATACCGCCGATGCCGGCTGCACGCGACAGGGCGAGCACCAGCTCCACCTTGCGGCGGTCATCGAGCGGCGTTTCCGGCGCGGCGATAATATCGAAGGCGAGCGTCAGCAGGCTGTCGCCGGCAAGGATCGCCGTCGCCTCGTCATATTTGACGTGAACCGTCGGCTGGCCACGGCGGGTATCGTCGTCGTCCATGGCCGGCAGGTCGTCATGGACGAGCGAATAACAGTGAACGCATTCCAGCGCAGCGCCGACCCGCAGCGCGGCTTCCTCATTGCCGGAGAGCAGCGCGGCGCTTTCGACCACCAGGAAGGGCCGCAGTCGCTTGCCGCCGTTCAGCGCCCCATGCCGCATCGCCGCCATCAGCCGCTCGGGCCTGGCAATCTCGTCGGACTGAAGCGCATCGCCGAGCAGGCGGGCCAGCAGAGCCTCCACCGCGGTGGCGCAAAGTTCCAGACGGGTCTCGAAAGCGGCGGGCGACGTGGTCATGGCCGCTGTTTGCCATGCAGGCCCGTCCAAGGCAATGTTGAATTGTCAAAACTTCCCGTCCTTGCCGCCCCGGCGCTTTCCTTGCGCCGGCTGAAACGATATGAGAACCGGAGAGGGGCAGTTCGCACGAAAACATGCGACAGGACGAGAGGCCCGCAAACCCAGGCGCGGATGATGTGACTTTGGAAATCACCCCCGAGACGAAGCCCGAGGAGGAGCCCATGGCCGAGGCACGGCGGGGCTATTGGGCCGAGGCTCGCGGTTTCATCACCCGTTATCGTCGTCGCATCGTCTTCGGCATTGCCGCTATCATCGCCCTGCCCTATGCGCTGATGCTGCTCTATCTCCTGCCCTTCGTGCACCCCGTCTCGACGCTGATGCTGGCCGATCTGGCGCTGCTGCGCGGCTATGATCGTCGCTGGGTCGATTTCGAGGATATTTCGCCCAACCTTGTACAGGCCGTAATGATGTCGGAGGACGGGCAATTCTGCATGCATGGCGGGGTCGACTGGGACCAGATGCGCGGCGTGGTGCAGGATGCATTGGCCGGCGAGCAGACGCGCGGCGCCAGCACCATTCCCATGCAGACGGCAAAGAACCTGTTCCTGTGGAACAGCCGCTCCTTTGTGCGCAAGGGGCTGGAAGTGCCGCTCGCCATGTCGGCGGATTTCGTCTGGTCGAAGCGCAGGCTGATGGAGATCTATCTCAACATCGCCGAATGGGGTCCGGGCATCTACGGCATCGAGGCCGCATCGCGGTATCACTTCAAGGTGCCGGCCTCGAAGATCTCCAAGAA
Organism: uncultured Rhizobium sp.; assembly: GCA_945952045.1. Classification (GTDB taxonomy): domain Bacteria; phylum Pseudomonadota; class Alphaproteobacteria; order Rhizobiales; family Rhizobiaceae; genus Metarhizobium. The sequence goes on from CAMFHE010000034.1 coordinate 37,672, forward strand.
GCAGGCAGCACTGCTGGCCGTCTCTCTGCCCAATCCCGCAATCCGCGTCGCCAGCAAGCCCGGCCGCGGCATGCGGCGGCTGGCGGCTGTCATCGAGCGACGCGCCAACGCCTCCCGCGATTACATCAAATGTCTTTATGACTGATATCAGCCGTCAGGGCTGGATCGCCGATGCCGCCGCAGCCATGCTGCGCTCGAAGATAGACTTCAATCCAAGGACGCGCGACATGGCTGACCTGACCCTTTACATCGGTAACAAGAACTATTCCTCCTGGTCGATGCGGCCATGGATCGCGCTGACGGCTGCCGGCGTCCCCTTCCGCGAAGAACTTATTCCCTTCGATTTTCCGGCCGGCAACCCGGCCATCCGCGCGGTATCGCCGAGCGGCCGCGTGCCGCTTCTGGTGCATGACGGCCTGAAGATCTGGGAATCGCTGGCGATCATCGAATATGCCGCCGAGCTTTACCCCGATGCCGGCCTCTGGCCGAAGGAACGCGCCGCCCGGGCGATGGCGCGCGTGCTGTCGACGGAGATGCTCGGCAGCTTCCGCGCCCTCCGCAATGCTTGCCCGATGAACATCCGCCGCCCGAAACGCGCCATCGACCTTCCCGATGGTGTCATGGACGACGTCGCCCGCATCGAATCATTGTGGCGCGAGCGGCTGGCGGCGTCAGGCGGCCCCTTCCTGTTCGGCGCGTTTTCGGCTGCCGACGCCATGTTCGCGCCGGTGATCAACCGCTTCGAAACCTATGAGCTGACCCGTGACGACACCGTGCTTGCCTATATGGCGGCGATGAAGGCCCATCCCGCCTGGAAGGCCTGGGAAACGGCCGCCCTTGCCGAGACCTGGATTGTACCGGAAGATGAGGCTTGAGCCGTAAACGACTCTGTAGCCTTAAAAATCAGGCATTCGGGGGCGAAAAAATTCCTGTGGGGACTGGTCAAGCAGGGGCGAGGCATGTATAAGCCCGGCCAATTCCCGATATCGAACGCGGTTTGCCGCCGGGTATCCGGCTGGAAAATAACGTTTCGTCCCGTCAAGTGGAGTAAGAGAAATGGCTGTACCTAAAAGAAAAACAAGCCCGTCCAAGCGCGGTATGCGCCGCTCGGCTGACGGTCTGAAGGCTCCGACCTACATCGAAGACAAGAACTCCGGCGAACTGCGCCGCCCGCACCACATCGACCTGAAGACCGGCATGTACCGCGGTCGCCAGGTTCTGACGCCGAAGGCTTCTGCCTAAGCGTTTGCGGAACCGCGAAGAGCCGGATTGCCGGCTCATCCGGACAAGATCGAACCCTCGGCGAAAGCCGGGGGTTTTTTCGTTTCAGGGGGGCTGGGAGATAGCTGGAGGTCGGCGCTTGTCTGAATGGGGCAGGCGGATGAGGGGCATACACATCCGCGCCCTCCCCGCATGCCAAAAGGGCGGTAAAGGCCAAAAATTAGCCGGCTAAATCAGAAACGCATGCCGGGAATGGCCAGCGGATTGTCTTCCATCGCCTGCCGATCCGGTCGATCGATGCGCGGCGTGCCGGTGAAGGCGTCGAACAGGTCCCGGACGAATTCTTCCGGCAGACCCTTGGTGATCAGCACCATGCGCGTGCGACGATCCTTGTCGTCAGGCCAGGCCGGCAGGCGCACCGGCGGATGAAAGACGGCCTGGACGCCGTGCAGCACCAAAGGCCGCTCCGGCCGGTCGGCCGTTGCAACGATGGCCTTCATCCGCAACAGCTTCTCGCCATGGGCCGAGCGCAGCAAATCGATGAACATCTCCAGCGCCATCGGCTCGATCGGCCTGTCATGGATGATCGAGAAGGAGCGGATATCGTCGCCATGACGGTTGACGTCATGGTGGTGGTGATGGCCGTGATGGTGATGCGCATGGCCGTGGCCGTGGCCATGATCATGATGATGGTGGTCATGATCTTCGTGACCATCCGCCGCCGCTTCCTCGCCCAGCCAGCGGCCGACATCGGCGATCTTGGAGGACACGTCGTAGAGACCATTGGCGAGCAGCGCCGCCTGCCCCGCCACCGCGCTGTCGCCATCGACGAAGGGCGCGCGTGGATTGAGCTGACGCAGCGCCGTTTTCAGCGCCGCAATCGCCTCCGGCGTCGCCAGCGTCATCTTCGACAGCACCAGCCGGTCGGCGACCGCCGCCTGCTTGCGCGCCTCGATGTGATTGTCGAGCGTCGACAGCCCGTTGACCGCATCGACGACGGTGATAACGCCATCGAGCACGAAATCCTGCGCCAGCACCGGATTACCGAGCACCGACTGCATCACCGGCGCCGGATCGGCCAGCCCCGTGGTTTCGATGACGATGCGTTTCAGCGGCTTGATACGGCCGGTCTGCATGCGATCGACGAGCATGGCGAGCGTATCGACCAGTTCGCCGCGCACCGTGCAGCATAGGCAGCCGTCAGAAAGCTCGATGATCGAATCGTCCGAGGTCTCGACCAGCAGGTGATCGATGCCGACTTCGCCGAACTCGTTGATGATCACGGCAACGTCGCTGATCTCCGGATCCTTGAGAATCCGGTTGAGCAGCGTGGATTTTCCAGCCCCGAGAAAACCGGTGACGATGGAAACGGCAATACGGTCGCTCAGCGCACTCATCGAAACCTCAGAACGTCGCGGGACGCGGGATCGGGATCGGCACGTTGGCGATCTCGCCGCCGGCCGCCGCCTTCGGCGCCGGTTCGCTGCCGGGAATGAGGCCGGCGAAAACATAATTCGGCTCGCGGGTCATTTCGCGGATATAGGCGGAATGCATCTTCATGCGGCCCACCTCGTCACGGCCCTCGCTGCGCACCTTGGCGCCCTTGGCACTGCAGATCTCGGCGCTGATATCGGCGACCGTGTCGCGATCGGCGCCATAGGGCTGCAGGGTGCGCAAGGTGGTGTTGCCATTGCCCGCCGTCGTCAAAGCCTTCTGCAGAAGATCGGCCGACATGTCGGCGCGCGCGCCGAGGCTGTCCGTGCCGAGCACGACCGAAACGACGGTGCGGCCGTCGCGCGTCGCCGAAGAGACCTGGTTGAAGCCGGAGGCGCAAATGAAGCCGGTCTTCATGCCGTCGGCGCCGTCGAAACGGCCGATCAGCAGATTGTAGTTCGGATAGTTCTTCTTGCCGGTCGTAAAGCCTTCGACCGAGAAGTAATTGGCATATTCGGGAAATTCCCGCTTGATCGCCACGGCGAGCACGGCGAGATCGCGCGCCGTCGTATACTGGCCCTTGCCGGGCAGGCCGTTCGGATTGATGAAGTGGCTGGAGATCATGCCGAGCTTGGCGGCCTGATCGTTCATGCGCGCGACGAATGCGTCCTGCGAACCGCCAACCGTCTCGCCGATCGCCACGGCGACGTCGTTGGCCGATTTGATCAACATCATCTTCAGCGCGCTATCCAGCGTCATCTGCTGGCCGGGCTTGTAGTACATCTTGCTGGCCGGCTGGGCGGATGCGTTCTTGCTCATCGTCACCGGGCTTTCCAGCGTCAGCTGCCCGGAACGGATGGCGCTGAAGGTGACATAGGCCGTCATCAGCTTGGTGAGCGACGCGGGATACCAGCGGTGGAAGGCGTCTTCGTGATCGATCACGCGGCCGCTCTGCACGTCGACGACGATGCGCGGATTGGCGAAAACGGGCTGTGCGGCCGCAAGCGCCATCGCCGCGATCGTACCGACCGCAGTCATAAGGCGCAGGGCGAGCATGGGGGCAGTCTTCGTTGGCACGGCAGTTCCTCGAATTGTCCGGAATAGTCTCGTCACTTGGCGTTATTTATCCTATATGGCTAAGCCAAGGCAAAGGCCATGGCAGACGTTAATCTTTGCGCCATTGCGTGGCGGAACGTCCGCCCTGGTCGCCGCATCACTCGATTTGCGACAGGAACATGTCATGCCCATTCTCAACCGCGCCGCCGATCTCCAGGATGAAGTCACCGGCTGGCGACGTCATCTGCACGAGCGTCCGGAACTGCTGTTCGATGTCGTCAACACCGCCGCCTTCGTTGCCGAAAAGCTGCGCGAATTCGGCGTGGACGAGGTGGTGACGGGACTTGGGCGCACCGGCGTCGTCGGCCTGATTCGCGGCAAGGGCGACGGCAATCGCGCCATCGGCCTGCGCGCCGATATGGACGCGCTGCCGCTGACCGAGATTTCCGGCAAGCCCTGGGCCTCGACGACGCCCGGCAAGATGCATGCCTGCGGCCATGACGGCCACACCGCCATGCTTCTGGGTGCTGCCAAATATTTCGCCGAAACCCGCAATTTCACCGGCAATGTCGCAGTGATCTTCCAGCCGGCCGAAGAAGGTGGCGGCGGCGGCCGACTGATGGTCGAGGACGGCATGATGGAACGCTTCGGCATCGCGGAAGTCTATGGCATGCACAACATGCCGGGCCTGCCCGTCGGCCAGTTCGCCATCCGCAAGGGGCCGATCATGGCCTCCACCGACGAATTCACCATTACCGTCAAGGGTCGCGGCGGCCATGCTGCCCAGCCGCATCGCACCATCGATCCGATCGCCATCGGCGCGCAGGTGGTCACCAACCTGCAGCAGATCGTCTCGCGCACAGCCAATCCGCTGCGTTCCGTGGTCGTCACCGTCACCAAGTTCAATGCCGGTTTCGCCTATAACGTCATTCCCAACGACGCCGTCATCTGCGGCACCGTGCGCACCTTGATGCCAGAAGACCGGGACATGGCCGAAGCACGCATCCGTCAGGTCGTCGAGGGCATTTGCGCGGCGCATGGCGCCGAAGGCACGGTCGGCTATCACCGCAACTATCCGGTGACCTTCAACCATGCCCGCGAGACGGACTTCGCCGTCGATAGCGCCCGCGCCGTCGCCGGCAACGAGCATGTGGATGCCGAGGTCGATCCGATGATGGGCGGCGAGGATTTCTCCTATATGCTGAACGCCCGCCCCGGCGCCTTCATCTTCGTCGGCAATGGCGAGACCGCTGGCCTGCACAACCCGGCCTACGACTTCAACGACGATGCGATCGCCTACGGCATTTCCTATTGGGTGCATCTGGCCGAAAGCCGCCTCGCTGCCTGATACCGATGAGGCAGGCCCGGCCGCATTGCTGGGCCTGCCTCGACAACTCACGCGTCGCTCGCCTTCCGGCAGATGCGCACCTTCTGGATATAGAGGCGACCGCTGTAATCATACTTGCGATGCAACGTCACGACACAGTCTGGCGAGGCGTCCTGCGCCGCTGCAAGGCCTCCCTCACCCCGCGCCAGCACATTGACGCCGGCAGCGAGCAGAAGGGCAAGGAAGAGGGCGGCAAGAACGAGAGAACTGCGCATCGTGATGGCTCCGCAAGCGGGCGAAATGCCCTGTTGACGGTTCCAGTCTGCCATCTTCGCAGCCGCCGCTCTGTTTCCGGCGGAACAACCCCTGCTATGCCTTGCGCCACAATAAGAGTTTGCGAGGACGCCCGCTTTCAGTCTATAGAAGGGCGGCGACAGAATCGCTGATATGTCCACGTAGCTCAGCAGGATAGAGCACAGGATTCCTAAAATTGGGCGTCATGGACGGAAACGCCATGGCGGATCTGCTCAAAGTCGGGGAACGCTTCGCTGGTCTTCCAGCATGCCAATCCCGAGCCAAGCGAAGGACGAAAGTCCGTCGAAGGTGTAGAGACTGGACGGGCAGCGCCTAAAGACCCACGGGTCCATGGCGAAGGGACAGTCCAGACCACGAATGCTGCGGCAGCGGCGAAAGCCGAAGTGGTATGAATCCTGGGGTCGGAGGTTCGAATCCTCTCGTGGACGCCATTTTCCTGTTTGTTTCATCGATTTTATTTTTTACGGGATTTTTCCCGCACCCGGAATAGCTCGAGAATTTTCGTACACGAGAATTCTGGCCGCCTGTTTATTTTTCGTGTACAAATAATCACATGAAGATCGTTTGGGACGAACCGAAGCGGATCGCGAACCTCAGAAAACATGGGCTGGACTTCGGGGATGTCGTTTTCTTCGAATGGGAAACGGCTTTGATCGAAACCACCCATTCCCGCCGCCTCAAGGCCATCGGTTATTTCGAGGACGGAACTGCCGTTGTCATCTACGCCGAGCTTGGCGTCGAAGCGATTTCGATCATCAGCTTTCGCACAGCAAGCGACAAGGAAAGGAAGCTGTTCCATGACCGCTGAATACCCTGGAAAAACGAAGTTCGAGCCAGGTCGCGGCTATACCGAAGAGGACTGGAACGCAGTCGATAGCCCGCAACTGACCAAAGAGGAGTTAGCCAAAATGCGGCCGGCGAAAGAGGTCTTGCCGCAAAGCTTTTTCGAGGGTCTCGAAGAAGCGCGCCGATTGCGGGGCCGGCCGAAGACAGGACATGCAAAGGAGGCCGTGACGTTGCGTCTGGATGCCGAGACGATCGAACGCTTCAAGCGTGCAGGCGGCCCAGCCTGGCGGTCTCTGATGGCATCGGCCATCGAAAAGGCCAGACCCTAAAGGTTACAATTACATCTCTCCATCACCCTTACGGATGTGAAACCGATGCCCATCCTCGGTCTTTAGCGTTTCCAGAAGCCGGTGGCCGTCTTCGTTGCACATGTGGGTGATGTCGAGGACCGCGAGCGGGTCGGTGGTGGTGACGATCAGGTCTTCACCGGGGCCGAGGCGTTTCAAGCGACGGCGGGCCTTGAGGACCGGCAGGGGGCATTTGAGCCCCCTGAGATCATAGAGCGCCGTCATATCGCGCCTTACCAGAATTTCCAGAACGGCTTTTTCGAGTCTTCTGCGGCAGCAATTGCGGGGGCTTCGGCCGGTGCTGCGGCTTCCGGCGCCGGCTTGATGGGGCTTGGCTGCGGCACGGGAATAGAGGCGGTCTTTTCCAGCTTTTCGGCGGCAACAGCGGTCGCGGCGGCCGTCTGGCGGTTGATTGCGGCGGCGGCGGTGCGCTCCTCGTTTTCCTTCAGCCGGTTCTGGTAGTCGGACATCTTCATCAGCTTGCCGGCTTCCAGCGCCGAGCCTGTCGGTGCATAGGCCAACTCGCGACCCTTGCGCTGCTTGGCGACGATCGCCTTGCGCTCGGCTTCGCTGGGATCGTACCAGACCATGCCGTCGAACTTGCGCATCGCCTTTTCAAAGGCAACGTCATAGGTCTTGTTATAGGCCGACAGCGCCGCCTGCAGGGCGGGCGGCGTCGACATGGCCGGGCAGGCCCCGGTCGGATTGAAGGCCCCGGACGACTGCTGATTGAAGACGTATTTCTTCTCGCAGACATTGACCTCGGGCGGCCGCTTGGTCACCTCGAAATTGTCGTAGCCGACCTTCAGCATCTTCCAGAAGTCGAGGTTTTCGCTGTGGCCGTGGCGCGCCATGTTCTCCGCCGTCATGCGGAAGGGGAAGGCCTGCAATTGCACGGTCTTCTGCCCGCCCTTGAAGGCGTCGCGGGCAAAGGCGTAAATCTCCAGCACCTGCTCGTCGGTCATCGAATAGCAGCCCGAGGACGAACAGGCGCCGTGAATCATCAGATTGGTGCCGTTGCGCTTGTTGGCAACGTCATACTTGTTCGGAAAGCCGGTATTGATCGCGAGGTAATATTTGGAATTCGGGTTCAGATGCGCCGGCGTCAGGTTGTAGAACCCTTCCGGCGCCTGCCGGTCGCCTTCCTTGACCTTCGGACCAAGACGGCCCGACCAGGCGCAGATCTTGTATTCCGTCAACTTCTCGAACCGGTTGTCGGTGCGCGCCTTCCAGACCTCGAGCACGCCCTCTTCCTTGAAGATGCGCAGCACGATGGGCGAGAACTGGTCCATGCTCTTGGAGCGGATCTTCGCCAGCATCTGCGGCGAAAGTGGCTCCGTCACCTTGTTCTTGACCTTGGACAGATCGACGGTCGAAACGGTTTCAAGCGTTTCGTTGCAGCCGGCCAGCGCGACCGCCATCAGGGAAAAAAGCGCGAGGTTTCTCAGGCGCATTGCACAAGCTCACCATGTTCGGGAGGCCCAAGGCCTCCACTTAACAAATCGTAAACACACCATACGCAGGGACGGTTAACGAAATCTTAACTTCTGGTCGCTGCGCGCCGTTTCGCCACAGGGGCCGTCCCGCCCCGAAGCGCCGCACGCAGCGACTCAAACGCAATATATGCGTCGATACTACAGGTTACGCCCGATGTTGAGGAATTTCTGGCGACGGTCGTTGCGCAATTGCTCGCCCGTGCGCTTGCCGAGTTCCTCCAGCGCCTGCGCGATGGTGTCGCCGGCCGAGGCGATCACCTTGTCCGCGTCGCGATGTGCGCCGCCGATCGGTTCGCCGATAATGCCGTCCACGACGCCCAGCGCCTTCAGATCCTCGGCCGTCATCTTCATGGCGGTCGCCGCTTCCTTGGCGCGCGCCGAATCGCGCCACAGGATCGAGGCAGCCCCCTCCGGCGAGATGACGCTGTAGATCGAATGTTCGAGCATATAGACGCGGTTGCCGGTGGCGATTGCGATCGCGCCGCCCGAGCCGCCTTCGCCGATGATGATCGAGATCACAGGCACCTTGATGTTGAGGCACATTTCCGTGGAGCGCGCGATGGCCTCGGCCTGGCCACGCTCTTCGGCGCCGACGCCGGGATAGGCGCCTGCGGTATCGATCAGCGTCACGACCGGCAGGTGGAAGCGATCGGCCATTTCCAGCACGCGGATCGCCTTGCGATAGCCTTCCGGCCGGGCGGAACCGAAGTTGTGGCGGATGCGCGACTTGGTGTCGTTGCCCTTTTCCTGGCCGATGACGGCGACCGGCTGGCCGCGGAAGCGGGCAAGGCCCGCCTGGATGGCGGCATCTTCGGCAAAGGTGCGGTCGCCGGCCAGCGGCGTGAAATCGGTGAACAGCCCGCCGGCATAATCGACGAAATGCGGACGCTGCGGATGGCGCGCGACCTGTGTCTTCTGCCAGGGATTGAGTTTCGAATAGATATCGACCATGGCGTCGCGCACGCGCACTTCCAGCCGGCCGACCTCGTCAGAGGTGTCGATGCTCTCGTCTTCGCTGGCGAGCTTCTTCAACTCGTGGATCTTGCCCTCCAGATCGGAGATGGGCTTTTCGAAATCGAGATAGTGATGCATGAGATCCGTTTCCGATCATTCCAGAACAATAACGCGGCCGCTCCCGTGCCTATGCAGGGGGTCTAATCCCGTTTTTTTGCCTGTTTGGCAAGAGGGTGATGCGTTTCGACCAGCTCGCGCAGCCTTTCATCCAGCACATGTGTATAGATTTGTGTCGTGGAAATGTCCGAATGGCCGAGCAGTTCCTGCACGACGCGCAGATCCGCGCCGTTCTGCAACAGATGGCTGGCAAAGGCGTGGCGCATCACATGAGGCGAGATTTTCGAGGGCGTCAGCCCGGCGCGGATCGCCAGATCCTTCAGATCCCGGGCAAAAACCTGGCGTGGCAGGAAGCCCTGTTTCGAGGCGGCCGGAAACAGCCAGGGGTTATCGTCGGGCAGGTTCGCCGCCGCCTTCAAGCCCGCAAAGGCTTTCAGCGCGCTCATGGCCGAGCGCGACAGCGGCACCATGCGCTCCTTGTTGCCCTTCCCCCGGATCATCAGGAAACGCTCGTCGGTCTCCTGTACCCGCGCCGGCAGCGACACCAGCTCGCTGACGCGCATGCCGGTCGCATAAAGCAGCTCCAGCAGCGCCAGCATGCGGGTACGCGCCAGCTGTTCCGGGCCGGGCGCGGCGGCTTCCGCCTCGGCGGTCGAAAGCAACCGGGTCACCTCGTCGACGCTCATGATTTTCGGCAGCGCCCTGCCCTTCTTCGGACTGTCGATGATGCCGGTCGGGTCATCCTCGCGCAGGCCCTCGGCATAGAGGAACTTGAAGAATTGCCTGAGCGCCGAAAGCCGCCGCGCCTGCGACGATGCCTTGAAGCCTTCGGCGGCAAGGCCGCCGAGATAGGCAGTCAGATCGGCGCTTGCCGCCCGCGTCATCGAAACGCCGCGGCGCGCCATGAAGGCATGAGCATCGAGCAGGTCGCGCTCGTAGGATTGCAGGGTGTTGACGGCCGCGCCGCGCTCGGCGCTCATCATTTCCAGGAAGGATTCGATATGCGCCCGGCTGAGATCGCGTGCCGTCATGGGGCTGCCGGCGCCGTTGACGAGGTCCCTTGCGCGGGCGCCCGTTCAGCCGGTGGGTTGACCCTCTCGGACGGCAGGCGCACCGTGATATCGCGGGCGCGCGGCTCGACGAAGACGGCCAGCGCATACATGGTCCCATAGATAACGCCGGCAATGCCAGCGCACATCAGCAGGAACCGGAACAGGGTCGGCATCGGTCAACTCCGGCAGGCCTTCGAACTCCTTCTATATGACCGCCAGCCGCCAATTATGCAAGAACGGGGCAACCGTGGCGACTTTCGCAAGCGCCATGACTTGACGCTCCCCCCGCATTTGTCGATACGGTGACGAAACGGAATTGTTCAGACCGATGACAGACAGCAACATCGCCATCGCCGACACCTTGCGGGACAGGGCACGCGCCGCTCTCCATGGCCGCAACCTCATCCTCGTCGGCCTGATGGGTGCGGGAAAATCCTCCGTCGGCAAGATCGTCGCCACCCAGCTCGGCATTCCCTTCATCGATACCGACCATGAGATCGAACGCGTCTCGCGCATGACCATTCCGGAACTCTTCGCCCGCTATGGCGAGCAGGAATTCCGCGCGCTGGAAACCCGCGTTATCAAGCGGCTCCTGCGCCAGGGGCCGCGCGTCGTCTCCACCGGCGGCGGCGCCTTCATCAACGAGCGCACCCGCGGCCATCTCAAGAATGGCGGCCTCTCCGTCTGGCTGAAGGCCGATCTCGACGTGTTGTGGGATCGGGTGAGCCGCCGCGACAACCGTCCGCTGCTGAAGACCGAGAACCCCAGGCAGACGCTCGAAAACCTGATGAACGACCGCTATCCGATCTATGCCGAGGCCGACCTGACGGTTCTGTCGCGCGACGTGCGCAAGGAACTGGTGGCTCGCGAGATCCTGGACGCCATCATCCATACCCGCGAGACCGAGGCCCTATGACCAAGACTTCATCCCCGTCGCGCAGCGTGCATGTACCGCTCGGCGAGCGTTCCTATGACATCCTGATCGGCGGCGGCCTGATCGCGCGTGCCGGCGCCGAGATCGCCGCACGGCTGAAGGGCCGCAAGGCGGCGATCATCACCGACGCCAATGTCGGGCCGCTCTATCTCGATGCGTTGACCGCAAGCCTGGCGGAAGCCGGCATTGCCTCCGTCTCGCTGACCCTGCCGGCCGGCGAGAAGACGAAAAGCTTCGAACACCTGATGACCGCCTGCGACACGCTGCTCGATGGACGCATCGAGCGCAACGACGCGGTGATTGCGCTGGGCGGCGGCGTCATCGGCGATCTCACCGGCTTTGCCGCCGGCATCGTGCGCCGCGGCGTGCGCTTCGTGCAGATCCCTACCTCGCTTCTGGCGCAGGTGGATTCCTCCGTCGGCGGCAAGACCGGCATCAACACCCGCCACGGCAAGAACCTTGTCGGCGTCTTCTACCAGCCAGACCTGGTGCTCGCCGATACCGACGTGCTGAAGACGCTGAGCACGCGCGAATTCCGCGCCGGCTATGCCGAGGTCGCCAAATACGGGCTGATCGACAAGCCGGATTTCTTTGCGTGGCTGGAGGCCAACTGGCGCGACGTCTTCGCGCATGGCGCAGGCCTTGCCGAAGCCATCGCGGTAAGCTGCCAGGCAAAATCCGACGTGGTCGCCGCCGACGAGCACGAGAACGGCCAGCGGGCGCTCCTGAACCTCGGCCATACCTTCGGCCATGCGCTCGAAGCCGGCACGCAATATGACAGCGCCCGCCTCGTGCATGGCGAGGGGGTATCGATCGGCATGGTGCTGGCGCACCAGTTCTCGGCCCGGCTCAATCTCGCCAGCCCCGACGACGCCGCCCGCGTTTCGGCCCATCTGCAGGCCGTCGGCCTGCCGGTGTCGATGCGCGACATCCCCGGAGGCCTGCCGCCGGTGGAGACATTGATGGATGCCATTGCGCAGGACAAGAAAGTGAAGAGCGGCAGGCTGACCTTCATCCTGACCCATGGCATCGGCCAGTCCTTCGTCGCCGACGACGTGCCGGCCTCGGAAGTCATCAGCTTCCTCACGGAAAAGCATCCTTCGGCCTGACCAAAGCCCCGAAACGAAAACAGCACCGGACGGGGCTCCCGACCGGTGCTGCGGATGATTGCGAACCGCCTGCCCTCAGGCGGCGAGGTCGTCGTTGTCGTTTTCCTTGAACATCTTCGTCAGGTTGAGGAAGCAGATCATGCCGGCTTCGCTGGCGATGATGCCTTCCGAATAGGACTTGTCGAAGGAGGCGGTGACTTCCGGGACCGGCTGCACCTGGGTCGCGGAAATCGTCAGGATGTCGGACACGCGGTCGACAAGCATGCCGATGACCATGTTGTGGACTTCGGCGACCACGATGGCGCTACGCTCATTGGCGACGATGCTGCTCATGCCGAGCTTGTAGGCGAGGTCGATGATCGGAATGACCGAGCCGCGCAGGTTCATGACGCCGACCACATCCGGCGGCGAATGCGGGATCGGCGTCGACGGCGCCCAGCCGCGAATTTCGCGGATCGAGGTCGTCTTGACGCAGAACTCCTGATCGTGAATGCGGAAAGCGATGATCTCGAGGGTCTCGCCGCCATAATTGGTCGAATTGATCGGAGCCATTCCCGTTTTCATCCCACGTTGGATACGCCACCGGCGCGTTGTCTTGTTTCGCCTGTAAGACTAGCAAGCTTTCCTTTCACAATTCTAAACCGGGCAACCCTGCCGTCGGCAAAGAAAAAGGCGGCTCGAAGGCCGCCTTTCGTCAATCAGTTCGAACCGGTCGGATCAGACCGGGACGACGATACCGTTCAGATGCGTCAGCTCCGCGAGATGACGCTCGAGATGAAACTTCTGGTCATGGCTGTCGACGCCCTGCAACTCGCCGCGAACAGCTTCGATACGCTTCTGCAGCGTCTCGCGGCTCATTTCGGAGGCCAGCACGGCGGATTCGGCCAGGATCGTGCAGCTCGTCGGCAGGATATCGGCGAAACCGCCGAACACGACGTAGCGCTCGGTCTTGCCGGAAGCTGTCTTGACGGTCACGACACCAGGCTTGATCGTCGTCATCGTCGGCGCATGGTTGGCCAGAACGGTCATTTCGCCTTCGGTCGCCGGAATGACGACTTCGGTGGCCTTCTCCGACAGCAGAAGACGCTCGGGAGAAACGAGTTCAAACGTGAAATTCTCGGCCATGGCGGATCAACTCTTCAATGGGGTCGCAATCGGATACGACGCGCCGGCCCATGCAGGCGGCGCGTCGTCGCTGTTTTCAGGATCAGGCCGCTTCGGCGGCCAGCTTCTTGGCCTTTTCGATGGCTTCTTCCATGGAGCCGACCATGTAGAAGGCAGCTTCCGGCAGATGGTCGAATTCGCCGTTGACCAGGCCCTTGAAGCCCTTGATCGTGTCTTCGAGAGCGACGAGCTTGCCCGGCGAACCGGTGAAGACTTCGGCGACGAAGAACGGCTGCGACAGGAAGCGCTCGATCTTGCGGGCGCGGGCAACGGCCAGCTTGTCGTCTTCCGACAGTTCGTCCATGCCAAGGATGGCGATGATGTCCTGCAGGGCCTTGTAGCGCTGCAGCGTCGACTGAACCTTACGGGCGACTTCGTAATGCTCTTCGCCGACGATCATCGGGTCGAGCATGCGCGAGGTCGAGTCGAGCGGGTCAACGGCCGGGTAGATACCCTTTTCAGCGATCGAGCGCGACAGAACGGTCGTTGCGTCCAAGTGGGCGAACGAGGTGGCCGGAGCCGGGTCGGTCAAGTCGTCGGCGGGAACGTAAATGGCCTGAACCGAGGTGATCGAACCCTTGGTCGTGGTCGTGATGCGTTCCTGCATCTGGCCCATGTCGGTGGCGAGCGTCGGCTGATAGCCCACGGCCGACGGGATACGGCCGAGCAGAGCCGACACTTCGGAACCTGCCTGCGTGAAGCGGAAGATGTTGTCGACGAAGAACAGAACGTCCTGGCCCTTGTCGCGGAAGTCTTCAGCGATCGTCAGACCCGTGAGAGCGACGCGAGCGCGAGCGCCCGGCGGTTCGTTCATCTGGCCGTAAACGAGGGCTGCCTTGGAGCCTTCGCCGCCGCCATGCTTGTTCACGCCCGACTCGATCATTTCGTGATAGAGGTCGTTGCCTTCGCGGGTACGCTCGCCGACGCCGGCGAAGACCGAGTAACCGCCATGGGCCTTGGCGACGTTGTTGATCAGTTCCATGATCAGAACCGTCTTGCCAACGCCGGCGCCGCCGAACAGGCCGATCTTACCGCCCTTGGCGTAAGGTGCGAGCAGATCGACGACCTTGATGCCGGTGACCAGGATCTGGGCTTCGGTTGACTGCTCGACGTAAGCCGGGGCGTCCTGGTGGATGCCGCGCTTGGTCGGAGTGTTGAGCGGGCCAGCTTCGTCGACCGGCTCGCCGATGACGTTCATGATGCGGCCGAGCGTCTCGTCGCCGACCGGAACCATGATCGGGTTCCCGGTGTTGGTGACCTGCTGACCACGAACCAGACCTTCGGTCGAGTCCATGGCGATGGTGCGAACGACGTTTTCGCCGAGGTGCTGGGCAACTTCCAGAACCAGGCGGTTGCCGCCGTTGTCGGTTTCCA
>CAMFHE010000035.1 GCA_945952045.1 uncultured Rhizobium sp.
CGAGATAGGAGTCCGTCTCGTGGGCTCGGAGATGTGTATAAGAGACAGGCGAAAGGTTTTGGTCAAGCCAGAAACGGTGAGCAGGGGCTCGCTCATCGCCGTCCTCCGATCAGGCGCGGACCGGTGAGGCTGATATGGTCTGCGATCAGCGTTGCGGTATAGGCATCGCCCGGCCGAGCCAGCACGTCGCGCATCGGCCCGATTTCCACCAGCCGTCCCTCATGAAAGACGGCGACGCGTTGGCACAGGCTGGAGGCGAGCGCGATGTCATGGGTGATGAACACCAACGTCATCGCCCCGTCGCGGGTGAGATCGCCAAGCAGCGCGACGATTTCGGCTTGCGTCACCATGTCGAGGGCGCTGGTGATTTCATCGGCGATGAGGATGCGCGGGCGCGAGGCAAGGGCAGCGGCAATCGCCACCCGCTGCCGCTGGCCGCCGGAAAGCTGGTGCGGATAGGCTTGCATCAGCCGGTGCGGCTCGGGCAGGCGCACACGGGCCAGCAGGTTTTCGGCGAGTGCCAAGGCCTTGCCGCGCGACAGGCGCAGATGGGCACGCGCCCCTTCCGCCACCTGCTCGCCGATGGTCAGCACCGGGTCGAGGCTGGAGGAAGGGGCCTGCAACACCATGCCGAGATCGCGGCCGGGCAGGGGCGCATGGCCGAGGCCCGGCCAGTGGATTTCGCCGCTGATCCGCGCCGTCTCCGGCGCAAGCCCGGCGAGAACACGGGCGAAGCTGCTTTTCCCTGAACCGCTTTCGCCGATGATCGCCAGCCTTTCGCCGGTGAGAATATCGAAGCTCAGTTCGTGCAGCGCCGGCGGGTTGTCGCCATAGCGCAGCGAGAGATTGCGGATGGCGGCGAGCGGCGCACTCATGCCCGGTCCTCGCCGTTCTGCCGCAGGGCATCCGCAAGACCTTCGCTGAACAGGTAGACGCCGAGGACGGTGATAACGAGCGCCAGCCCCGGCACGATCGACAGGAAGGGGGCGGAGCGGATGACGTTTCGCCCTTCCGCGATCATTGAGCCCCAGGTGACGACATTGGGATCGCCAAGCCCGAGGAAGGACAGTGCTGCCTCCGTCAGGATCGCCCCGGCGACGATGACCGAGGACAGGGCCAGCACGGGGGCGAGCGCATTCGGCAGGATTTCCTTGAAGGCGATTTCCAGAGGATGCATGCCGAGCGCCCGCGCCGCCGCGACAAAATCCTGCTCGCGGATCGCCAGCACCTGCGCTCGCGTCAGCCGCGCCGGCTCCGCCCAGGCGGCGAGCGCGATGGCGAGGATGATGATCGGCAGCGAGGCCCCGAAGACACTGGCGAAGGCCAGCGCCATCAGGAAGCCGGGCACGATCTGGAACGTCTCCACCACGCGCATCAACGCTTCCTCGACCAGCCCGCCGGCAAAGCCGGCCAGCGCCCCGACGACCATGCCGACAAGGATCGCCGCGGCGGCTGCCGCAAGGCCGACCAGCAGAGAGATCCGCGCGCCATGCACAAGGCAGGCCAGCACATCGCGGCCGAGCCGGTCGGTGCCGAGCGGAAACTCGGAAGAGGAGAAGGGCGGCAGCAAGGCCGGACCGGCGATGCGCAAGGGATCGCCCGGAAACAGCGCCGGCGCGGCAAAGGCGATCAGTGCCATAAAGCCGAGGATCGTCAGGCCTGCCCGGCCGCCGGGAGCGGCGGTCAGCCGCGCAAACAGGCTCACGATGCCGTCTCCGTCGCGCCGACGCGCGGATCGAGCGCCGCATAGACCAGATCGACCGCGACATTGACAAGGATAACCATGACGGCGCTGACGAGGATGATGCCCATCAGCAGCGGCGCATCGCGGCCGCTGACGGCCTCCTGCGCCAGCCGCCCGAAACCGGGAATGGCAAAGACGCTTTCGATGACAACACTGCCGCCGATCATCGCCGCCGATTGCAGCCCAAGCACGGTTACCAACGGCAGCAGCGCATTGCGCGCCACATGACGAAACAGGATGCGCCGGGGCGCAAGCCCACGCGCCCGGGCAAAGATAATATAATCCTGCCGCCAGACATCGGCCATGCCGGCGCGCATGACGCGCAGGAACAGCGCCAGATAGATGACGCCGAGCGCGCCAACCGGGAGGACGAGATGGCGGGCGATATCCAGCGCCCGTTCCAGCCCATGCTTGCCGGACGCAATGGTTTCCAGCCCACTGGTCGGCAACCAGCGCAGCCAGACCGAGAAGACGATGACCAGCACCAGCCCCAGCCAAAAGCCCGGCACGGCATAGAGCACCAGCGAGCCGGCCGAAAGCAGCCGGTCGCGTGGTGAGCCAGGCTTTGCGCCGGCCGCGATGCCAAGCAAGCTGCCGATGCAGAAGGACAGCGCTGTCGCTGTACCCATGAGCAGCAGCGTGTTCGGCAGCCGTTCGCCGATCAGCGCCAACACCGGCCGGTTGAATGCGACTGACCAGCCTAGGTCGAGGCGGACGAGTGCTTGCAGATAGAGCAGCAGCCGCGCCCAGACCGACTGGTCGAGACCATAGGATTGCCGCAGCGTTTCGACCAATGCGGCATCGCCGCCGCCCATGGAGACGAGATAGGCATCGACCGCATCGCCGGAGGCGGCTTCCAGCAGCAGGAAGGTCAGGACGATGACGATCAGCAGCACGGGAATGCTGCCGAGCAATCGGCGCCGCAACAAGACCATCGCCCGCTTCACGTCCGGCCTACTCCTGAACAAACGGGTCAAGAACCACCCGTAACTCAACCTTTCAAAGCGGCATCCGCCCAGTTGGACACCGCCCAGCGCGGATTGTCGCCGACATTGAGGACCGTATCGCGCGCCACGGTAATGAAACCCCATTCGGCGACGTTGATCAGCGGCAGGTCATCGGCCACCATGCGCTGGAAATCATTATAGAGGCCGATGCGGGCTTTTCCATCCACGGTTTCCGCCGCCTTGGCGATAATCGCGTCCAGTTCGGGATTGGCATAGCCGCCCTGATTGGAGAAGGGAACGCCATCGGGAATGCCGGATTGCACGAGGATGGTCGTGGAAATCGCCGGATCGCCACGGAAGACCGGCGGCGCGATGGCGAGGTCGAAGGCGTGGTCGGTATAGACGGCTTTCTGGTGCGCGGCGGAATCGTTGTTCGCGAGCTCGGCATCGATACCGATAGCGGCCAGCGCCTGGCGCAGGTAATCGCCAAACTGGCGCGTTTCGTTGAAATAGGGCGCGGCCAGCAGTTTCAGCGAGAAGCGGGTGCCATAGGCGCCGCGCTTGTAGCCGGCTTCGTCCAGCATGGCATTGGCCTTGTCGACGTCGAACTCGTAGTCCTCCACATCGGCGAAGTAGAATTCCTTCGAGTTGTGCGGCACAGGGCCGGTCGCCGGCTGGGCAAAGCCGAGGAAGATGGTGCGGACGACGAAATCCTTGTCGATGGCATGGGCGATGGCCTGACGCACATTTAGATCGGCCAGTTCCTTGCGGCGATGGTTGATCTCAATCACGAGCTGGTAGGTCAGCGCCTCATATCCGGCGGAAATGATCTGGATGCCCGGCTCCTTGCCGATGCGGGCGAGATCGGTGAGCGGCACGGCCGAGAAGGCGGCGAGATGGATTTCCTCCGCCTCCAGCGCCGTGCCGGCGCCAGCGCGATCCGGCAACACGCGGTAGACGATCTCGTCGAGCTTAGGCTGATCCTCGCTCCAATATTCCGTGTAACGCTCCAGCCGGTAATATTCGCCAGGCTTGTATTCGGCGAATTTGAACGGGCCGGTGCCGACCAGCATGTTGTTGGCCGGGTTGGCGGCGATATCGGTGCCTTCATACAGATGTTTCGGCACGACGCTGGTGACGACGGGCAGGGCGTTGCGGATGAGCTGGAACGGCGTCGGCTTCGAGAAACGGAAGATCGCCGTCTTCTCGTCCGGCGTCTCGACATCGGAAAGATTGGCGAAGACGATGCGGCCGAGATTCTGCAGCGGTTTCCACAGGTTCATGGCAGAAAAGGCAACGTCGGCAGACGTGAAGGGCTTGCCGTCATGCCATTTGACGCCTTCGCGCAAGGTGAAGGTCACCGACAGCCCGTCAGCCGCGCCCTTCCAGCCAGTGGCGAGGCGCGGTTCGAGCCCGTCCTCGCCGGTGAAGGAGGCTTCCGCCAGCGGCTCGATCACCTTGCTGGCGATGAAGAATACGCCGTTGGAAGCGACGATGGCCGGATTGAGGTTCTTCGGTTCGGAATCGGCGGCGACGATCAGCCGCCCGCCGGTGCCTTGCGCCTGGGCATGGACACCAAAGGCCGCAAGCGTTGCAAGCGCTGCGGAAGACTGGAGCAGAAGGCGGCGAGAGAAAAGCACGGGCATGGACGAGGCCTGTTCAAATGAATACGCCGAGGAGCCGGCCGATCTAATATTTCTAACGGTTTACGCCATCGAGCCCGGTTTCGGCAAGCGCTCCAGAAGGTCGCCGATCAGCGCGGTCATGGCGGCGACAGAGCTGTCGAGCGAGCCGCTATTATCGATGGTCACCACCTCGAAATTGCCTTGGACGCCGAGCTCGCTGCGCTGCAGCCTTTGCTCGATATCCTCGCGGCTTTCCCGCCCGCGGGCGAACAGGCGCTCGGCCAGCACCGCCTTCGAGGCGACGACGTTCAGCACCAAGAGGTGCGGAAAGGCTTTCTGGAAATGTTTCAGGGCCGAGCGCGAGCCATTGGCGATGACCAGTTGACCGGCATCGGCGCACCCGCAGGCTTCACGCGGGATGGCATAATGCATGCCATGCGCCTGCCAATGCACGGCGAAGTCACCCGCACTCAGCCGTCGCTGGAATTCGGGTACGTCGACGCCATCGAAATCCTCGCCACCGGCATCCGAGGGGCGCGTGATGACGCGACGGACGAAGTGGAGGCGTGGCTCGCCGGCAAAGGCATTCGCGGCGGCGTCCATCAGCGTGTCCTTGCCGGCGCCGCTCGGACCCACGACGACGACCATCAGGCCCGTAGGCGCTTGAGGTTGCGGTTCCATCACGCCACGCGCTGCCCCTCACGCCAGACGCCGCGCACCACCGGCACGCCATCCTCACGTTTCACCCGCACCAGATCGGCGCGCAGTCCCGGCGCCAGTCGGCCGCGATCGGTCAGTCCGACGGCGCGGGCCGGATTGGCGGTGACCATGCGCAACGCCTCCGGCAATGCGATCCCCTCAAGCTCGTCGGCGAGGATGAAGGGCGCAACCAGCAGGCTGAACGGGATATAATCCGAGGAAAGCACATCGAGCAGGCCAAGGGCCGCCAGATCCCGTGCGGCGATATTGCCGGAATGGGATTTGCCGCGCACGACATTCGGCGCGCCCATCAGCACGCTCATGCCGGCCTCATGCGAGGCGCGGGCCGCCTCGACGCTGGTCGGGAATTCGGCAAGCCGAACCTTTTGCGCGATGGCTTCCTCGACATGCGCCTCAGTCGCGTCGTCATGGCTGGCGACGGCGATGTTGCGCTCGGCGCAGAGATCGGCAATCGCTTTCCGATGCTTGGCAGAATAGAGATCGGAAGCCTGCTTGCGCGCCGCGACGAAGGCATCGAATGCTTCGTCGGTGAGACCGCGCTTGATCTTGTAGTAGAAAATATACTGCTCCATCGTCTGGAACTGCCGCTGGCCCGGCGAATGGTCCATCAGCGAAACGAGGCGCACCTGCGGATCATCGGTGAAGTCCTCGAATTGTTCGACGACATCGGCGGTCGGCACCTCGCAGCGCAGATGGATGAAATGCTCGGCGCGCAGCCTTCGCTCCGCGCCAGCCTTTTCGATGGCATCGGCCATGTCGCGCATTTCGCCGCGCGCAAAGCCGCCTTCCTCGGAAGAACCAAGCCGCAGACAGTCGAAAACCGTTGTGATGCCGGAGGTGACGATCTGCGCGTCATAGGACTGGATCGCGGCGGTCAGGTTCCAGCGCACGCCGGGACGCGGTGAATAATGCGCCTCCAGATGGTCGGTATGCAGTTCGACGAGTCCTGGGATCAGGTAGTCGCCATTCAAATCCTCGCCAAGGCGGCTGTTGCCACTGTCGATATCGGCAATCTGGCCATCGCGCACCAAAAGCGAGCCGGAAACGATCTCGTCTTCCAGCACGAGCCGGGCATTGGTGAAGACCTGTTCGGCAGTCATGTCGTACTATTCTCCTTGAGGGGGAAAAGCGCACGCACGGTGAACGGCGCACCACGCTTTTCCTCGACGAAAACCGCAAGATGGGAAATCGGCAGCGGCCGGTTCACGAAATCCATGAATCGGGCTTCAAGAAGGCGGCGCATGGCTGCACGCCTCATATCCTCGATCTGCCCCGTCAGGGTCATGTGAAATCGGAACTCGTCGAACACATAGGGGTAACCCCATTTCAGCAGATGGTCGCGCTGGACGGGCGGGAGTTGATCCGGCTTGCGCCGCGCGATGTCGCTCTCGCTGAGTGGCGCGCGAAACGGCTCAAAACGAGTGACGATGTCGGCGGCGAATGCTTGCAACGGCGGGTGCAGCGCATCCGGCACCAGCGCGAAAAAGGGGCCAAGCTGACCGAGTACCAGATTTGGAATGTGGAAGCGTGGATAGCCGGCGGCAAAACGTTCGGCCTCGGCGATCAGCCTTTCCGGGTCAACGCCTTCGGCAAGTTCAAACGGCGCCTTCAACGTGGCGTGAAAACCGTAGCGCTGCGGGTCGGCAATCGCTGCCGCGTGGTCGCCGGCTGATAGTCCGTCCATCTCCACCGGCGGCGAGGTTCGATCCTCGAACGGGTCGCGAAGAAGCCACTGACTGGCGGCCCGGGTCAAAGGGTGATCGGCCGGCGGTGTAAAATAGAGTGCAAAGCGCAAGGCGAGTTTCCCGGTTGAGTGCTCCCTTGGAGGGCAGGCCGGCACAATGGGATGATTTGGCAGTTTTCGGCAAGAGGTCTGGAGGTGGTCTCATTGCTGAAAAGCGGGTTAAGATTTATGTTTAACAAAATCTTCATTTCCGCCGCGTATCTCAGGAACGAAATTCGTATCAGCACCGTTTTCGGGTCAAATGGAGGAAAGCATATGTTCGGACTCTTTTCCGCTTCGCGTCGCGACACCCCCGTCCCCCCGATCGTCGATCATCCGGATTTCATGGAGATTTCGCGCGTGCCAACCAGCCGGTCCCGCCCTGCGGAAGTCGAAACTTCTTTCCAGCGCGATTACGGTGCCCACCGTACCGTTACGGAAGCGGCGGCGCGGTTCACCTAAAATTCATGATTAACAAATGGTTGACGGGATTTTCTGAATTTCATTAAGAAGTTGAAGGGCGTCATCCGTTTCTTCATATTCTTGATTAGAATTTTCAGGCAATAAATTGTAATCATGGTGCAATTTACGTTGACTTAAAGTGGATTGTTAGTCGGTGACCGAAGACGAATTCATCCGCCGGTTTGTCGCATACATGGTGGAGCATGCCGGCTTCGCGCATTTCGACGACGGCACGCCCGTTCGCTATTACGCTGAAGAAATGGCCGTAACATATTGGTTGGATGAGGGTTTGGAGACGTCGCCGGAAGATTGCGCCGCCGCCGACATCGCCGATTGGTCCGACGATGAAGGCGAAGACGAGACGTCGATCTGACTTCTTTCCGTCAGGAAACAAACAGGCGGATGACGAAGATGCGCGCGCGGTTCTCCGGCTTGATGGTCAGTGGCGTCGATGCCGGTGAAATCCTGACGGCATCATAGGTCTCCAATTTCAGATCGGCAATCTGGCAGGGATCGAGAACCAGCACCAGGCATTCGCCGCCTTCAGTGTCGATCAGTGTCGGCTCGGTAATGTCGAGCCGCTCCATGCTATGGCGCATCGATGCGCGCCGGCTCATGATGTTGAGATCGCGCACTGGGCCTCCAACCAGCCAGGCTTCCGTCTTGCTGTCTCCTTTGAACGGGTAGGGTGGCGCTTCCGGCGTCAACAGCTGCTCTTCGTCGTCGATGCGCATGTTCATGCCATCGCCTGTCAGGACGGCGATGGTGCGGTCGATGCCGGCAAAGGTGGAGAATGGGCCATCGATGGCAACGGTTGCGATGCTCAGCCTCCAGTCGAAGGTCTCTAGCGAGGCGCCGGCCGGATGAACGGCGATCTCGATGGTTTCGCCACCGCCATTTTTCCATGGCATCGGCTTACGATCGCTTGCCTTCAAAATCTCCAGGCCACTCATGCTCATCCCCTTGTTTGCTATTGGCAATCTGAACCAGACTTAGGCGCTTCGGTTTGGGCCGTCCAGCCGGAAACATGGTGCATTGCAGCATATGGAAACGTTACCACATCGCTTGACATCGTCGGGTTTGCAGTTATCAAATATGGAAACGTTACCACACTGGAGGAGCTTTCATGAAATCCGCACGCATCAACCGTCTTTTCGGGACCTCGGGCAATTGCTTCGACGTCGCCATCGACCACGGCATGTTCAACGAAAAGACGTTCATTCCCGGCATCGAGAACATGACCAAAGCGATCCAGGTGATTGCCGATGCGGCACCGGATGCCATCCAGCTGCCGCCGGGCACGGCGCCGATCCTGCAGTCGATCAAGGGCAAGAACCGCCCGGCGCTCGTGCTGCGCACCGATATCGCCAATGTCTATGGCAATCCGCTGCCGTCGATGCTGTTCTCCGAAGTCATTGACCGCGCCGTCGAGCAGGGCGTCGTTCTGGATGCTGCCTGCGTCGTCGTCAATCTTTTGATGCTGCCGAACCAGCCGGAAGTTTATCGCGCCTGCGTGCGCAACGTGAACAGCCTGAAGCGCGAATGCGAAATCTACGGCATGCCGCTGATGGTCGAGCCGCTGGTGATGCAGGACAATTCGCAGGGCGCCTATATGGTCGATGGCAATATCGACAAGATCCTGCCGTTGGTCCGTCAGGCCGTCGAGCTTGGCGCCGATATCATCAAGGCCGATCCTTGCGACGATGTGTCGGAATATCATCGCATCATCGAGATCGCCCAGACGATCCCGGTTCTCGTGCGCGGCGGCGGTCGCGTTTCGGATGCGGAAATCCTGGCGCGTACCAAGACCTTGATGGAGCAGGGCGCGCGCGGCATCGTCTACGGCCGCAACGTGGTCCAGCATGCCAATCCGGGCGGCATGACCCGTGCGCTGATGGCGATCGTCCATGAGGGCGCGACCGCCGAAGCTGCCGCCAAGCATCTGGCTTGAAGTACCGCGCTGGGAGGAGCGAGCAATGACAAAAATATTCCGTTTCGGCGTCATCGGCTGCGGCCTGATGGGGCGTGAATTCGCAAGTGCGGCCGCCCGCTGGCTGCATCTTTCGGACACCAGGGCAAGGCCCGAGATCGTCGCCGTCTGCGACACCAATCCGTCATTGATGGACTGGTTTCGCACGCATGTGCCGAGCGTTTCCCAGGCGACGACGGATTACAAGGAGTTGCTCGCCAACCCGGATGTGGATGCGATCTATTGCGCCGTTCCGCATGTGCTGCATGCGGAATTCTACACAGCGATCCTGAAGGCCGGCAAACACCTCTTCGGCGAAAAGCCGTTCGGCATGGATCTGGCGCAGAACCGCGAGATTTCAGCGGTTCTTGCCGATCATCCGCATCTCGTCGTGCGTTGCTCGTCTGAGATTCCGTATTTTCCCGGCGCGCAAAAAGTCTTCGATCTCGCCCGCAGCGGCGAAATGGGCGAGATCCTCGAGGTCGAAGCCGGCTTCCTGCATTCCTCCGACCTTGACCGCAACAAGGCGATCAACTGGAAGCGCATGGAGCCGATCAATGGCGCCTATGGCTGCATGGGCGATCTCGGCATGCATGTGCTGCATGTTCCGCTGCGTCTCGGCTGGCGCCCTTCGACATTGCATGCGCAACTCGTCAAGCGGGTGACGGAGCGTCCTGATGGCAAAGGCGGCATGGCGCCGTGCACCACCTGGGACAATGCCACGATCAGCACGCGCGTCAGTGCCGGCGATCAGGATTTCCCGATGGTGCTCAAAACCTGGCGCATCGCGCCCGGCGAATCCAATACCTGGTATCTGCGCATCCTCGGCATGAAGAAGAGCGCCTTCTTCACCACCAAATCGCCGCGCCAGTGGCAGTGGATGGATTATAACGGCGGCATTCAGGCCTGGCAGACGGAGGATCTGGGTTACGGTTCGCTGTTCCCGGCAATCACCGGAAAAATCTTCGAATTCGGCTTTGCCGACGCCATCCAGCAGATGTGGGCCGCCTATCTGGACGAGCTTGCCGGCGGAAACGGCAATGGCTTCCCCTGCGCCACGCCGGACGAGGCATCCGCTCACCACGCGGTCCTGACGGCGGCATTGCAATCCGGCATCGAAAACCGGGTCGTGAGCGTCGATTACAGTGGCGGAACCGCTTGATGAAGCGCTCGGAGATCAACAAGTCTATCAGTGAGGCGCTGGAGATGCTCCAGCGCCATGGCTGGGCGCTGCCGGCCTGGGAAGGCTGGACGGCTGCGAAGCTGGCCGAGGACCCGGATGCCGCCGCATACCTTGCATCGCGCCAGCTTGGCTGGGATGTCACCGATTTCGGCTCCGGCCGGTTTGCGGAATGCGGGCTGGTGCTTTTCTGCCTGCGCAACGGTCTTGTCGGCGTCGCCGGCGAGCGCACCTATGCGGAAAAGCTGCTCGTCGTCGGCGAGGGCCAGTTGACGCCTACGCATCGCCACGCCGCGAAAATGGAAGACATCATCAACCGCGGCGGTGGCGATCTCGTTATCGAATTCTGCGCAAGCGACGCGAACGGCGCGCCTTTGGAAGACGACATCGAGGTGCCAGTGGACGGTCTGCCGCGCCGGTTGAAGGCCTGGGAACCGCTGATGCTGCGACCGGGCGAGAGCGTCACCATCCGCACCAGGCTCTATCACCGCTTTTATGGACGCAAGGGTGGCGGCGCTGTGCTTGTCGGCGAGGTCAGTCAGGTCAATGACGACCGCAACGACAATTTCTTTCTCGAGCCGGTCGGCCGTTTTGCTCAAATTGAAGAGGATGAACCGCCGCTGCGCCGTCTCTGGAACGAAGGAGCGCCATGATGGCATCGCGGGGGGAGATCAATATGGGCGACAGCAAGGGAGGCGTCGTCTGTGCCGGAAATTTCATCGTCGATCGCATCCACAGCCTGTCCTATTGGCCGGAACAGGGCAACCTGACCTTCATCCGCCATCAGGATATCGGCGTCGGGGGCGGAGCAATCAACGTCGCCACGGATCTCGCCTCGATGGGGTTTCCGGGACGTCTTTCCGCCGCGGGCTGTGTCGGGGCGGATGCGGATGGCGAATTCGTTCGGCAGCGGCTGATTGAGTCCGGCATTGGCGCGGATGGTTTGGTTTCGCTGGAAGGGCAGGCGACGGCCCACACCCATGTCATGACGGTGCCCGGCCAAAGCCGCACCTTCTTTTATCACGGCGGCGCCAATGACAGGCTGGATGCGACTACCATTTCGCCGAAAGCCTATGCCGACAAGGGGTATCGGCTGTTCTATCTCGGCTATCTGATGTTGCTGCCTGGGCTTGATCGGCTGGATGGACAGGGACGTTCTGGCGCGTCCTATTTCCTGGAGGCGGCGCAAGCGGCGGGGCTTGTCACCTGCGTCGATTTCGTTTCCAGCGAGGACGCGGAGTTCTCGGCCCAGGTTGGCGCATCGCTGCCATTCTGCGACTACATCATCATCAACGAGATGGAAGCGGGCAGCGCCACGGGCATCAAGCCGCGCGGTAGCGACGGTCTGCTGCTGGACGAGGCTGTGAGACAGGCGGGTGCGCGCCTGTTGGAGGCCGGCGTATCCAAGGGTGTCGTCGTGCATGCGCCGGAAGCCTGTTTCTGGTTTTCTCCGGGCAAGGCACCGGTGGTGATGCCGTCGCGGCCCATCGATCCCACGGCCATCGTCAGTCCGGTCGGGGCCGGCGATGCCTTCTGCGCCGCCGTCGTCTACGGCCTGCATGAAGGCTGGGATATCGAGCGCATTATTCCCGTCGCCCATGCCGCCGCCGCCCGCTGCCTTGGCGGCGCAACGGCAACAGATGGCATTCCGGCGATGGATGTCCTCGTCGCCGACGCCTTCGGCTAGATTTTGCGCGCCTGCGTAACTGACTGGCGGGCAACGAGCGCGACCGGCATGCGGGTGGTCTGGGCCGGAGCGGACGTTTCGCCGCTCTCGCGTCCGCCGATCATCTTGGCCAGAACATCGGCGGCGGCGATGCCGACGCCGCGGATCGGCTGGGCGACCGTCGTCAGACGCGGCAACACGAACATGGCTTCCGGCAGGTCGTCGAACCCGATGACCGAATAATCGTCCGGTACGGAAAAGCCGAGATCGTGCGCGGCATGGATACAGGCGATGGCGGCGATATCGGTGGTGCCGATCAAGGCCGTGACATCGGCGCTGCTTGCCAGCAGACCGCGCGCCAGCCGATAGGTCTCGGCAAAGCTGTGCTCGCCACTCAGCGATACGGCAAGTGGGGCCAATCCGGTTTTCGCCAGTTCCTCACGGATGCCGGCGAGGCGCAGTTGCACCGGCTGGCTATGCCCGGGCGCGCCAACGACGCCGATCTTCTCATGCCCATGGGCAAGCAGATGGCGCACCATCAGCCGGCCGCCTTCTTCGTGATCGGCCATGACGGCGGCATCGGCAATGCCCGAGAGATCGCGGTCGATAGCGACGATCGGTATGCCCGCCTCGGCAAGCGCCCGGAAATGACCGGTATCGGAAAAGGCGCTGGCGACGATCACGCCATCGACCCGCTGCGCCATCAGCATGGCGATATAACGCGCCTCGTGATCGGCATTTTCAGCGGTGCTGCAGATCAGTGTCTGGAAACCGCATTCGAACAGATGCTGCTCGATCGTATGGGCGAGAATGCCGAAGAAGGGCACATCGATGGAGGGCAGGATGAGCCCGATCATCCGGCTCGGCTCGCCACGCAGCATGCGCGCGCCCTTGCTGGGCGTGAAATTGAGGCTGCGGATCGCCGCTTCGACTCTTTCGCGCAGGTCGGGCGAGGCATAACCGCTATTGTTGATGACGCGCGAGACCGAAGAAACCGAAGTTCCCGCCAATTTGGCAATCGTGCGGATGCTGGGTGCCACGTTCGTCTATCCAAAAGCTCGATGTTTTCGGGATACGAGGAATCCGGAGCAATCTCAAGTATCGATGCCGGAAACCGTGGCTTGCCGCGCGAGATCGGCAATCAACCAGTCGCGGAAGCCGGTCGCCGCCGCATTGCTGCGCCGCCCTTCCGGCGTCACCAGATAATAGGCGTTTTCGGTGCGAAGCGGCAGGTCGAAGGCGGGAACGAGGCTTCCGGTCCCGATTTCCTCCTCGATCAGATAGGTCGGGAGCAGCGCAATTCCGAGGCCGGCAATCGCCGCCGCGATGATCATCGAGAACTGGTCGAAACGGCTGCCGCGATAATTGCCTTCGTTGACCTGTCCATGGCGATCCAGCCATTGCGTCCACAAATGCGGCCGCGTCGTCAGGTGAAGCAGCGGGGCTTCGGCGAGAGCCGATGGAGCCGTCAGGCCAATATGATTGAGGAGGCCGGGGCTTGCCATCGGCAACACCTCTTCACCGAACAGATAGGTGCATTCCGCCTTGGCCCAGCTAGGCTGGCCATAGTGAAAGGCGAGATCGAATATTTCCTCTTCGAAATCGAAGGGTTCCGAGCGGGACTCCATTGCAAGCGCGACCGAGGGGCGGATTGCGAAGAAGCGCGGCAGGCGCGGCATCAGCCAGCGTGCGCCGAAGGTTGGCAGTGTTGCGATGGTCAGCGAAGCCTCCGCATTGGCCGATGCCACCGCACGGATCATCAGTTCCTCCGACTGCGCCAGCAGCCGCCGCACATCCGGCAGAAGTTTCTTGCCTGCCTCGGTCAACACCACGCGCTGGCGGATGCGCTCGAACAGCAAAAGGCCCGTCTGCCCCTCGAGATCGCGGATCTGGCGGCTGATGGCGCTCTGCGTCAGGTTGAGTTCGGCGGCGGCACGGGTGAAATTGCCATGGCGGGCAGCGCTTTCGAAGGCTTGTAGAATAGCGATGTCTGGGATCAGGCTGCGCTTCATATCATTCCCGTTTCGCATCAAGTGAGTGAAAAGTCTCATGAGACTTGCCCGGAAGCAATGACTATATTGCATCAAGCGAATGAACCTCCCCGGAATACACGCGTAGAAAGGTCTTCCCCCGTGTCCGCTCATCTCTCTCCCGATGAAATCCGTTCCTCTCTTTCGGCCGCCATGTCGCGCATGTATCGCGAGGAAGTGCCGGCCTATGGCACGCTGATGGAGCTGGTGGCGACGGTCAATGCCGAGACGCTGACGGCAGATGCGCACCTCAAGGAGCGACTGGAAGAGACCGAATCCCTGGCTCGTATTTCCGAAGAGCGCCACGGCGCAATCCGCGTCGGCCTGCCTGAGGAACTGTCGATGATGCGCCGTGTCTTCGCGGTCATGGGCATGTTCCCGGTCGGTTACTACGATCTTTCGACGGCCGGCGTGCCGGTGCATTCGACCGCGTTCCGGCCCGTCGGCGCCGAAGCGCTGAGCCGCAATCCCTTCCGCGTCTTCACCTCGCTGCTGCGTCTCGACCTGATCGCCGACGAAGCGTTACGCGAGGAATCAAAGGCCATTCTCGCCAAGCGTCAGATTTTCACCCCCGGCGCCATCGCGTTGACGGAAAAGGCAGAACGGGACGGCGGTTTGTCTGCTGACGATGCCGAGCGCTTCGTTGCCGAAGTTCTCGAAACCTTCCGTTGGCATGACCGCGCCAGCGTCAGCGCCGAGCTCTATCATCGCCTGCACGACGCGCACCGACTGATTGCCGATGTCGTCTCGTTCAAGGGACCGCACATCAACCACCTGACGCCGCGCACGCTGGATATCGACGCGGTGCAGGCTCGCATGCCGAATTACGGCATCGCGCCGAAGGCCGTCGTCGAGGGACCACCGACCCGCAAATGTCCGATCCTTCTGCGCCAGACCTCGTTCAAGGCACTGGAAGAATCGGTTTCGTTCCAGTCCGCAGATGGCGAATGGCAGACGGGCTCGCATACTGCCCGTTTCGGCGAGATCGAGCAGCGCGGCATTGCGCTGACGCCGAAGGGTAGGGCGCTCTATGACGCGCTTCTGAACGACAGCCGCAAGCTGGTGCGCCCCGCTGCCGATGGCTCGAACGCGGTGGCCTATGAGGCGGCGCTCGCGGAGGCGTTCGTTTCCTTCCCGGATGACTGGGCGGGCATTCGTGCCGCCGGCCTCGGCTACTTTACCTACTCGCTGACTGCCAAGGGCCGGTCCTATCAGGGCGTCGCAAGCGGCGATCTCGAAAGCTGGATCGCGGAAGGTCTCGTTTGCTTCGATCCGGTCGTCTACGAAGACTTCCTGCCGGTCAGTGCCGCCGGCATCTTCCAGTCGAATCTCGGCGACGGCGCGCAGCAGGATTTTGTCGCCAGCCCGAACCAGCAGCGCTTCGAGGCGGATCTGGGGGCGAGCGTCCTGAACGAATTCGATCACTATGCCGCGATTGAGGCTGACTCGATTGCCGTCTGCCGGCAGGCACTCGGCCTGCGTGCGGCAGCCGAATAAGCTGACTATCGTTTGCGGGCGCAAGGTTGCGCCCGCAAACGCATTGAAAGAGATGTTTACCCATCGATCCCGCATTCGAAATCCTGTCTGGGGATTTCGATGATTGCGGATAAATTTTGCGCCAGATCGCGCCACGCTGGGTAAATTCGGTTTCATTTTCTTCAGGTAAGGCCGATCGGCTTGTTTTCATGCCATTATTAGTCTATTTATTTTATAGACAATAGCGAACGAGGACGACACATGGCTGCCGAAAAATTTGCGACGTCCATTTTTGCGAATGGTCAGGCACTCAACCTCGCCGTTTGTTGTGATGCTGTCACATGTCGAATGTATGGGACTGCCATACGCAAGCCTGACACTGACCTTCCAACGAACTGGGCCGACGATCATGCAAAGGCACGTTATTGAATATGGTGGTATCCCGGTCGGGATCGCTGTCCCCCAGGAGGGGCGGCTGCGTTTCATCGCCGTGAAATTCCACGTTATCGATCTGGACAATAGTCTTTATACGGACGTCGGCGCCATCAAGGCAGCCATCCGTTCGCACCTGTCGGCCAGTCACGCCCTTGCGGCTTGATCGTATGCGGCGACCAGGAAGAGTGATGACAAAGTAAAAGGCGCTCCGAATGCGATCGGGGCGCCTTTATGGTCTTTGGAACGTCGTGGTGTCGCCGGAGCGCGCTTGATGGGCTCAATTATGCGACTTTTCCTCGTCGGACATGGCGTCGGCGTGATACCAGCAAGTATCGACGACAGCATAGGTCACGCGCTCCGGAAAATTAACCACACTTGCCTGCATGTTTTCTGTCCGCTGCCCAAAGTTACGGCGACGGTTGGAAACAGGAAATTGGTATATTTCTGCGGAACCGGTATGTACACCTGATGCCATTATCTTGTCCTTTCCAGACTATTTCCTAGGCACGACCACCACTCGATTAAATTTCGCACATTTTTTAGGCTCTATGCCTCAATTATTATCATGATTTGCGTTGCATGTAAGCAGAAAAACGCATTGTTGCGCTGACTATGTTGGGGCATTGGCTAAATTTTATGCATTTGCGCAAATAACGAACGCGCGGCGCGACCATTGGTTCCGTGCCGCACGCTTCGTGGGCAGATTTAGCCGGCGAAACGAGAAAAATTCATCGGTTTGGCGCGGACTCGTAAAGTTGGCACGGGATATGCATTCCTATTGGCAGCCTCCCTTGAAGGGCCGCCGAACGGCCGTTCAAGATTGCTCAGACCTTGCAACATTCGTTAGTTGAGAGATTCGCAATGACCAAGTTTAAGCTCGAGTACATCTGGCTCGACGGTTACACCCCGGTGCCGAACCTTCGCGGCAAGACGCAGATCAAGGAATTCGACGCGTTCCCGACGCTCGAACAGCTCCCGCTGTGGGGATTTGACGGCTCCTCCACGAACCAGGCCGAAGGCCGCAGCTCCGATTGCGTGCTGAAGCCGGTCGCCCTCTATCCCGATCCGGCCCGCACAAACGGCGTTCTGGTCATGTGCGAAGTCATGATGCCCGATGGCAAGACGCCGCATCCGTCCAACAGCCGCGCCACCATCCTCGACGATTCCGACACCTGGTTCGGTTTCGAACAGGAATACTTTTTCTACCAGAACGGCCGCCCGCTCGGTTTCCCGGAGCAGGGCTACCCGGCGCCGCAGGGTCCGTACTACACGGGCGTCGGCTTCAAGAACGTCGGTAACATCGCACGCCAGATCGTCGAAGAGCATCTCGACCTCTGCCTGGCCGCTGGCATCAACCATGAAGGCATCAATGCCGAAGTGGCCAAGGGCCAGTGGGAATTCCAGGTTTTCGGCAAGGGCTCCAAGAAGGCAGCTGACGAAATCTGGATGGCGCGCTACCTGCTGACGCGTCTTTGCGAAAAGTATTGCATCGATATCGAATGGCACTGCAAGCCGCTCGGCGACACCGACTGGAACGGCTCGGGCATGCACTGCAATTTCTCGACCAAGCACATGCGCGAAGTCGGCGGCAAGGAATACTTCGAAGCGCTCATGGCGCAGTTCGACAAGAACCTGGAAGCCCACATCGCCGTCTACGGTCCGGACAATCATCTGCGCCTGACCGGCAAGCACGAAACCGCTCCGTGGAACAAGTTCTCCTACGGCGTGGCTGACCGTGGCGCCTCGATCCGCGTTCCGCATTCCTTCGTCAACAACGGCTATCGTGGTTACCTCGAAGACCGCCGTCCGAACTCCCAGGGCGACCCCTACCAGATCGCTTCGCAGGTTCTGAAGACGATCTCGGAAGTGCCGCTGTCCGGTTCGGCCTCCGCTGCCGCCTGATCGATAGCGAATTGAACATGAAAAAGGCCTCTCCGCTTCGGCGGGGAGGCCTTTTTACTTGTCAGGGATTTATTCAGGCCGAAACGGCGATGCGGGCGCGCATGGTTGCATAATAGGCGGAAAATTGTGGAAGCGCGGCCGTCAGACGATCGAAAGCGGCGTCGTCGGCAGTCAGCGTGCCCGCATATTTCGCCTCGAGAAAACGGGCGTGATCCGCCAGCACATCGTCTGGCGGGGCAGTTTTCAGCGCCGTGAAGACCGGGGAGGCGACCGAGCGGCCTTTGACCTGAATGCGGTCGAGCTCAACCATACAGAAGCGGCTGGCGGCCTGTCGCGCTGTCTCCTCGCCAAGCAGCAGCGGGACGGCGACGGATTTCGATTCTCCCTCCAGCCGCGAGGCGAGGTTGACGGAATCGCCGAGCGCTGAATAATCGAAGCGGCTGACCGAGCCCATATTGCCGACCACGCAATCGCCAGTGTTGATGCCGACGCCGATCCTCAGGCCATAGGGTTCCTCGCCGCGCGTCGCCAGCTCCGCCTGAAGCGTGGCATTGAAGCGATCCATTGCCTCCAGCATGCGCAATGCTGCCTCGACCGAATGGGCGGCATGATCGGGATCGTCAATCGGCGCGTTCCAGAAGGCCATGACACAGTCGCCAATATATTTGTCGATCGTGCCGCCGCAGGCGAGGATCTCGTCGGAAAGCGGCGTCAGCAGCCGATTGATCAGCGTCGTCAGTTGCTGTGGATCGTTTTTCATCCGTTCGGCGATGGTGGTGAAGCCGCGCACGTCGCAAAACAGGATAGAGAGATTGCGGGTCTCGCCGCCGAGCTTCAGTTGCGAGGGGTCGTTGGCAAGGCGCTCGACCATGGCTGGCGAGAGATATTGCCCAAAGGCGCGCGTCACCTGCCGACGCGTGCGCCGCTCGGCGGCATAGTCGAGACCCGATTGACCGATGACCACGGTCAGGTAGGAAAGGACGGGGCCGACCGGAGAGGCGAAAATGCGCCCATAGCGCACCGTTGCATAGGCAAGTCCGACGGCGACAGCGACGGAGGCAGCACCCCACAGGACCGTTATCCAGTTTGTGTCCCGATAGACGACGGCAGCGCCGACGACAGCGCCGAGCACGATCAACAGCATGCGCAAGGCTGTTCCTGTATCGGCGATGGCAAGCCCATGGCTCAGATTGTCGACGAGCGTTGCCTGCACCTCGACGCCGGCGACGAGCCGACTCGTGTGAACGGTGTAGGGCGTCGCGAATGTATCCGGCGCGCCGGCGCGAACATCCGGCGCGGTTTGCAGGCTGAGGCCGACCAGAACGGTCCGCCCCTTGAAATAGCCTTCCGGCAGAAAATTCTGCGGGTCGAGCGCCTGGTAATACGAGACGGTTGGGTAGGTGCGCGCCGGGCCGAAAGCCTGCAGCATGGCGCCGCTTTCCCGCAACACCAGCGGCTGGCCTGCGGCGCGCGCAATCTCGGCGGCAAAGCTATCCTCGTAGGCAGGCATGCCGCGCAGGACGCCATCGCCATCGAGTCCCACCGAGGCGATGCCGACATGCGCGCCGGCCTCGACGAAGCGCGGCAGCGGTTCGGTGCGGATCAGCTGATCGGCCTGCGGGGTGTTGATCAGGGTTTCGTCGCCGGCCAACACGACATCCGGCCCCAGAGCGGCCTGCAGGGCATCGTCATTGGCCGGATCGACGGCGGGTTCGGCGAAGATGATGTCGAGACCAATGGCCTTAGCCCCGGCCTCGCGCAGCTTCTCGATCAGCTGGGCGTGCAGCGCCCGCGGCCACGGCCATTGATGGGGGATTTCGGAAAGCGACGGCTCGTCGATGGCGACGATAACGGGTCCGTCCTGCGGCATCGGCGGCTGGCCGATCGTCGTCAGGTAGTCGAAGCTGCGCAGTTCAATCAGCCGCCAGGGTGAGGTGAAGGAAAGCGCAATCACCGCGCCGATCGCGACAACGACGAGCAAAGCAAGGCCGGCGAGCCGATGCCGTATGCGTCCCTGCGCCCCGTTCTTCGCCTGGCTGTCGAACGGCCACATCGTCAGAAGCGCACTTTGAGGGAGCCCATATAGGTGCGGCCCCAGCCGGGAACGCGCGGCGTGACTTCGAACTGCTCGTCAAAAATATTGTAGGCGGCGAGATTGACGGCAAACCGCTTGTCGAACGGCTCCCACTCCAGCGTCGCATCCACGGTCCAATAGGCATCCAACTCGTTGCCAGCGCCGTCACCCTGCCGCTTGCCGGTATAATTGGCGGCGAGCGTCGTCTTGATATTGTTGTCGTTGACCCAGGTGAGCGCGACCTGCGCAGCCTTTTTCGGCACGTAGGGCAGGCCCTGACCGAAGCCGGCGCTGGTCGGATCGAGGTTTTCCGAGTCGGCGTAGACGCCGGTTGCCGAGAAGCCGAAACCATGGCCGAGCGCGACATTGGCGGTGGCGCTGACGCGATCGACGCGGCCTTTGGTGAGATCGATCGTGTCTACGGTCAAGGGTACGCCGATGGAAAGGCCACGAAGATTCTGGTGCTGGAAATCGACGGCGGTGAACAGCCGGTCGTTCCATTCCGCTTCCCAGCGGGCAGCGATGGTATCGCTATAGCCATTGATCGCCAGCGGTCGCTGGTTGGATTGCAGGCCGACGAGCCCGATGGGCGACAGCGTCGGCAAGCTGACATTATAGCCTTCACGCATATAGCCGAGGCGCAGCCATTGCCCTTCCGTTGGCGACCAGGCAACGCCGGCGCGCGGCTCCAGCCTCGCCACATCGACGGTATCGCCGTTGAGATATGTGCCGAACAACGCGCCTTCGAATTTCAGGTCTGGCGTCGCCTCGTAGAGCGCATCGACATAGGCGCGGCCAACGGTGATATCGTCGGTAATTTCGTTGAAATTGAACGTTGCTGGCGGCGGTTGAAGGACGATGTCCAGCACCTGACTATGCACGCGCATCCGGCCGCCTTCGACACCATAGCGCCAAACGAGCTGATCGTCACCAACGGTGTGGTTCAAGGCGCCGACGATGCCGCGCTGCTCGTCCAGATTGTTGTCGTCGGTCACCAGGAAATTGTTGATGATCCCCAATTCGCGGCTTTCGCGCTTTTGCTCGGTATAGAAGATGGCCGCGTTGAGGTTGTTGCGATAGGCGAAAGAATGGCTCCAGGCAATGCCTGCCTGTGTCGCTTCGGTCTTGTAGTTATTCTGCATCCCGAGCAGCACGGGAATCCCGCCGAAATCGATTATCAGCGGCAGGGTGATATCCTGCTCGGACTTGCCGCGCGACACGAAGCCGACGATATGGTCGTTTGCTGTTGGAGAGGCGGTGGCGTAGGCGGTGCCGCTGCGCAGTTCGGTGTCGCTGATGAAACCGCCGTCGAGGCCGTTGAAGATGCGCGTGTCCGGCTTGTTTTCGAACTGGCCCTGAACGTAAAAACTGAAGGGCACCGGCTCGTTGCTATAGCCCTGCGCTTCGATTTCCTTCAAGCGGCCGGTCTTGGCGTTCGGATCGTCCGGACGGGTAAAGGTGATGCCGGCCGAGCCTTCGACGAAGGGGCGCCGCAACAGGTTTGCCGTGCGCGAGCGACCGGATAGCATATGCGGATCGAGCAGCAGCCCCTGCATGAACGAAGAAAATGTCGAACTGTTCTGCGAATAGGCGGCGGTATTGTCCCCATAGCTATAGGCGTTGACGAAGGGATCCGGGCTGCCGCGCAGCGTCTGGTCGACATAGCTGGCGCCGGTGAAGGGGCTGAAGACGACATCGCCGTAATACTGTCCCCAGGCGTTGAGGCCCTGCAGGCGGAAAGCATTGTTCAGCGTCGAGCCGGCATCCTGGTTGGCGCTGAGCGCGCCGTAATAGCCGCCGCGCGCCCGTGCGCGCTTGAGATAATCCTGCGCGTTGCGG
Source organism: uncultured Rhizobium sp. (assembly GCA_945952045.1). Taxonomy (GTDB): domain Bacteria; phylum Pseudomonadota; class Alphaproteobacteria; order Rhizobiales; family Rhizobiaceae; genus Metarhizobium. The sequence continues at coordinate 21,793 of CAMFHE010000035.1, forward strand.
ATCGCGCCATCGGCATCGTAATCGTCGATGGCAATCGCCGTGCGGATCGAGGAAATTGCCGGGTCGTTGGGGTCGAGACGGTCGGCATTGTCGATGGCCTGGGCGGCGGCATCGCGATTGCCGGTCTCGTAGTGTACCGCGGCCAGCATCAGCTCGGCTTGCGAATAGCCGGGATTGGCGGTCGATCCGGCGAGCAGGTCTTCCATCGCCTTGTCCATCTCGCCGGTCTGCATGTAATAGCGGCCACGGATGACGCGGGCGATTTCAAAGGCGGGATCGGCGGTCAGCGCGATATCGATCTCACGCTTGGCTTCTTTCATCCGGCCCTGTTCGAGATAAAGGATCGCCAGGTTCACATGCGATAGCGGATCCTGCGGATCGAGATCGATGGCCTGCTTCAAGGCCTCTTCCGCACCGCGCCGGTCTCCGATTTCGATCAGGGCAAGGCCGAGATTGTTTAATCCGCTGGACGAGCCGGGCGCGACGGCAAGCGCTGCGCGAAGATCGGCAATCGATCCCTTGATATCGCCCTGGTAGTCGGAACGATAGGATGCGCGCGCCTCTAGCGCCATGGGGTGGGTGGGGTCGATGGCGAGCGAGCGTTCGAAAGCATCGCGCATCTGCTCGCGGTCATCGATCAGCATTGCGAAATGCGCGCGTGCTGCAGGCAATGTCGGATCGTTCGGATAGCGCGCTTCGGCCTTTTTCAGCACTTCCACCGCCGCCTTGACGTCTTTCAGGAAACCGGCGGTCCAGGCTTCGGCCAGTGCGCCGTAGGGGCCACCTGCGGTTTTCGGTGGCTGTTCGACACGGTCAGGATCGGTCAACGAGCGCGCGTAATAGCCGCCATAAGCGGCGATGGCCTGACGTTGCGGATCGAGCCGGCCGGAAGCCCTGCCAAACAGTTTCGCGGCTTCCGGGTAATTGCGCTCCGCACCGGCAAACAGCGCCCGGATGAGATCGGCGCGCGCCTGCTGGCGGGCGGAAAGGCCCCGCGCTTCGGCGGCCTGCAAGGCCGCTTCCGCCGGGCGGCGACCGCCAAGCGTCATCTGCACTTCGGCCAGCGTCAGCCAGTCCTCAGCATTGCGGCTTGTTTCGGGTTTCGCATCGATGCGGCTTTTTTCCGCTGACATGTTGCGCACGGGCAGAGGCGAGGCCGGCATGAAGGTGAAGGAATCGCGCAGCTGCAGATAATACAGCATCTGTTCGCGGTCCTTGGGCGTGACGATGACCACCTTTTGCGGCGCCTGGCCGATGGAAGCGACGGCGCCTTCGCCCTGACGGACCTGGACGCTGCCCTGCGCATTCTTCAATTCGACGATGCCTTCGAGGACGATCAGCGAGGTCTTGCCGCCGGCATCGACGGAAAGCGTCCAGTCCGTGCCGCGAATGGCGGCGGTTGCGGCCGGCGTATTGACGGCCACGCCGGTGCCGCCGCGTTCGGCGCGGGCCCAGATCGTTCCGGATTGCAGTTCGAGGTCGGTGTCGCCGCCATCGCGAGCCATATTCTTGACCAGCAGCGAGGTGTTGCGGGCAAGGCGCACTTGGGTGCGATCGGAAAAGAGCACGGCGAGCTGGCCGGTTGCGTTGGTGCGCAGAACGTCGCCGGCGAGCAGGTTCTGCTGCAATTCGACCGAACGCCAGTTGGTGATGTCGACGAAGCGGACTTCCTCGCCGAATTTGCGCGCGATGACTGCGCCGGCAGACGGCGCGTTTCTTGCCAGCGGATCGGCTTGAACAGGTATCACCGTAGACAGTATCGTGCCTGCCAGAACGGCGCCCCAGGCAGCAAGTCGCATCACTATTCCCCACCAAACTTTGATTCAGGAGTGAATAGGAGGTGAACAAATGTCAATAAGCTTAAATTTAGCATATTCGCTTTTGCGCCGAGTGTATTAAGACGGCGACAGGTTTGGGAACGGGAGATTGATTCATGGCGGATTTGGAGGTCGGCTATTCCGACGAGGGTTTGAACTCGACCGACATGGAATTCGAGCGGGATAGCGAGTATTTCGATCATATCCGCAAGGTGAACGACGTTTTCTACGATCAGATCAAGATTTCCGACCAGAAGGCCGCCTATATCTTCACTTTCATCCTCGCCTTCCTGGTCTCTTCAAGTGAAGTGCGTGGTGTTTTCAGCGTCGATCGCTATCTGAACGGAACTGTTATTGGCATTATCGCTTCGTTGCTGCTTGGGGGCGCAGCTTTGTTTTCGGCGATCTGTGCAATCAGCGTCGTAATGCCGCGAAAGAGCGCCAAGACAAGTTCGCTTTTCTGGGGCGCATGGGCGCGTCATCGCGGAGAGTTTCTCGAAGCTGCGCGCCGAAAGGATCCCAACTACCTCTTTCGCGAATATGTTTCCAACGTCGATACGCTGGCCGAGATCGCGCGCGCCAAGTATCGATTCGCGGGTCTCGCCTTCCGCGGGCTCGTGGTTGCTGTCATCGCCTATGTCTTCTTGCTTCTGGCAGTCACGCGATAGCCTGGCATTTTAAGCCTCAAATATTTCTTGCCAGCGCAAGGCATCGCGCTAGACTGCTCTCCATAACGGGCCGCAATCCTGGGGGAGAGCATGATCGCGCCGCATCCGCTGAAAGGTCGAAACACACTCAAGCTCGGCGTCTTTTCGGCCAATGCCGATGGCGGGCTGGCAATCACCGATGTTCCCGAACGCTGGAAGGCCGGCTGGGACGACAATCTCTCGGCCGCGCAGATCGCCGACCGGGCGGGGCTTGAATTCTTCCTGCCTATTGCGCGTTGGAAAGGCTTCGGTGGCAAGAACGCCGTTCGCGAATGGAGCTTCGAGACCTTTACCTGGGCGGCGGGATTGGCGGCGGCGACGCAGCGCATCGGCCTGTTCATGACCGTGCATGTGCCGCTTGTGCATCCGCTTTATGCCGCCAAGGCGCTTGCGACCGTCGATCACATCAGCCATGGCCGCGCCGGGCTGAACATCGTCTGCGGCTGGAACCCCAAGGAATTCGCCATGTTCGGCGTGCCGCTGGTCGAGAAGGGATACGAGCAGGCGGCGGAATGGCTCGATATCGTCGAAAAGGCTTACGAAGGCGCGCCGTTCGATTTCGACGGCAGCTATTATACGCTGAAGGATGCGGTCAGCAGCCCGACCAGCCTGCAAAGCCCACGGCCGGTAACGATGAACGCCGCTTTCGGCGGTCCCGGCCGCGATTTCGCCGCCGCGCATTGCGACTTCCTGTTCACCACCTTCACCGAGATCGAACAGGCCGGCAGTCACGTTGCCGATATCCGCGAACGCGCGACGCGGGCAGGCCGCGATGTCGGCGTCTACACCGTCTGCCATGTCGTCTGCCGCGAAACCCAAGCCGAGGCGGAGGCGTATTATCGTCGCTATGCGGTGACCTTGGCCGATCACGCTGCGGTCGATGCCCATATGGCGGGCAAGAAAGAATTTTCGCAATCGCATGACCGCGATGCCTATGACCGCTATCGTCAACGTTTCGCCGGTGGCGCCGGCAGTTATCCCTTGGTCGGGACGCCGGAGAAGATCGTCGAGGACATGCTGGCGATTTCACGACAGGGTTATGCGGGCATTGCCCTGTCCTTCGTCAACTACACGCACGAATTGCCATTCTTCTGCGACCGCGTCCTGCCGCTGTTGCGGCAGGCGGGTCTTCGCGTGGATTAGGCTTCGCGGAAAAGCTTCCACTTCGTGGGGCGGAAGGCGAGGCGGCTGCGATCGACGGCAGCGGCCCGTTCTGGCGGCAGCTCGATTTCCATCAACGCATGGCCGTTGCCAATATCCAGCTCCAGATGCCGTGTGCCGGCCACGCGTCGCGAGGCGGCGACGACGCCGGCGATGCAGCCGCCGCAACCATCGCGAATCTCAATATCGTGCGGGCGGAAATAGAGCAGCGCCTCGCCCTCGGCTTCGTCCTTGGCCGGCAGGCCGATCGGCCGGTCGTCCAGCCAGATCTCGCCATTGGCGACCCGCACCTTCAGACAGTTGGACTGGCCGATGAAACGGAAAACGAAGGGCGAAACCGGCGCATCGTAGATTTCGTCCGGCGTGCCGACCTGTTCGATGCGGCCCTGGCTCATCACGACGATGCGGCCGGCCAGTTCCAGCGCTTCTTCCTGATCGCGGGTAACGAAGACGGTGGTGTGGCCGGTCTGGTCGTGGATCTCGCGCAGCCATTTGCGCAGATCCTTGCGCACCTGTGCATCCAGCGCGCCGAAGGGCTCGTCGAGCAGCAGCACGTTCGGCTCCACCGCCATGGCGCGCGCCAGCGCCACGCGCTGCCGCTGTCCGCCGGACAATTGCGTCGGATAGCGTTTTTCCAGACCGGAAAGCTGCACGAGATCGAGCAGTTTCGAGGCGCGCTCGCGGATTTCAGCCTTGGCCGGACGGCGGCTGGAGGGGCGGACCTTGAGGCCGAAGGCAACGTTATCCAGCACCGTCATATGCCGGAACAAGGCATAGTGCTGGAAGACGAAACCGATATTGCGCTCCTGCACCGATTTGTAGGAGGCATCGTCGTCACCGAAGAAGATTTTCCCCTGCGTCGGCGCTTCCAGACCGGCGATGAGCCGCAGCAGCGTCGTTTTGCCGGAGCCGGACGGCCCAAGCAGCGCGATCAGCTCGCCAGAGCGGATCGAGAGCGAAACGTCGTGCAAAGCCGGAAACCGCTCGAACTCCTTGCGTATGTTTTCTACGCGAACTTCCATTCATGAACCTTTCAGTGGCGCCGGCTGGCGGAAATTTCGGCGCTGTAACGCAATTCGAGCAGCGTCTTCAGAACCAGTGTGACAAGAGCCAGCAGCGCCAGCAAGGTCGCCACGGCGAAGGCCGCAACGAAGTTATACTCATTGTAAAGGATTTCGACCTGCAGCGGCATCGTGTTGGTCACGCCGCGAATATGGCCGGAGACCACCGAGACGGCCCCGAACTCGCCCATTGCGCGGGCATTGCAAAGCAGCACGCCGTAGAGCAGGCCCCATTTGATGTTCGGCAGCGTCACATACCAGAACGTCTGCCAGCCGCTGGCGCCGAGCGACAGAGCCGCCTCTTCATCCGAGGTTCCCTGCTCCTGCATCAGCGGGATCAGTTCGCGAGCGACGAAGGGGAAGGTGATGAAGACGGTCGCCAGCACAAGCGCCGGCACGGCAAACAGGATCTTAATGCCGTAGCTTTGCAGATACGGACCCAAAAAGCTGTGCGAACCGAAAAGCAGGACGAAGACCAGGCCCGAAATAACCGGGGAAACCGAAAATGGCAGGTCGATCAGCGTCGTCAGGAAGGCCTTGCCCTTGAACTCGAACTTGGCGATCGCCCAGGCGGCCGCGATGCCGAAGACGAGGTTGAGCGGGACCGAGATGCCGGCGACGATCAGCGTCAGGCGGATCGCCGAGAAGGTTTCCGGATCGGCCAGCGCTTCCACGAATGCTTCCGGCCCCTTGCGCATCGCCTCGAAGAAGACTGCGGCCAGCGGCAGCAGCAGGGTCAGGAGCAGAAAGACAAGGGAAATGCCGATCAGCGTCCAGCGGGCCAGAGGCCGTTCGGTCGTGGCCTTGCCGACACGGGCGTAATTGCCGGGCGCAAGCGCCTGGGTGTTATGCGCCATATCCATACCTCCTGCGGCTCCAGCTCTGGATGAGATTGATCACGAACAACAGGCTGAAGGAGAGGATCAGCATGACGGCGGCAATGGCTGTCGCAGCCGGATAGTTGAATTCTTCGAGGCGGATGACGATCAAAAGCGGCGCGATTTCCGACACATAGGGGATATTGCCGGCGATGAAGATGACCGATCCGTATTCACCCACGCCGCGGGCGAAGGCGAGCGCGAAACCGGTGAGCACGGCCGGTGCGAGGCCCGGCAACAACACGCGCGAAATCGTCTGGAAACGGGTGGCGCCGAGGGTGGCGGCTGCTTCCTCGACCTCACGGTCGATTTCTTCCATGACCGGCTGCACGGTGCGCACGACGAATGGCAGGCCAACGAAGACGAGCGCAATGACGATGCCGAACGGCGTGAACGCCACCTTTATGCCAAGCGGCGTCAGGAATTGCCCGACCCAGCCGTTCGGCGCATACAGCGTCGTCAGCGCGATGCCGGCGACGGCTGTCGGCAGCGCGAAAGGCAGATCGACCATGGCGTCGATGATGCGTTTGCCGGGAAAGCGATAACGCACCAGCACCCAGGCAAGCACAATACCGAAGACGACATTGACGATGGCCGCCAGGAATGCCGTGCCGAAGCTGATGCGCAGCGCATTCAGCGTGCGTGGATCGGCTGCGAGCGCCCAGAATTTGGCGGCGCCGAGCCCGCTTGAACGAATGGCGAGCCCGGCGAGGGGGATGAGAACGATGAGGGTGAGCCAGAACAGCGTAACGCCGAGCGCCAACCCGAAACCGGGAAGAACGCTCGGCCGTCTGAACTGCCAGCTCTTGCGAGTCTGTGCAGTCATATAATCTTATTGCCCGGGCTGATAAATCTTGTCGAAGACGCCGCCATCGCCGAAATATTTCGGCTGTGCTTCAGCCCAGCCACCGAAATCCTCGATGGTCGACAGCTTTACCTCGCCGAAGCGGGCAACATCCTCCTTGTTGGCCAATTCCGGCTTGTAGGGGCGGTAGTAATGCTTTGCAGCAATCTTCTGCCCGACATCGGAATAGAGATATTGAAGATAGGCTTCCGCCACCTTGCGGGTGCCCTTGGCATCAACGTTGCCGTCAACGAGCGCGACAGGCGGCTCGGCCTTGATGGAGACGGACGGCGTCACGATCTCGAACTGGTCGGGACCGAGTTCGGCGAGCGAAAGATAGGCCTCGTTTTCCCAGGCGATCAGCACGTCGCCAAGGCCACGTTGCACAAAGGTGGTCGTCGAGCCGCGCGCGCCTGTGTCGAGCACCGGAACATGCTTGAAGAGCTGGGCGACATAATCCTGAGCCTTGGCGTCATCGCCGCCATTGGCCTGACGCGCCCATGCCCAGGCAGCCAGGAAGTTCCAGCGTGCGCCACCCGAGGTTTTCGGGTTCGGCGTGATTACCTGGATGCCTTCCTTGACGAGATCGCCCCAGTCCTTGATACCCTTGGGGTTGCCCTTGCGGACCAGGAAGACGATGGTCGAGGTGTAGGGTGCGCTATTGTTCTCGAGCTTCTTCTTCCAATCGGCCGGAATCTTGCCCGTTTCCTTGGCGATTGCGTCGATATCGGCTTCGAGAGCCAACGTCACGACGTCGGCTTCGAGGCCGTCGATGACCGAGCGGGCCTGCTTGCCGGAGCCGCCGTGGGAGGTCTGGATAGTGACCGTTTCGCCGGTGTCCGCCTTCCACTTTTCGGCGAATGCCGCGTTAAAATCCTTGTAGAGCTCACGGGTGGGGTCGTAGGACACATTCAGGAGCGTTTGATCCGCAAAGGACGGACCGATCGAGCTTGCCTGCATGATGCCCGCGACGAATGCGGCTGTCAGAAACCGCGTAACCGTTGATCGCTTCATCCTTACCTCCATCGTTATTCCCAAACTCTATCAAATATATCGAGTTCGGTAACGCAGAACGTTTCGGCTGGGCTGGCGTCTGTAGAATAGGATCCTCTTTATGGCCCGGCCGCGGAATACATTTGTTCAGGTCGGGCCGACATCCGGATGTCACAAGGGCGGCGGCCGTCATCACAGGATATTTCACAATAACCTTAAAATCGATCACACATGTCAATTATTCCGGTGTATAGTAAGCGTCACGAGGTATTTCCGCCATAGTCCGGCGGTATTTTCAAAACAGGGCGCGTAGGTTTCGGGCTCGATGCGCAGGCGATGTCGCCTTCGCCTTTCGAAGAAGCGAATTTGTTATGCTGACGAAAAAAGGGAAATATGGACTGAAAGCGCTGGTGGATCTGGCACAGCTCAACCCCGGCGAGACTGCATTCATCACGGATATTGCCACGCGCAATAATATTCCGAAGAAATTCCTGGACGCTATTCTTCTTGAACTGCGCAATGCCGGCATGCTTCGATCCAAAAAAGGACCGGGCGGCGGCTACTCCTTGGCGCGCCCGGCAAACGATATCCATATCGGCCATGTGATTCGCACGCTCGATGGACCGCTTGCGCCGATTCGCTGCGCCAGCCGCACTGCCTTCGAGGCCTGCGAAGATTGTGCCGATCCGGAAACCTGCACCGTGCGCCGCTCGATGGCGGATGTTCGCGATGCGATTTCGTCAATCCTCGACAATATGACGCTCGCGCAATTCGTCGAAAACGAGCAAGGCCGCTCTGTCGTGCCGCCAAGCGTCGTTGCCCGGCAGGCTGCTCATTCCGCCTGATGTTTTAGCAACGGCCCCGTCGCCGTTGCCGATGCGGGGAACCGCGACGTTCTTCACACGGTTTGTCCTGTATCCGCCCGTCCGCGATCTGCTATAGACGGGCAAAACAGGGAGCGGTTCGCGATGACGACTGATGTCCGGACGGCGGTCGAAGAGACGCGCCGTATCTTTTCCTTCGACAATTCCTATGCACGGCTGCCGGCGCCTTTCCAGCTGCCGCAGCGGCCAGCGATGGTTTCGGCGCCAAAACTCATCGCCTTCAACCGTTCGCTGGCGGCTGAACTCGGGCTCGATCTTGAAGGGGCATCCGAAGAAAGGCTGGCAGCCATTTTTGCAGGCCAGGAATTGGTCGATGGCGCGCAGCCGTTGGCCATGGCCTATGCCGGCCACCAGTTTGGCCAGTTCGTACCGCAACTTGGCGATGGCCGGGCTATCCTTCTCGGCGAGGTCATCGACCGCAAAGGCCAGCGCCGCGACATCCAGTTGAAGGGCGGCGGCCAGACGCCGTTCTCGCGGCGTGGTGACGGTCGGGCAGCGCTTGGCCCGGTGTTGCGCGAATATATCGTCAGCGAAGCAATGGCGGCCTTCGGCATTCCCACGACGCGGGCACTCGCGGCCGTGACGACGGGCGATCCGGTCTATCGCGAAACCATGCTGCCTGGCGCTGTCTTCACCCGCGTGGCCTCAAGCCATATCCGCGTCGGCACCTTCCAGTTCTTTGCGGCGCGCAGCGATCACGAGGGCCTTCGCCGTCTGGCCGATTACGTCATCGCGCGACACTATCCGGGGCTCGAAGCACAGGAAAAACCTTATCTGGCGCTGCTACGGGCAATCGTCGCGCGCCAGGCAGCGCTGATCGCGCATTGGATGGCCGTCGGCTTCATTCACGGGGTCATGAACACAGACAATATGACGGTCTCTGGCGAGACCATCGATTTCGGTCCCTGCGCTTTCATGGATGCCTATGATCCTGCGAAGGTGTTCAGCTCGATCGACCAGAACGGCCGCTATGCCTATCGCAACCAGCCGGCCGTCGGGCAATGGAACCTCGCGCGGCTTGCCGAAGCTATGCTGCCGATCCTCGATAGCGATATCGATGCCGCCGTGGAGATGGCCAATGGCGCGGTGATCGATTTCGCCCATCTCTATCAGACGGCTTGGCTGCAGCGGATGGGTGCGAAGATCGGTTTGTCCAATGCGGAAGAGGCTGACCGTGCCCTGATCGAGGGCCTGCTGGATGCGATGGCGCAGAGCGGCGCAGATTTCACGCTGACGTTCCGTGCGCTCTGCGATGCTGCTGAAAGCGAAGATGCTGCTGTGCGGGCCTGCTTTGCCGATCCAGCGGCATTCGATGCCTGGGCGGTGCTCTGGCGGGAGCGGCTGGCGCGCGATGCGCAGATGCCGGCTGCGCTGGCGGACGCCATGCGCCGCGCCAACCCCTACATCATCCCCCGCAATCATCGCATCGAGCAGGCAATCGTTGCGGCGGTGGCAAATGGCGATTTCGCGCCGTTCGAGCGGATGGTCGAGGCGGTAGCTAAACCTTACGAAACGCGCGACAGCTTTTCGGAGTATACGACGCCACCGCTGGCCGATGAGGTGGTGCTGCGCACCTTCTGCGGCACGTGATGTGATCCGTCGGTTAGTCCAACGACGATTGTCTCAAAACAAAAGCGGAGCGAGATCTCTCGCTCCGCTTTTCGCGTCCAACACAAAGCTGCGCGGGGCGGCTTACTTGTTCAGCGTGTCCTTGACGGCCTTGGCCGGCGTGAAGCTCAGCTTGTTGGCGGCGGCGATCGTCACCTTTTCGCCCGTCGACGGGTTGCGGCCTTCGCGCTCGGGCGTTGCCTTGACCTTGAACTTGCCGAAGCCTGCGATGGAGGTCTCTGCGCCAGCGGCAGCAGCGTCGACGACAGCCTTGAATACGGCTTCGACGATTCCCTTTGCCTGAACCTTGGTCAGACCGTTGTCCGCGGCGATCTTGTCGGCAATTTCGTTCGTGGTGGTCATATCAGCGTTTCCTCGTTTGGTTGCTAAGCCCTCTTGCCAGCCGTCTGCGAAAAAGTCATCGGGCGAAATTCACCAATTTCATTTATTTTCGCCCTATCCACAGCCGAAATCGTTCCGAAAGCCCGGTTGACAGGGGTTTTGCGCCCGGCGAGGGATGAGAAACGACGAATCTGGAGAAACCGCAATGTCGGATCACAATGAGCGAATTACCCGCCTGGAAGAGCTTGTGGCGCATCAGGGCCGGGTCATCGAGGAACTGTCTGACCAGCTCGTCAAGCATTGGAAACAGGCCGAACAAGCTCGCCTCAAGCTGGAGCGGCTGACAGAGCGTTTCCTGGAGCTGGAAGAGCAATCGCAGGGCTCCGTCCCGGTGACGCGCCCGCCGCATTATTGAACGCCCGGCATAAAAAAACCGCGCCCGTCGGAAACGGGCGCGGCGATCTTCAACATGGCGGCGTTTAGTTGCCGAGAATGCCCGGCAGGCGCAGGCCTTTTTCCTTGGCGCATTCGACGGCGATGTCGTAGCCGGCATCGGCATGGCGCATGACGCCGGTTGCCGGGTCGTTCCAGAGAACGCGGCCGATGCGGGCGGCGGCTTCGTCGGAGCCATCGCAGCAGATGACGACGCCCGAATGCTGCGAGAAGCCCATGCCGACCCCGCCGCCGTGATGCAGCGACACCCAGGTGGCGCCCGAGGCGGTGTTGAGCAGGGCGTTCAGCAACGGCCAGTCGGAGACGGCATCCGAACCATCCTTCATCGCTTCGGTTTCGCGGTTCGGCGAGGCGACCGAGCCGGAGTCGAGGTGGTCGCGTCCGATGACGACAGGGGCGCTCAGTTCGCCGTTCTTGACCATTTCGTTGAAGGCGAGGCCGAGCCGGTGACGATCGCCGAGGCCGACCCAGCAAATGCGCGCCGGCAGGCCCTGGAAGGCGATGCGCTCATGCGCCATGTCCAGCCAGTTGTGCAGGTGCTTGTTGTCGGGCAGCAGTTCCTTGACCTTGGCGTCGGTCTTGCGGATATCTTCCGGATCGCCCGAGAGCGCGGCCCAACGGAACGGACCGATGCCGCGGCAAAACAGCGGACGGATATAGGCCGGCACGAAACCCGGGAAAGCGAAGGCATTTTCGAGACCTTCGTCCTTTGCGACCTGGCGGATATTGTTGCCGTAGTCGAAGGTCGGAACGCCCATATCCTGGAACGCAATCATGGCTTCGACATGCTCGCGCATCGAGGCGCGCGCAGCCTTTTCGACCGCCTTGGGATCGCTGACGCGCTTTTCCTTCCACTCGGCCATCGTCCAGCCCTTCGGCAGGTAGCCGTTGATCGGGTCATGCGCAGAGGTCTGGTCGGTGACCATATCCGGACGAATGCCGCGGCGAACCATCTCGGGAAGGATATCGGCGCAATTGCCGAGCAGGCCGACGGACTTGGCTTCACCGGCCTTGGTCCAGCGGTCGATCATTTCCATGGCTTCATCGAGCGTTTCGGCTTTGGCATCGACATAGCGGGTCCGCAGGCGGAAATCGATGGAGTCCGGGTTGCACTCGACGGCGAGGCAGCAGGCGCCAGCCATGACAGCCGCCAAGGGCTGGGCGCCGCCCATGCCGCCGAGCCCGCCGGTCAGCACCCACTTGCCCTTTAGGTCGCCATTATAATGCTGGCGGCCGGATTCGACGAAGGTTTCGTAGGTGCCCTGCACGATGCCCTGCGAACCGATATAGATCCACGAGCCGGCGGTCATCTGGCCATACATGGCGAGACCCTTCTTATCCAGCTCGTTGAAGTGATCCCAGGTCGCCCAGTGCGGCACGAGGTTGGAGTTGGCGATCAAGACGCGCGGCGCATCCTTGTGGGTGCGAAACACGCCGACCGGCTTGCCCGACTGCACCATCAGGGTCTCGTCTTCGTTGAGCGTCTTCAGCGTCTCGACGATCTTGTCGAAGCTCGCCCAATCGCGGGCGGCGCGACCGATGCCGCCGTAAACGACCAGTTCATGCGGGTTTTCGGCGACGTCGGGGTCGAGATTGTTCATCAGCATGCGCAGCGGCGCTTCTGTCATCCAGCTCTTGGCGTTCAACTGGTTGCCACGCGGGCTGCGGATTTCGCGAATATTGTGGCGTGGATTGGTCATCAGGCTTCCTCCTATCGTGTCAGGTTGCGTGCTGCGGCTTCGATGCGCCGCAGAATGGCTTGAAGATGCGGGCGCAGCCGCTCGGCCTTGTCCGCGTCATAGGCAAACGGCGGAACCTCGGTCTGCAGATGGGTCGACTGCGCCAGTTCCATCTGGATCGCATGGACGCCATCGGCGGGCTTTCCGTAATGGCGGGTCGTCCAGCCGCCCTTGAAGCGGCCGTTGAGAATGCTGGTAAAACCGATTGCCGCAGTTGCGACCTCGACGGCGGCGGTCTCTATGCCGGCGTCGCAGGTCTTGCCCATATCCGTGCCGATGTTGAAATCCGGCAATTTGCCTTCGAACAGGAAGGGGATGTGCGAACGGATCGAGTGGCAGTCATAGAGCACGGCAAAACCGTGGATCGCCTTGACGCGCGCGACTTCGGCGGCGAGCGCCGCATGGTAGGGCGCATGAAAATCTCTCAGCCTCTCGGCGATATCCGCCTCGGTCGGCTGCTCGCCCTCTTTCCAGATCGGCACACCGTCGAAATCGGTCTCGGGAACGAGGCCCGTCGTGTTCTGGCCGGGATAGAGGCTGACGCCGGCGGGGTCGCGATTGGCGTCGATGACATAGCGATGGAAGGTGGCGCGCACGGTGGTGACGTCATCCAGCAGCCCGTCATAGAGATCGTGGATGTGCCAGTCCGTATCGGCGAGGATAAGGCCATTGTCGTTGAGGCGGGCCTTGATCGTCTCCGGCACATCGGTGCCGGTATGCGGAAAGCCGAGGATGACCGGCGAATTGCCGCGCCGGACGTCGAAAACGCTCATCTCAATTCCCCCGATAGACGCGCTTGAATAGTGGGTTGAAGCCCATGCGGTAGACCAGCTCCGCCGGGCTCTCGATGTTCCAGATGGCGAAATCGGCAAATTTTCCGGCTTCCAGTGTGCCGACCTCCGAAAGCAGGCCGAGCGCGCGCGCCGCTTCGCGCGTCACGCCCGACAGGCATTCTTCGACGGTCATCGAAAACAGAGTCGCGCCCATGTTCATCGTCAGGAGGAGCGAGGTCAGCGGCGAGGTGCCGGGATTGACGTCTGTCGCCAGCGCCATTGCGACGCCATGACGGCGGAAGAGGTCGATCGGCGGCTTCCTGGTTTCGCGGATGAAATAGAAGGCGCCGGGCAGAATGACCGCCACGGTTCCGGCTGCCGCCATTGCCGCAGCGCCAGCCTCGTCGGTATATTCGAGGTGGTCGGCGGAAAGTGCATGATGCTTTGCGGCAAGCGCTGCGCCGCCGAGATTGGAAAGCTGATCCGCATGCAGCTTCACTGCCAGACCATGCTTTTCAGCCGCAACGAACAGCCGCTCGATTTCCTCCGGCGAAAAGGCAATGCCTTCGCAGAAGCCATCGACGGCATCCGCAAGCTTTTCGGCGGCGACCGCCGGCAGCATCTTATCGATGACCAGATCGAGATAGCCGGTGCGATCGGCCTTGAACTCCGGCGGAAGTGCATGCGCGCCAAGAAAGGTCGTGCGAACCGAAACGGCACGTTCCGCTTCCAGCCGGCGCGCGGCGCGTAGCGATTTCAACTCGCTCTCGACATCGAGGCCATAACCGGACTTGATTTCGACCGTCGTCAGACCTTCGGCGATCAGCGCATCGAGGCGCGGCAGGGATTCGGCGATCAACTGGTCTTCGCTGGCGGCGCGCACTGCGGCAACCGAGGAAACGATGCCGCCGCCGGCGCGGGCGATTTCCTCATAGGTGGCGCCGGAGAGGCGCATTTCGAATTCGCGCGCCCGGTTTCCGGCATGGACGATGTGGGTGTGGCAATCGATCAGGCCGGGGGTAATCCAGCGGCCTTCGCAATCGATCGTCTCCGCGCCGGCGGCAAGTTCGGCCGGCAGGTCGCCTTCCGCGCCGGCAAAAACGATCCGGCTGTTCGCGACTGCCAGCGCACCCTTCTCGACGATGCCCATGCCTTCGCGTTCGGGAGCGAAGGTGGCCAGGCGCGCATTGCGCCAGATGCGGACGGCTTTGGTGTTTTCGTCGGTCATCGCGATTTCGCCTTTGTGTTTCGATGTGAATATGTATATACATAATAGAAGGCTTGGCAAGCCCGATCTTGCACCGGAAAACGGTTTGCTGAATCGGCGGCACGAAAACGACGCGGCGGCGACAATTCCGACCGCGGGAGAGGAGCACTATGCAGACGAACACGATTTTTGCGCAGGCCGTTCTGACGGCGAGCGGCTGGCTGAAGGATGCCCGCCTGAGTCTCGAAAACGGCCGCATCGCCGCCATCGAAGCGGGGGTGACGGCGCAAGGCGCAGACGAGCGCCATGATGTCATTGTGCCCGGCATGCCGAATCTGCACAGTCATGCCTTTCAGCGCGCCATGGCCGGCCTTGCCGAAATGCGTGGCCCCGGCGACGACAGCTTCTGGAGCTGGCGCAGCGTCATGTATAATTTCGCCCTGCAGATGACGCCGGAGCAGGTCGAGGCCGTCGCCGCCCAGCTTTATGTCGAGATGCTGGAGGCCGGATTCACCCGTGTCGGTGAATTCCACTACCTGCATCATGACAAGGACGGTCAGGCCTATGCCAACCCTGCGGAAATGGGCGAGCGCATCGCTGCGGCCGCCGGCGATACCGGCCTGAAAATGACGCTGCTGCCGGTCTTTTATGCCCATTCGGGCTTTGGCGGCAGCGCGCCAAACGAAGGCCAGCGCCGCTTCATCTCCTCCGTCGATCTTTACCGCCGTGTTTTCGACGGTGCGGAAAAGGCCGTGGCCGATCTGCCCGATTCCATCGTCGGCATCGCCCCGCATTCCCTGCGTGCCGCAACGCCGGATGAATTGACGCAGATCCTGCCGCTCGCCGCAGATAGGCCGATCCATATCCACATTGCCGAGCAGGTGAAGGAAGTCGAGGACTGCATCGCCTGGTCCGGCCAGCGTCCTGTGGAATGGCTTCTGGCGAACCAGCCGGTCGATTCCCGCTGGTGCCTCATCCATGCGACGCATATGCAGCCACAGGAAACCATCGGCATGGCCAAGGCCGGCGCGATCGCCGGTCTATGCCCGATCACCGAGGCCAATCTCGGCGACGGCATATTCCCCGGCGTCGAATTCATGGGCGCTGGCGGGCGATATGGCGTCGGTTCCGACCAGAACGTGCTGATCGGCGTCAGCGACGAATTGCGCCAGCTCGAATATTCGCTGCGTCTTGCGACGCGCTCCCGCAATGTCGCCGCGCAGCCGAATCAATCGACGGGCCGGGCCTTGTTCGACAGCGCCCTGAGCGGCGGTGCTGCCGCACTTGGCGCGGCGTCCGGTATTGCGGTCGGTCATGCTGCCGATTTCGTGTCGCTGAATCGCACCCGTGCGCCGTATTTGAAGGAGGATGCGGTTCTCGACGGCTGGATTTTCGCCGGTAACGTCATCACCGATTGCGTCTGGGTTCACGGCGTGAAACAGGTGGAGGGCGGTCGCCACATTCGGCGCGAACGAATTGGCCAGCGCTTCCAGACGGCGATGAAACAACTGACGGACACTCTATGACCTCAGAGGGCGACAAGACGCTGCATCAGCGCATCGTCTCGGATATCGAAGGGCAGATCGTTTCCGGCGCATGGCCACCCGGCCACCGCATCCCCTTCGAGCTTGATCTGGCCGAGCAATACGGCTGCTCGCGCATGACGGTGAACAAGGCGCTGACGCAGCTTTCTAATGCAGGACTGATCGAACGCCGCCGCAAGGCCGGCAGCTACGTCGCCCAGCCGCGCGCGCAATCTGCCGTTCTCGACATTCACGATATCCGCGACGAGGTTCAGTCGCTGGGGCTTCCCTATGGCTATGCTCTTGTCGGCCAGTCGCGCCATAAATTGAAGAAGGGCGAGGGCGAGCGGCTGGCGCTGGAACAGGGCACGCCGGTGCTTGCGGTTTCCGCATGTCATCTGGCGGGTTCGCGGCCCTTCTGCTTCGAGGATCGTCTGATCAATCTCGCAGCCGTGCCGGAAGCGGCAACCGCTGATTTCGAGGCCATTGCGCCTGGCCGCTGGCTGATCGACCGCGTGCCGTGGTCGGCGGCCGAACACGCCATCCATGCTATCAATGCCGATGAAAAAGTGGCGTCGGCGTTGAAGATCGCACCCGGCGCATCCTGCCTTGTCGTCGAACGCCGCACCTGGAGCGGCGCGGTGCCGATCACCCATGTGCGGCTGATCTATCCCGGCGACCGCCATAGCCTCGTCGCCCGCTTCGCGCCCACCGATCCCGGTGAGCGCGTCGCCACCGTCTGATTTATCCGTTGATCAACGGATATTTGCGCGGGCGCGCGGACGCTGGTCGTTGCGCTCATGGGCAAAGATCGCGGCCGGCAGCGGCTCGCGGTTGCGGATGATATCCGATCCCTTTTCGCCCACCATGATCGTCGGAGCATTGGTGTTGCAGGACGGAACGCGCGGCATGACCGAGCTGTCGCAGACGCGCAGGCCTTCCAGACCATGCACCTTCAGATCCAGCCCGACCACGGCATCCGCGCCGGTGCCCATCTTGCAGGTGCCGACCGGATGATGGTCGGTCTTGGCATTGGCGCAGCCATAGTTGAACAGGTCTTCATCGCTGACGACCTTCGGGCCGGGCAGGCGCTCGGCCAGCACATAGGACTTCAAGGCAGCCTGTTG
Source organism: uncultured Rhizobium sp. (assembly GCA_945952045.1). Taxonomy (GTDB): domain Bacteria; phylum Pseudomonadota; class Alphaproteobacteria; order Rhizobiales; family Rhizobiaceae; genus Metarhizobium. The sequence continues at coordinate 38,910 of CAMFHE010000035.1, forward strand.
CATGATTTCGCGGGCGATCTTCAGTCCCTCGATCGACATTTTCCGGTCATGCGGATCCTCCCAATAATTCGGGTCGATCAAGGGTGCTGCGGCCGGATCGGCGGAAGAGAGCCGCACCGTGCCCTTGGAGCGCGGGTGCAGATAGGCCGAATTCAGCGTCACGCCAGCATTCTTCAACCGCTCCACGCCGGCTTCGATGCCCGATCCGAGACCGAGATGGAACTGGATATCCGGCGAACGAGCATCGGGATCCGCATACCAGAAGCCGCCCGTCTCGAACAGCGATGAGGCGACCGGGCCGGAGCGGAACATCACATATTGCAGCCCGGCCCACAGCGTCCGGTGCAGCTTGGCAACGCCGTCATAGGTGTGGTCGCCGGTGCATTCGCAGATGACGAACAGGTCTAGGTGATCCTGCATGTTGGAGCCGACGCCGGGCAGGTCGTGGTTCACCTTGACGCCGACCGATTTGAGGTGGTCGGCTGGGCCGATGCCGGATTGTTGGAGCAACTTCGGCGAACCGATGGCGCCGGAGGAGACCAGCACTTCGCGCTCGGCGCGGATGATTTCGCTGCCGCCTGACGTCACCACCTCGACGCCGACGGCGCGGGTTCCCTCCAGCACGATGCGGGAAACGCGAGCGCCGAGCTTGATCGTCAGGTTCTTGCGGTTACGGATCGGCGAGAGATAGGCGAGTGAAGCCGACGAACGGCGGCGATTGCGCTGGGTCAGCTGGTAGAAGCCGACGCCAGCCTGCTGCTTGCCATTGAAATCGTGATTGTAGGGGATGCCAAGTTCCTGGCCGGCGCGGATATAGGCATCGCAGATCGGCAGGGCAGAAACGGGCATGGAAACGCCGAGCGGCCCGCCATAGGAATGGTAATCGTCGGCAAAGCGCTGATTGTCCTCGGCGCGCTTGAAATAGGGGAGGATAGAGCGGTAACCCCACCCTTCGCAGCCGTCTTCGCTCGCCCAAAGGTCATAGTCGGCGGCATTGCCGCGCGTATAGAGCTGGGCGTTGATCGATGAGCCGCCGCCGATCACCTTGGCCTGCGTATAGCGCAGCACGCGGCCTTTCATGTGCTTCTGCGGCACAGTTTCCCAGCCCCAGCTCGCCACGCCCTTGGTCATCTTGGCAAAGCCGGCTGGCATGTGAAACAGCGGGTTCCAGTCGCCGCCGCCGGCTTCGATCAGCAGCACGTTCACGTCCGCGTCTTCGCTGAGGCGATTGGCAAGTACGCATCCCGCCGGCCCGGCGCCTGTGATGATGTAGTCGTAGCGCATATGACACTCCTCGAATTGTCGCAGCCCACAGGCCGCCAGTCCCGCGCACAAAGGGCGGGTGAAGATAACGATGCCGGCCGTTTCAGCCGTTACAGTTTGGCGATCGACAAGCCGCCATCGGCATCGATCACCGAGCCGGTGGCGAATGCGAAGCCGCCGCCGGCAAGGCCGGCACAGATGGCGCCGATATCGGCGGGATAACCCCAGCGTTTCATCGGAATGAGGCCGTCGGCGATCAGCCGGTCGTAGCGGTCGGCGACGCCGGCGGTCATGTCGGTGCGGATGATGCCCGGCCGGACCTCAAAGACGCCGATACCATCCTCCGCCAAGCGCAGCGCCAGACCCTGGCTGAGCGTTGCAAGCCCGGTCTTGCTGATGCAGTAATCCAACCGCTCCGGCGAACTCATCGAAGCCGAGACGGAAGTAATATTGATGATCGAACGATAGGTCTCGCCCGCCGTCTGTCCGAGCATGGCTTTCACCACGGTCTGGGTGAAGAACACGGTGCCGCGCAGGTTGGTGGCGAGGATGCGGTCGAAATTCTCCGGCGTCAGGTCGAGAAAATCGCCGCGCACGACCGAGGCCATGCCGGCATTGTTGACGAGGCAATCGACGCGGCCGAAACGATCGAGGATCGCAGCGACCGCCGGGCCGTGGGTCGAAAGATCGGCGAGATCGGATTGGGCGTAGAAGGCATCGACGCCAAGCGCGCGAAGTTCATCGAGCGCCGGATCGGCCATGCCGTTGGCGTCGAGGCCGGTCAGGGCAATGTCGAAACCGCCTGCGGCAAGCGCCTTGGCGATGCCGAGGCCGATGCCGCGCCGTCCGCCTGTGACGATGGCGAGAGGTCTGTTCATCGGGCAAGCTCCGTCGAAGCGATGTGATCGGCGACCCTCAACGCCTGTGCGGCAATGGTCAGCGATGGATTGACCGCCGCCGATGTCGGCAGGAAGCTGGCATCGACCACGAAGAGATTGGGATGCTGGTGGGCGCGGCAATAGATGTCGAGCGGCGCCTTCGCCGCGTCGCGCCCCATGACGACCGTTCCGCATTGATGCGAGGGCGTCCGCTTGTCGAAGGCGCGCGACAGAACCAGCGGAAAGCCGGCGGCGCGCAACACGCCCTTCAGCTTGGACACGAGATCGAGATGCGCCTGCCAGTTGGTGCGATGCCATTGCAGCACGATGCGCTCGCCATCGACGCGAATGCGGCTTTCGGGATGCGGAATATCCTCGCTCATCGCATAGAAATCGATGGCATGGGCGGAGATGCGGTCGAGAAGCCATTCCGGCATCGAGGGCATATTCGCCTTGAGGATCTTGCCCGAAACGCGGCCGAGAAGCTGGACATTGCCGAGCGGCGGCCCGCCATTGCCGTCAGAGAGGTAGAAATCGTTGAAGCCAAACGTCTTCTGGTAGACGGAATCGTTGCGATAGGTCGGCGAAAGCGCGAGAACCCCGCTGGAATTGTGGTTCATGAAATTGCGGCCAACCTGATCGGACGCATTGGCAAGGCCGTTCGGATTTTTGTCGTTTGACGAGCGCATCAGCATAACGGCCGATTGCACGGCGCCGGCCGAAAGGATGACAAGCTTCGGCATCAGCCTTTGCGTCTGGCCGTCCTTGATATATTCGACCGCCTCGATGGCCTGACCATCCGGAGCGGTGATGAGCCGCGTGACCCGCGAGCCGGTCTGCAGCGTGACGTTTGTGTGCTGCCGCGCCAGCGCAAGTGCGACCGTCTCGGCATCCAGCTTGCCGTCGAAACTATGGGGATGGGCATCCCAAGGCGTCTTTCCCTTGGCGAGCCAGCGGTCGATATCGATGCCAAGCGGCAGCGAGAAGGGATGCATGCCGCCTTTGCGCAGCTTTTCCCGCACCTTGGCAATCGCCGGCTCTTCCCGCACGGGCGGGAAAGGATAGGGCTTGCTATGAGCAGGTTCGGTCGGATCCTCACCGAGCGCGCCGCGCACCTGATACATCTGCTCCGCCGCCGAATACCAGGGCTCCAGCTCCTCGTAAGGAAAAGGCCAGGCAGGCGAGACGCCCTCGCGGTGGCGCATCTCCTCGAAATCCTCGCGGCGATAGCGGGCCAGCACCGCGCCATAGAATTTTGAGTTGCCGCCGACATTGTAATAATTGCCGGGGTTGAACGCCGTGCCGTCAGCCTCGTACCAGAACTCCTTCGGGCGGAAATGGCCGCGCTGGAAGATAGCACGCTGGTCCCGGTTTTCCGGCCGGTCCTCGATATGGCCGCCCGCTTCGAGGATCAGAATCTCGGCGCCGGTGGCGGCAAGGCCAGCCGCAACGGTGGCCCCGCCGATCCCCGACCCGATAATGACGATATCCGGCTGCGATGTCATTGTACGGCTTTCAGGCGATTCTGGCTTGCGACTGCGGATCGAAGAACACGGCCTTGTCGAGATTGAAGGCGAGACGGGCGCGTTCGCCGGGCGCGATGCGGGCATCGGCGCGCAGGCGGGCGACGACTTCCTTTCCGCCAAGCTTGGTGACTGCGAAGGTGTCGGAGCCGGCGGGCTCGACGACCTCGATCAGGCATTCGCCTTCGGCCAAGGTGCGCGCATTGCGATCCGCGCCATCGGGGTCCGTCAGCGCTTCCGGGCGGATTCCGAACATGATGGAGCGACCGGCATGAGCAGCCAGCGCCTCGCGGCCCGGTGCGACCGGCAGTTTCAGCGCGCCGCCGCCGGGCTGTTCCAGCGAGACATGCACGGCATCGCCGGTCTTTTCGACCATGGCCGGCACCAGGTTCATCGCCGGCGAGCCCATGAAATCGGCCACGAACATATTGGCCGGATTGTTGTAGATCTCGGCCGGCGAACCGAATTGCTGCAACACGCCGCCCTTGAGTACGGCGATCTTGGTCGCCAGTGTCATTGCCTCGATCTGGTCGTGGGTGACGTAGACGATCGTCGTCTTCATGCGGTGATGCAGCCGCTTGATTTCGGTGCGCATGTCGACGCGCAGCTTGGCGTCGAGGTTCGACAGCGGTTCGTCGAACAGGAAGAGTTTCGGATCGCGCACCAGCGCCCGGCCCATGGCGACGCGCTGGCGCTGGCCACCGGACAGCTGGCCCGGCTTGCGGTCGAGAAGATGGCCGATCTGCAGCATGTCGGCAACCTGCTTGATTGCCTTGTCGCGCTCGTCCTTCGGCACGCCGCGGATTTCCATGCCAAAGGCGATGTTGCCGGCGACCGTCATGTTCGGATAGAGCGCGTAGGACTGGAAGACCATGGCGATATCGCGCTGCGACGGCGGCAGGCCGGCGACGTTGCGGCCGTCGATGCCAATCTCGCCCGAGGTGATCGGCTCCAGCCCGGCGATGCAGTTGAGCAAGGTGGACTTGCCGCAACCGGAGGGGCCGACAAGCACGAGAAAGCCGCCTTCCTCGATTTCGATATTGATGTCCTTGAGGATTTCCAATGCGCCGTAGGATTTGCGCAGATTTGCGATCTTGAGGAAAGACATGCGATTTATCCTTTCACGGCGCCGGACATCAGGCCGCGCACGAAATAGCGGCCGGAAACGATGTAGACGATCAGCGTTGGCAGGGCGGCGAGGATCGCGCCTGCGAAATGGACGTTGTATTCCTTCACACCGGTGGAGGAGGAGACGAGGTTGTTGAGCGCGACCGTCATCGGCGTCGAATAGGGACCGGAGAAGGAGGCGCCGAACAGGAAGTCGTTCCAGATATTGGTGAACTGCCAGATGACCGAGACGACGATGATCGGGCCGGAGGAAGGTAGCAGGATACGGCGGAAAATCTGGAAGAAGCTTGCGCCGTCGATCTGCGCCGCCCGCACCAGTTCGGTCGGGAAGTTTTCGTAATAGTTGCGGAAATAGAGCGTCGTGAAGCCGAGACCGTAGATCACATGCACGAAGATCAGGCCCCAGATGCTGCCGGCAAGCCCGATGATGCCGAGGATGCGCGCCATGGGGATCAGCACGATCTGGAACGGGATAAAGCAGGAAAGCAGCAGCATGCCGAAGAAGATGTTCGAGCCCTTGAACTGCCACTTGGTCAGGACATAGCCGTTCAGCGCGCCGACGATGGTGGAGATGGCGACGGCCGGGACGACCATCAGGATCGAATTCAGGAAGAAGGGTTTTAGACCCGTCGGCTGTACGCCGATCTGCGCCGTCGACCAGGCCGAGATCCACGGTTCGATCGTCCAGGTCTGCGGCAGGTTCAGCATGCCGCCCTGGCGGATTTCATCCAGTGGCTTGAAGGAGTTGACGACCATCACGTAGAGCGGCAGCAGATAATAGACCGCGAACAGGACGAGGGCGGCGTAGATCACAGCGCGGGTCAGTTTTCCGTGCGAGATGACGTTGTCGGGATTTGCAGGAGCGCCGCTCATCAGCGTTTGCCTCCACGGATTTCGGAATAAAGATAGGGGATGATGATCGAGAAGATCATCGCCAGCATGATGATTGCCGAGGAGGCGCCGATACCCATCTGGTTGCGGGTAAAGGTGTAGGAATACATGAAGGTCGCCGGCACTTCGGTTGCCTGTCCCGGACCGCCGCCGGTCAGCGCCACCACGAGGTCATAGGCCTTGATAGCGAGGTGGGCGAGCACGACGAAGGCGGAGAGGAAGACCGGGCGCATCAGCGGAATAATGATGCGGCGATAAACGGTCATGGTCGAGGCGCCGTCGATCTGGGCGGCCTTGATGATCTCGTTGTCGACGCCACGCAGGCCGGCGAGGAACATGGCCATGACGAAGCCGGAGGACTGCCAGACGGCGGCGATGACCACGCAATAGATCGCGAATTTGCCGTCCTTGATCCAGTTGAACGAGAAACTCGTCCAGCCCCAGATATGCATGGTGTTCTCAAGGCCGATGCCCGGATCGAGGAACCATTTCCAGGCGGTGCCGGTGACGATGAAGGACAGCGCCATCGGATAGAGGTAGATCGGTCGCAGCAGCCCTTCGGCGCGGATCTTCTGGTCGAGCAGGATCGCCAGGAACAGGCCGAGCACCGAGCAGACGATGATGTAGAGCGAGGCGAAGATGGCGAGGTTTGTGATCGCCCTCCACCAGTGCGGCAGCGCCCAGAGCTTGGAATAGTTGCTGAGGCCCGCGAAATTGTAGGAGGGCAGCATCTTGCTGTCGGTCAGCGACAGATAACCGGTATAGGCGATGAAGCCGTAGACGAAAATCAATATGACGACGAAGCTCGGTGCCAGCACCAGCTTGGGCAGGACTTCCTGCAATCGGCTGCGACTGCTCATGGTCGATCACCATTCCCCGGCGCACGGCAAACGGATCGGAAGAAGAAATCCGGTCCATTGGTGCGCATCTTTTCGAACTAAAATGTCGGGGCAAAACCCGATGAATGCCGGCTGGCAGAGCCGCTCCGGATCCCAAATCCGTCCTCGAAAACGGATGGGCCAATCCTGGGGCGGGTGGCTTGCAACCTTCTCCCCGAAACCGGGGAGAAGGTGCCAACTGGCGGTGAGGGGCGTATGCCCCTAGGCAGTGCTTACTTCGCAGCCTCGACGGCGGCGACCAGTTCCTTGACAGCGGCTTCCGATGTCAGTTCGCCGTTGAATTCACGGGTCACGACGTCATAGATCGCGTTCTTGACGGCAGCCGGGTTGGCATGGCCATGCGCCATGGAGCCCATGAGCGTGTCGTTCTTGTTGGCTTCGGCCAGATCCTTGATCGCCTTCTTGCCGCAAGCGTCGAAGGCGGTGTCCGGAACGTCGGTACGGGCCGGAACCGAGCCCTTGACGACGTTGAAGGCCGACTGGAAGGTCGGGCTTTCGATGGCGGTCGCCATGGCGAGCTGGGCCGGTACCTTGTCGGCAGCAACCTTGAACATCGCGAACTGGTCGGAGTTGAAGGTCACCGAGCCTTGCGTGCCGGGGAAGCGCATGCAGACGAAGTCCTTGCCGGGCTCCTTCTTTGCCTTCAGGAATTCGCCCTTGGCCCAGTCGCCCATAAACTGTACGCCGGCCTTGCCTTCGATGACCATGCCAGACGCCAGGTTCCAGTCACGACCGGAGAAGTTGTCGTCGACATAGGAGCGCAGCTTGGTCATGCGGTCGAAGGCTTCCTTCATCTTGTCGGAACCCAGCGTTGCCGAGTCGAGGTCGATGAAGGCCTTCTTGTAGAAATCGTTGCCGAGCGAGAGAACGACGGCGTCGAAGATCGTCGCATCCTGCCAGGGCTGGCCGCCATGGGCGATCGGGGTGATGCCCTGAGCCTTGAAGTTGTCGAGCAGGGCGACCAGCTCGTCCCAGTTCTGCGGCTCCTTGCCGCCGGCCTTGTCGAGCGCGGCCTTGTTGATCCACATCCAGTTGGTGGAGTGAACGTTTACGGGCGCGGCAATCCAGTGGCCGTCATACTTGGAAAACTTCTGCAGGGCGCCGGGGATAACCTTGTCCCAGCCTTCCTTGCCGGCGATTTCGTCGAGATTACCGAGTGCGCCTTCCTTGGCCCAGTCGAGAATGTCGAAGCCGAGCATCTGCACGGCGGTCGGCGCGTTGCCGGCGGTAACACGGGCGCGCAGGACGGTCATGGCTTCCGTGCCGCCACCACCAGCGACCGGCATGTCGGTCCAGGTGATGCCCTTGCTTTCGAGGTCCTTCTTCAGGACGTCGAGCGCGGCAGCTTCGCCGCCGGATGTCCACCAGTGCAGAACTTCTACATTTTCCGCCGCCTGGGCAGCGCCGGCCAGCATTGCCAGGCTCAAGGCAGTCGTCGTCAGGAACTTGCGCATTTTATCCTCCCGGTTGCAAGTTTGTCAGTGCGGGCATTCTCCTCCCGCCCACTTCCCCGAGGCCTCCATTCGTCCGGAGCGCCGGGGTCACGGCATTCAAAACCGATCGCAATTTAAAACGTTATAAATCGCGCCGAGTCAAGTCACGTCTCCAATCTGGAACCAATTTCGAACCTTATCCGCAAGCCTTTATTTTCAAAAGGCTTTCGGTTTCAATCCCGATTGCGGGCGTTTTGCATTGCACAATTTAAATCGTTTGCATTGCATGATTGAACTGAAACGGACTGCGCTGTAATGTGCGGCGCAAACCCGAGTGAGAGATACTGGAAACCGTGCCCAATCCCTCGAAAACCTCTTCTTCCGGCGGTAGTGGAACGCGAAGCGGCAAGCCGACCTTGCGCACCATCGCCGAGTTGACCGGCCTTGCCGTGACCACGGTATCGCGGGCGCTGTCCAATGCGCCGCAGATTTCCATCGAAACGCGCAAGCGCGTGCACGAGGTCGCCGCCGAAATCGGCTATTCGCCTGATCGGGCCGCGCAACGACTCAAGACTGGCCGCACGAATGTGATCGCCGTCCTCTTGGAGCCGCATGAGGAAATCCTCGGCTACGGCACGTCCTTGCTGGCTGGCCTTGGCCGGGCGATGCAAGGAACGGCCTATCATCTGATCGTGATGCCCAACTTCCTGAACTCCAGCAATATCGCCGCCGTCAACTACATCATGCGCAATGGTACGGCCGATGGGTTGATCATGTCGCGCACCGAACCTCTCGATCCGCGCGTCAAACTGCTGCTGGAGAACGATTTTCCCTTCGTCACCCATGGGCGAACGGAACTTTCGACCGCCCATCCCTTTGTCGATTACGATAATTTCACCTTCACCTACGCCGCGACCAAGCGACTGCTTGCCAAGGGACGGCGCAAGCCGGCGCTGATCAGCGGTCCATCGCGCTTCACTTTCGGCAGCCATATATTGCATGGCTTCATGACGGCGGTGCGCGAGGCGGGCTGCGAATTCGAGATCATTTCCGAGATCGACCTCGATCACCCGGCCGGCAAGATTCGCGACCGGATCGCAAGGCGCAACCGCGAGGCCGATCCGCCGGACGCCTATGTCTGCGGCGGCGAAGTTTGCGCGCTCGCCACGATCACCGGCATGAGCGATTGCGGGCTGACGCTGGGCCGAGAATACGACATCGTCGCCAAGCAGACCTCGCAACTTCTCTCCGCCATCCAGCCGAGTGTTGAAAGCATCTATGAGGATCTGACCGCCACCGGCGAAGCCATGGGCCGGATCCTGCTGAAGCGCATCGGCGGCGAGACCCGCATGGCCGATCTGCAAGTCCTGCTGCGTCCCGAGGAGCCGTTCACCGCCGGGAGATAGGATGGCGGTCATTTCCGTATGAGATGTCATGGCCGCCTCCTTTCTTGCAAGCGGTTAGAGAGGATTGGGGATCAGCGTGGCATCCACCAGCCGGTGCGTGCGCCGATATGCATGTTGAGCGTCTTGGTCTCGGTGTAGTCTTCCACCGCATGGCGGCCGAGTTCGCGGCCGAGGCCGCTCTGCTTGTAGCCGCCGAAGGGTAGCTCCGACGCGCCGTCCATAAACGTGTTCATCCAGACCGTGCCGGCGCGCACCTTGCGGCCGATGGTGAGGCAGGTATCGAAATCCTTGCTCCAGACGCCGGCCGACAGGCCGTAATCGACGGAATTGGCAATCGAGATCGCCTCATCCCGCGTGTCGAATTCCAGCACCGACAGAACCGGGCCGAAAACCTCCTCGCGGGCGACGGCCATGTCCGGCTTGACGCCGGAAAGGATGGTCGGGGCCATGAACTGGCCGAGGCCGAGATCGAGCTTACCGCCACCATGGGAGATATTGGCGCCGCTATCGATTGCGCCATCGACATAACCGGCGATCTTGTCGAGATGCTGCGGCGTGATGATCGCGCCGACTTGCGTCGTGGGGTCGAGAGGATCGCCGACCTTGACCTTCTTCGACAGTTCGCCAATGCGCGCAATCACATCGACGGCGATGCTCTTGTGCAGGATAAGGCGCGAACCTGCATTGCAGCATTCGCCGGCATTGAAATAGGCGCCGAACACGGCGGCATCGATAAAGGCGTCGAGATCGCAATCGGGGAAGACGATCTGCGGGTTCTTGCCGCCGAGTTCCAGCGACACCTTTTTCAGCGTGCCCGCCGCATTGGCCATGGTCAGCTTGCCGACGCCGGTGGAGCCGGTGAAGGACACCATGTCGATATCCGGGTGGCTGGTCAGCGTCGGGCCGACTTCGCCGCCAGTGCCGACGATGATGTTGACCACGCCTTCCGGCACGCCTGCTTCCAGCAGGATTTCGCCGAGCACCAGCGTCGAGCCGGAGGTGAGTTCCGACGGCTTGACGACCGCGGTGCAGCCGGCGGCGAGCGCGAAGGGCAGCTTCTGGCCAACGATGAGGAATGGGAAGTTCCAGGGCGTGATGATCGAGACGACACCGATCGCTTCGCGTAGTACGACGCCGAGCGTGCCGTCGCCAAGCGTGTTGTAGCTTTCGCCATGCAGATCGCGAGCAAGGGCCGCCGCATAACGCCAGATATCGACAGCGCCGCCGACTTCAGCGCGAACCTGGCTGATTGGCTTGCCGGCCTCGATGGCATCGAGGAAGGCGATTTCTTCCGAACGCGCGGCGATCAGGTCTGCGGCTTTCAGCAGGATACGCGAGCGTTCCGAGGCGGTCATGCTCGGCCAGGGGCCGGTATCGAAGGCGGCGCGGGCGGCCGCGATGGCGCGCTCGGCATCCGCCTTGGTCGCGGCCTGATAGCGGCTGACGGTGACGCCATGGCTCGGCGCGACGCGTTCGATCGTGCGGCCTTCGACGCCCTTGCCCCAGCCCGAGCCGATCAGCATCGAGAATTCGCGAAGCTTCAGGTCTGCGCCGAGCTGCGGCCGGATTTCAATCGTCATTACCATTCTCCCTTGAACTGCGCGGCGCGTTTTTCCGTGAAGGCGGCGACCCCTTCCTTCAGGTCGCCGGTCTTGGCGACGAGGATGGAGCCCAATGCTTCAACAGCAGCGCCATTGTCTTCGCCATTGGCCACGGCGAGCATGAGTTTCGAAATTTCCAGTGCCGCCGGACCACGGTTGGCGATGCGCGCGGCGTATTCCTTGGCGGCGGCAACCGCTGTGCCGGTCTCGACCACATGATCGACCAGCCCATGTCCCAGCGCCTCCTGCGCGGAAAACATTTCGCCGCCCAGCACCATGCGGCGCACGATCTGCGCCCCGAAACGTTTCACCAACCGCTGCGTGCCGGACCAGCCGGGCACCATGCCGAGCGACGTCTCCGGCAGGCCGATCCTGATCTGGCTTTCGGCGATACGGATATCGGCGGCACCTGCCAGTTCAAGCCCACCGCCCAGCGCATGGCCGTTCAGCGCCGCGATCAGCGGCATCCGCAAGGTCGCCAACCGGTCGAAGACGCGGTGGCCGAATCGCACCCATTGATGGCCGAACTCGTTGGCGCTCATCGCGCCCCAGGCCTTGATATCGCCGCCCGCCGAAAAGCCCTTGCCTTCACCGGTCAGGATCGCCACGCGCACATTCGCTTCGGCTTCCACCGTGTCGCAGGCGCAGGAGAGGGATTTCAGCATGTCGAGGTCGAAAGCATTCAGCTTTTCCGGCCGCGATACGGTCAGGACCGCGATAGGGCCGTCGAATTCGACGCGGACGCCTTTCTCAGCCATGGTTCGCTCCCGTCAGGCTGCGCACCGGCTTTTGCGGCAGCGACAGGTTCAGCGGCGCTTCGCCAAACAATGCTCCATCCATCACCTTCAGATCTGGCGAAACGATCAGCGGGAATTCGCTTTGGTCGAGGATATGCGCTTGCAGATCGACGCCCGGCGCAATTTCGGTCAGCACGATGCCTTCAGGCGTCAGCTTCATCACGCAGCGTTCGGTGACATAGGTGATGTCCTGCCCCTGTTCGACCGCGCGGCGGCCGGAGAAGGTGACGTGCTCGACCTCATTGACCAGCTTCTTGAGCTTGCCTTCCTTCTCGATCACCAGCTTGCCGCCCTCGATGCCTAGCTTGGCGCCGGCATTGAACATGCCGGAGAAGACGATCTTTTTCGCCCGCCCGGTGATATCGACGAAGCCGCCGCAGCCTGCCGTCACATGCGGCCGGAAGGAAAGCTTGGAGACGTTCACCGAGCCGTCGTGGCCGATTTCGAGGAAGGAGAGCAGCGAGGCATCGAACCCCGCGCCCTGAAAATAGGTGAACTGATAGGGCGAGGGCATGTAGGCATCGGCATTCGAGGCGCAGCCGAAGGCGAAATCGAGCAACGGCACACCGCCGACGGCGCCCTGTTCGATGACCCAGGTCACGGCCCCGTGCAGCCCTTCTTCCAGCAGGATGCGCGGCACGTTCGCGGAAATGCCGAAGCCGAGATTGACGCAGCTTCCTGCCTGCAATTCCTGTGCGACGCGACGGGCGATGACCTTCTGGATGTTGAATTCCGGCACGCGGAAGCTATCGAGCGGCCGGAAAATCTCGCCTGAGATCGCCGGATCATAGAGCGTCTGTGTCGTCTGTTTCTGCTCGGGATCGACGACGATGTAATCGACCAGCATACCGGGCACACGGACAT
>CAMFHE010000036.1 GCA_945952045.1 uncultured Rhizobium sp.
TGACGCAGGAATGGCCGCGATTGGCCTTGCCGTCCTTCCACGGCACCATGCGCACCAGTTCCTCGCCGCGCATCTCCGCCTTGAAGGAGCAGCCGACGCCGCAATAGGCGCAGGTGGTGACCAGCGAATGCTCCGGCTGGCCGATCTCGATCACCGATTTTTCGGTGAGCGTCGCGGTCGGGCAGGCCTGAACGCAGGCGCCGCAGGAGACGCATTCGGATTCGATGAAATGCTCATGCATGCCCGGCGAAACGCGGCTGCCGAAACCACGTCCCTCGATGGTCAGCGCAAACGTGCCCTGAACCTCTTCGCAGGCGCGCACGCAGCGCGAGCAGACGATGCATTTCGCCGGATCATAGGTGAAATAGGGGTTGGATTCGTCCTTCGGCATCCACTTGGCGTTGATGTCGCCATTGTTGCGGGCGCGGACGTGGTTGTCGCCCTCATAGCCGTAGCGCACGTCGCGAAGGCCGACCGCGCCTGCCATGTCCTGCAACTCGCAATCGCCGTTGGCGGCGCAGGTCAGGCAGTCGAGCGGGTGGTCGGAGATGTAGAGTTCCATCACGCCGCGGCGGATGTCCTTCAGCCGGCCAGTCTGGGTATGGACGACCATGCCCGGCGCGACCGGCGTCGTGCACGAGGCCGGGGTGCCGTTGCGGCCCTCGATCTCGACGAGACAGAGGCGACAGGAGCCGAAGGCGTCGACCATGTCGGTGGCACAGAGTTTCGGCACCTGGATGCCAGCCTCCATCGAGGCGCGCATGATCGAGGTGCCCGAGGGTACGGAAATATCGCGGCCATCGATGGTGAGCGTCACCATCGTTTCCGAAGTGGACGCCGGCGTGCCGTAATCGATTTCGTGGATCAGGGACATGGGAGGTTACTCCGCTGCTTGCGCGATCGGCGCCGGTTTGAAATCGTCCGGGAAATGCGTCATGGCGCTCATCACCGGATAGGGCGTGAAACCGCCGAGCGCACAAAGCGAGCCGAACTTCATGGTGTTGCAGAGATCGGCGAGCAGCGCGCGGTTCTTTTCCGGCTCGATGCCTTGCGCGATCTTGTCGGCTGTCTCGACGCCGCGTGTCGAGCCGATGCGACAGGGCGTGCATTTGCCACAGCTTTCGACGGCGCAGAATTCCATGGCGAAGCGCGCCTGCTTCAGCATGTCGGCGGTGTCGTCGAAGACCGTGATGCCGGCATGGCCGATCAGCCCGTCCTTCGCCGCAAAGGCTTCATAGTCGAACGGCGTATCGAACAAGGCGCGCGGGAAATAAGCCCCGAGCGGGCCGCCGACCTGCACCGCCTTGACCGGCCGGCCGCTGGCCGTGCCGCCGCCGATGGTGTCGACGATCTCGCCGAGGGTCAGGCCGAAGGCGGTTTCGTAGAGGCCGCCATATTTGACATTGCCGGCGATCTGCAGCGGCATGGTGCCGCGCGAACGGCCGACGCCGAAATCGCGGTAGAAACTTGCGCCACGCGCCATGATGATCGGCACCGAGGCGAGCGACAGCACGTTGTTGACCACGGTCGGGCGGCCGAGGAAGCCCTGGAGCGCGGGAAGCGGCGGCTTGGCGCGGACGATGCCGCGCTTGCCTTCCAGGGAGTTCAGCAGCGAGGTTTCCTCGCCGCAGACATAGGCGCCGGCGCCGGAGCGGACTTCCATGTCGAAGGCATGGGCCGAGCCCAGGACCGAGGGGCCGAGGATACCGCCTTTTCGGGCGATCTTTATCGCCGCTTCCATGGCGGCGATGGCGTGCGGATATTCGGAGCGGGTGTAGATGTAACCCTTTGTGGCGCCGGTGGCGATGCCGGCAATCGCCATGCCCTCGATCAGCACGAAGGGATCGCCTTCCATGATCATGCGGTCGGCGAAGGTGCCGGAATCGCCCTCGTCGGCGTTGCAGACGATGTATTTCTGATCAGCCTGCGCCTCGGCAACCGTCTTCCACTTGATGCCGGTCGGAAAGCCTGCGCCGCCGCGACCGCGCAACCCGCTATCGGTGACTTCTTTGACGATCTCGGCGGATGCCATGGCCAGCGCCCGCTCCAGGCCCTGCAGGCCCTCATGGCGGCGATAATCTTCCAGCGACAACGGATCGGTGACGCCGCAGCGGGCGAATGTGAGGCGCGTCTGGTTCTTGAGGAAGGGGATCTCCTCGGTCTTCCCAAGACAGAGTGCGTGGGCGCCGCCCTCGGCCAGACCGGCTTCGAAAAGCGAGGCGACATCGCCGGCCTTGACCGGACCGTAGGCGATGCGTCCATCAGGCGTCTCGACCTCGACCAGCGGCTCAAGCCAGATCATGCCGCGCGAGCCATTGCGGACGATGCGGGCATCGAGGCCGCGCTTGTCGATCTCAGCGGCGATGGCCTTGGCCACCTTGTCGGCGCCGAGCGCCAGCGCTGCGGCATCGCGGGGAACGAAGATGGTGACGGTCATCGGCGGGCCTCCGCGACGAGTTCGGCGACGGATGCGGCATCGAGGCGGGCATGCAGCTCGCCGTCGAGCATGGCGGCGGGGGCGCAGGCGCACAGGCCGAGACAGAAGATCGGCTCCAGCGTCACCGCGCCGTCCAGCGTCGTCTGGTGGAAATCGATGCCGAGCAGCGTCTTGATGCGCTCGGCGACCTCGTCCCCGCCCATCGACTGACAGGCCTCGGCGCGACAGAGTTTCAGCACGTGGCGGCCGGTCGGGTGGTCGCGGTAATCGTGGTAGAAGGTGACGACGCCATGCACCTCGGCGCGCGACAGGTTCAGCTCGCGGGCGATGACCGGCAGGCTTTCCTGTGGCACATAGCCGAATTCGGCCTGGATCGCATGAAGGATCGGCAGAAGCGGGCCTTCGAGCGATTTCAACTCGCCGACGATTGCCAGCGTGCGATTGCCGATGTCGCCATCGGCGACATGAATGTTCATGCTCAGCCTCCCGATGCGCCAATTCGCCTGCCGCAGCCGGCGCGAGTTGCGCTTATTGATCCCAGCCAAGGCCGGGGGCGTCGAGCTTCTCCAAAGCTCTCTGGGATTGTGACAGGGAAGGCAGGTGCGATCAATAAGACAGATGCGTTGCCTGATAGGAATTTCCTATCAATTGAATCCGGCCTCGGCCAGCGTTCGCGCCTCATGCAGCAATGCCGAGACCAGCGGCGTGAACGGTTCACGATAGGTCGCAACCAGACCGATGCGGTGAAACGGCTCGGGCTCGATCAGGGAAACTATACTAATTTCCTCATGAAAACCGAAGGATTTGGCGGTGTTTCGCGGCATGATGCTGCACCAGCGTCCCGTCAGCACATGTGAAAACAGCACGATCATCGAGTTGGATTCGAGGCGCGGCTGCACGTCGACGCCCGCCTCGGCGAAGTGGCGGTTGATGATACGGCGGTTCTGCATGTCCGCCGTCAATAGACAAAGACTAACACCGCCCGCCTGCCGCCAGGTCACGCTTTCGCGATCCGAAAACGGGCCGTTGCGGGCGGTGACCAGGCAATAACGCTCCTCGTAGAGCGGCACGCTGGTGACGCGGCCGAGCGGCTCGTTTTCCAGATAGGTGAGGCCGGCGTCGATCTCGAAATTTTCAAGCTGGCTGAGGATCTGCAGCGAATTGGCCGAGACGATGGAGAAAGTGACGTCGGGATGCTTTTCCTGGAATGGGCCGGTGAGGCGCGGCACCAGCGCCAGCGTCGTGGGGATGGCGGCAAGGCGGATATGGCCGGACAAGCCCTTTCGGGCGGCGCGCATTTCCTCGCGCATGGTGCGGGCGTCGCCGACGATGCGGCGCGCCCATTCCAGCACCCGCTGTCCCTCCGGCGTCAGGCCCTGGAAACGCGAGCCGCGATTGACGAGGACGACGCCGAGCTGGTCCTCCAGCTGGCGGATGGCGGCCGACAGGGTCGGTTGCGAGATGCCGAGATCTTCCGCCGCCTTGGCGAAATGGCGCTCGCGCGCCAGCGCGATGAAGTATTCGAGCTTGTCAATCATCGCCTCTGCCGTGTGCCGGAACTGGTTTGAAACGTCAGCAGATCAGTTGCCCGCCATTGATTTCGACCACCTGCCCGGTGATGTAGCCGGAAAGGGAAGAGGCTGCGAGGAAAAGATAGGCGGGGGCGCAATCCTCCGGTGTACCCAGCCGTTGCAGCGGGATCGCCTTGCGGGTCGCTTCCAGCTTTTCCGGCGAAGAATAGCGTTCGTGGAAATCTGTGGCGATGGTGCCGGGCGAGACGCAGTTGACGCGGATGCCGGCGGGAGCCAGTTCGCGCGCCAGCGCCTTGGAATAGGTCGAGACGAAGGCCTTGCTGGCGGAATAGATCCCCGAGCCGGCGCTGCCGCCGGTCAGGGCCGAAATCGACACCGTATTGACGATCGCCGCATCGCCGACCGCTTTCAGGAGCGGCAGCAGGGCGCGGGTCACCTCGACGACCGAGGTCTGATTGAGGCGCACGACGGTCTCGTATTCGGCATCGGTGAGCGTATCGGCCGGAAAGCGGCCGACCATGGTGCCGGCATTGTTGACGAGGCCATGCAGGGTGTCGAAGCGTTCGCGTACGCCGGAAACGAAGCTCTCGACGCCGTCACGTTCCAGGAAATCCGCCGCGATCAGGAAGGCGCGACGTTCCGATTGGGCTTCGAGAAGAAAATCCGGCAGGTCGTCGGGCATGCGTCGCCCGACATGGACGACGACATGGGCGCCGCAATCGAGAAACAGGCGCGCCACCTCCAGCCCGATGCCGCGACCGGCGCCGGTGACGACCACATTCTTCCCGTCGAACAGTTTTGGATGAAACATGTTGTTTTCTCCTCGCTTCTGCCCACTGTGCATGGCATCGAGGCACGGGGCAACCATACAGCGGGCCGATTGCGATATTTTCGCTTTGGCCTATCATGAAGAAAAACGAAAGGTGGGGCAGCATGTTCCTGACGGGGAGACAGGCGGAGATTCTCGAAATCGCCAAGGCGGAAGGGCGCGTCCAGGTCGAGGAGCTGGCCAACCGGTTCTCGGTGACGCCGCAGACCATCCGCAAGGATCTCAACGATTTGTGCGAAGGCCGGGCGCTGACGCGCGTGCATGGCGGCGCGATTTTTCCAAGCGGCACAGAAAACGTCAAATACGAGGCGCGCCGCTCCATCGCCGCCACAGAAAAGCAGGCGATCGGTCGTGCGGCTGCCGCGCTCATTCCGGACAATTCCTCGCTGTTCATCAATATCGGCACGACGACGGAAGCGGTGGGCGAAGCGCTGCTCGACCATCGCGAACTCATGGTCATCACCAACAATATCAATGTCGCCAATCGCCTGCGGCTGTTCCCCTCCATCGAGGTGGTGATTTCGGGCGGCGTGGTGCGCGGTTCGGATGGCGGCATCGTCGGCGAGGCGGCGGTGGATTTCATCCGCCAGTTCAAGGTTGACTATGCGGTGATCGGCGCCTCCGCCATCGATGCCGATGGCGCGCTGCTCGATTTCGATTTTCGCGAAGTGAAAGTGGCCCAGGCGATCATCGCCAATGCCCGCAATGTCATCCTCGTTTCCGATTCGTCAAAGTTCGATCGCAATGCGCCGGTGCGCATCGGCCACCTGTCCCAGGTCCATACGTTCATCACCGATCGCTGTCCGCTGCAGTCGTTGCGCGACATCTGCGCCGAACACGACGTCCAGTTGATCGAAACGGACGCTGATACCGTTTCTGAATAGAGAATCTTCACAATACATTCGTTTGACATTCGAAAAGTTTTCGACTTAACTTGTCTTGCTTTCGCTATTGCGCAATCTCGTGCAATGCGAAAATAAGGGGGATTTCGAATTGGCCGGGCAGGCGGTGTACGATCTTTTCGTCATCGGAGGCGGGATCAACGGATGCGGGATTGCCCGCGACGCCGCCGGACGGGGATATAGCGTGGCGCTGGCGGAGGCGAAGGATTTTGCCTCGGGAACGTCTTCTGCGGCCACCAAGCTGATCCATGGCGGCCTGCGTTATCTCGAACATTACGAGTTTCGCCTGGTGCGCGAGGCGCTGATGGAGCGCGAGGTCCTGTGGGCGATGGCGCCGCACATCATCCGTCCCATGCGTTTCGTCCTGCCCTTCCATAAGGGCGGCATCCGCCCGGCCTGGCTGATCCGTCTCGGCCTGTTCCTTTACGATCACCTTGGCGGTCGCAAGCTCTTGCCGGCGACGCGCTCGCTGGATATGCGTCGCGATCCCGCCGGAAAGCCGCTGAAGCCGCTGTTCACCAAAGCATTCGAATATTCCGACGGCTGGGTCGACGATGCCCGCCTCGTCGTTCTCAATGCCCGTGACGCCGCCGACCGGGGCGCGACGATCTTGGCCCGTACGGCCGTCGTTTCGGCGCGGCGCGACAATGGCGTCTGGGTCGTCGGCTTGCGCAAGGGCGACGGTTTGGTCACCGAAGTGCGCGCCCGCATGCTGGTCAACGCCGCCGGCCCCTGGGTCGATCATGTGCTTGCCGAAGCGCTTGGCCGCAACGACGTCCACAATGTTCGTCTCGTGCAGGGCAGCCACATCATCGTGCGCAAGAAGTTCGACGATCCGCGCGCCTATTTCTTCCAGAATCCGGACAATCGCATCATCTTTGCGATCCCTTACGAGAATGATTTCACGCTGATCGGCACGACCGATCGCGACTATACGGCCGATCCGCGCAAGGCGAAGATTTCGTCTGAGGAAATCAGCTATCTCTGCCGCGCCGCCAGCGAATATTTCGCCGAACCCGTGCGCGAAGAGGATATCGTCTGGACCTATTCCGGCGTGCGGCCGCTGTTCGACGACGGCGCCTCCAAGGCGCAGGAAGCGACGCGCGATTATGTGCTGAAGGTCGAGGGCGAGGATGGAAACGCGCCGCTGCTCAATATTTTCGGCGGCAAGCTGACGACCTACCGGCGGCTTGCGGAACACGCGCTGGAAAAGATCGGCGAGACGATCGGCGAGAAGGGCGCGCCGTGGACGGCAGGGTCGCATCTGCCCGGCGGCGGCTTCGCGCCGACCGGTTACGAGGCGCAAGTGGCGAGCCTGAAGGCAAATTTCGGCTTCCTGAGCGAAACCCATCTGCGCCGGCTGGTGCGACTTTACGGTACACTTGCTGCCGAGATGCTTGGAAATGCCCGCTCTTCGGTCGATCTTGGACGGCATTTCGGCAGCGATCTCTACGAATGCGAAGTGCGCTGGCTTGTCGCGCGCGAATGGGCGCTGAGCGCCGAAGACGTCTTGTGGCGGCGCACCAAGCGCGGCCTGTCGCTGTCGCCGGAGGAAGCGGCAGCCCTTGATGGCTACTTGGCGGGCATTGCCGCCTCGTCCGCCGCCTGAGGGCGATAGGCGGATATCTGCATGCCGAAGGAAAAGCCGGTCACCGTCAATGACGACGAGCTGGTCAAGAGCTGGTAGAGATAAGCCGGCATCCGTTTCCTTCATGGCTTGCCGCTCGCAGCGTTTCGCTGCCGGGCGGCTTTTTCATGCGCGGGATCGCGCCTTGGAATCGGATCGGCCGCTTCCCATATTCACCAGCGTGTCGGCTCTCCGGGAGCGGCGGGTTCGATGGCCAGCGCATGTAGCCCGGCGTCGAGTTCCGGCTTCAACAGTTCGGTGACGGCGCGGTGGCGTTGCAGCCGGCCCATGCCGGTAAACTGCGCCGAGACGAGGCAGACCCGCATATGGGTTTCGCCCTCGCCTGAAATGTCGGGCTGATGCCCCGCATGCAGATGGCTTTCATTGATGACGGCGAGACGTTCCGGCGAAAACGCCGCGATCAGTTTCGCCTCGATGCGGGCTTTCAGGGTCATGTGCGGGGCAGGCCTTCTTGATGTCGCTGATCGAACGCTGCTGCGGTTTTTTGCGGGCGCTCGGCGGCGCGGTTCGAAATCGCGGGAAAATGGTCCCAAAAAGCCAGCAACATTCCTGCTTGTCAATTCTTGTTGTGCCGATGATGCCGTACCATAATTCGTCCATGCGATTTGATTCAAAAATATACGACCGTATCCGCACGCGCCGGAAGCGGGAGCAGCAAGCCGAACCCGTCGGCCCGACCTGTCAGTGGGACGGGTGCGAGCAGAAGGGCGTGCATCGCGCCCCCGTGGGCCGCAATGCCGAGGGCCAGTTCTTCCTGTTCTGCTTCGAGCATGTGAAGGAATACAACAAGGGCTACAACTACTTCTCGGGCCTTTCCGATGGAGAGATCGCCCGTTACCAGAAGGAGGCGGTGACCGGCCATCGCCCGACCTGGACGATCGGCGTCAACCGCGCGTCCAAATCCGGCCCGGTTCACTCCGAGATGCGTTCGGGCACGGCCGGCATGCATGCGCGGATGAAGGATCCCTTCGGTTTCGTCAACGGCGAGGGCGGGCAGACGGCCAAGCCGTCGCGCGAGCGAAAGCTGAAGACGCTGGAGGCCAAGGCCTACGATACGCTTGGCATCGGCCCCGGCGCCACCGCCGAGGACATCAAGCGCGCCTACAAGGAGCTGGTGAAAAAGCACCATCCCGACGCCAATGGCGGCGACCGGGGGTCCGAAGAGCGTTTTCGTGCTGTTATACAAGCATATCAATTGTTAAAGCAGGCCGGTTTCTGCTAAGGGACACGAAGGTTCATTGCGTCACCGACCTATCTCGCCGCGTGACGCCGTTTAAGACATGCAAGCGACCGATATGCGGCCGGGCGGCAGCGCCCGCCTTGGAGACAGAATGAGCAAGACTGAACTCGACTATTCGAACCTGCCGGACATCACCGTTTCCGTCCGGGAGGTTTTCGGCATCGACACCGACATCCGCGTTCCGGCCTATTCGAAGGGCGATCCTTACGTTCCCGATCTCGACCCGGACTACCTGTTCGACCGCGACACGACGCTCGCCATCCTCGCCGGCTTTGCCCATAATCGCCGCGTGATGGTCTCGGGCTTCCACGGCACCGGCAAGTCCACCCATATCGAGCAGGTCGCCGCTCGCCTCAACTGGCCCTGCGTGCGCGTCAACCTCGACAGCCATGTCAGCCGTATCGATCTCGTCGGCAAGGACGCCATCGTCGTCAAGGACGGCATGCAGATCACCGAATTCAAGGACGGCATCCTGCCCTGGGCCTACCAGCACAATGTCGCGCTCGTCTTCGACGAATACGATGCCGGCCGCCCGGACGTGATGTTCGTCATCCAGCGCGTGCTGGAATCGTCGGGCCGCCTGACCCTGCTCGACCAGAGCCGCGTCATCCGTCCTCACCCGGCCTTCCGCCTGTTTGCGACCGCCAACACGGTCGGCCTCGGCGACACGACGGGCCTCTATCACGGCACGCAGCAGATCAATCAGGCGCAGATGGACCGCTGGTCCATCGTCACCACGCTGAACTACCTGCCGCACGACAAGGAAGTCGATATCGTTCTCGCCAAGGTGAAGAATTTTGCCGGCGGACGTGACGCCGTGTCGCGGATGGTGCGCGTTGCCGACTTGACCCGCGCCGCCTTCGTCAATGGCGACCTGTCGACGGTGATGAGCCCGCGTACGGTCATCACCTGGGCCGAAAACGCGGCCATCTTCGGCGATGTCGCCATGGCCTTCCGCGTTACCTTCCTCAACAAGTGCGACGAGCTGGAGCGGGCGCTGGTGGCCGAGCATTATCAACGCGCCTTCGGCGTCGAACTCAAGGAAAGCGCTGCGAACATCGTTCTGAGCGCGTGAGCGGTCGGATCGGGGTTTTCGTGAAAACCCCGATCACCACAGGAAGCATCGGTGAGGGTTGCAGGCGCTTGCCGCCGCCATCGGCGGTGTGCGCAGCCTGCTTCCGCTGAGGAATGAAGACGGGTCATGGCAGGTCGAGGCGATAATTCCAGAAGCAAATCCAGCGGACCGGTGGACATGGAGCCGCTGCGCCGGGCGATTGGCGGCTGCGTCCGCTCCGTCGCCGGCCGGGTCAATGTCGAGGTGTCCTTCGCCAACGAGCGTCCGGGCATGGCCGGCGACCGCGTGCGGCTGCCGGAGCTGTCGAAGCGCCCGACGGCGCACGAGCTTGCCGTCACCCGTGGGCTTGGCGATTCCATGGCGCTTCGCCTGGCGTGCCACGATCAGAAACTGCATGCAACGATGGCGCCGCAGGGCAACGATGCCCGCCTCGTCTTCGACGCCGTCGAGCAGGCGCGCGTCGAATCGATCGGCGCCGCCCGCATGGCCGGCGTCGCCACGAATCTCTCCTCCATGCATTACGAGAAATACGCCAAGGCGAATTTCTCCGCCGTCGATCGCCGCCAGGACGCCCCCGTCGAGGAGGCGCTGGCCATGCTGGTGCGCGAACGCCTGACCGGCGAGCGCCCGCCGGAGAGCGCCGGCAAGGTGCTCGATCTCTGGCGCAATTTCATCGAGGAAAAGGCCGGCAAGGATCTGGATCGCCTGTCCAGCGCCATGAACGACCAGCAGTCCTTCGCGCGGCTGGTGCGCGGCATGCTGAGCTCGATGGACATGGCCGAGGAGCTCGGCGACGAGGAAACCGAGCCGGACTCCGAGCAGAACGAGAACGACGACGAGCAGCCGCGCAGCGACGAGCAGAGCGACGAGAACGTCGAGGAGGAAGCCGGCTCCGACGCTGCGCCCGCCGAGGAAAGCGAAGCCTCGCAGGAGCAGATGGAAGACGGCGAGATGGACGGCGCCGAGATCTCCGAGGACGAGCTGTCCGACGATTCGGATGAGGATTCCGAATCGCCCGGCGAAAGTCGCCGCCCGGCCAGCCCTTTCGACGATTTCAACGAGAAGGTCGATTACCGGGTCTTCACCGAGGAGTTCGACGAGGAAATCACGGCCGAGGAACTGTGCGACGAGGCCGAACTCGACCGTCTGCGCGCCTTTCTCGACAAGCAGCTGTCGCATCTGCAGGGTGCCGTCGGGCGCCTGGCCAACCGCCTGCAGCGCCGCCTGATGGCCAAGCAGAACCGCTCCTGGGATTTCGATCTCGAAGAGGGCTATCTCGATACGGCGCGTTTGACGCGCATGATCATCGATCCGATGCAACCGCTGTCCTTCAAGATGGAGCGCGACACCAAGTTCCGCGATACCGTCGTGACGCTGCTGATCGACAATTCCGGCTCCATGCGTGGCCGACCGATCACGGTCGCCGCCACCTGCGCCGATATTCTCGCCCGCACGCTGGAGCGTTGCGGCGTCAAGGTGGAGCTGCTGGGCTTCACCACCAAGGCGTGGAAGGGCGGGCAGTCGCGTGAAAAGTGGCTGGCCGGCGGCAAGCCGCCGACACCCGGCCGCCTCAACGACCTGCGCCACATCGTCTACAAGTCGGCGGATGCGCCGTGGCGGCGCGCGCGCCGCAACCTCGGCCTGATGATGCGCGAGGGCCTGCTCAAGGAAAACATCGACGGCGAAGCGCTGATGTGGGCGCATAACCGCCTGATCAACCGCTCCGAGCAGCGCAAGATCCTGATGATGATTTCGGATGGCGCGCCGGTCGACGACTCGACCCTGTCGGTCAATCCGGGCAATTATCTGGAGCGCCATCTGCGCGCCGTCATCGAGCAGATCGAGACGCGCTCGCCGGTGGAGTTGCTGGCGATCGGTATCGGCCACGACGTCACCCGCTACTATCGCCGCGCCGTCACCATCGTCGATGCCGACGAGCTGGCCGGCGCCATGACCGAGCAGCTTGCCTCGCTGTTCGAGGATCAGGCCGCCAGTCCCCGCGCCCGGCGCGGACGTCGCGCCGGCTGAGCCCGTTTCGATGGCGGGCGGCTTCTTCCGCATTCTGACGCTTGCCGCCGGCCTGATGGCCGGCATCGCGCCGGCTGCGGCCGAACCCGCCGTGATCAAGGCCCGGCCGCTGAAAGCCTTCGAAGTCGGCGCGGAGACCGTCCAGTTCGGCCGCCTGCGTTTTGTCGGCGGGCTCGAACTCTCCTCCACCAATGCGATGTTCGGCGCCTGGTCGTCGATCCGCATCCTGCCCGGCGGGCAACGGTTTCTCGGCGTTTTCGACACCGCGCACTGGCTGCAAGGCAGGATCGAGCGCGATGCCGATGGACGACTGTCCGGCCTTGCCGATGTCACCATCGATCCGATGCGCGATGCGCGCGGCAATCCGGACGCCTCGAAATGGGAGATGGATGCCGAGGGTCTGGCGATCCGTGGCGACGAGGTGCTCGTCAGCTTCGAGCGCAATCACCGCATCGACGCCTATTCCCTGTCCGCCCTGCCGCAATCGATCCCGCATCGTTCGGTGCCGTTGATCATTCCACGCCGGTCGCTGCGCTCCAATGGTGGTCTAGAGGCCATCGCCGTCGCACCCGACAACACGCCGCTTGCCGGCTCGACGATCATCGTGTCGGAAAAGAGCGTCGATGACGACGGCAATCTGCTGGCGGCAATCGTCGAGGGCCGGATCAAGGGGCCGTTCACGGTGCGCAAGCAGGACGGTTTCGACGTCACCGATGCCGCCTTCCTGCCGAATGGCGATCTCATGCTGCTGGAGCGGCGTTTCACCTGGGCCAGCGGCGTCGCCATGCGGCTGCGGCTGATCGCGGCCGCCGATATCCGGCCGCGCGCCGTGGTCGATGGCGTCGAGCTTCTGCGCGCCGATACCCGCTTCCAGATCGACAATATGGAAGGCATGGATATCTTTCAGGCCGAGGATGGTCTGACGCATCTCATCCTCGTTTCCGACGACAATCATTCCATCCTGCAGCGCACAGTGATGCTGGAATTCGTGCTGGATGACGGCAGCGAGAAGCCGGCGCTTTAACGAACGTTTCCCGGATGCTTTAAACGCGCGTTCCCGAAATCCGCTGGGCGATCTCGCCGGCGCGGCGGCGGGCTTCGCCATCGGCGGAAAAGACGTCGTCCATGGCCGCGGCCGCGGGATAGGCGGTCAAGGCTTCCATGACCTCCTCGACGATTTCCGCCATGTCGAGGAACCCGATCTTTTCCTCCACGAAGGCCTGGAATGCGCCTTCCTCGGCGGCGTTCATGACCGCCCCTTGCGTGCCGCCACGCGTCAGCGCCAGTCGTGCGAGGCGCAGCGACGGGAAACGCACCTCGTCCGGCGCCTCGAAATCGAGGCGGGCGAGCTTGGCGAAATCCAGCCGCTCGACATTCAGCGTCGGGCGCTGCGGATAGGTCAGCGCATAACCGATGGCGGTGCGCATGTCCGGGCAGCCGAGCTGGGCAAGCACGGAGCCATCGGTGTAGCCGACCATGGAATGGATGATCGACTGCGGATGGACGATCACCTCGATCTGCTCCGGCGTGACGTCGAAGAGGTGTTTCGCCTCGATCATCTCCAGCGCCTTGTTGAACATCGAGGCGCTGCCGACCGAGATTTTCAGGCCCATCGACCAGTTGGGATGGGCGCGCGCCATGGCGACGGTGACTTCGGCCATCTGATCCCGCGTCCAGGTGCGGAACGGGCCGCCCGACGCCGTCAGCACGATGCGCTCCAGCGCATGGCGCTGGTCGTCTTCCAGAGACTGGAAGATAGCGCTGTGTTCGCTGTCGACCGGGATCAGCCGCCCGCCGCCTGTCTTCACCGCCTGCACGAACAGTGCGCCTGCGGAAACCAGGCATTCCTTGTTGGCGAGCGCGATATCGGCGCCGCGCTTGGCGGCTGCCAGCGTGGGGGCAAGGCCGGCGGTGCCGATGATCGCCGCCATGACCCAGCCGGCATCCATCTCCGCCGCCTCGATCAGGCCAGAGCGGCCGGCGGCCGTTTCGATGCCGGTGCCGGCAAGGGCCGCCTTCAGCTCCGCGTAGCGCGTTTCGTCGGCGGTGACGGCGAGTTTGGCGCGGCTGCGTCTGGCCTGTTCTGCCAACAGGTCGATATTGCCGTTGCCGGTCAGCGCCAGAATCTCGAAGCGCTCCGGCCCGCCGAGCTGTTCGATCACATCCAGCGTATTGACGCCGATGGAGCCGGTCGAGCCGAGAATGGTCAGGCGCTGTCTGGTGGGCGCAGCCTCTTTCATGCGGATTTCCCAATTTTTGTCGTGCTTGCCAAGGCTCTACAGAGAATTGCAATTGACAACAAGCGGATAAGGGATTGCATCATGCCCGCTGCTTCGCTAGCCGTCTTCACCGGATCACATTTCCTCTTTAAGGGGAGGCCGCGCGGCCCACGTCATCTCGGGTCCACAGGGATTGTCCATGCTGAAAACACTCGTTTCCCTTGCCGTCATGGCGCTGTCTTCGGGCGTGGCGCTGGCCGCCGATCCGGTGCCCTATGACCTGATCGGGCAATGGCGCGTGGAGTTGCTGGGCTTTACCACCAAGACGCCGACGCCGCCGGCGATTATCGAGATCAAGCCGGACAATACATTCTCCGGCTATTCGGGCTGCAACCGCTATTCCGGCGCCTTCCAGCTCGACAAGGACAAGATCACGTTTGCGCCGCCCGCCGCCACCCGCATGAAATGCGCGCCGGCCGCCATGGAGCAGGAAGCGCAGTTCTTCAACATGCTGAACGGCGCGCTGAGCTGGAAGACCGACGGCCGCACCATCCTGATCGCGCGTGACAACCAGCCGGTGCTGAAGCTTTCGCCGCCGACCCAGGAAGCCGATGTGACCATCCGTGTGCCCGGCGCCGAAGCTGTCAACCGCCAGACGGTGCGCTATGCCTGTGGCGACAAGACGGTCGATGTCGAATATATCAATGCCGGACCGGTGGCGATCGCACGGCTGACGATCGGCGACGATTTCGTCGTCGCCGCCAATGTGCTGTCGGGCTCCGGCGCGAAATATGCCGGCGGGCGCTATATCTGGTGGGCGAAGGGCGACGAGGCGACGCTGTTCGATCTCTATCGCGGCGACGATGCCGATGGCGTCACCTGCCGCCCGGCGCCCTGAGCGAGAGCGCTTCCGCTTTTCTCCGCATCGCGAAGACGCTCTATCTCTTTGTTTTCACGCATTTCCGGACGGAAAACCGCTTCGCACTTTTCCTGGAAATGCTCTAGAACATACAAAACAAGAAAAGGATCATTCCCATGGTGCTGAACACCAACCTCTCCAGCGTCAAGACCGTGTTGCTGCGCAACGGCACCTGGGCCTTCGTGCTCGTCTATCGCGGCGTCACCTATCCGATGCAGAGCGGCTATCCGACCGAATTGGCCGCAAAGGCCTTTGGCGAGACGGCGCTGAAGGCGCTGGAAGCCCAGCGCTGAACCGTCTCGCGCGGATGGCTTATCGGGCGAACTTGCGACGCATGCGCTTCTCGATGCCGCGAAGCGCCAGCGACAGGCCGATCGTCAGCACCAGATAGACGTAGGCGACGATCGAATAGGTTTCGAAAAAGCGGAACGAGCCGGAGGCGTAGACCTTGCCCATCTGGGTGATGTCTGCGACGCCGAGCACGGAGACCAGCGACGAATCCTTGACCATCGCCACGAAATCGTTCGACAGCGGCGGAAAGACGACCCGCAGCGCCTGCGGAAACACCACCAGGCGAAAGCGCTGGACGCGGCTGAGGCCCAGCGCCTTTGCCGCCTCTATCTGGCCCGTATCGACCGATTGAATGCCGGCGCGGAAAATTTCGGCGATGAAGGCGGAATAGCCGATGGTCAGCGCAAAGATCGCCCGCCAGATCAGCGGGACGTCGCGGACCTGCAGCGCGTCGGCAAGGCCGAACGAAATCACCGGGCTCATCACCGCATTGTAGAGCGCCACAAAGCCTGGCGCGCCGACGAAGGCGATATAGAACAGCAGCACCAGCATCGGGATGCCGCGGATCACCTCGACATAGAAGCGGGCGATTTCGCGCAAGGCCCGCGTATCGGACAGGCCGAGCAGGGCGATCGCAAGGCCAAGCATCATGGCAAGCGCATAGGCCACCAACGTGACGAACACCGTCACGCCGATACCCTTGGATACCGTGACGAAGACCTGGCTAAAGACGCCATTGACGGCGATGACGCCAGCCAGCGCCAAGGCGATGATGCCGAGCGCCGCCAGCCACCAGGGAAAGCCGCTCTTTTCCCTGGAGGGCAGGGTCTGGAAAGCCATTAGAAAATGGCTTTCCCAAATAAGAGAACGGAAGGGCTCATTGGCCCATCTTGTAGTCGAGGAACCACTTCTTGTTGAGCGCGTCGATGGTGCCGTCAGCCTTCAGCGATGCAATCGCGGCATTGATCGGCGCCACCAGATCGGAGCCCTTGGGGAAGATGAAGCCGAAATCCTCGGTGCCGAGCGGGCCGCCGATGACCTTCAGGCCGCCATTGGAGGAATCGACATAGCCTTGCGCCGCGACGCTGTCGGTCAGCACGACGTCGACGTCGCCGGCCTTGAGGGCCTGCACGGTGGCGCCGAACGTTTCCATCAGCTTGATGCGTGGGTTCTGCTCGTTGCCGTCGAGGATCGAGTAGACGGCCGTGTAGAAGGGCGAGGTGCCCGGCTGGGCGCCGATCAGGCCTTCCTTGAATGCGCCGAAGGTCTTGGCGTCGGTGAAGCGCTTTTCATCGCCGCGCACCAGCATGAACTGCTCCGAACGCATGTAGGGATCGGAGAAATCGACCTTCTCCTTGCGCTCGTCCTTGATGGTGATGCCGGTCATGCCGATGTTGTACTGATTGTCGGAGACGGACTGGATCATCGCGTCCCAGGAGGTGTTCTGGTATTCGACCTTGAAGTTCAGGCGCTTGGCGATCTCGTTCATCGCGTCGTATTCCCAACCCTTGGCCTCGCCGGTCTTCGGATCGACGAACTGGAGCGGCGGATAGGCGTTTTCGGTGACGACGACGACAGTGCGGCCGCCGAGGTCCGGCAGGCTGGCGGCAAAGCTCGCGACAGGGGCGAGCACGAGGGCGGTCAGGGCGGCGAGAAACGTGCGTCTGGACGTCATGGAATTCTCCTGAAGTGTGGCTTGTGAATTAAGTGGCACACTTCAGGAGGGCGATGCAAGGCGGGGAAGATCGCCTTTACGGCAAATATGAAATGCGGTGACGCTCCTATCCGCCGATGGGAGAAAAACGTTTCTTTTCAACCCGACAGGGCCGCAACAAAAAAGGCGGCCCCGAAGGACCGCCTTTCGAAAGATATGCGTGCGAAAAGCTTATTCGCTCTTTGCAGCTTCTGCGGCGGCAGCTTCTGCAGCAGCAGCGGCTTCGGCGGCGGCCTTTTCAGCGGCCAGAGCCTGTGCGGCAGCAATCTTCTCGGCTTCGATGCGAGCCTTTTCCTGGGCAGCAGCGGCGCGCTCGGCGTCGTTGAGCTTGCGGGCGCGAACGCCGGTGTCTTCAACGATACGGGCAGACTTGCCGCGACGGTCGCGCAGGTAATAAAGCTTGGCGCGACGGACCTTACCGCGACGAACGACTTCGACGCTTTCGACCAGCGGCGAGTAGATCGGGAATACGCGCTCGACGCCTTCGCCATAGGAGATCTTGCGAACGGTGAAGCTCTCGTTGATGCCGCCGCCCGAACGGGCGATGCAGACGCCTTCATAGGCCTGAACGCGGGTACGGTTGCCTTCGACAACCTTCACGTTGACGCGCAGCGTATCGCCGGCGGAAAATTCCGGGAGCTTGCGCTGGGCTTCGATCTTGGCGGCCTGTTCGGCCTCAAGCTGCTGGATGATGTTCATTGGGTTCAACCTTTTCAGTTCTTCTCGAACAGCCAGAGCGCCGGTTCCTTGGGTCTATGCCTTGGGAGCTGCTCCTTGCGGGAGCGTGGCGGGTTCGCATGTCCTTTGATTGCGGGTCGACGGGGAAACCCCGAATTCCGAGCGGGCCTATACACCAGCCATGCCCGCTTGTCACCCCTTTGGTGGCGTTTTTGTTGCCGTGGGCGTCAGAAGATCGGGCCTGCGCTCGGCGGTCAGACGCCGCGCCTCCTCCTCGCGCCAGCGGGCGATGGCGGCATGGTTGCCGGAGGTCAGCACGGCCGGGATGTCGCGATCCTCGAACGACTGCGGCCGCGTATAGTGCGGATGTTCGAGCAGGCCGCCCTCGAAGCTTTCATGGACGCCGGAGAGATCGTTGCCCATGACGCCCGGCAGGATTCGCACGATGGCGTCGAGCAGGATCGAGGCGGCCGGCTCGCCGCCGGAGAGGATATAGTCGCCGATCGACACTTCTTCGAGGCCGCGCGCATCGATGACGCGCTGATCGACGCCTTCGAAGCGGCCGCAGACGATGACGACGCCGTCGCCGCTGGCCAGTTCGCGCACCTTCTCCTGCGTCAGCGGTTTTCCGCGGGGGCTCATCAGCAGCCGGGGACGGCCGTCGTTTGCCGAAACGCTGTCGATGGCGCGGGCAAGCACGTCCGGCTTCAGCACCATGCCAGCGCCGCCGCCGGCCGGCGTGTCGTCCACCGTACGGTGGCGGTCGGTGGCGAAATCGCGGATCTGCACCGTCTTCAGCCGCCAGTCGTCGCGCGCAAGCGCCTTGCCGGCCAGCGAGTGGCCGAGATGGCCGGGAAACATTTCAGGATAGAGCGTCAGCACGGTCGCGGTGAACGGCTGCTTTGCAGGTGTCTCGGTCATCGGGTCAGGGCTTGCCGTCATCCGGCTCCTCGATCAGCCCGGCGGCGGCCGGATCGATCAGCAGCGTGCCGCCTTCGAGGTCGATTTCCAGTACGGCTTTTTCCGAAAACGGGATCAACACCGGGCGGCGGCCCGGGCCTTTCAACTCCAGCAGGTCGCCGGCGCCGAAATCGAAGATGGCGCTGACGGTGCCGTAGCTCTTGCCCTCGGCATCGATGGCTTCCAGCCCTTCGAGATCGGCATAGAAGAACTCGTCGTCTTCCAGTTCGTCGTCGGGCAGGTTGTCGCGTTCGATATAGAGTTCGAGGCCGTTCAGGGCTTCGGCCGCATTGCGATCGTTGATGCCACGGAAGCGGACGATCGCCACGGTCTTGGCCTCGCGGATATCGAGGATCTCGAAAGTGCGCCCGTCGAGGCTGTGCAGGTTGCCGTAATCGCCGAGCGCCGTCGGATCGGCGGTGAACGTCTTGACGCGCACTTCGCCGCGCAATCCTTGCGCTGCGCCGACCGTCGCCATCAGGACGGGATTTTCAAGCTTGGTCATCTTGTCGAACCTCTCCAGCGATTTCGGGGCTTATTATGCCGAACCGGACGCAAATGGAAACGAAAACGGGCGGCATCGTCGATGCCGCCCGTTCGAATTCACAAAAAGACGATGCCTTATTCGGCAGCAGCGGCGGCGTCGGCAGCCTTCTGGGCCTTCTCGGCGGCGCGTTCCTGAGCCTTCTTGCCCGGCTTGCCCTTTTCCGGGTTGGAGCGGGCGTCGCGCTTGGCAAGGCCGGCTTCGTTCAGGAAGCGCAGAACGCGGTCGGTCGGCTGGGCGCCGTTGTCGAGCCAATGCTTGATACGGTCGGCGTCGAGTTCAACGCGCTTTGCGTCTTCCTTGCCGAGCATCGGGTTCCAGGAACCGATCTTCTCGATGAAGCGGCCGTCGCGGGGCGAGCGGGCGTCGGCAACGACGACGTGGTAGTAAGGACGCTTCTTGGAACCGCCGCGGGCGAGACGAATCTTCAGGGACATGGGATTACTCCTTGGGTTTCTTGTTGAGGCCGCCGTCAGGCGGTCTTTTCGGTTGCGCCACCGTGTTCGGCGGCAATGGCTTCATGGTGCCGGATGACTTCCTTGATAATGAAGTTCAGGAACTTCTCGGCGAAATCCGGATCCAGATTGGCGTCGTTCGCCAGGCGGCGAAGGCGTTCGATCTGGTATTCCTCGCGCGCCAGGTCGGCCGGCGGCAGGTCATGCTGGGCCTTGAGAACACCGACCGCCTTGGTGCAGCGGAAACGTTCGGCCAGCATATGCACGAGAGCGGCATCGATATTGTCGATCGACTGGCGATAGCCGCTCAATTCTTCTCTGATCTTCGGATCGATCATGACTGTCTCTCCCCTCACTTCTTCTTGGGCAGGCCGGGAAGGCCGGGGAAGCCGCCGAGACCGGGAAGCTTTCCGCCAAGGCCCGGCAGGCCACCGCCGCCGAGACCGGGCATGCCGCCCGGCTTGCCGAGGCCGGCCGCTTCCGCCTGCTTCTGCAAGGCTTCGAGCTGCTTCGGATCGAGCTTCGACAGATCCGGCATGCCGCCCATGCCGCCGCCAAGGCCACCCAGGCCCATCTTGCCGGCAAGGCCGCCCATCATCTGCTTCATCATGCCGCCTTTGCCCTTACCGCCCATCATCTTCATCATGTCGGCCATGCCGCGATGCATCTTGAGCAGCTTGTTGATGTCGGCGGCATCGGTGCCGGAACCGCTGGCGATGCGTTTTTTACGCGAATGCTTCAGCAGGTCGGGATTGGCGCGCTCTTCCTTGGTCATCGAGGAGATGATGGCGAGCTGGCGGCGGAAGAGCTTGTCGTCGAGGCCGGCGGCGGACAGCTTGTCCTTCATGCCGCTCATGCCCGGCATCATGCCCATGATACCGCCCATGCCGCCCATCTTCTGCATCTGGCCGATCTGGTCGGCGAGATCGTTGAGGTCGAACTTGCCCTTGGCCAGCTTGGCGGCCATGGCGGCCGCCTTTTCGGCGTCGATATTTTCCGCAGCTTTTTCAACGAGCGAAACGATGTCGCCCATGCCGAGGATACGGTCGGCGATACGGCGGGGATGGAATTCCTCCAGTTCGCCCATGCGCTCGCCGACACCGATCAGCTTGATCGGCTTGCCGGTGACGGCGCGCATCGACAGCGCCGCGCCGCCTCGGCCGTCGCCGTCCATGCGGGTCAGCACGAGGCCGGTGATGCCGACGCGCTCGTCGAAATTGCGGGCGAGATTGACGGCGTCCTGACCGGTCAGGCTATCGGCGACCAGCAGGATTTCATGCGGGTTCGAGCGCTTCTTGATGTCGGCCATTTCGACCATCAGCGGCTCGTCGATATGGGTACGGCCGGCGGTGTCGAGGATGACGATGTCATGGCCGCCGAGCTTGGCGGCCTGCACGGCGCGGGCGGCGATATCGGTCGGCGACTGGCCGGCGATGATCGGCAGCGTATCGACGCTCGTCTGAACGCCCAGCTGGCGAAGCTGCTCTTGCGCGGCCGGACGGCGCGTGTCGAGCGAGGCCATCAGGACCTTCTTCTTGTCGCGCGTCTTCAGCCGGTTGGCGATCTTGGCCGAGGTGGTGGTCTTGCCCGAGCCCTGCAGGCCGACCATCATGATGACGACCGGGGCCGGTGCGTTCAGATCGATGCTCGCGCCTTCCGAGCCCAGCATCTCGACCAGCTCGTCATGGACGATCTTGACGACCATCTGGCCGGGCTTGATCGACTTCAGGACTTCGGCGCCGACGGCCTTTTCACGGACGCGATCGGTGAAGGAGCGAACGACTTCGAGCGCCACGTCGGCTTCCAGCAGCGCGCGGCGAACCTCGCGGAGCGCAGCTGCGACATCCGCTTCCGATAGCGCACCGCGACCGGTCAATCCGTTGAGGATGGACCCAAGGCGCTCCTGCAGGCTCTCAAACATCAGCTCTTCCTTCTTCGTTTCCGGTTGTGCCGGAAACGTCGGTCTGTCGCGGCGAAAAAACAAGACGCAAAGCCAAAAAGCACCCGAGGGCGCATCGCGCTGTCGGGTGTGGACCTCCGGAATCCTGTGCTATGACGGCTCCGGTCGGCGGCTCGAGTCTTGATCTCGTCGCGGATTTGCGGGCGATAAACCCCAAGATGCGGGCAAAGTCAAGGAAAATGCGGAATTTCGCCCAGTGCGCCACGGTGCTTGTCTTCCGTCTGTGCGTCACCCATGTCTGGATGGCAAGGGCCAGTGGACGCAACGACAGACCGGGAAGACGATGCCAGGCAGCAGCAATCCCTATTACCAGGGTCCGGTGACGGATCATTTCGACGGGACGCGTTTTTTCAATCCCGACGGTATCGAGCCGCTCGGCTTTTCCGATGTGTTGCGCTGGCAATTCGGCGGCGGGCGGATGACGTGGCCGAAGCGGATCCTCAGCCCGCACAAGCCGGCAAAACCGGCGCGGAAGATCGATGGCGATGCCATCCGGGTCACCATGGTCGGCCATGCCTCGCTGCTGGTGCAGGTCGCCGGCATCAATATTCTCACCGATCCCGTCTGGTCCGAGCGCGTCAGCCCGTTCTCCTTTGCCGGACCGAAACGCGTGGTCGCGCCGGGCATCGCCTTTGCCGATCTGCCGCCGATCGATCTCGTGCTGGTGACGCATAATCACTACGACCACATGGATCTGGTCACACTTGCAGCGCTGCATGCGGCGCATCGGCCGGAGATCGTCACGCCGCTCGGCAATGACGTCATCATTCGCCGGCGGATCGCCGATGCGCGCATCCGCGTGCTGGACTGGGGCGAGGCGGCGTCCGTTTCCGGCATCCGGATCATTGCCGAACCCTGCCATCACTGGTCGGCGCGCGGCACGCGCGACCGGCGCATGGCGCTGTGGTCGGCCTTCGTTCTGGAAACGCCGGCCGGGCGCATCTATCATATCGGCGATACCGGTTTTCACGAGGGCATCAACTATCGCGCCGTCGGCGAAAAATATGATGGTTTCCGGTTGGCGCTGCTGCCCTTCGGCGCCTATGAGCCGCGCTGGTTCATGCGCGGTCAGCACCAGAATCCGCAGGAAGCGGTGGAGGGTATGCGGCTTTGCCGGGCCTCCTTCGTCGCTGGCCATCATTGGGGTACGTTCCAATTGACCGACGAGGGTTTCGGCCAGCCGGTCGAGGCGCTGCATGCAGCCCTCGACGAACACGGCATTGCGCGGGAAAATTTTCCCGCGCTTTCGCCGGGCCAGGTGTTCGACGTGCCACCCATGCCAGCCTGAGGATGAGGGCGGGGGAAGGCGATGCCGCCACTGGTAATTTGCCGAGGTTTCCGCCATATAGGCCGCAAGAAAAGGTGGATCATCCCATGAGCAACACGGTCGAATTCGCGAAGATGAACGGGCTTGGCAACAAGATCCTTGTGGTCGATATGCGCGGTCGCCGTGACACCGTGACGCCGGATGCGGCAATCGCGCTTGCCGCCAAGGCCGAGACCGCCTTCGACCAGATCATGGCGATCCACGATCCCAAGGCCGACGGCACCGATGCCTGGATCGACATTATCAATTGCGACGGCACAAAGGCGCAGGCCTGCGGCAACGGCACACGCTGCGTCGTACAGGCGCTGGCCTCAGAAACCGGCAAGAAGACCTTCACCTTTCAAACGGTCGCCGGCATCCTCAATGCGCAGGAGCACGAGGACGGGTTGATCTCCGTCGACATGGGCAAGCCGGTGTTTGCCTGGGACCGCATTCCGCTGGCGGAAGAATTCCACGACACCAGCCGCATCGAATTGCAGATTGGCCCGATCGACGATCCCGTCCTGCATTCGCCCTCGGCCATGTCGATGGGCAATCCGCATGCGGTCTTCTGGGTGGATCGCGATCCCATGGAGTTCGACCTGCACCGCTTCGGCCCGCTGCTCGAAAATCATCCGATGTTTCCGGAAAAGGCCAATATCACGCTGGCGCATGTGACGTCCGAGGGCGCGATGACGACGAGGACCTGGGAGCGCGGCGCCGGTCTGACGCTCGCCTGCGGCTCGGCCGCCTGCGCCTCCGCCGTCAGCGGCGCACGCACCGGTCGCACCGGCCGCAAGGTCGCCATTACCGTCGCCAGCAGCCCGAACCGCGGCACGCTTCACATCGAATGGCGCGAGCGCGACGATCATGTGGTCATGACCGGTCCGGCCGAATGGGAATGGGCGGGTATGCTCGATCCGGCGACCGGCGCCTGGAGCCGGCAGGCGGAGAATGAGGCGGGGGCGCGGTGAGCGGCGTCGACGTCATCACCTTCGGTTGCCGCCTGAACACCTATGAATCCGAGATCATGCGCGCCGAGGCCGAAAAAGCGGGGCTGAACAATGCCGTTCTGGTCAATACCTGCGCGGTCACCGGCGAGGCCGTACGTCAGGCGCGCCAGGCGATCCGCCGCGCGCGGCGCGACAATCCCCATGCCCGCATCATCGTCACCGGCTGCGCCGCGCAGGTGGAGAAGGAGATGTTCGCGGAGATGCCCGAGGTCGATGCCGTCCTCGGCAACGAGGAAAAGCTGCGCGCGACCTCCTATCGCTCGCTGCCGGATTTCGGTGTCTCGGCGGAAGAAAAGCTGCGCGTCAACGACATCATGAGCGTGCGCGCCACCGCGCCGCAAATGGTCAAGCATATCGACGGGCATGTGCGCGCCTTCATCCAGGTGCAGAACGGCTGCGATCACCGTTGCACCTTTTGCGTCATCCCCTATGGGCGCGGCAATTCCAGATCCGTGCCGATGGGGGCGGTGGTCGAGCAGGCGCGCAAGCTGGTGGAGAGCGGCTATAGCGAAATCGTGCTGACCGGCGTCGACGCCACCAGCTACGGCGCGGATCTTCCGGGAGAGCCGAGCCTCGGCCTGCTGGCCAAAAGCCTGCTCAGGCATGTGCCCGATATCCGGCGGCTGCGGCTCTCCTCCATCGACAGCATCGAGGCCGACAGCCATCTCTTCGATCTGATCGGCGACGAGCCGCGCTTCATGCCACATCTGCATCTCTCGTTGCAGCACGGCGACGATATGATCCTCAAGCGGATGAAGCGGCGGCATTCGCGCGGCGATGCGCTCGCCTTTGTCGAGCAGGTGCGGCGTTTGAGGCCTGAGATCAGCCTCGGCGCCGACATGATCGCCGGCTTCCCGACCGAGACGGAAGACATGTTCGACAATGCCCGGCGTCTGGCGGAAGAGGCGCGGATCGCGCATCTGCATGTCTTTCCCTACAGCCCGCGCCCGGCAACGCCGGCAGCGCGCATGCCGCAGCTCGATCGGGCGCTGGTCAAGGAACGCGCC
Organism: uncultured Rhizobium sp.; assembly: GCA_945952045.1. Taxonomy (GTDB): domain Bacteria; phylum Pseudomonadota; class Alphaproteobacteria; order Rhizobiales; family Rhizobiaceae; genus Metarhizobium. The sequence goes on from CAMFHE010000036.1 coordinate 24,758, forward strand.
GCGCGCCTGCGCGAGACAGGGGCGGCGCTCTATGCCGCCCATCTCGACGCCATGGCCGGCACGCGTCAGACGATCCTTGTCGAGAACAACGGTCTCGCGCATACCGAAAATTTCACGCTTGTCGTCGCCGAAGGTCTTTTGCCCCGCGCGCTTGTGCCGGTCACCATCACCGGTCACAATGGCAAGCACCTCACCATGCAAGTACAAAGGCCGCAGGCGGCCTGACGGGATAGAAATGGCTCTCAGTTTCATCAAACGGGTCTTTACCTTCGGCAAGGATGCGCCTCGCGAAGAGGAGAAAGACACGCCCGAACTGACGCCGGCAATGGTCCCGGCAGTCGAGCCGGAACCGGTCGCTGAACCGCCTGTTGCCGAGGCCGAACCTGTCGCCGAGGCTCTGCCGCCGGCAGAGGAGGTCTTCGAGGAACCGGCGGAAACCGTCGCCGACAGCGCCTCCGATACCGTCGAGGACGAAGAGCCGGCGTTGCTGCCGGATGTCGAGGCGTTGCAGGATGTCGGCGTCGTGCCGCTTTCGCTGCTGGAGGCGGAAGCCGAGGCCGGGGTGGAGGAAAGCGCGCCCTTAGCGGAGGTCGCAGAGCCGCCCGTCGAAACGCCGGTCGCCTTGCCCAAGGGTTTTGCCATCGGCGCGGCCGAGCCGGAACCGGTGGTCATCGCTCCGCCGGAAAAACTCTCCTGGTTCCAGCGCTTGCGCCTTGGATTGGCGCGCACCTCCTCGCAGCTGACGGGCCAGATCGCCGCACTGTTCACCAAGCGCAAGCTCGACGAGCAGACGCTGCAGGATCTGGAGGATCTGCTGATCCAGGCCGATCTCGGCGTCGAGACGGCGCTGCGCGTCACCGATACGCTGGCTTCGGAGCGCTACGGCAAGGATGTCACCGGCGAGGATGTCGGCCGCATCATGGCGAGCGAAATCACCAAGGTTCTGACCCCGGTCGCCAAGCCGCTGCAACTCGACCTGTCGCACAAGCCGCATGTCATCCTCGTCGTCGGCGTCAACGGCACCGGCAAGACGACGACCATCGGCAAGCTGGCGGCGAAGCTGTCCGGCGCCGGGCTGAAGGTGATGCTGGCGGCCGGCGACACGTTTCGCGCTGCCGCCATCGAACAATTGAAAATCTGGGCGGATCGCACCAAATCCGAATTTGTCGGCACCAAGCTTGGCGCCGATGCCGCCGGTCTCGCTTACGATGCCTTCGAGCAGGCCAAGGCGAAAAAATGTGACGTGCTGATCATCGACACGGCCGGGCGTTTGCAAAACAAGGCCGAGCTGATGGCGGAACTGGAAAAGATTGTGCGCGTGCTCGGCAAGCTCGATCCCGATGCGCCGCACACCGTGCTCCAGACGCTCGACGCCACCACCGGCCAGAATGCGCTGAGCCAGGTGGAGATCTTCCGCAACGTCGCCGGCGTCAACGGGTTGATCATGACAAAGCTCGACGGCACGGCGCGGGGCGGCATTCTCGTCGCCATCTCCGCCAAGCACAAGCTGCCGGTCTATTTCATCGGCGTTGGCGAAGGCGTCGAGGATCTCGAACCTTTCGAAGCGCAGGATTTTGCCCGCGCGATTGCCGGGCTCGGTCAATAAAACTTTATTAAAGCGCAAGCGTCACAGATTGGCCATGGATCGGCGGCAAAGGCCGGTCTCCCAAGAAGAACAAGGGGATCCCTCATATGTCCGGCATCCAGAGCGAGAATGCCCCCAGCGGCGCCGAAAAGGCGCATCCGATGCTCAAGCTGGCGCTGGAGCTCGGGCCGTTGCTCGTCTTCTTCTTCGCCAATCTGCGCGGCGAATGGCTGGTGCAGAAATTCCCGGCGCTGGCCACGCTCGGCGGGCCTCTGCTGGTGGCGACCGGCCTGTTCATGGTGGCGACGGTGACATCGCTGGTCGTCTCGCGCATCGTCTTCAAGCATCTGCCGATCATGCCCTTCGTGTCCGGCGTCGTCGTGCTCGTCTTCGGTTCGCTGTCGATCTGGCTGCAGGACGACACCTTCATCAAGATGAAGCCGACCATCGTCAACACGCTGTTCGGCGTCGTGCTGCTCGGTGGGCTGCTCTTCGGCCGCTCGTTGCTGGGTTATGTCTTCAACGCCGCCTTCCAGCTCGACGATCTCGGCTGGAAGAAGCTGACCTTGCGCTGGGGCGTGTTCTTCCTGTTCCTCGCCATCATCAACGAAGTGGTCTGGCGCAACTTCTCCGATGCCGTCTGGGTGAACTTCAAGGTCTGGGGCACGATGCCCATCACCATCCTGTTCACGCTGGCGCAGATGCCCCTGATCATGCGCCATTCGGTGAACACGGAAGCCGACGGCAAGGCCTGAGCCTTTTCTCAATCACCTGCGTAAAAATAGTTCGTGCATTTCCCGGCGATGCTTTCTACAGCAGGAGAAGGGCTGCGGGGAACTCTCATGACGGTTGAGGCTTTGGTCATCCATCTGGCGCGGGCGACGGCGCGAAAGCCGCATGTGGAGCGGCTGAAGGCCGAATTGCCGCTGCCGATTACCGTCGTCGATGCCGTCGATGCGACCAAGGTCAGCGAGGGCGAACTCTTCGCCCCCTATGCGCGGCGGCTGCATGGCCCGACCTATTTCCTGTCGATGACCAAGGCGGAAATCGCCTGTTTCCTCTCCCATCGCCGCGCCTGGCAGACCATCCTCGACCGCAATCTCGATGCGGCGCTGATCCTCGAAGACGATGCCGGGCCGACCGAAGGGTTCGGGCCGGCGCTCGATCTGGCGCTCGCCCATATCGACAAGCAGGGTTTCATCCGTTTTCCGATTCCGCGTTCGGTTGAGACCGGCACGCAGATTGCCGTGAACGGCAATGCAAGCCTCATCAAGCCCGACACGATCGCGCTCGGCATGGTGGCGCAGCTCGTCAGTCGTCAGGCGGCCCAAAAGCTTCTGAAGGCGACGGAGCGCTTCGACCGGCCGATCGACGTCGTGATGCAGATGCCTTGGGTGACGGGCGTCTTCGCCCGCTCCATCGTGCCCTCCGTCGTTGCCGAAATCTCCGCCGATCTCGGCGGCACCACGCTGCATCGCAAGGGCGAGCCGGCGCTGGCGAAGTTGCGCCGCGAGATCCTGCGGCCGATATATCGCGCGCGGATCGCCCTGCGTTCACGTTTCTTCAATCGCGAACCAGCATGAGCGGACGCTTCCCGATCCTGATGTATCACCAGATCGGGCCGCCGCCGCCGCGCGGTGTGCCGGGGCGCAGCCTGACGGTCCCAACGGCGGATTTTGCGGCGCAGATGCGCTGGCTGAAGCGGCTCGGCTATCGCGGCATGTCGATGCGCGACCTGATGCCCTATCTGACGGGTGAAAAGCAGGGCAAGGCGGTCGGCATCACCTTCGACGACGGCTTTCGCAATGTGCATGCCAACGCGATGCCGGTTCTCGCCGATGTCGGTTTCACCGCCACCAATTATTTCGTTTCCCGCCAGATCGGCGGCTCGAATGTCTGGGATCGGGACAAGGGCATTCCGGCGGCGGAGTGCATGTCGGAGAAGGAGCTTCTCGACTGGCAGGCGGCGGGGCACGAAGTCGGCGCCCATACGCTCAACCATCCGCGCCTGACCGAGATTTCAGCCGATGCGGCGGCGCGCGAGATCGTCGATGTGCGGGCGGAACTGGAGGCGATCTGCGGACGGGCGGTCGAGGCTTTCTGCTATCCGCATGGGGCGGTCGATGCGCCGATCCGCCGGCTGGTCGCCGAGGGCGGCTATACCAATGCCACAACGACCGTGAAGGGGCGCGCGCAAAAGAGCGACGATCCGCTGCTCTTGCCGCGGATCACCGTGCGGCGCGGCCATCCCTGGCCGCTGCTCTTGTTGAAGTGTTTGACGGCTTAAAGCATTTCCAGGAAAAGTGGATACCGGTTTTCCGTCCGGAAATGCGCCAAACCAAGAGTTAGCTTGCGCGGGCGGGCTGCATCGGCTTCAGCACGCTCATCAGCGCCCCATAGGGCAGCAGCATGATGAGGCCGACCAGCAGCTTGACCGAGAAATCGCCGATGGCCCAGGAAATCCAGCGCGGGGCTTCCGCCGAGAGCACACCGAGGATGGGCGCGGCTTCGAGCGCGAAGGGATCGTTCGGGCCGAAGATCGCGAAGGTCGCGGCAAAGGCGAAAGAGAAGAAGATCGCGGTATCCAGCGCCGAGCCGATCAGCGAACCGAACAGCGGCGCGCGCCACCAGGCCTGACGGCGCAGGCGGTTGAACACGGCGATATCCAGGAGCTGGCCGAGCAGATAGGCCGAACCCGAGGCGATGGCGATGCGCGGCTGCGCGGTGACGAAGGAAAGCGCCACGCCGACGACGAAACCGGCGAAAACCACCTTGCGGGCGGTCGAAGCGCCGAACTGGCGGTTTGTCAGGTCGGTGATCAGGAAGGCGACGGGATAGGTGAAAGCGCCCCAGGTCAGGAGATCGCCGAGCGCGATTCCGAACAGATTTCCCGACAGCGGAAACTGCACGAGGAAATTCGAGGCGACGACGACGAGTGTCATCAGGACTGTGTAGATCAGGAAATAGCGTGTCTTCAGCATTTTTTTATCCTGGGTGATGCCACCAGTTGGAGGGATGTGGCAATTCCAGTAGCTGGAATTGCGATGGAACGGAAGGAGAGCGTTTCAGCGCTCTCGCCAGACAAGCAAAAGGCTTGTCCGGGGTTGCCGGCAAGCCTTTGATGCCCGTATGAATTTTGAGACGCTACCTGAAATCAGGCAGCGGCAGCAGCGGCTTCAGCCGACTTCTTGGCGATCTGGCGGCGCAGCAGACGAGCGCGCATGCTCAGTTCGTTCTCATGGGCCTTCAGCAGGAATGCGTCGAGACCGCCGCGATGCTCGACCGAACGCAGGGCAGCTGCGGAAACGCGCAGACGGAAGCGCTGGCCGAGAGCGTCGGAGATCAGCGTAACGTTGCACAGATTCGGAAGGAAGCGGCGCTTGGTCTTGTTGTTGGCGTGGCTGACGTTGTTGCCAACCTGGACGCCCTTGCCCGTCAATTCGCATACACGCGACATGGTACCACCTATTGTTTTTCTTCGCCAAAGAGAGACCACATTCCGGCAATGCCGGCGAGGCAATCCAATTGGCCATGATTGGAAAGTCGCGGTTCTATAGTCACAGGCGGCGCGCGCGTCAAGCCAAACCTGGCTTTTCGTGATCTTTCTGTCAAAAAGCTGCTGTTTTCTTTGGCTAGCACAAGGCCTATAAGCGGTCGGAATACCGCATTTTGCGTCCCGTGTTCAAGGAATCGGTGCATGGCATTGAAGGCCGTCGGTTATATGGGTTTGGCACTGGCGCTGGCGTTTCCCGCCGCTGGCCGGGCGGCGGAGCAGCGCCACAGGACGGATTACAGCATCGCGCTTGCCGGGCTGCCGATTGCGCGCGCGTCCTTCTCGACAGTCATGAACAGCCGCCGCTACACGATATCAGGCGATATCCAGTCGGCGGGGCTGGCCGATCTGGTGACGAATATTTCGGCAAAGACCTCGGTGCGCGGCACCATGGGCCGCGACCGGCTGCATGCCGACAATTATCTGCTCGATTACACAAACGGCAAGCGCCAGCGCCTTTACGAGGTGGATTTCCGCAACGGCAATGTCGTTTCCACCGCCATCCGGCCGCAGCCGAAGCGCGATCCCGACACCTGGATCCCGGTCTCGGCACGGGATCTGCGCGCCGTTCTCGATCCGATTTCCGGCCTGATCTTCCCGGCCAAATCGCGCGTCTGCCCGCAGACCCTGCCGATCTATGACGGCGAGTCGCGCATGGATCTGGTTCTCTCCTCCAAGGGCGAAAAACCGTTCTCCACCAAGGGTTTTGCCGGCGATACGCTGGTCTGCGGCGTGCGCTACATCCCCAAATCCGGCTATCGCAAGGGGCGCAAGGATATCGACTATCTGCGCGGTTCCAAGGCCATGGAGATATGGTTCGCCAAGGCGGAAGGCGTCAACGTCTATGCGCCCGTCTATGTCAAGATCCCGACGCAATACGGGACGCTGACGATTTCGGCCGTTCGCTTCGGCGGCGGCTGAAGGTTACGGCAGTCCCGGCATCCAGCCGGGCGGGGCGAGCTCGAACACCGAGAAATCGAAACCGGGCGAGACGGTGCAGCCGACCAGCGTGAAGGCGCCGTTGGAATGCGCAGCCTGCCACCAGCCGGCCGGCACGATGGCCTGCGGCCGCTCGCCCGAGAGGATGTCCGGACCCAAAACGACGGTTTCGACGATCAGCCCGTCATTGGAACGCTCCAGCGTCAGCGGCGCGCCGGCATAATAGTGCCAGATCTCGACCGCGTCCGTGACCCGGTGCCAGGCGGATTTCTGCCCGGCTTCCAGCAGATAATAGATCGCCGTCGAATGGCCGCGCGGCGCGCCGGCGACATCGCGGAATGTCTGCGCATACCAGCCGCCCTCCGGATGCGGCTGCATGGACAGCGCGGCGACGATCTCTTCTGCTCTCATCAGAAATTGTCCTTGCGTTTGCGGATTTCGGCGAAGACGTCTTCGTTGCTGCGCGTTTCCATCAGCAGGTTGCGGCGGATGGCGGGGTCGGCGGCGCGCAGGAAGGGGTTGGTTTCCTTTTCCAGCCACAGCATGGTCGGAATTGTGAAGCGCCCTTCGGCGCGCGCGGCCTCGATTTCGGCGGCGCGCGCCTGCAGCCTTTCATTGTCGGGGTCGATGCTGAGTGCGAAACGCGCGTTGGACAGCGTGTATTCATGGCCGAAATAGATCGCCGTCTCGTCCGGCAGCACGGCGAGTTTCTGCAGCGAATGCCACATGTCGGCCGCCGGCCGCTCGAACAGCCGCCCGCAACCCAGCGCAAACAGCGTATCGGCGGCAAAGAGCAGCTTGTCGTCGGGGAAATGGTAGCAGATATGGCCGGCGGTGTGGCCCGGCGTCAGGATGACATCGACCGTATGGTCGCCGAATTCGAAGCTGTCGCCATCGTTCACCGCCTTGTCGAGCCCGGGAATGGCGACCGCCTCGTCGCGCGGACCGATGATCTGCAGGCCATAACGCTCCTTCAGCGCCAGATTGGCCTCGACATGGTCGGTATGATGATGCGTTGTGAGGATATGGGTGAGCTTCCAGCCGTTGCGGGTGGCGGCATCGACGATCGGGCCCTCTTCGGGTGCGTCGATGCTGGCCGTCAGGCCGCTTTCCGGGTCATGCACGAGAACGCCGAAATTATCGGTGCGGCAAAGGAAGACGTCGATCTGCAAAGGCTTCATCATTTCAATCCGGGCTGAAAGGTGGTTGTCCGAAATGTAGGCGTTTCGGCCTTGAAGTCCATCCGGCCGCTGATAACATTCAGGCAATGTATGCTGACATTGTCGACCTGCGCCAGTTTTATCATTCCGAACTCGGGCGCCGCGCCGAACAGGCGATTTCCGCAAGCCTTGCGACGCTCTGGCAGAAGCTGCCGCAGGAGCGGCTGGTGGGGCTCGGCTATGCCGTGCCCTTCCTCGAGCGTTTCAAGGCAGAGACGGAGCGCACCTTCGCCTTCATGCCGGCGGGGCAGGGCGCGGTGAACTGGCCGGTCGGGGCACTGTCCTCGACGGCGCTGGTGTTCGACGAGGAATTGCCGCTGCCGGATTCCTCTATCGACCGCATCCTGATGGTGCATTCGCTGGAATTCGCCGAAAATCCGCGTGAAACGCTGAAGGAACAATGGCGGGTGCTGGCGCCGGGCGGACGCCTCGTCATCGTCGTGCCGAACCGGCGCGGCGTCTGGGCGCGCATGGACAATACCCCCTTCGGCTCCGGCCGACCCTATTCGCGCCGACAGCTGACCGAGCTTTTGCGCGAAACCAATTTTACCCCCGGCACGACGGCGGAAGCGCTGTTCTTCCCGCCATCGCGGGTTCGCGCGATTCTCAAGCTGCGCACGGCGTTCGAGCGGGTGGGCAAGGCGCTGTGGCCTGCCTTTTCCGGGGTGATTATCGTCGAGGCCCAGAAGCGGCTCTACCAGGGCCTGCCGGTGACGGCGCGCGCCTCGCGGCGTGTCTTCGTGCCCGTGCTCGCGCCGAAGGGCGTGCCGAGCATCCGCGATCCCGTGTGATGATCATCGGCGCTGACCGTTTGCGTCGATGCGCCGTACTCGACAAACGCGAAAGAGGACGATAATCCCGATGGCGTTTTCCTTAAACGGACCTTGGGTCCGTTCCTTGCGAGGTCGAGCCGATGAGCACTGAGATGAATGAGCCAGTTCCGCGTCCGGGCATTCTGGATATCGCCGCTTATGTGCCGGGCAAGGAACATGCGCCGGGCGTGGCTCGCGTCTACAAGCTCTCCTCGAACGAAACGCCGCTGGGGCCGAGCCCGAAGGCGTTGGAAGCCTTCCGCAACGCCGCATCGCAGCTTGAGCGCTACCCGGACGGTCAGGCCATGGAACTGCGCGAGGCGATTGCCGCGACCTATGGCCTGAACGCCGCCAACATCCTGTGCGGCAACGGTTCCGACGAGTTGCTCGGCCTCCTCTGCCACACCTATCTCGGCGCCGGCGACGAGGCCATCATCACCGAGCACGGTTTTCTCGTCTACAAGATCCAGATCAAGGCGGCGGGTGCCACGCCTGTGACGGTCAAGGAGCAGGATGCCCGCGTCGATGTCGATGCCATCCTCGCCGCCGTCACGCCGAAGACCAAGATGGTGTTCATCGCCAATCCCGGCAATCCGACCGGCACCTATGTTCCGGTGACCGAAATCCGCCGCCTGCAGGCGGCGCTGCCCGGCCATGTCATACTGGTGCTGGATGCGGCCTATGCCGAATACGTCAAGCGCAACGATTACGAAGCCGGCGTCGAACTGGTCTCGGGCAGCCGCAACGTGGTGATGACCCGCACCTTCTCCAAGGTGCATGGGCTGGCCGCGCTGCGCATCGGCTGGGTCTATGCGCCGGCCGCCATCATCGACGCGTTGAACCGCGTTCGTGGGCCGTTCAACCTCAATGCGCCCGCGATTGCCGCCGGCGCTGCGGCTATCCGCGACCAGGCCTTCATGGCCAATGCCGTCGCCTTCAACGCCGAATGGATCGAAAAGCTGACGCATGCCTTCGAAGGGCTGGGGCTGAAGGTCACGCCGTCGGTCACCAATTTCGTGCTGATCCATTTCCCCGATGTCGATGGCAAGCGCGCCGCCGATGCCGACGAGTTCCTGACCCAGCGCGGCTATATCCTGCGCGCCGTGCGCGCCTATGGTTTCCAGAATTCCCTGCGCATGAGCGTCGGGCCTGAGGAAGCCAATACCGGCGTCATCGAGGCTCTGCGCGAGTTTCTGGCATGAGCATCCAGTTCGAACGCGTCGCGCTCATCGGCATCGGCCTGATCGGCGGCTCGATTGCCCGCGATATCGCCGCACTCGGGCTGGCAAAGCATGTCGTCGTGTCCAGCCGTAGCGCGGAGACGCTGAAGCGTGCCGAAGAATTGGGGCTCGGCACTGAATATGTCGCGGACGCCGCGGAGGCCGTCAAGGATGCCGATCTGGTGATCGTCTCGGTGCCGGTCGGCGCATCGGGCACGGTCGCCGAGCAGATCGCCGGCAGCCTGAAGCCCGGCGCCATCGTTACCGATGTCGGTTCGACCAAGGCGTCGGTCATCGCGCAGATGCAGCCGTTCATGCCGCCGCATGTGCATTTCATTCCCGGCCACCCGATTGCGGGTACGGAAAAATCCGGCCCCGATGCCGGTTTCACCGGTCTGTTCGAGGGGCGCTGGTGCATTCTGACGCCGCTGCCGGACACCGATCCGGTCGCACTCGCCAAGCTGAAGACCTTCTGGGAAACGCTGGGCTCGCGCGTCGACGAGATGGATCCGCCCCATCACGACAAGGTGCTGGCCATCGTCTCGCACCTGCCGCACATCATCGCCTACAACATCGTCGGCACCGCCGACGATCTGGAAACGGTCACGGAATCGGAAGTCATCAAATATTCAGCGTCGGGTTTTCGCGATTTCACGCGTCTCGCCGCCTCCGACCCAACCATGTGGCGCGACGTCTGCCTGCACAACAAGGATGCGATCCTGGAAATGCTGGCGCGCTTTTCCGAGGATCTGGCCTATCTGCAGCGGGCGATCCGCTGGGGCGAGGGCGACAAGCTGTTCGATCTCTTCACCCGCACCCGCGCGATCCGCCGTTCGATCGTTCAGGCGGGCCAGGATGTCGACGCGCCCGACTTCGGTCGCCACGCGCTGGATAAGAAGTAACTTACTGCCGCCTTTTACTGCTTTGGCGGGAAGAGCGGCGGCATTTTGGCGATGGGGATGAAGCCGCCGGCCAGAACCTTGCCGTTTTGCAGGACCAGATCCACCGAAACGGTGTCGCCGCCGGAGACAAGCGCGGAAAGCATGTTGATGGCGGTGTCGACGGTCTTGTCGGCTTCGGGCGCCGCCGCCTTCAGCGCCGCGCGCCATTGCTCGATGCCTGCTACCTCCACCTTCAGCCGCCCCGTGACATAACCTTCCTCGTCGACCGCGAGCGGGCCGCTGAGATTGAAGGTGCGGCCTTGCCCGAGATCGGCGGAGAGTTTGCGCAACTCGGCCTGATGGCCGGCGAGATCGCCGCCGCCTTGCAGCAGGGCCGCGCCATCGACCACCGTCACGTCGGCGCGCAGATCGAGCGGCGGCAGCGTGCGGCCGTTGCCGAGAACGGCGGCCAGCGCATCGAAGGACAGGGCGGCATCCAGATCCATGCCGTTGCGGCGCAGATGCATCTCACCATGCTTGGCATTCAGCTTCAGGCCATCCGGCAGCAGCGGATGGGTAACACCGGTTTTCGCATCATCGACGACCAGCGCGCTGCGCAACAGCTTTCCGCCATCGAGCTGGACGCTGGATTGCAGGTTCGACCATTCGGAGGAGAGCGATAGCCCGGCGCTGCTGTGGATCGTCGCCGGCTGGTCCAGTTCCCAAACGATATGCTGCGGATCGTAGACCTGCGCCGCCGAACGCAGCGCGCCGAAGCTTGCCGAGACGCCGTTGCGATGATCGTCGACATTGACGCCCGAGCAGAACAGCCCGAGGCGGAAGGGATAGCCGCGCATCTCGGCATCGCGGCAGGTGGCGGTGACGGGTGCATCCGGTCCGCCGGCGATCAGCGCCAGCGTCTTTTCCTTGATCTTTTCGGCGGCGAAATACCAGCCGCCGGTATAGAGCGCGATGGCGACGACGACACAGACGCCGAGGATGGTCACCTTTTTCGAGACGGTGCTTTTCCCGGTTGCGCTTGACGCTGCCATCCTGTTCTCCAATGGTGTTTTCGATTGCGAAGCAGGTGCGCAATGTGCGAATCGCGGGACCTGCTCCCTTTTTCCGAGTGCTGATGTGACTGGCGATATGGACGAATTTTGGGTCTTTGGCTACGGATCCCTGATGTGGAATCCCGGTTTCGATTACGTGGAACGGGCGGTCGCGACGTTGAACGGCTATCGCCGGGCCTTGTGCGTGCGCTCCTGGGTGCATCGCGGCACGGAGGAAAAGCCGGGGCTGGTGCTGGGCCTGGATCGCGGCGGTTCATGCCGTGGCATGGCGTTTCGCGTGGAACTGGCAAAGTTCGATCAGGTCGTCGATTATCTGCGCGAGCGCGAGCTGGTCACCAATGTCTATCTGGAGCGGACGCTGCCGGTGATGTTGCCTGATCGCCGCAGGGTGCAGGCCCTGACCTATATCTGCGACCGCGCCCATAATCAGTATGCCGGCGGGCTGGATGTGCTGGAGGCGGCGGCTGTCGTGGACACGGCCGTCGGCCGCTCCGGGCCGAACGACGCCTATGTGTTCAACACCGTGGATCATCTGCGCGAGATCGGCATCCGCGATCACTGGCTGGAAAGCGTCGCATCCGAGGTGCGTCGCCTTCGGGCTCCGGCTTAAATTTTTACCTGAAGCTCGTTCAGCCTCTGCACCGCCGTCGGCGGCAGCGGCACATGCGGATTGTTGCGCGCGGTCTCGATCAGCAATTCGTCGCTCGCCTTTTCGGTTTCCTCGACCAGCGTCTTGAAGAAGACGTCGGGCTCCAGTCCCGGCTGGATGGCGGGAAGGATGCGCACCTTGAAGTGGCCGGGATAACGCATCGTCTGGCGGCGCGGCCAGAACAGGCCGGGATGCATGGCGACCGGCACGACGGGCACGCCAAGATCGCGATACATGCGGGCGATGCCGTATTTGTATTCCGGAGCCGCGCCCGGCGGGCGGCGCGTGCCCTCGGGATAGATGATCAGCTGGCGGCCGGCGGCCATCTCGATGCGGGTGCGTTTCAGCACCTCCAGCATCACCTTGCCGCGTGCGCCGCGATTGACCGGGATCATCCGCTGCTTCCACAGATACCAGCCGAACAGCGGAATCCACATCAGTTCCCGCTTGAGGATGTAGACCGGATCGTTCAGCCAGGGCAGCAGCGCATAGGTGTCCCAGAAGGACTGGTGTTTCGGTGCGAGAATATAGCCGCCGCTTTTGGGAATGTTTTCCAGCCCTTCGATCTCGAAATGCGTGTCGTTGACCTTGGCGAACAGCCAGTTGCTCGATCGCGCCCAGGCCTTCGGGATCGAATAGGCCATTTTACGCGGCAACAGGAAATAGATCGGCGTCAGAACGAGCATTCTGAGGATCAGGTTGGCATAGAAAAGCGTATTGAACAGGGTGGATCGCAGGCGGATCATGAGGCGGGGTCTCGTGCAGGCGGGTCTGGCTGTTTCCACTGACGCGAAAATGCCCTGTGTTTATGTCCGGCGTTTCCGGATGGAAAACCGCGACACACTTTACTGGAAATGTTCCATTGGCCGATACACGAAATTTGGGCAGGACGCAAAGTCCGGGCGGCTCACGGTTTTGTGGACGTTGCCGCCATGCCGGCTTCGACGCCCCGCAACCCGGTGCGATTGCCGAAGCCCAGCACGTCGCGGGCGGAAGCGGCGACGATCTTGCCGTATTCGAACAGCAGAGCGCGCAGGATGTCCGGGTCGGCAAACCAGTTCTTTGCTTTCAGATCGGAGCGCACCACCGGATAGGGCACGAATTCGGTTTCGGGTGCGACGCGGCGCAGCTCGAACAGGCTGCGCGGCATGTGGTAGTTGTTGGTGACCACCAGCACGCGCCTGTAGCCGCGCTCGTGGATCCAGTGCACCGTTTCGTTGGCATTGCCGATCGTATCGAGCGCGTCATAGCCGATATCGACGCAGCAGCGGAACAGTTCGTCGGAACTGCCGGTCAGCCTGCGGAGCTGATTGCGCGATGTGGTGGGATGGACGCCCGAGATCAACAGCCGCGCGCCGGCGCCGCTGCGCAGCAGCTCCACCGCCTGGTCGATGCGCTGTGAGCCCCCGGTCAGCACGACGATGGCGTCCGCCTTGGGGTCGGCGGGCGGCGTCAGCGTCGTCACCCAGTCCGCGAACCACAGGAAGCCGGCGAAGAAGCAGGCGCAGGCAATGACGGCGGCGAAGCCGAGCGCCCGGGCAAGACGGCGCAACGGGCCGCGCCGCGTCGGCTTGCGGCCGTCGGCTGTGGCTTGCGATGTGTCGAATTCGCTGTTGCGCGGGCTCATGGTCATGATTCTTCGATACCGGCAGAATGCGGCAAGGAACAGGTCGTTATGCGATCAATCCGGCAGATAATCCATCCGCAACGGATCGGAACGCACCTGGTCGATCTCGTCGATGGTGCGCATCACGGTCAGGCGCGCGGTGACGGTGGTCAGGAGCGCGATGATCAGCATGGTGGCGAAGATGCCGAGATAGCCGCCCCAGCCGATGGTGAAGGTGCCGAAAAGGGCGGTCGCCTGGTCGGTCTGCGGCGTCGCCAGCGTGCGGCTCTGCCAGAGATTGGCGGCCGCAAAACACAGGGCCGCCAGCGTGCCTCCGGCAGCCGAGCCCTTGAGGCTGATTTTCAGGAAGTGCTTCTGGAACTCGCGGGCGATGAAACTCGCCTCCGCGCCGACGAAATGCAGCACCTCGACGATATGGCGATTGCCAGACAGCGCGCCGCGCGTCGCAAACACCACCGTCAGCACCATGGCGGCGAAAACCAGCGCCAGGATGGCGATGCCGATCATCACGGTCGTGTGCGCCATCGACACGAGACGGTCGACCCAGGTGCGGTGGTCGTCGAGGAAGGCCTGCGGCACCTCCTTCTGCAACTGCGCCCGCATCGAATCGAAATCCGGCGGATTGCTCTCGTCGATGGTGACGACGATCAGGCGCGGCACCGGCAGTTCGTCGAGATTGAGCCCGGTTCCGAGCCAGGGTTCCAGAAGGCGGGCGGTCGCTTGATCGTCCATGACCTGCGCGTCCTTGGTGCCGACGAAGGTCAGCGCCAGATCGCGGGCTTTCGCCAGCGCCGCGTCCATGTCGAGGCCTTCCTCCGGCTTGATCTGGACGGTGACCTCGCGCGAGATCTGGCTCTGCCAGCTTGCGGCGGTGGCCCGCACCATCGAGACGCCGCCGAGCGTCAGGCAGGCGAGGAAGGACATGATGGCGATGACCACCATCAGTGCATTGCCCTGGATATTGGAGGGCGGCACGATCGGCGCGGTCGGACGCACGCGCATCGGCGGCCGGCGGACCGGCGCCTGAGGAACGGCTTCACCACCGCCTTGGGGCTGTTTGCGGCCGGCAGCGGCGTTCTTGGGGCGCGGCCTATTCATAGATGTCGAGCCGCCCTTCGGTGAGGATCATGCGCCGCGCATCGAGCTGGTCCATCAGGCCGAGATCGTGGGTGGCGATGACCACCGCCGTACCGAGCCGGTTGAGTTCCAAAAACAGGTTGAGCAGGCGCTGGGCCATCGGCGGATCGACATTGCCGGTCGGCTCGTCGGCGAGCAGGATCTCCGGCCGGTCGATGAGGGCACGCGCAATGGCCGCGCGCTGCTTCTCGCCGCCCGACAGTACCGGCGGCAGAACGTTGATGCGTTCGCCAAGGCCGACCCATTTGAGGAGTTCCAGCACGTCGGTCTTGTAGGTCGATTCGTCCTTGCCGCGCACGCGCAATGGCAGCGCCACGTTCTCATAGGTCGTCAGGTGATCGAGCAGGCGGAAATCCTGGAAGACGATGCCGACGCGGCGGCGCATCATCGGCAATTCGCCGCGTGGAATGCCGGCAAGGTCGCGGTCAAACATGCGAATGATGCCGCGCGTTGGTTTGAGCGAGGTAAACAGCAGGCGCAGCAGCGTCGTCTTGCCGGCGCCGGAGGGGCCGGTCAGGAACTGGAAGGATTTTGCCGGAATGTCGAAAGTGAGATCACGGAGGATTTCCGGTCCCATGCCATATCGCAAGCCGACATTCTCAAAGTGAATCAAGGAGCGTTCCCGTTCGTTTCACGCGCTTATCCGCCATCCATATCTTAAGCAACAGGGTTAACGGACGGTAAAGACCGATGCCGCCGGCAGGCTGCGCCGGGCCCGTTTCCGAAGCGTTAACCATTCCGGTTTACGACTGAGGGGATTCGATTCAATGCCGCTCAGGGGTTGCCCCGGCCGCATTGGCAGTTTGGACCATGTGGGTGGAGAGCACGAAACCATGGCGACATTTCGATCCCGTCAGCAAGGCAACAGGGCCTACGACCTTCTTCCTCCCGAGCCGAAGCCGCGC
The DNA here is from genome assembly GCA_945952045.1 of uncultured Rhizobium sp. Lineage (GTDB taxonomy): Bacteria > Pseudomonadota > Alphaproteobacteria > Rhizobiales > Rhizobiaceae > Metarhizobium. Next base: position 40,359 of record CAMFHE010000036.1, read on the forward strand.
CCGGCCGCGCCCCAGCGCCGCCTGCGCAGCGCCGACGTGGTCGACGCCGATTTCGTCGTGGTGCGTGGCGAGGGCGGTTTTCGCCCGGCGTCCCGTTCCAACGACAACCGTCCGCGCATCATGCAGCAGCAGGGTGGCGCGAAGCTTGCCGATCATGTTGCGATGCTGACCGGAATCGTCGCCCGGGCGGAGCAGGGCCTTCGCCGTCTGTCGGAACGCTCGTTTTCCGCCGTCGTCGCGCTGATGGCGGTCGCGGTCTTCGCGCTGGCCGGCGGTCTCGCCGGCATTGCCGGGGCAAGCGCTCCGGGACCGGGCATCGAAAACCCGCTCGACATCTCGCATATTACAATGACCATGGAGGAATCCGGCGGCATGAAGGTTCTGGTGGTGCGCGGCATCGTCGAGAACCGCTCCAGCGGCACCGTGGCCGTTCCCGATATCCGCGCCGACCTGGTGTCCGGCGAGCGGATGGTGGCGAGCACCATCATCGCGCCACCGGTGACCGCCATGTTCAGCGGCCACAGCCGCGGATTTGCGGCGCGTTTGCCGCATCCCGGGGGAAAAGATCCGCAAATCAGGCTTTCATTCACCACGGCGGCTGTCGCTCGCCCTTGAGGATATGGTATCGGGGACGACATAAAACCGAAAGCATCGGAGGCGAGCGCGTCTCGCCGGAAGGCTCTCGAGACACAATTGGAGTTTCCTGCCCATGCCCGTCGTCCGCGGTAAAAATATCGAGCCCCTTTTCACCGCCGAGCAGATCGCCGAGCGCAACCGCAGCATGGCCAGCGATATCGCTGCCGGCCCGACCAAGGATCTTCTGGTCATCGCGGTTCTGAAGGGTTCCTTCATCTTCGCCGCCGACCTCATCCGCGCGCTTCACGATGTCGGCCTGGAGCCGGAAGTCGAATTCATCACCCTGTCCAGCTACGGAACCGGCACGGTCTCCAAGGGCGTGCGCATCGTCAAGGACATCGACAGCGCGGTGAAGGATCGCGATGTGCTGCTCATCGACGACATCCTCGAATCCGGCCGCACGCTGCTGTTCGCCAAGGAACTGCTTTACGAGCGCGGCGCCCGCAACGTGACCATCGCCGTGCTGCTCGACAAGAGCGTCAAGCGTCAGGAAAAGCTGGAGGCCGATTATGTCGGTTTCGAATGCCCCGACTACTTCGTCGTCGGTTATGGAATGGACGTCGCATACGCTTTTCGGGAACTTCCTTTCGTCGGCGTCGTTACAGGAGAAGCCGAAGGCTGATTGCCACTCTTGATCCCGCATGCCGCAATTTACAGGATCGATGCATGATTTTGTGCGGTATGCCCGACAGACCTTGTTAACCACGTCTCGCGTCCCGTCCCCGTCTGTTTACCGATCGCATACGAAACTCTGGTGATCTCCTTCCCGAACGGAAGACAACAGACGGAGCATGGCGATGGCGAGAATTCTGATCACGGAAGACGAGGATTCGCTGCGCAGTTTCGTTGCCCGGGCATTGCGCCTCGACGGCCACGAGACTTATGAAGCGGCCGATGGCGCCGAAGGGCTGGAGCGACTGCAGGAAGGCGGGTTCGACCTGCTGCTCTCAGATATTCGCATGCCGGTCATGGATGGTATCGAACTGGCACACAAGGCGGCATCGGCCTATCCCGGCATGAAGATCCTGCTGATGACCGGCTATGCCGAGCAGCGCGAACGCGCCGACGACCTGATGGAAAAGATCGTCGACGTCGTCTCGAAGCCCTTCGCCCTGCCGGATATCCGCAAGGCGGTTGCGCACGCCCTGGCGGCGTAGGATCTGACTTCACACCGAAATCATAAAGGCGGCCCTTGTGACCGCCTTTTTCATTGCAGGTCGAGCAGACGTTCGAGATAGCGGCGCTCGTAATCGGCGCCGGGATTGTTGCCGAGGCGGCGGCGGATTTCGTCGAGGATCTCGCGGGCGCGCTGGACGTCGATCTCGTCGGGCACCTTGACCTGGTCGCCAAAATCGGGGCCGTCGGCGCGACGCATGCGGCCCAAGGGGTCGCGGCCATTGCGCTCGTTGCCGGCGGAGCCTTCGGACTGGCCCTGACCCTGGCCTTGCCCCTGCTGCGCCTGCATCATCTGGTTCATCATGTCCTGGGCGCCCTTGCGCAGCGCTTCCAGCGCCTTGCCCTGGCCCTGGACGGCCTGATCGCCCTGACTCTTGCCGAGCGCCTCTCCGGCGCCCTTCATTTCACGCCCGGCCTCGCCAAAACCTTCGCCGGGCTGCATGCCGAGTTCCTTGAGGCCCTTCTGCAATTCCTGCAGCTTCTTTCCGAGGCCGTCCTGCTGGGCGCGCAACTGCTTCAACGCCTCGCGCAGTTGCTCCTCGGTCATCTGGTCGAGCTTTTGCTGCTGCTGGTTATTACCCTGCTGGCCTTGCTGCTGCTGTTGCTGCTGATCCTGCGGGCGGTCGAGGAACTCCCCGTCCTCGCCGAAATCGCCGCGCTGCATGCGGTCGCGCAACGCCTGATCGAGCTTGAAGGTCTCTTCCATCAGCTTCTGCTGGTCGCGCAGGATCTCGCCCAGCCGGTCGATCTGCTGGCGCATCGGGCTGTTGTCCTGCTGCTGCCCTTGCGGGCGGCGACCGGCCTGAAGGTTGTTCATCATCCGCTGCATTTCCGACAGGAGCTTTTGCGCGGCCTCGCGATTGCCGGAGCGGGCGAGGTTTTCCAGCTGGTCGAGCATCGCCTGCAGATCCTGCTGGCGCAGCACGTTCTTGGGCGATTGCGCCTGCTGCTGGCCGTTGGGGTTCTGCTGTTGGGCCAGCGCATTCATGTATTCCTGCATCGCCTGGCGCAGTTCGTCCATCAGCTTCTTGATTTCGGCATCCGAAGCGTTGCGGTCCAGGGCTTCGGAAAGCGCCTGCTGGGCGTCGCGCAGCTTGCGTTCGGCGAGCGACAGGTCGCCGTCCTCGATGCCGAGTGCAATCTGCCAGAGGTAATCGGCGGTGTCCTTCAGCGTCTCTTCGTTGAAAGCGAGCTTCATGCGCGCCAGCGCCGATTCGATCAGCAGGTAATGGGTGAGGTTGGGAATGGTCTCGTCGGCGCGCAGGGTCAGCGCCTCGTTGAGCGCGATGGCGTCGGGCAGCTTGCGCACGTCGAGCGCGAAGGTCTGGCGCTCTTCGGCGACGGCTGCGGCCAGCGGCTCGAAGAAATTGCGCGCCGGCATGATCATCTCATGCGGCTGGCTGCGACCGGTCTGGCCGCTGGCATCCGTGGCGACAAGGGTGATGCGCACGCGTTTGCCCGAGAGCGGATGTTCGGTGAGGTTGCGGCTGGTCGTGCCCTTGACCTCGCGTGCATTGCGGCGCGGCAGGTCGAGCTTGTATTCCGGCAGCGGATAGAGCGGCACCGCGTCGGTCTCGGCGCCCTCCAGCGGCACGATTTCGGCATGGGCTTCCTGAACGCCGTAATCGTCCTTGGCGGTGAAGGCGATCTCCAGCGCGCCGTTGACGGAGCGGCGCGGGGTGCCGTTGAAAGCGATTTCCGGCCCCTTGTCGGGAATGACGTTCAGCGCCCATTCGCGACCGCCAACCGAAAGCACGCCGCTTTCGGCCAGTTTCATGGCGCGGTTGCTGACGCCTGCGGGTTTCGCCGTCTCGGATGCGGCTGCGGTGTCGGTCTTTGGAGCCTCGGCCGTCGTCGTGGCCTTGTCCTTCGCCGGGCTCTCCGCCTGCTCCAGCGGTACTTCGGTTTCCTGAAGGCTTTCGTCGGAGCGGAAGGTGACCTTTTCCTGGCCGTCGCCGCCGGTGACGCGGATGGTGACGTTGGAGAATTGCGGCACTTCGACGACGTCGAGGGCGGCGTTCTGGCCGGTGAGGTAAAGCGGTGCGCGGCCAGTATAGGCCGGGGGGGTGATCCACGCATCGACACGCAGGTCCGGCCTTGTATCGGCCACGACGCGTTCGGCGACGGAATCGCTCAGCGTACCGCCATTGTTTGAGAGCGAATAGGCGAAGGCGGTGACGAGCAGCAGCGCCGGCAAAGTGCGCAGCGCCAGCCTGTCGTGGCGGGCGATATCAGGTTGCGGCAAGCCGGCGTCGAGGCTGGCGATCCGCTCGGCCATGCGTGTCTGATGTTCGCGCCAGAGCGCACGGGCAAAGGGTGATTCGACCGCCAGCTGATCGCCCTGCACCGAAACCGGCTGATGGGTCAGGCCGTTGCGCTCTTCCAGCAGCCGATCCGCCTCGACCGATTTCGGCCAGCGCAGCCGTGTCAACGGCAAAAGCGACGCCAGGAATGCGAAGGTGAACAGGAATACCGCCGGCCAGCGCAACAGGTCGGGCGCCATGCGAAACAGGCCGAACCAGGCGAAGGACACGAACAGGGCGGCAATCGACAGCGGCGCGAGCGTGCGAGGCAGGATCTGTTCGGCCAGCAACACCAGCCGCGCAAGCAGACGCTTGAACGCCACCCGGCGCGCCAGCGGCGAACCGGTTGCAAACGCGCCCGTCAGGTCATGGCGGGGTGGGGTCATGCGGCCTGTCTCCTGATTGCGAGCCTCCCGGTCCGGCTTGTCGTGCGACGCCGTTCGTGGCGCGCGACCATATCCCGTTCAGGATAGCAGCCTTTGTGGCGAAGACGAGGGCAAGCAGCCGTTCGCGGTCACTTTTTCGCGACCGCGAACGGCAATGGTTCAGCCAAGCCAGGCCGGAACGGAATCGAGACCGATCAATTCTTCGTAGGTCGAACGCGGTCGCACCACGTGGAAACGATCGCCGCTGACCAGAACTTCGGGCACCAGCAACCGGCTGTTATAGGTGCCGGCCTGCACCGCGCCATAGGCGCCAGCCGAACCGACGGCGATCAACTCGCCCGGCTTCGGCTGTGCCATCTCGCGGTCGAGCGCCAGATAATCGCCCGTCTCGCAGACAGGGCCGACGACATCGGCGCGGATGCGCGGCGCATTCGCCGCAGAAAGCACGACCGGGCGGATCTCGTGATAGGCCTCATAAAGCGTGGGGCGGATCAGGTCGTTCATCGCCGCATCGACGATGACAAAGGATTTCTCGCCGCCATCCTTCACATAGATGACCTCGGTGACGAGAATGCCGGCATTGCCGACAATCAGGCGACCGGGCTCGGTGATCAGCTTGCAATTGAGGCCGCGCAGCTGGTTCTTGACCGTCTCGGCATAGGCGTCGGGCAGTGGCGGCGGGCTATTGTCGTCCTTGTAGGGAATGCCGAGACCGCCGCCGATATCGACGTGATCGATCGCATGGCCATCGGCGCGCAGCGTCGAGACCAGATCCTTCAGCAGGCGGAAGGCATCGGCGAAGGGTTGCAGCTCGGTGATCTGGCTGCCGATATGCATATCGATGCCGGTGACATGGATGCCGGGCAAAGTGGCGGCATGGGCATAGACGGCGCGGGCACGCTCCCAGGAAATGCCGAACTTGTTTTCCTTCTTGCCGGTCGAGATTTTCGCATGCGTGCGGGCATCGACATCCGGGTTGATGCGGAAGGAGACCGGCGCGCGCTTTCCTGCCTTGACGGCGCGCTGGTTGAGAATTTCCAACTCGGGCTCGGATTCGACGTTGAAGCAGTAGATACCGGCTTCGAGCGCGGCATCCATCTCGCGCGGCGTCTTGCCGACGCCGGAGAACATGATGCGGCTGGCGGGAACACCGGCGGCCAGCGCCCGTCGCAGTTCGCCTTCGGACACGACGTCGACGCCCGCGCCGAGCCGGGCGAGCGTCTTCAGCACCGCCTGGTTCGAATTCGCCTTCATCGCGTAGCAGACGAGCGAATCGACATCGGAAAAGGCCGCGGCGAACACCTTGTAATGGCGCTCCAGCGTTGCGGTGGAATAGCAATAGAAGGGGGTGCCGACTTCCCTTGCGATCTCGGGGATCGGCACGCCTTCCGCGTAGAGAACGCCGTCGCGATATTCGAAGTGATTCACGGGAGGAAAACCTTCAGAGCAGGGGGTCTAGGATGAAGCGCTTGTCTTCGACCTTGGGGGCGGCGGTGTTGCTGCGTTTGTTCTGCATCTCCACCGGGGTGCTCGGCGGATCGAGATCGCCGCGGCGTCCGCATCCGGCGGCAGCCAGGGCGACGACACTGAGCGCCATCGTCACGCTGATGAGAGATCGCAAGGTCATCGGCAGGAATTCCTCTTTAACAATGGAAGAGCCGGCCCTTCTTAGCGAAGTTTGGCCGGCTTGTTGAGTGTCAAATATGGGCGATCACAGAGCCGTGCGCCACCAGGCGATCTGTTCGCGCACCTGGGAAGGTGCCGTGCCGCCAAAGCTCTTGCGGCTGGCGACCGAGGCTTCCACGGTCAGCACGTCGAAGATGCCGGCCTTGACGTCGGGATGGATCGACTGCAGCTCTTCCAGCGAAAGGTCCGCCAGTTCGCAGCCCTTGCTTTCGGCCAGCGCCACGGCGCGGCCGGTGACATGGTGGGCGTCGCGGAAGGGCAGGCCCGCCTCGCGCACCAGCCAGTCGGCGAGGTCGGTCGCGGTAGAATAGCCGGAACCAGCGGCCGCCTTCATGCGGTCGGTGCGGATGGTCATGTCGCGCATCATGCCGGTCATGGCGGCAATCGCCAGTTCCAGGCTTTCGGCGGCGTCGAACACCTGTTCCTTGTCTTCCTGCATGTCCTTGGAATAAGCGAGCGGCAGGCCCTTCATGACAGTCAGCAGCGCGATCAGCGAGCCGTTGATACGGCCGGTCTTGGCGCGCACCAGCTCGGCGGCATCCGGGTTCTTCTTCTGCGGCATGATCGAGGAGCCGGTCGAAAACGCATCCGACAGGCGGATGAAGCCGAATTGCGGCGTCGACCAGATGACGATTTCTTCGGCGAGACGCGACAGATGCGTCGCCGCAATCGAGGCGACGGCCAGAAATTCCAGCGCGAAGTCGCGATCCGAAACCGTATCGATGGAATTGCGGGTCGGCTCGCGGAAGCCGAGCGCGCGCGCCGTCATGTGGCGGTCGATGGGGAAGCCGGTGCCGGCAAGGGCGGCCGCCCCCAGCGGGTTCTGGTCGAGATGCTCGATGGCGTGGCGCACGCGCTGGCGGTCGCGGCCGAACATTTCGACATAGGCCATGCAGTGATGGCCGAAGGTCACCGGCTGGGCGGTCTGCAGATGGGTGAAGCCGGGCATGACGGTTTCGGCATGCTCTTCGGCGCGGTCGAGGAAGGCCTCGATCAGGCCGGTCAGCGCGCGGTCGGTCCTTTGCAACTCTTCCTTGACCCAGAGGCGGAAATCGACGGCCACCTGGTCGTTGCGCGAGCGGGCGGTATGCAGCCGGCCGGCGGCGGTGCCGATCAGGGTGGCGAGCCGGGCCTCGACATTCATGTGGATGTCCTCGAGGCGGCGGGAGAATTCGAAATTGCCGCTTTCGATCTCGGTCCGGATGGCCTCCAGCCCTTCAACTATTTTTGTCTTGTCTTCTTCGGCGATAATGCCTTGATGCGCCAGCATTGTCGCATGGGCGATGGAGCCACGGATATCCTGGGCAAACAGCTTCTTGTCGAAACCGATCGAGGCATTTATCTCCTCCATGATCGCGTCCGGCCCAGAAGCGAAACGCCCGCCCCACATCTGGTTGGAGGATTTGGTGTCCTGAGTGCCGTCAGCCATGCGATGCCCATCCTGGAGAATGAAATGACAGCCCAAAACCCGTTCCGGTTTCCCTCTGCCAAACTGATCGCGATCGCCGCCGTGGCCGGCATCGTCGCGGGTGCGGGTGCGGTATACGTGAAGCGCATGGGGTCTGGCAATGGCGAGGCGCAAACGGCTGCCAGCGGCCAGTGCGATGCCGCCAGGACCGTGGCCGCCGCGCTCTCCTCCGCCGCCAAGGGACAGGTAGCGGCGATGGCGCCGGTTTCCGAGCCGCGCAAACTCGAACAGCTCGCGTTCAAGGATGGCGACGGCAAGGATATCAGGCTTGCCGATTTCGCCGGCAAGACGGTGCTGCTCAATCTCTGGGCGACGTGGTGCGTGCCCTGCCGCGAGGAAATGCCGGCGCTGAACGCCTTGCAGAAGGCCAAGGGCGGCAAGGATTTCGAGGTGGTGGCGGTCAATATCGATACCGGCGACAACGAAAAGCCGAAAGCCTTCCTCAGCGAGACCGGCGTCGATGCGCTGAAACTCTATCATGATCCCAGCATGGGCGTTTTCAACGACCTGAAGAAGGAAGGCCTGGCCTTCGGGCTGCCGGTGACACTGCTGCTGGACGCCAAGGGTTGTCTCGTCGGCGCCATGAACGGCCCTGCCGCCTGGGACAGCGAGGATGCCAAGACGCTGGTGCAGGCCGTGCAGGGCAAGAACGATCCGGTTTAGAGTTTGTCAGGGAAAAGGAGCAACCGGTTTTCCAGAAAAGACAAACGAAAACAAAGAGCTTAGAACCTGACAGGGTCTCATGGAGAAGACGATGGTTTTGAAAATCTGGGGTCGCACCAATTCGACCAATGTCAAGAAGGCGCTGTGGTGCGCCGAGGAGCTCGGCCTCGCCTATGAGCGGATCGAGGCCGGCGGCGTCTTCGGCGTGGTCAACGAGCCGGAATTCCGCGCCCTCAATCCGAACGGCCTCGTGCCCGTGCTCGAAGACGGCGATCTGGTTCTTTGGGAATCCAACGTCATCGTCCGCTATCTCGCGGCGAAATACGGTGCGGGGACGCTGCGTCTCGACGATCCCGCAGCGCAGGCCTCTGCGGAAAAATGGATGGACTGGACGCTGGGCGGGGTGGTCAAGCCCTTTGCCGATGTCTTCTGGGGCCTGGTGCGCACGCCGCCGGGCGAGCGTGATCCGGCAAAGATCGAGGCGGGCATTGTCGCCTGCAACAAGGTGCTGGCGATTGCCGATGCCGCGCTGGCCCGCCAACCCTGGCTGTCCGGTGAAAATTTCGGTATCGGCGATATCCCGCTGGGCGTTGTCGCCTATGGCTGGTTCGGGCTTGATATCGAGCGGGCCGACCTGCCCGCCCTGAAGGCGTGGTACGAGCGCCTGACCGAGCGCCCGGCCTATCGCAAGGCGGTGATGATCCCGCTCACCTGAGCGGGATAGTCTTAGCGCGTCGGAACCGGCTTTTCGCCGCGGTAGTCGTAGAAGCCTCGGCCGGATTTGCGGCCGAGCCAGCCGGCCTCGACATATTTGACCAGCAGCGGACAGGGGCGATACTTGCTGTCGGCAAGGCCGTCATGCAGCACCTGCATGATCGACAGGCAGGTGTCGAGGCCGATAAAATCGGCAAGCTGCAACGGGCCCATCGGATGGTTGGCGCCGAGCCGCATGGCGGTGTCGATCGCCTCGACCGTGCCGACGCCTTCATAAAGCGTATAGATCGCCTCGTTGATCATCGGCAGCAGGATGCGGTTGACGATGAAGGCCGGAAAATCTTCGGCGACGGTGATCGTCTTGTCGAGCGTATCGACATAGGCCTTGGCGGCGGTGAAGGTCGGCTCGTCGGTGGCGATTCCGCGCACCAGTTCCACGAGCTTCATCACCGGCACCGGATTCATGAAGTGGATGCCCATGAAACGCTCAGGGCGGTCGGTGGCGGCGGCAAGCCGCGTGATCGACAGAGACGAGGTGTTGGTGGCAAGAATCGCCTCCGGCTTCAGAACCGGGCAGATCTGCGCATAGATCTTGCGCTTGACCGATTCGTCTTCGGTCGCGGCCTCGATCACCAGATCCATGGGCGCGAGGTCGTTGGTGTCAGTCGAGCCGGAAATCAGCGCCAGCGCGGCGTTGCGCTGCTCTTCGGTCATCTTTTCGTGGCTGACCTGGCGGGCAAGGTTGCCGTTGATGGTGGCGAGACCGGCATCGATGCGGTCCTGGGAGACGTCGTAGATATGAACCTTGTATCCGGCGGACGCCGAGACATGTGCGATGCCGCAACCCATCTGTCCCGCGCCGATTATCCCGATATTCTTGATCATTAGCCTATCTACCCCTTTGGCGATGCCCACGCCGTCCTCGCACATGAAAATGCCGGATCGAACCCCCGACCCGGCATGATTGATAGTCCGCTGACGCGATTTTTTCCAGTTTTTATTCGCGACTGCAAAAAACGCGGCAGAACTTGGCTTACAAAGTCTTCTGCAATTCCGGCAAGGCTTCGAAGAGGTCTGCGACGAGGCCGTAGTCGGCGACCTGGAAGATCGGGGCT